>JANRJX010000096.1:0-9734 GCA_033763755.1 Chloroflexota bacterium
CGGTCGGGACGCACAATCCACAATTCAATTTTGGTATCGCCAACGCGGAATGATTTTTGTCGCAACCCGTTGGCAGTCGGCTTGCCCGTTTTGGCGCTCATGTCCAGCGCCAGTACCTCCGGCACAAGGCTATCCAAATAGGCATCGAACCCGTCGCCCGGTTCGCACACAATGTCAATGTCGCCAATGTCCGACATTTTGCGCCGGATGCTGCCAGCAATATCAATGCGCTGGCAATGCGGCGCTAACAGGTTGACCACGCAATCTGCCAGGGCTTTTGCATCTGCATAGTTCATGACACACCTCTAATCTGCGAACAGCACGCGCAGCAGCGCCAACGCGCTGACGATGACCAAAATCACGATCCAGCACGCGCAAAAGACGAGAATGGCGGCGGGAAGCATCGCGATAAAAGCTTGCATCTCGTTCATGGCTTGTACTCTCCTGATTTGATCATCGCTTTTGCCTTATTCACCCATACGTGACTGACGCCCAACTTCTCGCCCAGGTCACGCCCGCTCATGCCCATGTCTGCCTTACCCGCCTCACTCGTCAGGTGCTTCAGCACCAGTTCCAGTTTGGGCGATAGGTGTTGACGTTCGCTCAGTTCGAGTGTCACCTGCGCAGGCACAGGTGCAGGCGGCGTGGAAAGCTGGTAATTACCACTTTCCACGCGCTCAACAACGGCAGGACGGCGGCGTAGCTCTTCCAGCATCTCAGACAGGATTGCCGTCTGTGCTGCTATTGCCGTCATCAGTTCTGCGCTCCCGTGCCGTTCGGCGTCGGCAGCATCGGCGCGGTCTCCGCCAGCGCTGCTAGTTGGGCTTGCTTCGCCTCCGCCACCAGCACCTTCAGCGTGTTGTGTTCCGCCTGCCGCGCCCGGTCTTCGCACAAGACCAAGTAGTCTTGCTGTAATTTGGCGAAAAAATCAGCGGAGTTCGTCCGCCCCCCGCTGCGCACGTACTCGACATACGCGCCTTCAAGCTGGAACGATAAGCCGACGATGGTCATCATCGTCACCACCAAGGCGGCGATGCCCCCGATGATGCGTTGCAGACCGTCCTCTACCACCAGCAGCCGTTGCCATTCGCCAGCTAATGCCAGTTCCAGCGCAGTGGTCGTCACCGTCTTTTCGTCGCCGTCTTCGCCCGTCACGGTGTAGGAAATGGCGTCAGCAGGAAACACCACCAGCGCCGCCTCCAACAGCAGCAGCAGCGCGATCCCCCACTTGAGTGCGGCGTGAAACCCACTTGTGCGCTTATAGTCCAGCCACGTACTCGAGTGCGTTTGCACCTTCCAGTTGGGGTCATCCCCTGACCAGTAATTCCACCAGTCCGACAGCAGGCGCAGCGAAAAGCGGGGTTTCTCGAATTTCCCCAGTGCGTACTTGAGTTCCGCTTTGCGCAGACTGAGAAACGTGTAGATGAGAATCACCACGAGCGCGAGGATGGCTTGCAGCAGCCCGCCGCTGACAAACAGGCTGACGATATGCGCCATGCGCACCGTGTCCACAATCAGCAAGCCAAGCGTGATCAGCCCGCCTGCCAGCCCTTGGATAAACAGCACTTGTGCCAGCAGCACAATACGTCCCAATGCAATCACGTAGCCGCTGGCGGTCTGAAACCCCTTTGGCAACACCTGCTCATCGGGGTTACGCGGCGCGGGCACAAGTGCAGCCGCCGCATCACGCGCCTGCTGAATGCGCGCCATGACTTCGGGTGACGACAGGTCTACGCCTGCCTGAATAGCTTCGTTTGTCGCTTTGGTCAGTTGTGCCTGATTCACACCTGTACCCTGCCTTTCGTGCTACTTTAACGTTGCGATCAAATGTTGCAGGCGCGTCTCGCTGCCCATCTGAATGAGTTCAGTGAGCAGCGCATCGGTGTCCAGAGTCGGGAACGTCGCCTTGATGTAGCGGCGCGCGGCACTCCTGTACGATTGCCTGCCATCGCGGAAGTCGCGCTCCAATATGCCCTTGTCAATCAAATACGTGGGCGCATTCTTGAACAGTGACGACTCGCTGAGCTTGAGTACGCGGCATAGCTGGCGCACCGTAAACCACTCATTCTCGAAATAGACCAGATACGCCATGACATCGATCTGAAATGGTTTTGGGGTCTGGCGTATCCACTGCTTGAGACGGTCGAACTGCGCACGCTCGCGATTGGCCGCCAACTTCAGACTGCGCTCAGACCGCACAGGCGCGTCATCATCGTCAGCTTCAGCGACGACAGGCGCATGTCCGTTGCTGGCGATGGGCTCTGCTGGCGCGGCGTGTAGTGCTACAGCAAGATTCGCCAGCGCTTCAGCAAGGTCGGCTTCCAGCGTGGCAATGCGTGCCCGTGCCTGGGCAACCTGAGCAACAAGATCGGCATTGTCCTGTTCCAGGCGCTGGTAATTACCGCTTTCCACGCCGTTACCAGCGCGATCCGTGCGGTCCCGTTCTGGCTCGACCATCAGCGCAGCGCGCAGCGCCTCAATTTGCTCCGTTGACATCGGCTGCAATGCGGCAAGGTTGAGCGCCGCCTGTTGGTCCGTCGCGCCGCGCTTGACGTCTGGCAGATCAACGCGCGTGACGATGTAGTCGTCAGTCCCCGTGTTCACAAGGTCAGGGTCGCCCAAGACCAGCGCCGCGCCCGGCTGGAACGTGCGCACAATGCCCTTTACCTTCGCTGAAGACACGCCCGCAATTTCAGCGACGTAATCGGCGTCTGTCGCGATGACGCGATGACAAATCAGCAGGTTCGCCATCGTCAAAAAATTCTTGTCGATAGACGCGCCGCGCTGCGATGCCACCAACAGCCCAATCTTGCGATGACGCCCGGTTTTGGCGATGTCAATAATCGTCTGCGAGACAGGCGTCACTGCGCCTTGAGGGACATAGTACTGCGCCTCATCCACAACAATCGTGAACGGCTCGTGATGGTCGTCAATATCGGTCTGCTTGACCAGCCGCCAGAAATGCCCCAGAAACGCCTCCACCAGCGCGGTATCCTGCACACCATCAACCGTGTTCACGTCCAGGACGACAGACATCCGCTGTCTGTAGACAAAGTCCGCCAGCGCCGCTGCACCGCGCACGGTGAGCGGGACGTGAGCGCGCTTGCTGCCACCTGCGAGGATCACCGGGTAGTGTTCAGTCAGCACGCGAAACTGGCTCATGGGATCAATGACGATGACCGGGATGTTGGCGCGCAAAAGTTGCTCGCAGAAGCGCAGCGCCGTGTACGACTTGCCGCTGTTGCTTTTGCCGAGAAACCCCGCTTTTTTGCCAACGATGACTTCGACCGGGAACTGCATGTGTTCGCTGATTCGGATCATTGCGCTCCCCCGTCCTCATCCACATCGATCACCATCGTGTGTTCGCCGAACGGGTCAAAACGCGCTGCCAGCGCTAACACAACGCCCGACGCATCCACAATGCGCAGGGTGATGTGGATCGGCGTTGCCAACGATGCCAGTTCCAGATTGCGCACCGACTGCTGATAGGTCTCCCAGGCGTTTTCCAGACAATCGCTGTAATCCGCCGACGCGCTTTCCAGCGCGGCGACAGCAGCAGGCGTGATGCGCGTGGATGGACGTATCTGGATACGCTGTTGAGCGCCGAGGAACGGCGCGCGCATCAGAGTGTCCATTTATGCCTCCGTCGCGGGAACGGGGACGACGTCATTGACAGTCAGGCTGTCCAGCGCGTTGATGCGCACCGTCTGACGCCATACCGTGCGCCACATGTCCGCTGCCCAGTCCATGTTGTCGTCATCGGCGATGCGCTTGCGCAGTGTTTCGGCGTTGAGTTCAACCTTCGTGCGCACCAGTTCCTGAAGACGATTGCCGTCGTCGTCTCGATCCAGATGCCAGGCATTGTAGGCGCGCCACAGCACACCAACATCGCCTACACGATATGCAGTGCTGCCCACCACCAGCTCAACTGGCGTGGCAGATGGAAGCGTTTTCAGCGCGCCCGCTTCAATGCCGTCGCCAACTGCGTCCATGATGAGCGTCATAAACGCATCGCGTGCCGCTTCGCGGTTGTAGAGTTCGCGCCGGATCGTGTCCAACACCTCGACCGGGTTGTAGGCGAGCGAGGACGTTTCTGCGACGGTCACAAGCGGGTGTGGGTGCACCTCGCCGCTTTCGATAGCGCGCTGGTCAATTTCAGCGCGCAATGCATCCCGCTGCGCCTTCACTGCCTTGAGTTCAGCGTCAAAAGCGCGCTTTGTCGCCTCGACCGCTTCAATATCGCGTTCCAGACGCGCGAGTCTGACCAAGTCCTCATGAAACAGGTGCGCTGTAGGTTGAGCAGTCATGTGATTCTCTTTCTTTGAACAGATGTTTGTTAAAAAGAACGGGGCGGGGCCAAACTGCCCCGCCGTGCAGAAACGCGGTTACTTGCTGGAGAAGGTCGTCAACCAGCGAGAGTCGTCAACGCCATGCTCCAACGTCGGAGCAACCACGCGCGCCAACTGTTCATTGACCTGAGCGGTCAAATCTTCCGCCGCCAGCGCGACATCTTCCCCCTGATCCAGCGCCACTGTCATCGCGACTTCGTGGCGGGCGTTCTCGTAATTGCCCAAATTGAGCGTGACCCCGCGCTTGATGGTGATCTGCGAAACGTACATCGGAAGCCTCCTGTGGAATGGTAGTTAAAAGGCATTTGCCTGTACATTCATTATACAGTTTTACCATTTAAAAAACAATTTGTGTTTTGTTATAGTGGGGATGCTAATTTGAAAGAACGCGCTGTGCAGCCCGTCGCCTGACGACGGGCTGCACGGAGGCTATTCTGCAAAATAGTTCGTGCCATCGCGCCAGTCCTGTGACTGACAAAGAACAAGGTCAGCATCATTGCAGACTTGTAGCATATCGCGCGGCGTGCGTTTCGACTGACTGCTCATCGCAACTGACACCTGTGCCATGCAGTGCGCAAGTTGTGCTGACAGTTTTGGGTTCCGAGAAGCACAGTCTTTCAGGTGCGCCTTCAGCATGTCCTGGTACGTCTTGAGCAGATAGACGTTTGCCTCGTCTATTGGATTAGCCGACATTGACGTATTTGTCCTTTCCTGGAACCCACTTGAACACATAAGGCGCGTGAACCTGTTTGCCGTTTCGATCCTTGAGCAAATACATCTCGGTCTTGTCATCACCTTCGCCGTGGTCGTGGTAACTGGCGCGGTGCAATGCCATGATGATTTGGCAGGTGCGCTCGCAAGACGACCCCTCTGCCAAATCATCCATCTGCGGACGCTTATCATTCCTGTAGCGCCATTCGCGCTTGTATTGATGGATGAGCAGGATGGGTAGATTAAATTCAGTGGCGATGTCTGACAGTTCGCGGAGTATGAGGTGCACCTCGCGTGGGCGCTCCGGCTTGGGAAGGGGATTGCCGCGCCGATCTACCTGCTCATCGCTATCCATCAGCCACAGCCCGTCGATGACTGCATATTCCACCTTGCCGCTTGCCATCATCCTGCGCAGAGCAATGCGAAGCTGGCGCGGTGAGAGCGAAGGATACTGGCGCTTGTCTGCAATCTCGATTGGGTAGGCGCTGACAGTCTTTGCCGCCTGCAAGAATGATGAATACTGCGCCGTTGTCAGCTTTTTGCGCCCGATCACAGAACGCGGGATACCCGTATTCATACTCATGAGTGCCGTCACAATCTCCTCACGAGTCATTTCGAGCGAGAAGACCGCGCCTCGAACGCCGCGCCGCGCTATCATATCGACTGCGCTCAGAGCCATTGTCGTTTTGCCCATGCCAGGACCACCGGCAAGCATCGTTATTTCGCCGCGCACAAGCCCGCCCAGGTCGCTCTCGTCGATATGCGTAAAGCCAGTCGCCACCGTAGGCAGCGCCTCATCGTTCATGCGCGCTTCGATGTTTGAGGCGATTGTGCCCAGCGCGCCGAAGATACTGGTATCGTGTTCGGGCGTCTGCTCAGTCGCCTTGAACATGGTGTTGTTGGTCAATTCAACCAGCGCGTCACTGTCAATTCGCAGGCGCGGTGTTTCGAGAATGGCACGCTGCAAGTCCATTGAAGCACTCAGGACACGAATAGCCATTGCCACTGAGCGAATGCGCCTGGCGTAGTTGAGTACCGCCCCGCCCATGCCTGTCGTCATATAGCTGCTCAAATCATGGATCATGCGATCTGTGTCGCCTCTGCCCACCTGTTTGTAGGTCTCAAGCTGACTGACCACTGTGTTGAGTTCGATCTCTTCACCGCGCGCCGCCACATCTTCAATGGCTTTCCATACAAAGCCGTGAAAGAGGTTCTGGAAGTCGGCAGGTTGTACGAGGTCGCATACCTGCGCATACAGCAGCGGATCAGCCAAAACGACGCCTATCAACGCGGTTTCGGCGGTGTGATCGGCAAGCAATTCGGTAGCGTTGGGAGGAACGGGCGCGGCAAGTGTTCGACCGCTGACTCGCTCACGCTTTGATGCAAGTGCAAGGTTGCTGCTCATTTTGCCTTTACTCCTGTTGACCCTAGCCCTGCGGAAACTTCCTTCAGGATGTCATTGATTTCCTGAGTGTAGTCAATGGCGTCCTCTTCAGCGTCAGCGCTTGCGACAAATGATTCTTCCACCTCGAAAGTGTCAGCGCGCATGTGGGCAGCGGCGCGTTGCACATAGGCGGCGTGCTGCGTAGAAGCTCTAAACTGTGAGACATAATCGTTGACTGATTCGGGCTTGCGCAGCGGTTTGAGATCGCTGTTCGTCTCACTCATCCATAGACCAAACGCGCGCATTTCGAGAGCGCTCATGGCGCGATCCGGGTGAAGCTGGCAGTCAAAGTATGCGCCGGGTTTTTTCACGGTTCCCTTAAGCATGTGGACGTATTGCCATACCCGTTTGTCAGGGACATCGCTCCCTAACCGAAGCACCTTGCGTACAACTTCAAACAGATCAAGAAGATCGTCCGGTTCAGAGACGACAGACGGTTCGGGCTGCTGTGGCTGTGACTGTGGCTTTTGTTTCGCTGGTTTCTTTCCTGACTTTGAACCCAAATCAGGCATAGGATTCTTTGGTTTAGTAGACTCTTCCTTTTCAGTTGTAATGGACAGAGTTCCATTGGAGAGTCTTGTAATGGATATACTTCTGTTGTCACCGTTGAAATTTTCAATGGTGAAATTTTCACCGTTGAAAACATCACCGCTGACAACTTCGCATCCTCCGATAACGAGTGGCAGCGCCATGTATTCTGTACTCAGGTACAGGTAGGGGTGTATCTCCAATACACATTTATCATTGGCGATAGCAATGCGCCCGGTCAGTTCGTAGATGTGCTGGCGCTTTGGCAGCGTCTTTTCCTCTTCCACGCGCTCGCCATACGGCACAAGGCGAAACGCGCCATGATGATGCAGCCAGCGCTTCGCACGCGCGGCTGTGGCGGCGTTGCCGTGCGTCCCCAGGCTGGCGATGGTATCCATGCCAGTCCAGCAGCGATTGCGCCCATTGGCGTGCAAAATCAACACCGTCAGGACGTTCCAGCGATCATCATGTGAGAGCAGGGGCATCAAGCGCTTTAAGGCGTAGTTGAGAGTGGTTGTCATGGCAGATACGCCTCTCTTGTAATGTCGCCCGTGTCAACCTCATCGCGGTCAGGTTTGTACTTCTTGATTGACATTTGTAACTCCAATAGAACATTTTAGGCGCAGTTTTACTCCTGCAAGCCACTCTAGACCACGCAGTAGAAGTAGCTATTCAGGCTTATGAGGACGCCCGCTTTTGATACGTTCAAAGTCGTCAACGGCACTTTCGGGAATGTCCCATATCCCCCTGTGCTTGCCGCCTATCTTGCGCGCACCGGGTATTCGCCGCATTTCTTCAGGAAGCATCTGTTCCTTTTGCAAGATTTTGCGGATACCGTTCGCATCCATTCCTACTGCTTTGGCAAATTCTTCCACAGTCATGTGTTTTGCCCTTGACATTTTGCTTTCAAGTGAGTAAAGTATACAGCATAGTTTGAGGTTAAGCAAGTACCTCAAAACGAAACGGGCGAGATAGGCGCTACCAACGCCACTCCCGCCCTAATCCAATCCGTAGACCTAGTACGAAAAGGACTATCTCCATTATGGATCGTTTTCCCATTCCTGGCAATTCCGTCGAGTCGATTGCAGCGGCTTTACCCCATCTCTCAACCCCTGCCCTGTCCGCCGTTCTCATCGTCACCACCATTTTCAGCACACACGACAAATCTGCATATGCGCCTGCTATCCGCGCGGCTATGCAGCAGGTCGCTCCTGAAGTTGCAGACAAACTGTGGATCGCGCTGCTGCTGGTCGAAGGGGGTGCGCTGTGATCCTCATCCAATTGTTTAGCCTCAAGGGGACACCGTTCTTCTTCGCAAAGCTTGCATCCGCATTGCAGGCAAACGACGTGCAGGCGTGGATCGAGGCGGGTGACACGATTGAGTTCCTGCGCAATGGCAGCGTTCGCCAGACGGCATTTGTTACCTATATCAGCCCTGAAGGGCGTATCGACTACGAATACGAAACGCTGTCTGGCAAAGAACGCTGGTACACGGAAGCGCACAAAGTCATTGGCTTGCGCAAGGCTACAGGCGCGGCATATGGCTCGTTTGTTCAGTCGGTCGCTGTATAAGCGCGCAAATTGTGGAGTTGTAACATGTCCGATGACGCTCTGATGTTTCGCACTTACAAGTATCGTCTCTACCCACGCAAGGCAGAAGTGCGTGCGTTGGAGACGATGCTTGAGCAGGGTCGCGAGGTGTACAACGGTGCGCTGGCGGAGTGTAAGCAGTATTATCAGGCGACAGGTAACGGTATTTGGGCAATGGATCAGCGGGACTACTTCCGCGAGTGGCGCAAGCAAGACGGCATCCTGCTCAACGCCACCAGCTTGAACCTGATCTTGCGCCGTCTGGACAAGGCTTATGCCGCTTTTTTTCGCCGCGTAAGAGCAGGCGAAACGCCGGGATACCCGCGCTTCAAACCGCCGCAGCGCTTTAACAGTCTCGATTACACCTACGGCAATGGCTGCAAGCTGAACGTTGACAAGCAAACGACGCTGTACGTCCAGAACGTGGGTGACATCAAGGTCAAGTTTCACCGCCCATTGCCTCAACAGCATGTCATCAAGCAGGCGAACATCAAGCGCTGCGGACGCAAGTGGTTTGTCTGCCTGATGATGGAATGTGAAGACCTGCGCTACGGTTGCCAGCCACAACCGGAAGTCGGCATTGACGTTGGCTTGCACAAGTTGCTTGCCCTCAGTGACGGGCAAACGCTGGACAATCCGCGTTGGCTGCGCAGTTCGTTGGCAGAACTGCGCGTGGCACAGCGCCGTTTGTTTCGTCGCAAGCGGGGGAGTAACCGTCGTCGCAAAGCGGCACAGCAGGTGGCGTTGCTGCATGAGCGCATTGCCTGGCGGCGGCGGGATTTCTGGCACAAGGTCACTCGTTACCTTGTGGGCACGTATGATGTGATTGCAATTGAGGACATGAAGCTCGCGTTCATAACCCACAACGAACACCTTGCCTTGAGCGCACATGACGCGGGGTTGGGGATGTTTCGGCAGTTTCTTGAGTACAAGGCTGAAAGTGCTGGTACTCGGGTGATCGCCGTAGCGCCCCACTACACTTCGCAGACGTGCAGCGGTTGTGGTGTGATTGTGGAGAAGGACTTGAGCGTCAGAATTCACGATTGCCCTCACTGTGGCGTGCAGCTTGACCGCGATGTCAATGCGGCACGGAACATCCTGTTTTTAGCACT
>JANRJX010000097.1:0-3280 GCA_033763755.1 Chloroflexota bacterium
CCAAAAGGTATCGCTGTTCATCTGGGGGTGACCTACAGCGTGGTTAACCGTGCGATCAACCGGATGCTGCGGACTTACAACGTGCAAAACGTCGCTCAACTTGTCCTGATCGCCCATCAAATTTTGAAGGTACGCAGGCAGCTTGAGTGATCGGCAGCGGATGCAAAAGATTTTCATGCCGAAAACGAATAATTGCACGCGAATGCGACTCTTTTGCGTTATCAGTTTTCTCGTCTGTGATAGGCTGTGACGAGAGTGTCTGAGAGGGCAAAAGGCATGACCACACTTATCCTGATCGCAGAAGGCAGCAGCCTGGCGGTGGTCGGTGCAGAAACACTGCTTCGGGAACGCGCCGACACCCGGATCCTGAAAGCGGAGAATGCGGATGACCTGATCGCGCAGACCGCTGATCACCAGCCTGCAATCGTCCTGATGGGCGACCGCTTCGACCCGCTGTTCGACACCGACGTTCTGATCGAGCGGATTATTCGTGCAGCCCCAGCAGCGCGGATCATTTTGATCGGCGCATCCATTGACGGGCTGGTCATTCGTGATCTCTTCCTGATGGGGATCTGCGGCTATCTGGCAGCCGGAGATGACCTGTCTGCCTGTCTTTTGACAGCAGTTGATACGGTGCTGCGCGAACGCCCGTACTTGTCCCCGACCGCCAATGCTGAGTATTTGGTCATCATGCAGACCGGCAAACAGCAGCAGTGGCAGCTTGATCCAGAGGCACGCGCTGTGCTGCGGCTGTTGGCGAGCGGCTGCACGGCACGCGAGATTGCCGACCAATTGAACCTGAAACTGCGCCGGGTGTACTGGGTGACGGAAAAGATGCGCGCGCGCTTTGGTGTGACCACTAATGAACACCTGATCAGTCGGGCGAGCGCCGAAGGTTTTGCTCACTTTCCGGGCTGAACCGGAATCCTCCATCGCGCGACCGGAATCCTCCTACCTCCAAACCGGAATCGTACAGCCGTCCCGTCATTCCACTTTGTTACGCTGAAATCAGCGTAAACCGAACGGGAGTGACCTGATGCGACGACCGAAGCCGAGTGCACCGCGGCGACTTTTGCTAATTCTGGCGATGCTCTGCCTGACGGCGTGGAGTGCCGCCTTTTTTCTGCTCCACACTCAGACAAGTGCAGACGATACCGTCATCCCGACCCTGATGGTGCTGCCGTCGCTTACGCCGACGCAGACCGCATCGCCGACTATCCCGCCAACGCTCACACCGACATTTACAGAGACACTGACCGTCGCGCCGACAGCAACCGCATCGTCCACGCCGATCCCGACGCTGAGCGAGCGCGTGCTGACGTTTACTGTCGTCATGCCGAGCGTGGTCATGCCGCCGCAGCCGACCGATCTGCCCTACGGTCTCACTGTGCTGTACGAGCCGCCGCTCCCTGTCGAGCCGCTGCCCGACGCGACCAACACCGCGCCGCCGTTCGTCGGCTGGTATGCCTTCGAGTCGGACTATCCGACGGTGAGCTATGCGCCCGCCTGGACGCCGCGACTGTCGCAGTTCGCCAGCCGGGGGCAGTACCACCGAACGGAAGGCGCTTACGATACTGCGTCGTTCACCTTCGAAGGGGCAGCGCTGCGTGTGCGGTATGTGGCAGCACAGAACATGGGCATGTTCGAGGTGGTGGTCGATGGCGTGGTGCTGGAGACCATCGACGCTTACGCCGATGAACTGGCTTTCCCAACGACGGGCGTGTACTTCGTCGGTGAAGGCATTCATCGCCTGGAGATTCGCGCCGTCGGGCAGAAAAATAACGCCAGCGAGGGGTATGTCGTCGGACTGGACGCGATCCATGTCTGGCGCGGCGATGCCAATACGCTCATCGTCCCGCCGCCGCTCGTCACCAACACCCCCACACCCTCGCCGCAGCCAGCCGCGCGGATCGAACTTGTTGGCGCGCCGCCGACTGTCCAGCCGACAGGGACACCCGTCCCGCCGCGCGTCATCAGTGCCCAAGTCGTCATCGCCTACGACGAGAACGGCAACCGCACCGTTGACCCGGCTGAAGGAGTGGCGGGCATTTCGGTGCGCGTCGTTGAGGTCAACACCAATCGTGTGCTCGCCAGCGGCTTTACGGATGAACGCGGGTACGTGTCGTTTGAAGTTGTAACCGATGCGGCGGCTCAGGTCGTCGTGCCGTACTTTGGCGAGACTTGGCAGATCCAGCGCGGCGGCAACAGTACTGCGCCTGCCTTCACGCTGCTGCTCACCCCCGGCAATCAACCAGGACTGATTCCATGAAACCGACTCTCTTGTGCTTGCTCATGCTGATGCTGGCGGCACTGGCGTGTACCGGGACGCTGACCGGTATCACCGGCGCGCCAGTTTATGTCTGTCCGACTCCCTTTGTGCTGACACCGACACCGTTGCCGACGTTCGTGCCAATCCCCGGCTACTCGACACTCGTCCCGTTTCCGACCGCGCTGCCGCCGCCGACGGTCACACCGTATGCCATCCGTCCGCCTGCCGCGTTCTATCGCGGAGACGCGGTGTTCACCCGCAGTCCTCAGTCGGCGCGTTTCCGGCTGACCAACATTTACGCGGTCAACACGCCCTCTGGACGCACGGTCGCCATCTGGGACATCGAGATCAGGAACCTGAGCGGGAGCGGATATGACGTGTTTCCGGCGTACCAGAGCTATGTCAGCCAGCTCGTTGACGGCACGACTGGGACATGGGGGGCGTCGTCTGATGCTGCGGTCGATGCTGGACTGACGCTAAATTACGAAGCCGTTGGTCTTGCACCAGGCGAAACGCGATCATTCACACTAGCCGCCCTCATTCCTTATGGTGCAGCACCCGACCGCGTGACGTTCATGCTCGACCCAACCACACGCCCAACGCCGGCATCCCCTGGGGATGCTTCGCGCCTGCCGGGGAGCAATGCCCTCGTCTGGCGCACTGAAACCAACCCGTACTGCGGCGCGACCATCGCTGACCCGCCCGTCGGCGTGCTGCCGCCTCCGTAAGTGAAAGGAAAGAAAAATGCCGATCATCGACGATGTGCTGAACGGGCTGCAAATTCAGATCGATACGCTGTGGTGGAACCTGATGTTCGCGCTGGCAGGGATGGGTTGGAGCTTGCAGCGAGCGTTTCTGATGATGGGTTATACCATCGAACTCATGAACCAGTGGCTGATCGATAACGCCTTCACGCCGCTGATCACCCAGACCAACGCCAGCTTACAGGTGGCGGTAAGTATCTCGTTCATCGTGGCGCTGCTGGTCTTGGGCATCACCTACCTGCTCGCC
>JANRJX010000098.1:0-9981 GCA_033763755.1 Chloroflexota bacterium
AGTGCTGACACTGCGCGGCGAACGCAGCGACACGTTCTTCCCCGCCGCCGCAGAACGTCTGCAACGACTGCTGCCAGACATGCGTTATAGCGAGATTGCCGAGCATGGGCATTTGTTCCCGCACACCGCGCCGGATGCGACACGCACGGCTATCGAAAGCTGGCTGGCAAACAGACACTAAGCGCCAAGAACGCACAATGAGAATGGCGGACTCTTACCGCAGGGGCGCGGAGGCAGAGAAGTCGCAGAGGATTGTACGGGCGGCCCGGCGGGTCGCCCATGCGTAAAAAATCTCTCCTGGATCGGGAACCATTTGGTCGATACGAGCGTCTTGATGAAGGATTGTCTCTCGATCAGGAGAACTGCCATGCCTGCCCAAGCCACCCTGAGAATGATTGTGTTCTTGCTGGCGTTAGTCGTCATCGGCATCATTGGACTATCGGGCGCAGTCGCGCTCACTGCTCAAACCGCGCAACCTGCCGCGACACTCACCCGGTTCGCATTCACATCGGCGCCCTCGTCATTGCCACCCCAGTTGCGTTTTACGCCTTCGCAGACGGTAACGCCGGGTCACACACTGACCCCGTCCCCCACGGCGTTCCCCACACGCACGGTCTCCGCAAACGCGGGCACAGCCGTCGCGTCCCTCACCCACTCCGCCACTCCACAGTACCTGCAATGTGCCTGGGCGCGGGTGCGCCAACCACTGCCAGATTTAACCGCACAAGCACAGGCAGTATTCGATGAGAACCAGTTCGAAACAATTGTCAATGTAGAAGCTTACGGGGAAAACTGCATCGATTATCGCGGTGGCACGCCGTCTGTCGCTTATTTTGCTGCTATGAGCACTGACTTTTATGTGCAGGTCTATACCACGTCGCTTCCCGACACCGATCAACTGATAGAGCATTGTCTGAAGGCTTATGAACTTCTACTTCCGTTCATCGCAGATACCTCTCTGCCTGCTCGTCCGGGCTACCTGTCCATGACATTCAACACCCCGGATTACATGGCAACGGTGCGCGCAATGTTGAGCGATGTTGAACGTGCATTAGAGGACGGGCTCACGGGCGAGGCATTGCTGGAAGCGCTCGGTGGCCGGCTGCTCATACCATTTCCACAACCCACATAAATCAGCGCAATAGACTGACAGCGGACGAGGCGTGCCTCGTCCGCTCTGTTTCTTCAGGACAGCGATGCAGAGACGCAGGCGATTAAATCCTCTGCGATCTCTGTGTCTCCGCGCCCTGCGTTCACTTTCTTCTAGTTCGCCCAGCGAATGATGCCGGGTTGGAACGGTGTCGGCAGCGACTCATGATGCGGAAGCACGCGCACCGAAATGCCGCGTTCGCCGCTCGTCTGGTACGCCAACTGCGCGCCGAACGTGTACGTGCCGTCGTTGTTGCCGTTCAAAGGCTTCATATCGACTGCCTCGCCGTTTTCGATTTCGCCGCGTGTATTCAGCCCGCCGTAGAAGACCTGCACGCGCACATCCGCTGGCTTCAGCGCGCCGAGCGCCACGCTCGCCGTGATCTCAAGCTGCTTACCCACCTGCACTTCTTCGCTGGCAATCTGCACGTTGCGCACCTGCACCTGCCCCCAGTACTGGTCTAACTGTGCGCGCCATGCCGCGTACTCCAGCCCTTTTGTCATGTCCGGCTGCGTCAGCTTCGCCATGCGTTCAAAGTTTGGCATGTAGTACTGGTCCGTGTACTGCTGCACCATGCGGTGCGTGGTGAAGAACGGGCCCAGCTTACGCATCGAGTTCTTGACCTTGGCAATCCATTCGCGCGGCAGCCCTTCGCGCCCGCGCTCGTAGAACAGCGGCACGATGTCCTGTTCCAGCACGTTATAGAGCGCTTCGCTCTCCAGGTAATCCTGCTGGTCTGCCTGGTCTTCGGTGTACTCTTCGCCATTACCAATCGCCCAACCGACGTTGTGGTCGTATGCCTCGTCCCACCAGCCATCGAGGATGCTGCAATTCAAGCCGCCGTTATAAATGACCTTCATACCGCTGGTGCCGCTTGCTTCTTTCGGGCGGCGCGGCGTATTCAGCCACACATCCACACCCTGAATCAGGTAGCGGGCAACATTCATATCATAGTCTTCGAGGAAGACGACTGAATGCCGGAACTCGGCGTTGCGCGAAAGCTGCGCGATCTGGCGGATCAGTTCCTTGCCGCCGCTGTCATGCGGGTGAGCCTTGCCCGCGAAGATGATCTGTACCGGGCAGTCTGCGTTGTGCAAAATGCGCTTCAAGCGCTGCACATCGCGCATCAGCAGTGTCGCGCGCTTGTACGTCGCGAAACGGCGCGCAAAGCCAATGGTCAACACGTCGGGGTTCAGCGCTTCTTCCGCATCGCGAATTTCCTGCTGCGGTACGCCGCGCCGCTTAAGCTGAGTAACCAGCCGCTTGCGCGCGAACAAAATCAGCTCGGCACGGCGGCGTTCGTGGGCGCGCCACAATTCGCCATCGGGAATGGTATCGATCTTGCCCCAGATGTCCGCGCGTGATTCGTCGGTGCGCCAGGTCGGGTCAATATAGCGGTCGATCAGCTGCGCCATATCATTGCTGATCCACGTCTGCACATGGATACCGTTGGTCACTGCCTGAATCGGTACTTCCTGTTCTGGTACGCTCGGATACATGAACTGCCACATCTTGCGTGAAACGACACCGTGCAGCTGTGCCACACCGTTTGCACCTGCGGACAGGCGCAACGCCAGCACGGGCAGCGAGAAGACTTCGCTACCGGCGATGTGTTCACGACCGAGATCGAGGAACTGTTCGCGGTTGAAGCCCATGGAGCGATAGTAATCGGTGAAGTGTTCGTCCATCAGGTCGAAGCCGAACTGCTCCAGCCCCGCCGGGACGGGTGTGTGCGTCGTAAACACGTTCGACGCTGCCGCGATTTCGCGCGCCTGCTGGAAAGTCAGTTTTTGTTCGATCATCAGGTCGCGGATGCGTTCGAGCGCCAGGAACGCTGAATGCCCTTCGTTCATGTGGAAGATGTCCGGCTTTAGTCCAATCGCCTTGAAGAAGCGGATGCCGCCCAGCCCCATCAGGATTTCCTGACGGATGCGCGTGCGACGGTCGCCCCCATACAGGCGGTCGGTCAGGCTGCGGTCTTCATCACGCGTGTTATCCGGGATATTCGAGTCGAGCAGGTACAGCGGCACGCGCCCGACCTGCACCTTATAGACCCAGGCGTACAGTTCGCGACCGGGCAGCGGCACACTGATGCGCAGCGGGCTGCCATCGGCGTTACGCATAAGCGTGACGGGGAGATTGGAATAATCGTTGATCGGATAAGTTTCTTGCTGATAACCATCCGCATTCAGGTATTGACGGAAATAGCCTTCTTGATAGAGAAGCCCTGCGCCGACGAGCGGAATGCCCAGGTCGCTGGCGCTCTTCAGATGGTCGCCGCTCAGGACGCCAAGACCACCCGAATAATTCTGCAACGACTCGGTGATGCCGAATTCAGTCGAGAAATAGGCGATGAGCGGTGTCTTCTTCAGGTTGCCATATTGACGGCTGAACCAGGTATCTTCAGCTTTCATGTACGTATCAAAATCGCTACACACGCGCTGATAATGCGCGATGAATGCCGGGTCATTGGCAGCCGCTTCCAACCGCTCCTGACTCAACCCCCCCAACATGCGAACTGGATTGTGATAGCTGGTTTCCCACAGTTCACGATCCAGACGACGGAACAATTCGATGCTGTCACGATCCCACGACCAGCGCAGATTAAACGCCAGTTCCTGCAAGCGATTGATCGCTTCGGGCAAATTCGGGGTTACGCTGACGGTTGCTACAGGCTTGATCATATGCACTCCGAGGTAAAGCCTTGTCCCAATACAACATCTTATCAGATTGCCGTGTGTCCGCCTACATTTCCACCATTAAGGCTCTGCAAAAATAATAAAGAAAACCTCGTATGTGAACGAGACAGGATTTATGATAGATTAATGAGTAGCATCGCGTCGTATCAACCGGAGGCTAAATGACGACAATGCTCAAGAAGCAGTACTTCAAGACGAAGGATACTTGCAAAGTGACGTTCTCACTCCCCGCCGCTGTACAGGGTGAAACCGTATATCTGGTGGGTGATTTTAACGAGTGGGACGAAAAAGCGACCCCGATGAAGCGCCAGAAGGATGGCAGCTTCAACATCACGCTTGAATTGGCGAAGGGTCAGGAATATCAGTTCCGCTATCTGGTGAACGATAGCGAATGGCACAACGACTGGCAGGCAGATCGTTACGTGCCAAACCCCTACAGCGGTGACAACTCTATCGTCGCTGTCTAGCATTCGACATCTACTTTTGCGCGGGCAGCCGTTTCTACCGATACAGGGCAGGAAAATCGTGCCCTGACAATGGACGCCCTGTTGGGCGTCCCTACTTCTCCGGCTGCTTCGTCAGGTCGGATACGTGTAGCAAGATACCACCTTCGACCTTAGCAGGGGCGACCGTCGCCTTGCGCGGGTCAAGGATAAGGTGCTTGGTCAGGATCGAGACAATCCCTGCAATCGGTACTGCAATCAGTGAACCAGTGATTCCGCCCAGGGTGAAGCCCATCGACACAAACACAATCACCAGCAGCGGGTCAAAGTCTGTCCCCTGCGACATCATGCGCGGCGTCAGGTAATAATTCTCGAACTGCTGGAGCAGGAACGTCAGCACCAGGACGATAATGGCAGCGGTTGGTGAAGTCAGGAGCGCCAGCAGCGTTGCCAGTGCCACGCCAATCAAACCGCCGATCACCGGGATGGCCGTCGCGACCGCATAGAAGAAGCTGATCGTTCCCGCACCTGGTACACGCAGCACCAGCAGTACGACAAAGCATATAAAGCCAACGATGACCGATACCAGCACAATCGAGCGCACGTAGCTGCCGAGCCGCACCTCGATTTCTTCCATGATCAGGCGCAGCTGCGCCCGATTGCCCAACGGCACCAGTTCGACAAGAAAGGCCTCGGTGCGCTCGCGGGTCGTAATCCAGTACAAGCCCATGACGATGATCAGCACCAGTTCGCCGATGAACGTCGTCGCATTGCCCACGAGCGACGGCGCGGTGATGCGCACTTGCTCAATCAGGTTTGAGACGGAATCGCGGATTTCTTCGGGTGGCAGCCCGAACTCGACATCTCCTTCTGTCAGCTGGTCAACAGTTCTTTCCACCCAGTTCTGCGCGCTGATGATGCGGTTGGCAAGCCGATCTTCGTTATCGAGATAGCTGACAAACTGGTTGATGATCGGCGGCATAACCAGCAGCAGCAGTGTAATCGTCGCCGCCGCCAGTCCACCGTAGACGAGCAGGATCGACGCTACCTGCGAGACACCAAACCGCATCAGACGCAGGATATACGGGCGCACGGCAGACGCAACCAGGATCGCGACTAGTACACTGATCCATACGTTCAGCGTCACAACAATCAGGTAAGCAGTCGCCAGCGCCAGCAAAACCACCAGCGTCCCTTTGAAGACTTGTGCGAGCGTCATACGATTGCTCCGCTCGCCTGTCAGACTGCCGCACTACGGTCAGACAGCAGCGTCAGGCATTGCAGCAACCGTTCCTCTTGCACAGGCTTGGGCAAGACATCGTATACGCCGAGTTCACTCGCGGCCGTTTCATCGTCGGGGCTGTCCATCAGGAACACGGCAGGCGGCAGCGCCGACTTGCCATAATGAATTTGCAGCTTCTTGATAAAGCCCACCCCTTCTGTAAGCGGCTCGACGAAATCACAGATGAAGACATCTGGCAGGTCGATCTCGTTCAACAGTGCGAGTGCAGTCGTCACATTGGCGAGAGCATAGACAGTAAAGCCATTATCGGTAAGCATAGTTTGCAATGTGCTTAACGTGTCGCGATCATCACTGACAATCAATACGGATGCAGCGGGGGTTTGCCTGCGCGATTTGAACAGATTTTTTCCGAACATGGTTTCCTCATATCTGGGGAGGAGTGAACGTCAGGCATCATCCTAGACTGTTCTCATTCGGACGTAATCCGCTAGGCTTCCTATTTATTGCGCTGGTGACACACGGGCGACCCGGCGGGTCGCCCCTGCAATACCTGTCAGGGGTTCAGAACGTCTTTAACAGGTCGAGCGTGAATTCGTGCAGGCTGTTCAGCTTGACCGTCGCCAGTGCCAGCACTTCGTCCGACAGCGGGAACTCCGCCGTCGGGATGGCGATGCAGTACATGCCAGCCGCGTGTGCCGACCGTACACCGTTACCGCTGTCCTCCAGCGCGACACACGTTTCCGGCGCGACGCCGAGTTGTTTCGCCGCTTCCAGGTAAATATCGGGGTGCGGCTTGCCGCGCGCCATATCATCGCCATACACCTGTACGCGCAGCACACTGTCCAGCTTCGTCAGTTCCATCACGCGGCGGATGATGCCCGTCGGTGAGCCGGACGCCAGCGCCACCGGGTAGGCACTGGCGGCAAGCTGGACGGCTTCGACCGCGCCGGGCAGCAGTGGCAGGCGTTCTTCGAGCTTGTGGTTAATGCGGCTGATCATGTCGTCCATAATCGCCTGGAGCGTCATGTCCAGTTCGAGGCGCTCCTGCATCACATGCGCCCATTCAATCGTGCTGCGCCCCATCGCCGCGCGCTGGTCGTCCATAGTCCACGTTTTGCCGCGCGCCGCCGCAAATTCGCAGCGCGCTTGCCACCAGTAGACTTCAGAGTCGATCAGCAAGCCGTCCATATCGAAGATCACTGCTGCAACAGCCATAAAATGCCTTATCTGTTCTCGCCACAAAGATAGATTTTATTCTAACCGCCAAGACACAAAGGACGCCAAGAATTCATGAATAATCCTTGGCGTCCTTTGCGTCTTGGCGGTTCAATCTTGAGTTAGTTCTTCCACATCTTGAAGGCTGCCCAGACTGCGCCCGCCGCCAGCCCGCCGAACAAGAGCGCGCCAATGAACACACCGCGAAAGAACAACCCCGGCAGCGCCGCGCCGAAGAATGTCGCCGCCGCCGCAATATGTGGTGTGTAGCGTCCGCGCCGCTTTTCCGTCGCGTAACGGATTGCCTGCGAAATCAGACCACCCGCCGGAACGCCTGCGATGATCGCGATGAACAACCCGCCGAACGCGCCCACTGCGCCGCCTATCATGCCGAGGAACGCGGCGATCACGCCCGTCAGCACATAATCGGTACTGCTAGCGTTGAAGAACTTGTCTTCCACACCGCGCACACATTGGCGGCAGCGGTAGCCAACCGGTGTTTGCACGGCGCATTTGATGCACATCCAGCGGTCGCACTTGTTACAGCGCAGCGTCGCTTCGGTTTCCGTGTGAATTGCACAATAGTGCAGGTCTTCAGCCGTTACTTCTGGTGTTGCCACAGACATTTGAAAGCGCCTCTTGAACCATAGAACTGCTCAACGCATATTATCAATCAGGTTCATTGTAGAGGCGTTTACGTTTTGTAAAAAATACCTAATCCTTGGGGGTGATAATGCGGGGCTCCAGCCTGTTCAGCAGTGAGCGATAGAAGTAGTTGCGGTCACGCAGCCGGATGAAGCGCGCCACCCGGTCGCTCGCCTGCACGATGACCCGGTCGCCCGTCTGCAACCCCACCACCAGTGCCCCGTCGGCGGAGAGCGCCGTCTCATTCTCGCTCTGGTTGATGACCGTCACCGTCGCCCCTTCTTGCAGCACAATCGGACGATCCAGACTCAGGTGCGGCGCGACCGGCACGATCAGGATATTGCGCAGTTCCGGTGGCAGAATCGGACCGCCCGACGCCAACGCGTAGGCGGTCGACCCTGTGGCAGTCGCGATGATGAGGGCGTCGGCGTTGTAGGTCGTCGTCCAGCCGCCGTCGATATGCGTCTCCAGCTGCACCATGCGCGTAGGCGCGTAGCGGCTGACGACGATATCGTTGAGCGCGTCCGTCGAACAGATCATCACGTCATCACGCCGCACCTGCGCCCGCAGCATCATACGCCGTTCAATCCAGAATTGACTCGTCAGCAAGGGTTCGAGAACGGCGTCCCACTGCTCCGGGTCAGAGACTTCGGTCAGGAAGCCGAGCCGCCCCATGTTGACACCGAGTACGGGAACCGCTGCGTCCGCACATGCCCGCGCCGCGCGCAGCATTGCCCCGTCGCCTCCAATCGCAACGACAGCATCCAAGCCGCCAATCGAATCGCGCACGCTTGCCTCGTCCCACTCAATATGCAGTGCAACGTCAATCTGGCGCTCACGCAGCGAGGCAGCGATACGTTGTGCCAACGGTGCGGATTGCGGACGCAGTGGATGAGCAAAGACACCAACGCGGCGTAATGCGCTCACAATTGTAACTCCCCTTAACAATTGGCTGGTTCTAGTCTAGCCCTGTTCGCAAAAAACGCTACCTATCCATTCGCGATCGTCCCGAATGGGCATGAGATAGGGATGAGAGTTCGGAGCTCTTAACATGACTTAACATCAACACCTCAAATCCTTAAAGATCATGAAGACAATTGTTAAATGCTTCTCGATACCTTCGGGAAGGAATACAGGAGAGCCTGTATTTCAATCGCCCTCAGCAGAACATTCAGGAGTTGATGGACAATGCTGAAGAAAGTACTACTGCTCGTCGTGATCCTCGTGCTGGCACTGCCGTTCGTCGGCGTTCAGGCGCAGGATGGCACCATTGCTGAAGTTGCGGCTGGCGCTGGCAATTTCACCACGCTGCTGGCTGCCGTCGAAGCGGCTGGTCTGGTTGACGCACTCAATGGCGAAGGTCCTCTGACCGTCTTCGCCCCCACCGATGAGGCGTTCGCCGCGCTGCCCGCTGGCACGGTTGAATACCTGCTGGCGAACCCGGAACTGCTGACTGCAGTGCTGACCTACCACGTGCTGCCCGGCAGCGTCATGGCGGAAACCGTTGTGACCATGACCGAAGCAACGGAAGTCGAAACCCTCCAGGGTGCTTCGATCACCGTTCTGGCGAGCGACATGGGTGTCACGGTTGACGGCGTCAACGTCAGCGCGACCGACATCGTCGCGTCGAACGGCGTCATTCACGTCATTGATGCAGTCCTGATTCCTCCGGTGGAACTGCCCGCTGTTGACCCGCTCTCGATCACCGGCGACATCATTGCCGCTGGCAGCTCGACCGTCGGTCCGCTGACCCAGGTCGCGATTGATGCCTTCCTCGAAGCTGGCTTCGCTGGTTCGATCACCAACGACTCGATTGGTACCGGTGCAGGTTTCGAACGCTTCTGCGAAGCGGGTGAAACCGACATCAGCAACGCCAGCCGCCCGATCCGTGACAGCGAACGCGAAGCGTGCGCGGCTCTGAACCCCGCCCGCACCCCCGTTGAATTCTTCGTCGGTGTCGATGCGCTGAGCGTTGTCGTCAGCGCGGAAAACGACTTCGTTGAAAACCTGACCATCGCCCAGCTCGCCGCCATCTACAGCGGTGCAGCCACGACCTGGGATCAGGTTGACCCCAGCTACCCGGCAGAAGCCATTCAGGTCTTCAGCCCCGGTTCGGACAGCGGTACGTTCGACTACTTCCTCGAAGAAACCCTCGAAGCTGACGTCGAAGACGGCGGTCTGGGTCTCGAAGGCGAAGCTGCGGAAGCCGCTATCCAGGCAGTCCCCGGCATCCAGTTCAGCGAAGACGACAACGTCCTCGTCCAGGGTGTCGCTGGTAGCCCCTTCGCCATCGGCTACTTCGGTTATGCCTTCTACCTGCCCAACCAGGATACGCTGCGCGCCGTCTCGATTGAAGGCGTCGAACCCAACGCCACTGCCGTTGAAGCAGGCACCTACCCGCTGGCGCGTCCGCTGTTCATCTACAGCGATGCCGCCATCATCCAGGCGAAGCCCCAGGTTGCCGCTTTCATCAACTTCTACCTGACGAACGATGCGGAATTTGTTGACCAGGTCGGTTACTTCCAGGTCAGCGAACGCACCAGCCGTCTGGCGAAGCTGAACCTGCTCGTCGCCATGGGCAGCATG
>JANRJX010000099.1:0-8590 GCA_033763755.1 Chloroflexota bacterium
CCTTGCAGCCTTTGCCAGCACATCGGGATCGAACGCAGTTCGCCCCACCCCTACATCCTGAAGTGCGCGATAAAGCTGCGAGAGTTCCGCCGTTTTGAGGACAAATCCGTCTGCCCCAGCGTCAATCAGCGCATGGACATACGCCGGATCATCATAGGCGGTCAAGACCAGCACGCGCACGTCTGGGTTATCCAGGCGAATACGGCGGGTTGCCTCGACACCCGTCAGTTCGGGCATGTGAATGTCCATTACCACGACATCAGGCTGCAATTCGTGCGTCAGGCGTACCGCCTCTACACCATTGGTCGCTTCGCCAACGATCTCCACGCCCATGCTCTCCAGATACATGCGCGTCCCCTGACGCACGATTTTGTGATCTTCAGCCAACAATACACGCATGTCGATGTTCCATTTCTCTATGCAATCAGTATAGATCGGCACAGGGGCGGCAATATACCGCCAAATGGCGTATACGTTGAAAACACGGCGGTGATACGCTTGGGTTGAAGGACGTTTCCAAAAAGGAGAACAGACTGTGGAGACTAAAACGTTCAAAGTTCCGAATATGACATGCAACGGCTGCGTCAGCACCGTGCGCGGTGAACTCGAAGGCATTCCCGGCGTGGAAGTGATGGACATCAACAAGCCGGGGCAGCTTGTGACTGTGCAGTGGAAGCAACCCGCCTCATGGGACACTATCGAGCAGGCACTCACCGCTATCGAGTACGCACCCGCCGAGGCGTAGTTACTGTTTAAAGCATTGGTAATCCGGCAAATGCACCATCAACTCGGTGCATTTGTCTTTTATGCATCATTTTTTGCTCGACTGCTGCCCAACTGCTGTCGCCGTCTATATAAATTTAATCCAAGCAATTGAAAAACTAACACAACGATGGTGGTGGATATGACCAGTAACGTCATGATGCCTTCACGATTGACGACATTTTGGTAACCAATTGTATGTGCAATTACCAGCACAGCCAGCACATAATTCAACCGCTGAAGGTTCTTCCAGATTTTCCCTTTCATCACCCGTAATGAAACGTCGTTGGATAAGACAAGCAGCAAAACCAGCACTACAGTAGCCCAGAGACCGACTATATTGCTGACCCCAAACAGGTTCAACGCAAGTTGCCAGTTGCCCTGTTGATCTTTCTCAAAAAAGTAGCGGATGATGTCACCACCCAGATGAATCTGAAACCCAAAAACGACATGGGCAATCCCTGTTATGCCTACCCAAATTCCCACATCACGGCGCAGGTTGATATTGACTGGATTGCGGCGGCGTTTATTGCGTAAAAGTTGCCATGGACCAATGAGCAATGTTATTCCCAAGTAAATGAGCGATGTGTATCCAAGGGCGACAGTTATTTGGTTTGCGAGGGGAAGTTGTGGTTTTACATATGAGACCAACATAATTGAAGCTATTGAGCCAACAGATAACACGATTTGGGTGATCCAGCGGATGCGACCAATGTTGAGAACTCTCACGGCACTTGTACTCCAATACCATGTGTTTCGCTCAACGCTATAGTTAAGTCGCTCGAATTTCTACCCGCCAAATGGCTTGTCAAAACAGCAGAATTCATTGCTTGCTGTACATGTACAGTCTAAAGAGCAGGGCACTCGCCCAAAGGCAAGTGCCCTGTCACTATCGTTAGTCGCCGACTGCGTTCGCTGGCTTCAGAACGGCTGGCTGAGCGTTTGGCTCTGCTTCCATCTTGCGTCCCCGGAGGCGGAGACTGTTGCTTACAACGAATATGGACGAGGTAGCCATCGCTGCAGCGGCGAGCATCGGGATCAACGCGCCTGCCATAGCCACCGGGATCAGTATGATGTTGTAGATGAACGCCCAGAACAGGTTCTGGTAGATCGTCCGCATGGTGGCGCGACTCAGGCTCACCGCCCGCGCAACACCGCGCAGATCGCCGCTGACCAACGTCACGTCTGAGGCTTCGATGGCAATGTCCGTTCCCGTGCCAATGGCAATACCCACATCTGCCTGTGCCAGCGCGGGCGCGTCGTTGATGCCATCACCGACCATTGCAACGCGCTTTCCCTCACCTTGCAACCGCTTCACCATCTCCGCTTTCTGGTCGGGCAGCACTTCAGCCAGCACGCGCGTGATACCCACCTCGCGGGCAATCGCTTGAGCAGTACGTTCGTTGTCGCCCGTGATCATCACGACTTCGAGACCCTGCGCTTGCAGCGCGGCGACCGCCTCGCGTGAGCCATCTTTTACTGTGTCGGCAATGCCCAGGATGCCAGCCAGCACACCGTCAATGACTGTCAACACTGCGGTGCGTGCCCTGCCTTGCAGCGCCTCGATCTGTGCAGTGTAGTTAGTCAGGTCGTGTCCCTGTTCACGGATGAAGCGCGGGCTGCCGACGAGAATCGTTCTGCCTTCAACGATGGCGCGGACACCGCGTCCGGACTCCGCCTCGAAAGCTTCCGGCTGCGTCAGAATAAGATTGCGCGCCAGTGCCGCCGCGACCACTGCCTCGCCCAAAGGATGTTCGCTGCCCCGCTCGGCAGTGGCGGTCAGACGCAGCACCTCATTCTCACTCCAACCGTTCAGAGCGATGACATCCGTCACGCTGGGTTCACCGCGCGTGATCGTCCCGGTCTTGTCCAGTGCCACGACCTGCACGCGCTTGGCGCTCTCTAGCGCCTCGCTGTTCTTGAACAGCACGCCCATTTCTGCGCCACGTCCCGTACCGACCATAATTGCCGTCGGCGTGGCGAGTCCGAGCGCGCAAGGGCAGGCGATCACCAGCACGGCGACTGCGTTCACCAAAGCTACTGTAAAACCGACCTGCCCAATCACCAGCCAGCCAATGAAGGTCAGCGCCGCCAAGACAAGCACAATTGGCACGAACACGCCGGACACTTGATCTGCTACTCGTTGGATCGGTGCTTTTGACCCCTGCGCCTGCTCAACCAGGCGGACAATCTGTGCCAGAGCGGTTTCAGCGCCAACGCGCCTAGCTTCAATCACCAAGCGCCCCTGTTTGTTGATGGTCGCGCCGATGACTTCGCTGCCCGTCTCTTTATTGACGGGCAGGCTTTCGCCCGTCAGCATCGACTCATCGACCGACGACCGACCCTCGATGACCAGCCCATCGACCGGAAGGCGTTCGCCGGGACGCACGACCAGATGATCGCCCACGACCACATCGTCGATAGCGATTTCCGTCTCATCGCCATTCCGCAGCAGTGTTGCGGTTTTCGGTGCCAGACCGAGCAGCTTCTTGATCGCCTCGCTGGTGCGTCCTTTGGCGCGGGCTTCCAGCAGTTTACCCAGCGTAATCAGCGTCAAAATGACGGCAGCGGTCTCGAAATAGACATGCGCGCCAACCGCACTGTACCCCACGACCATGCCGATCAAGACGACGATGCTGTACAGATAAGCCGCCCAGGTACCGATGGCGATCAGCGTGTCCATACCTGTTGTGCCGTTACGTGCTGCTTTCCATGCGCCAACCGTGTAAGACTGCCCAACTATGAGCTGAACCGGGGTTGCCAACAGCAGAAACACGAATGGCCAGCCCGACCAGAGCAGCCAGTTCAGCGCAGGGTT
This sequence comes from Chloroflexota bacterium, assembly GCA_033763755.1. Taxonomy (GTDB): domain Bacteria; phylum Chloroflexota; class Anaerolineae; order Aggregatilineales; family Phototrophicaceae; genus Flexifilum. The sequence goes on from JANRJX010000099.1 coordinate 3,581, forward strand.
GGGTCCTTCCATCGCGCCGCTCATAATGTGCGCTGCCATGTTCGACCCCATGAAGGTCGCCATGTACAGGTCACGTCCCATGCTCAGGATGAACAGCGGTATCGTGAACGCCGCACCGATCAGCACCATACGGCGCTGGCGGTCAATCTCCGCCTGGCGCGCGGCACGCTCGGCATCTTCTGGCGCTTCGGCGGTTGAGAGGTCAACCACGCCATATCCCGCGCCTTCCACCGCCTTGATCAGGTCGCCGCGCCGCACCGCATTCGGTAAATACTGCACGGTTGCTCTTTCGGTCGCCAGATTGACCGCGACCTCCAGCACGCCCGGCTGTTTGCCAATCGCCCGCTCGACGTTCCGAACGCAGCTCGCGCACGTCATCCCGGTGATGGGGAGTTCGATGGAGGCAGTCGCCACACCGTACCCCGCATTTTTGACGCGCTCAATAATTTGGGGAACGCTCACCGTTTGCGGATCAAATTGCACACTGGCGCGTTCGGTCGCCAGGTTGACGGTTGCCCCATCCACCCCTTCCGTTTTGGTCAGCGCCCGCTCAACGTTCCGCACGCAGCTCGCACAGGTCATCCCTGTGATAGGGAGTTCGATTTGTTTCTCGGTTATCATTTCAACTCCTTCTGTTCTCAACGCGCTAATCGTAGCGACGACACAGCAAAACGGTATGCGCTATTTAGCGTGTATCTGAGAGGCCATTTGAAAAGTTTGAGCGGAGCAGATAAAATCATGGGATGAGACGAAAACACTACCCCAGTGACCTGACGGACGCGGAATGGGAACGGCTCGCGCCGTTTATCCCGCCCGCCAAACGCGGTGGACGGCGACGGACAACCGACCCGCGTGAAGTGCTGAACGCGATCTTTTATCTGCTCAAAACGGGCTGTCAATGGCAGGTGCTGCCGGGCGAGTTCCCGCCGAGCGGCACGGTGTTTTACTACTACAACACCTGGCGCAAAGACGGGACCTGGGAGCGAATGAATGCCGCGTTGCGCCAAGCAGTGCGCGTGCAAGCCGGACGAGAACCAACACCGAGCGCGGCGATCCTCGACAGTCAATCGGTGAAGACCACCGAAAAAGGGGGCTAAAGGGGTATGACGCTGCCAAACACGTCAGCGGACGAAAGCGGCATCTGCTCGTGGACACGCTTGGCTTGGTCTTGAAGGTGATGGTCAGTGAAGCAGACATGCCGGAACGAACCGGAGCCAAGCACCTGCTGCTGCGGGTGGCAGGCTGCTTTCGTCGCTTGCGGCTCGTGTGGATGGACGGTGGATATCGGGGCGAATGGATCGCGTGGGCAAAAGACCGACTGCGGTTGACCATCCAGATCGTTGAACGCGACCCAACGGTGAAGGGGTTCAAGCTACTACCGCGTCGGTGGGTGGTGGAGCGGACGTTTGCGTGGTTGGGCAAATGTCGTCGCTTGAGCAAAGACTACGAATACCTGCCCGCCAGCAGCGAAGCGATGGTCTACTTGGCGCTCATTCGGCTGATGGTTCGCCGCCTCGCCCATCCATCATGACTTTTCAAACGGTCTCTGAGCAACGCAGCCGCAACAACTCAACGTTGCACAAAGAAAAAGCGTATGAGATGTCTCACACGCTTCCGTTGAATACATTAGGGGTTTCAGCTATGGACTTGCTTTACTCGCTGATGTTGACAACGATTGTGAGTCCTCCCGGTTCTTCCCCGTCATTGGTGACATGATGTAGTATGTGGCAATGTACCGCCCACATCCCCGGTTCGGTGGCGACAAACTCGATGTCATACCGCTCACCTGGCGCGACTGCTACTGTGTCTTTGGTTAACTGCGCTACCTCCGGAACAGGATGTCCATCAGTAGCAACAATCTGGAAGGCTGTGCCATGTGTATGCATGGGATGGAGAAATTGCCCCGCATTGATAAAACGGATGCGGACGCGCTGCCCAACCTGAACATTGATTGTCTCTGTTGCCGGGAAAGCTCTGCCATTGATTGTGAAATAGTTCGGTTCTGCTCCCGCCATCGGCATCGATGGATAGGTGAGTCCATCTACAACACGCCACTCGGAAAGCATCAGCGTAACATCGACATCGGGAAGCGTCGTTTCTGGTTGCATAGGATCAATGATCAGCGGGGCGTACAACCCCAATCCGATTTGAGTATCGGTATTTAGATGCGAATGATACCAAAACGTGCCGCTGGGACTCGCAGTGAATTCGTAGACGAAGGTTTCGCCGGGTTCGACAGGATTTTGCGTGACATTGGGAACGCCGTCCATCGCATTCGTCAACGTGTTGCCATGAAAGTGAACGGTTGTCGCTTCGGGGAGCTCATTGGTGAATACAACTCGGACGCGATCCCCTTCCGTCACTCGAAGCAGTGGTCCAGGGACTGTACCGTTATATGTCCATGCAGTAACCGTAACGTCGTCGAGGATATTCCATAACACTGCACGCGCGGTGATTTCAAATACCTTCACACCGTCTTCCAGCGTATATTCCAGCGGCTGCCCGCCAAGAGCATCTGTAGCAGCGGGTACACCCTCGCTGCTGATCGGCATCATATAGTGGTTACCATCGTTCATGTCGCCCATTTGCCCTGTAATAGATTGCTCTGCATCGGGCGCTATTGTCGGGGTTATTTGGGCGGCACGATGATGCAAGTTATGTTCTGCCTCAGTCGTTGGTGTTCCTTCTACACTCCCATCCTGAGCATTTACAAGAGCGACGAACTGCAAACTCATGAATTGCACAAGAATTATAAGCAAGAGCCCGAATCGGGTGACAAACTGACGCCGGTTACTGCAAATCATGACCTCTTTCCTCCTACGCTAGTTTTTGATCTCCATGCAATGAAGTTCAAGTTCAAAACTTCATGACGAGTGTAATGGAGATAACAGTGAAGGAAATGCGCTTTTCAGCGTACCGCAGCACAAGCGAAATGGCGGGAGCTATATCAAAATACTGTAACGACTCCTTGAGTGTCATTTGTCACATTATTGCTCCAGTTCGCGGCATGATTACGAGATGATACACCACTGAACCGACAACTAACCCACCTGTGATTGCCATTGAGACCTTACCAACAGGCAAGGAAATTGATCGAATACGTTTTCCCTATGAAATCGCCAACTTCCGTTTCTGAGCGTGTTTAGCTGTTGCCGCAGCTCCTAAAGCCGCTGACATTGGAATTGCTGCACAAAACATGCACATGAGCAATAACTCCTTGCTTCTGCAATTGAGGTAAAAACGGAAACTCTCTTTAACACACATAAAAACTGATCATAAACGAGGGACTTTGTTTGAAACAACCAGCAGCGCTTTTCCATTTGCGGTGCGAGGAATAGCTTCAACCCATTCCACTCGGATTGATGGCAGATCTACCCCCATCTCGCTGAGTGTATGGTGCAGCGCAGCTTCAATCTGGGTTGCTACTGAAGGATCACGTGGGGCACCACTGATCAACAAACGAACACCATTTGTATCTTCTTGAATGACCTGCCATCCACTGGCAGAAATTGTGTCCATCACTTCATGAAACACATTGGGATGCACCGAAACCAATTTTCCACTTTCATCTGGAAAGTGCAGCACATCTTCTTGTCGCCCTTGAATGCCATCGACCAATCGGAGTGTTCGACCACATTCACAAAGCCTGTCACTAAGGCGAATACTGTCGCTGAGTTGATAGCGAATGAGCGGCTGAGTGCGGTTAAATAGCACCGTGACCAGCAGTTTTTCTCCGTAGCTACCTATCGGAACAGGCTGATTGTCGCTATCCACGTTTTCCACAATAAGCAAATCCTCAAACAAATGCATTCCTAGATGTCGCTCACATTCGGAGGCAATATCTCCTGTTTCAGTCGCGCCGTATTGGTTGAAAAGTACTTTCCCCCAAGCTAGCTCAACCAAACGCCGGGTTTCTTCCGTCAACACTTCGGAACTGGTGAAGATTCTTTGCGGTTGAATTTGCAGCCGCCCGGCGATTTGCTCAACAGCCAACACCCGCGCCATTGAAGCGTAAGCGACAAGAGTATCGGGCAGCCAATCATTGAGCTGTGAAACTATTTTGGAGACCGGTTCGATGGCCGAAAGGCGGAGCGACGACACCCAAGGACTGCGGAGCGAACTTCCTACAAGATATGACATGTGGAACGGCGTAACCGATGAAACAATGGCAACTTTGCGATGGTGAGCCAGATCGATATGAATACCGGCAAACTCATAAGCACGGGTAAACGACGCAAGCACTGCTGCCCACTCTTGTAAATTGAACAAGAAGATACCTGGGCTTCCAGTACTTCCAGAGGTTGCATTTACCAGATAACGATTGAGGTAAAGATCATCTGCTGGCTGGGAAAGACGCTGCTGAACCTCAGCGAGACGAATGCGACGATCCGTTACAAACCCATCAAAAGCTCCCATCATTTCTTTCTTCGTTAGAATTGGAAGTTCCCTTAAGGGTTTATCATATTGACCAGCGTGAAACTGCTGATAGAACGGCGAATGTTGATAAGCATAAGCACGAAGGGCAGCGAGCCGCCTAGATTGATGTATTTCGATCTGTTCGCGTGTCCACTTTTCTTGTGGTCGCAATCGCCTCAGCGTAGAGAGCATTCTCAATATGGTGAATATGTTACTCATATTTGACCTCTTGTAACCATACATCAGGTAGGTTGAGTCATAATTTATGGAGCCGAGCCACTGAATCCATATTCAGCATCCAGTTCGGCGCGGCGCTGCGTGACCTGCGCCTGCCACGCCCGCTGCTCATCCGTCCACCACAGACTCATGTAGGCGATAAGCTGATCGATCTGCTCATCGGTGACGGTTCCTTCGAACGCACCCATCTGATAGTGATTGAGTGGGTTTGGAATCCCGTTCAGGATGACCTGTCGAATGAGCTGGCTGGGATGCTGCCACGTATGCCCGGTTGCGTCATGCGGCGGGACGGTGTGCAGCCCAAGCTGCTGCGTGTTTGGCACCGTCGCGGCAAGCTGCCCCTCGCCCGCATAGCCG
>JANRJX010000100.1:0-2699 GCA_033763755.1 Chloroflexota bacterium
TATGTGCCTCCCAGCTGTGCGCGCTGCCTGTGAAACCATGCAGCAGCACTAACGGCGGCGCTGCTGCAGCGCCGTCCATCATAAACGCAAGCGCGGACATGCGCGGTCGGGTTAGGCTTCGAGCCAGTGCATCATCGTCGCACGGGCATCGCTCGAAAGCGCCAAATTGAGCGTGATATGCCCGCCGCCGTCACCGATCAGCGTTGGGCGCAGCACCAGGACACCATCAGGCTGCAAGCCAAGCGCGATATACGTCTGCCCGCTGCCGACCTGCCGCGAGGTTTGCAAGCCTTCGATGGGCTGCAAGCGCATCAACCCGAACATCAGATCGGTATAGCGCGGGCGCAGCGCCATCTCAACCGGTCCGTAGCTGGCGGAGATCGCCACGTAGTCGCCTTCGTGCTTCAGGCTGAGGCGTGGCATCAGGTTGCCGCTGTCGTCGGCGGTGATGTGCAGCATCCCTGTCGCGGTATCGTTGTGGGTATGCGTGAGTGTTTGAAAGTAGCGCATGGCGTCACTCAGGTTGATTAATGACAGAAAGGCAGATTTTACCACGCGGGTGAACAGCGGACGATGTGACATTCAGCACAGGGGGCAAAGATTGTCTGTAGGGGCAGGATGTATCCTGCCCGCAGAACGTATACTTCGCGAGCTGTATATAAGTGTATGCTGTGTAGTAGAGGGGCAGATGAGAATACAGACGAGAGGAACATGAGCGGGCAACACAACAATAGTCAATTTGACGCTGCGAATGGACAGGTGATGAGAAGCGGGATCAAGAAAAGTCTCCGTATAATCCTGATATTGATTTATATTGCTATTCCCATCCTCATTCTTGCGAGTGGTGAGATTGTCAGACTCGCTTATCGCGATGTTGATCCTGTCAATTACTGGCTGCTGCTGATTACATCCTTGTTCGATTTCCCGATTCTGGGTTTGTTCTGCTGCGTGTTTCCATTCATTCCGCTAGGGCTTTTCATGTACGGTGCAATTGAATATCTGTTCTCCCGGCGTCCGTTCTGGACTTCGTTAATCTTATTGCTGTTGTATGCGGGAGGATGGATGACGGTGTGGCATTCAGGCGCCTGGATGTACTCTGCCAGCGAGATAGACACATTGACGATTGAAAATTACCACTATCGCTTGATGAGTCTTACAGAGAATGACATGGATATACCGAGAAGTCGGCTGAATCTATATGAATGCGCTGGTTTATCCTGTCGGCTTGTGGGTACTGCTTCCAACTATTATTGGGGTGCAGAGGATATACAGCTTGTTCTGGAAACCGTGACTGATGGATATTGGGTGATTGCTAGACCCAACAATGCCTCACAGCTAATATCCGTCAGAGTTCCGATTGACGATAAGCCGGAACCATAAGAAGCGACGTGCTTCATTCACCTGTTCCACCGCATCACGACAATCCTGAAGCCGAACAGCCGCCCCACCAGTTGCCCCAATCCTGACTTCAGCTTAAGCGGCATTGGTACTTGATGCCAGGGTATCGGGCGAAAGCCGAAGCGCAGGTAAAACGCCTCGTTATGACCGCCGCATTCCAGGTAGACCGGTCCCGGCTCGCTCGCCAGCAGTGCCCGCACTAACTGTGCCCCGACGCCCGTGCCGCGTCGCTCTGGCGCGACGACCAGACTACCGAGTTCGCGGCAGCGCGGATACGGACGTATCTGCCCAATGCCGACAACGGCGCCCCCATCCTCCGCGATCAGAAAGTGCTGCCATTTGAGCGCGGTCGGGTCAAGCCGCACCTGGCGCACCCACGCGCGGATCAACGACTGATCATCGACAGTGGCAGGGCGTATAATCACGGGTAATTCCGGCTCAACATACGCGCGTAAGGCACGCTTTCGCGCACATGCGGTAAGCCACACAGCCACGTCACTACGCGCTCCAGCCCAAGCCCGAAGCCCGCGTGCGGCACGCTGCCATACTTGCGCAAATCGAGATACCACGCATACGCCTCGCGCCCGATGCCAATCGTGCTGACGCGCTGTTCGATCAGCTCTGCATCCGAGATGCGCTCGCTGCCACCGCAGATTTCGCCGTAGCCTTCCGGCGCGAGCAGGTCAACACTGCGACACACCTCCGGTCGGTCAGCGACTGGCTGCATATAGAACGCTTTGATCGCCGTCGGGTAGTGGTAGACGAACACCGGGCGGTCGAACATCTCCGCCAGCGCCGTCTCGTGCGGGCTGCCAAAGTCTTCGCCCCATTCAATCTTGAGCAGGTCTTTCTGCTCCGGGTCGCTCGTCTCCGCCGCCAGCTTTTGCAGCCGCTCGATGCCTTCGTCATAGCTGATGCGCGCGAACGGCGCTTTGATGTTTTCCAGTTTTGCCACATCGCGCTCAATGATCGCCAGTTCCTGCCGATGCTTGTCCAGCACCCGCTCGACCGCGTAACTGATCATCTGCTCTTCGACTTCCATCAGTTCTTCCAGCGACAGGAACGCGGCTTCCGGCTCCAGATGCCAGAATTCCTGCAAATGGCGGCGCGTCTTGCTTTTTTCCGCGCGGAAGCTGGGCGAAAACGCATAGACTTTGCCAAACGCCATCATGTTCGCTTCGTTATAAAGCTGGCCGGTCTGCGCCAGAAATGCCGGGTCGCCGTGATAATCGATCTCGAACAGCGTCGTCGTCTCTTCGCCGGCGGCGGGTGTGATGATCGGCGTATCGACGCGCAGATAG
>JANRJX010000101.1:0-10799 GCA_033763755.1 Chloroflexota bacterium
GGAAGACCGCATCCTCTTGGTCTGGTTGCCCAAATACAGCCCTTTTCTCAATCCTATAGAGCGTTTCTGGCTTCATCTCAAAGGACTTGCCAATGCCAACTGCCTGCATCCCGACCTCGACAGCCTCATCCGCACCATTGACCGGAAGATGTCCAACCAGAACGTCCCTGACCATCCCGACCGTCTCGTCTTCGTGGAAAAACTACGACCACTGGCTTAGAGTGGCTGGTTGATCGATCACCTGTATGTAGTTTCGCAACTCTGCTATTTCTGTCTCAGGAACAACCACGCCAAACTGAATACTGGTGGCTCTTGGCAGTATCAGGACATCCTGAATGTTACTGTCATCAAACGAAACTTGACGAATATAGTAATTCTCCTGATCTTCAAAGAGGAGATAAGCGACTGCCTGATCGGTTTGACCATAGACACTGGTCGTTACGAATATCAGAAGTACAATACATATTAATGTGAACACCATTCGATTCTTCATGAGTCACCACCTCCATCAACCAGTGTACCTCCCCTCCGACTCGACCGCCTACATACACACCCTCAGCGTAGGGAAAGCGCGCGGTTGTACGCGCCACAAACAGCCTATCCTCCCGCCGCCAAGCCCCGCTACAATAGGCGGCGACGAAAGGTTTGCCATGTCTGCCACAACCCCGCTGTATCGCCCACCCGGCGCATTTGACGCGCTGCAACTGCCGCTGCTGCGCCGCATCACGCGCTGGCGCTGGGGACGGCTGGTCTTCCAACTGCCGCTGCTGGCGGTCGCGCTGCTGCTCATGTATGACGGCTTCACCGGACCGCAAAACGCCGCGCAAAACCTGGCAACCGTCGCGCCCTGGGTGCATTATCGCGGGCTGGTGATCGTGGCGCTGCTGCTGGTCGGCAACCTGTTCTGCATGGGCTGCCCGTTCACGCTGCCGCGCACGCTGGCGAAACGATTGAGCAGCAGCGGGCGGCGCTTCCCGCGCTGGCTGCGCAGCAAATGGCTGGCGATTGGCGGGTTGTTCCTGCTCTTCTTCCTCTATGAGTGGCTGGATTTCTGGGCAAGCCCGGCACTGACCGCGTGGGTGATCGTCTTCTACTTCGTCGCGTCGTTCGTGCTGGAAGCGGTCTTCAGCGAGTCGGCGTTCTGCAAGTATGTCTGTCCACTCGGCACGTTCAACTTCGTCTATTCAACCGTCTCGCCGCTGCAAATCCGTGCAAAAAACACCGACATCTGCAAGTCCTGCGTCGGCAAAGAGTGCATTAACGGCAGCTACGCCGCGCAGCCTGTCATCCTGATCAACCAGATCGGCACGAATGGTGAGCCGCCGAAGACTCACGCGCACAATCGGCAGGGGACGCTCGGCTGCGGCACAGAACTATTCGCGCCGCAGATGCAGAGCAGTATGGACTGCACGCTCTGCCTCGACTGCGTGCGCGCCTGCCCGCACGATAACGTCGGCTTACTGGCGCGTGCGCCCGGCGCGGAACTGACGCGCCCCGACGCGCTGCCCAAGCGCTATGACATGGCGTTCCTGTTCATCTGTCTGGCGTTCATGGGACTGGTGAATGCGTTCGGTATGGTGCCGCCTGTCTACGATCTGCTGCAATCCATCGCTACGTCGTTGGGGCTGACGGCGCTCGGCTGGACGGATACAGCAATCGAAGGGGTGGCACTGGGGCTGGTGTTCGTCGTCGGTGCGCTGCTGCTGCCGATAGCGCTGTCGCTTGGCGCTGCTGCGCTGACGCGGCTGCTGACGCGCACGCAGAAACGTGATTTGCTGCGCGTGACGCTGGCTTCGTTCGCACCCGCTTTCGTGCCCATTGGCTTTGGCTTCTGGGCGGCGCATTATGGCTTCCACTTCCTGATCGGCATGTTCACGATTATCCCTGTCTTTCAGAACTTCCTGATCGACCACCGCATCACAGTCTTAGGGCAGCCGGATTGGTCACTGGGCGGGGTAACGGATCTGGGCGCGATTGGCTTGTTCCAGACAGTGTGTGTACTTGGCGGTTTTATCGCAAGCATGGTCGTGGCGCAGCGGACGGCGCTGCGGCTGTACCGCCGCGATGGGATGCCCGGCTTTCTGCCCTGGGCGCTGATGTTCCTGCTGATGATGTTGGCGGGCGTGTGGCTGTTCCGCCATCCGATGGAGATGCGCGGCACGGTGCTGTTTGATTAAACGGTGCATGATACAATCAACAGTCAACGTCATTCGATGTAGGATCTCGAATAATGGCAGAACTCATCATTCGCAGCGAGCGACTGGCATCGCGCCTTCTGAAAGTCGCCCAACGTGAACAGCGATCTGTTGAAGAGATGCTTGAGCAGTGGCTCGAAGAACACGATACCGAATTTGGTGAAATGCCAGCGTCCGGCAGTTCGGAGGCGTTGTTGGCGTCCGCACTTGCAGCAGGCATAGAGTCTTCCGGCGAAGTCGATACATCTGCCCGCAGCCGTGAAATCCTCGAAACAGAATATGCAGAGTATCTACAACGGCGGCTAGATGAGCGCTAGAAGCAGTCTGGTTGACACCAGTTTTCTCTATGCTCTCTATAATGCCAAGGATGTCAACCACACGACAGCCATTGCCTATATGAAGGCTAATTCATTTCTGCCGCTTATTCCCGATATTGTTCTGCCAGAAATAGCTTTTCTGTTCAATCGAGATGTGGGTGCTGAAGGCACAACACGCTTTCTGACAACCTTTGCCTCTACTCAACCGAACTTAATCGTCTTGACGCCTGTTGATCTGACTCGAATGGCGGAAATCATGGAATCTTATCCAAAGGCGAATTTGATCTGGTGGACTGCGGCATCATGGCACTTTCCGAACGTTACGGCATTGAACAGATATTGACGTTTGACCGTCGTGACTTTGGTATCTTTCGACCACGGCATCGAGACTACCTGACTCTATTGCCATAATTCTCATCCAAATCTCATCTCTATTTATATAGACCAGTCGATATAATAGCAGATGTAGGAGCACCAGATCATGACGACGGCGCGTGAGCAAATTCTTGATACCACCTGCGAACTGCTGGAACTGCAAGGCTACCACGCAACCGGGCTGAACCAGATCATAAAGGAAAGCGGTAGCCCAAAGGGATCGCTCTACTACTACTTCCCCGGCGGCAAGGAAGAACTGACCGCAGAGGCGCTCACGCGAGTCGGGCAGGTCGTGCAACAGCGAATGCGCCACTATCTTGCGGCGGTCGATGCGCCGGCTGAGTCTGTGCGGCAGTTCATCATCAACATCGCCCACAACGTCGAAGCGTCTGGCTATCGTGCAGGTGGACCGATCACAACCGTCGCGATGGAAACAGCTTCCTCAAGTGAACGGCTACGGCTGGAATGTCAGCGCATCTACGCCAGTTGGCAGGCGGAATTTGCCAGCAAACTCGTTAGCGGCGGTTACCCGGAGGCGGCTGCCAGTCATCTGGCGGCGGTCATCATCGCGGCAATCGAAGGCGGTATCATCCTGTGTCGCAGCAGCCGCAGCCCGCAGCCGCTGCTGATCGTTGCTGATGCGATGGCAGCGCTGATTGAACACAGCTCGATCGGGGCTCGGACGCCGTAAGCGGCGTCTGTACACAGCACAATTTGTATCGATGGCATTATTGCTATCCCTATAGAACGAAGCATCCAGGCTTCTTTTTTCAGGGTTCGATTATATAGACTGGTCTACACAGGAGCGATATGATGAAAGTTCTGGTTTACGGTGGCACAGGTTCACAGGGCGGCGCTGTCGTGCGCAGCCTGCTCAAGCGTGGGCATCAGCCTGTCATCCTGACGCGCAATCCCGAAAAGGCTCAACCGCTGGTCGCCATGGGCGCGACGACCACCATTGGTGATATGGAAGATGCCGACAGTCTGGCACACGCGACCGAAGGCGTAGACACGATAGCACTGATGGCTCCGGCGTTCGTGCCAAACCCGATGCTCGTACCGATGTATGTGCAAAACGCGATTGACGCGGCAAAACGCGCAGGTGGCAAGTTTATCGTTTACAACACTAGCGGTCCGGTCATCGAAGAACGCACCGGGCAGCCTGCCTACGATATGCGACTGGACATCCTGGCGATGTTGAGCGACAGCGGGATCCCCTACGCCGTTGTTCAGCCGACCGCCTACATGGAAAATCTGCTCGGTCCATGGACGCGCCCGAACATTATCGAACGCGACACACTGTCATACCCGGTAGATGATCATGTGCGGCTCGGCTGGATCGCGACGGAAGACGTAGGCGCGCTGATCGCGACGGCATTAGAGCATCCCGAATACAGCGGCGAACGCTTCAAGGTCAGCGGTCTGGAAAATGTGACGGGTCCGGAGCTGGCGGAACAGATGTCAGTGGGTTTGGGGCGCACCATTCGCTACTACGCCATGCCGCTGGAAGCATTCGGCGCGGCGCTCGATGCGGCGTTCGGACCCGGCGCGGGTGCCGGCGGCATCGCAGGTTACCAGTTCCAGCGCGATAATGCTGACAAAATTTCCATGTACGCCGATATGACGCCCGTCCTCGAAAAGCTGCCCGTGCAGATGACTTCGATTGCGCAGTGGGCGGCACAACACAGGATGGCATTCCAATGAAGAACAAAATCCTGGTCACAGGCGCGACAGGCAACGTTGGCAGTGAGATCATGCGCCTGCTGCCGATAGAAAACGCGCGTGCTGCTGACATCAACATGGAGCGCATGAGGACGCTCTTCGGCGCCGATGCCGACTGCGTAACGTTTGATTTCGCGCGCCCGGAGACGTATACCGCCGCACTTACAGATGTGTCGCGGATCTTCCTGCTGCGCCCACCCTCCATCTCTGACGTGCCAAAGTACATTGAGCCATTCCTGGACGCGGCGAAGTCGGCAGGCGTGGAACTGATTGTGTTCCTGTCGATTCAGGGCGTGGAGAACAATCGCTTCGTGCCACACTACAAGATCGAACAGGCGATACTGGCGCGCGATATGCCATACACCTTTCTGCGCTGCGGCTTCTTCATGCAGAACCTTAGTACCACGCACCGCGCTGAAATTCGCGAGCGCGGCGTGATCGATGTGCCAGCGGGCAAGAGCAAGACGAGCTTTATCGATGTTCGCGATATTGCCGCCGTCACCGCGAAAGTGCTGGCAGAAGACGGGCATCGCAACCGGATTTACACACTGACAGGCAGCGATGCGCTCGATTACTTCGCGGTGGCAGGCATCATGACCGACGTGCTGGGCAAGCCAATTCGCTATACCAACCCGTCGATTCCATCGTTTGTTTATCACCAGCGCCAGCAGGGGCGTGATTGGGGCATGACACTGGTGATGACGATGCTGTATACGATCACGCGCTTCGGCAATGCGTCGTCGGTGACGACGGATGTAGCGCGGCTGACCGGGCGCACCCCGATTCCGTTCCGCCAGTTCGTGACAGATTACCGTGAGGCCTGGGTGTAAGATCAGCGCAGCCTAGAGCATTCCAAACAAAAAAGGCGATCCCGCATGGGATCGCCTTTTCGTTGATTGCTCGCGCTGGTTTAGTAACGGTTGCGATTGCTGCGGAAGCCACCATTGCTGGGGCGTTCTTCACGCGGGCGCGCTTCGTTGACCGTCAGCGAACGGTTCTCGTAATTCGACCCGTTCAGGCGGTTGATCGCGGCGGTCGCCGCTTCGTCGGTTGCCATCGTCACAAAGCCGAAGCCCTTCGACCGCCCCGTCTCACGATCCGTGATGATGGTCGCGTCAGTGACTTCACCGTGCTGCGCAAACAGTGATTGCAGTTCTTCGGTAGTGGTATTGTACGACAGGTTGCCAACATAGAGTTTCTTGGACATGGGGATACTCCTGATATAGTCCAAAGCAGACATAGCGCGGGTGATTGAACTTCTCTAAAACCCCGGTTCTGACTGAAAAGGGACACAATTCAGGAGCAAGACTGACAGGTTTCAAGTCAGCGTCATTTCAAACACGCTTACGCTGCATTATCATTTACATTACGCTGTTTGTACAGGGTGAGTTTCCTGGCGCGTATTCATAAAGAGACTCGTCACTCCTTCGTACTATACGTGTTATACAACCAGAGATCATCCACCCGTTGTGTACACCGGAGTTACGTCCGAATGCGCGTCGCCGTATTCACCGAAACCTTTCTGCCCAAGACCGACGGCATCGTCACCGTCATCTGCCTGCTGCTCGACCACCTGACCAAACGCGGCATCGAAACGGTCGTCGTCGCACCTAAGATGGGCTGTGACCGCTACCGCGAAACGCCGGTCATCGGTGTGCCGGGCGTGCAGCTGCCGCTCTACCCCGAACTGCGCGTCGGTCCGCCTACGTTAACGACTTACCACCAGGTCAAAGCGTTTCAACCGGACGTGGTGCATCTCATCCACCCGGCGATCATCGGCATTCCGGGCTTGTGGATGGGACGGCGGCTGCGCAAACCGGTTCTGGCGTCGTTTCATCTCGACCTGGCACGTATGGCGCATCACTTCAATATCGGCTTTCTCGAACCCGCTGTCGATTATGTGACTAAAGCCGTCTTCAACGCTGCCGATTATTCGCTCGCGCCGTCACGCCCGGTCTACGAATACATGACGGGCATCGGCATTGAGCGCGTCGGCTTGTGGAAGCGTGGCGTTGATGCCGAGCGCTTTAACCCGCGCTATCGTAATGCCGAGATGCGTCAACGCCTGTCCGGTGGCAGGACCGAAGATGTGGTGCTGATTTACGTCGGGCGACTTTCGAACGAGAAGCAGATCGACCACCTCAAGCCCGTGCTGGAGCAGGTTCCCGGCGTCCAGCTTGCCATCGTGGGTGATGGTCCCGCCCGCGCCGATTTAGAGGCGCAGTTCGCCGGGCTGCCCGCGCATTTTGTCGGTTACATGAAAGGCGAGCAGCTATCACAGGCATATGCCAGCGCCGATATGTTCGTCTTCCCATCGGCGATGGAAACGTTCGGGCTGGTCGTGGTAGAAGCGATGGCGGCGGGCTTGCCGGTTGTGGCGTCGCGCGTGGGCGGCGTGCGCGATGTCGTGACAGAAGGTGTCAACGGCTACTCGTATGACAGCGGCGACATCCCGGCGCTGGTCGCAGCCGTGCGTCGCGTTGCCGGCGACCGCCACCGCATGGCGCAGATGGGGCTGGCGGCGCGGGCGTTTGCGGAAACGCAGTCGTGGGACGCGATGATGGATGAGGTGATCGTGAGTTACCAGCATTTGCTGGGGCACGGCGAGCGTGCCTTGAGCGCGTAGAGTAGAGTACAATCCGGCACCTGCGAACCGCCAGGTCGCCTCTACATAACTTCTCTTGAGACAGGAACAATCCTATGGAACATCGCATTCTCGGCAACTCCGGTTTCAGCATCCCGGTGCTGACGTTCGGCACTGGCACGTTTGGCGGCAATGGTCCGTTCTTTAGCAAGTGGGGCAGCAGCGATGTCGCGGAAGCCACACGCCTGATCGACATCTGCCTGGATGCCGGGCTGACGATGTTCGATACGGCGGATGTCTATTCGCGCGGGCAGTCGGAAGAAATCCTGGGCGAGGCAATCGCTGGACGCCGCGACAAAGTGCTGCTGTCCACAAAGGCGACGTTCCGCATGAGCAGCGAGCCGAATGACGTTGGCACATCGCGTTTTCACCTGCTGCGCTCGTGCGAAGCGAGTCTGCGTCGCCTGAAGACCGACTATATCGACCTGTATATCATGCACGGTTTTGATGCGCGCACCGCCGTCGAAGAGACGCTGCGGGCGCTCGATACGCTGGTCCAGAGCGGCAAGGTGCGCTATATCGCCTGCTCGAACTTCTCCGGCTGGCATCTGATGAAGTCACTGGCGGTGTCTGAGAAGTATGGCTGGGCGCGTTATATGGCGAACCAGGCGCATTATTCGCTGCTGCGACGCGAATTTGAGTGGGAGCTGATGCCGCTGGCGCTCGATCAGCAGGTCAGCACACTGGTGTGGGGTCCGCTGTCACAGGGGCGCTTGAGCGGCAAGTTCCGCCGCAATCAGCCGATCCCGCCCGGCAGTCGCATCGCCCAAGGCGCGGGCGAAGGACCGGACATCCCCGACGATTTCTTCTACAATGTGATCGATGTGTTGGACGCCATCAGCGCCGAGACGGGCAAAACGGTGGCACAGGTCGCCATCAACTGGCTGTTGCAGCGTCCATCGGTGGCGAGTGTGGTGATCGGCGCGCGCCATGAAGCGCAATTGCACGACAACCTGGGCGCAGTCGGCTGGAACCTGACTGCTGAGCAGGTGGCACGGCTGGACGCTGTGAGCGAGACGGACACGATTTATCCCTATTGGCATCAGCGCGGCTTCAAGGAGCGCAACCCGACAGCGGTGCCATTGTATAAGTAGGGGCTACCACTCGTCCTCATCTTCCTTTTTGCCATAAAAGGTGGGCGGGTTCTTCAGTGTACGGCGTGTGGCGGCAATCAGCGCTTGAGCAAATTCGACATATGCTGGAGATGTGTACGCGATGTACTCGGTGCTGTGCGCCTCGACATGTTTGAAGCGCACGACGCCATGCGCATCAGGGACATCCAGCCGCCGCATGACTTCGATGTCTTGAATGGTTTCCAGCGGGAGAATGCGTTGTACCTGCGCCGTCTGCAAC
The DNA here is from genome assembly GCA_033763755.1 of Chloroflexota bacterium. Classification (GTDB taxonomy): domain Bacteria; phylum Chloroflexota; class Anaerolineae; order Aggregatilineales; family Phototrophicaceae; genus Flexifilum. The sequence continues at coordinate 8,607 of JANRJX010000101.1, forward strand.
TCGACGAGTGCCGACGGCATCAGATACAACGACAACGGCTGTGGTTCAACTGTCCAGACGCCATAAAGGTCTTCGCTGGCATACTGCGCAGGCAAGGGTCCCAAATGAACATGCGGACGCTGCCGACGGTAAGCGGTGATGTGTTCGCCCGTCGCAATCTGCTTGATAGCGCGAACGAACTGCTGCATCGGGTATCGATCCGTTTGCAGCATCAGCACATGCCAGCTCTGAGCTTTCTCAAAATGCAACCAGATGTCGTTATTGCCCGGCTGATATTTATGCGGACGCCCGAACCAGCGCAGTGTTGCCACCTCAAACTGCACATGCTGATCCCATTTGCGCGTGCGGGGGTAGAGGTGGAAGCCATCTCGCTCAACAGAACACAGGCAGGGTTGCCAGCGTGTCGCTGCTGCCGGTACGCCAATCTGCTGGAGGCGATAGCGAGCGCTGAAAGGATATGGACCGCCCAGCCTGTAAAGCGGCTTACGCTCGTCGATTTCCTGACAGCGCAAGCGGAGTGAGCGTTCCAGAAGTGTGTCTGCCAGCCAGTTGAGCATCTGCCACATCGATCATGGGTATAGCGGGTGATTTTACCGCCTGATTATGTCGCAGATCGATGTAAAGGAACTACCATTGCTGCACCGTCACATACTCGCCGCTGACCCAGCCTACGACATCGCCGTAGCGGATGGCGTACCAGCCGTTCTGTTCGCCTTCAATGACGAACGCCATGCCCGGCTGCACCGAGCCGATCAACACCTGGTCGATGCCCGCGCCCGCGCGCACGTTCAGCACCACATCCGGCGTCAGATAGCGCAGGTCGGTTGTGACCGGATCGGCAGGCGGTGTGTACGGTTCTGCCAGCAAGGTCTGGATCGCCGCTTCGGTGGTGGCGTAGCGCCCCTCACCAATTGTCATGTAGCGCACGTTGCCCTGCTTGTCGATCAGGTAGAGTGTGGGCCAGTAACGCTGCCCGTAAGCGTCCCAGGTTGCGCCATCGTTATCAAGCGCGACCGGGTAGGTGATGCCGAGTCGCTCGGTTGCCGCGCGCACATTCTGAAGATCATGCTCGTAACTGAATTCCGGGAAGTGGACGCCGACGGTCACCAGGCCCTGTGCGGCGTAGGTCTCATGCCAGCCCTGCACATACGGGATGGTGCGGATGCAGTTGATGCAGTCGAACGTCCAGAATTCGAGCAGGACGACGCTGCCGCGCAGGTTCGCCAGCCGCAGCGGTTGCTCGCTGTTGAGCCAGGCGTTGTTCGTCCATTCGGGCGCAGCGCCGCGATCTGTCAGTGTTGGCCGCGATTGTGCCAGCGCGACGGTCGCGAGTGCGGCGAACAACAGCAGCGGCGCAGCGACGATGGCAAGGCGGGGAAGGAGGGTCGGGAGGTGCATAATTTATCCTTCAGACTATTTAACGCAGGGTCGCAGAGATGGAGTGGCACAGGGGAATATCCTCTGCATCCCGCCGTCCTCTGCGCCTCTGCGTCAAGATCAAAACACTAGCTGCCGGACTCCATCGCCATCATCTCGGCGCTGAGTGTGTTATAGAGGAACGTATCAAGTTCGGCGCGCAGGGCGGTACATGCCTCATCTTCACCCTCGATGTTGCCGGGGGTGAGCATGGTCATGCCTTCCATCATCTCCATTTCCATCATTTCGCCTTCCATCATCGCCTCTTCGGTTGCCATCGCTTCGTCTTCCATCATCATTGCCATCATGGCGTCGAAGAGTGGCTGATACTGCCCCTTGTCGAACGTGGACAGGTCCATCTCCATCGACTGAAAGCCGTAGTCATGTTCAGCGATGTAAAGCAGCGTGATGAGTGTGGAATCGCAGACGTGGAGCATCATATCGTCCTGCGCGCGGGCTGGGCGCAGCAGGCTGACGGTACTGAGGGCGACGGCGGCAATGACGGCGAAGGCAGCGAAGGTGGTCAGGATACCGGTACGCATAGCAATCTCTCCTCAAATAGACGAACAAGCCTGTACGACCTACGCCTGAAGAGATACCGCGCCGAGATTGCGCGCAGATTGCGCTCAGGTTACGGGGAGATTACGGATGCTGGACCAACAGATTTAACCGTACTGCATAATGGTGCAAATGGTTTCTACTTCGCGTGAATATTCGTAGAGCAAGTCGTAGCACACTTCTCCAGGTAGAAGTCATATATAGGTTGCCGACAACACG
>JANRJX010000102.1:0-12135 GCA_033763755.1 Chloroflexota bacterium
CCTCACACCTCTACAGTCGGCAGGGTGACGCGGAACGTGCTGCCCGTGCCGACGGCGCTTTCGACCGTGATGCGCCCGCCGTGCAGTTCGACAATCTCCTTGGCAATCGCCAGCCCCAGCCCTGTGCCTTGTATCTTCGCCTCCGTCGCCACGCGCCCGCGCCGGAAACGGTCGAACAGCGTCGCCACATCCTCCGCCGCAATGCCGATGCCGGTGTCCTGTACTGCGCACCACACCCACTGCCTATCCGCAGCCACGCCTGTCGTCACCTGCACACAGCCTTCCAGCGTGTACTTCAGCGCATTGCCGATGATATTCTCAAACACGCGCTCCAACTGCTCGCGTTCGCCGCGCACCACGGGCAGCGCAGGCATCGCCACGTACACATAGTCCAGCTTTGCCAGCCGCGCCTGCTCTCGATGCCCGTCAAACACCGTCTGGATCAGGTGATTGAAGTCCAGATCAGCAAAGTGCTGCACCGGGTTCGACATGTAGATGCGCGTCAGGTCGAGCATACTCTCCATCATGTGACCCAGCCGCCGCACCTGCGCGCGGATGTCGTTCAGATAGCGTTCCTGGTTTTCCGGTTTGCCGCGTTCGATCAGGTCGAGCTTAAGCAGGATGCTCGCCAGCGGCGCGCGTAAGTCATGCGCCAGGTCGCCCAGCAGCCGTGTCTTCAGCGCGTCAATCTCTTCCAGGCGGTGGTTCGCCATTTCCAGCGTCCGCGTGCGTTTGACCAGCTCGTCATGCACCGCTATCATTTCGCGCGTGAAGAACTCAAAGACTTCCTGCGCCTCCAGCGCCGATTTGTCCGCCAGAACCGGCGTGATTTGCGCGTCTTTCTCCGCTTCCTGGGTACTAACGCTGCTCAGTTTTGAGGTGATAATGCGATGCGCACGCTCTGCCACCTGGGTTACTGTTGTTACGCCTTCAGCCATGCCCGTTACATCCCGAAAGTACTGTTTGACACAGCACACTCTCACTGTTTACATCGTCCGACAATCCTATCTTAAGACAATGTAAGGCTTGGCTGAAATAAGGTTTTGTGTCGTTACAGGAATGAAACGATCTTAACCTTGCACGAAGTACTGCCGTTCCTGCCTGCGTGTGCCGAAGCGTGTCAACAGTGTCGCGCCGATGCCCATCAGCGCCAGCGCCAGAATGCCGAGCAGCGCCACACCTTCCAGTGCCGGGACGAAGCTTAGGAGTGTCAGCGGCAGCCCGAACAGCGCCCCGCCCACCAGCGACGATACCAGCGGCGGCGTCTTGATGTTCAGGCGGCTCATCAGCCAGTCTCCGACGATATAGGCGAGCGTGATGCTGCCCATGACGGCTGCCACGCCCAGGATCAACAGCGCCAGCAAATACAGCGGCGTCAGCAGCAAGCCGAGCAGCGGGATGAGCGCTAGCGCCAGCACCAGTGCCGCCGTGATGCCGAACGTCAGCAGCAGTGCCGCCACGCCCGTCCCGGCGACGCGCAGCGTGCGGCGGCGGATCGCCTCGTCAATCTGGCTGATCTGGCGCGGGAAGATCGATACGCCGAGCGCGCCCAGAACCGTCATGCCAAAGCCCAACCCGCCAATCATCCAGCCCAGCGGGATCGAGATGTCCTCTGTTTCGTCCGGGCATTCAACAAACGACACACCCGCGCGGTTGTCGATACCGCGATCTGCCAACCCGCACACGGCGACCGAGCGCGCCTCCCCTGCCTGCTCGCCAATTGTCAGCGCGTCGCCTGTCAGCACGACATCACCATCCACACGACCGAGCAGCGCCAGTTCAGCGCCGATCAGGATGGCGTCGCCGTCCACGCGCCCGCCTTCTGCCAGCGTCACGTTCGCACCCCACGCTAACAAATCGCCTTCGATAGCGCCATCGATCACGACGGGATCGCCGTTGAAGGCAAACAGCGCCACATCGCCGGAAACATCGGTATCGCCTTCCAACGTGATCGTATTTTGCCCGATCACGACCAGCGTTTCGCGTTCACCGTTAAAAACGAACGGCTCGCCCGAAAACATAATGTCAGAATCGATCCACTGCTGCATGGATGAGCCGCTGCGCGCAGCAGCAATCAACGTGACGACGCCGAGAAGGACGACGATCGCGGTCAGCAGTGTGCGGCGTCCGGGTTTCATGACGGTCTCTCCTTACGCCTCATCCGGCGGCGGCGTGCGCTGCCCGGTGGCGCGTGCCAACCAGACAATCGCCAGCGGGATCAGCGCCAGCACCGCCAGCGGCGTTTGCGGGTAATCTTGCAGCCACTGCTGCGCTGCCTGCACCAGCCGTTCCAGCCCGTTCATCAGGGTCACCAGCAGGTTCGAGAGCGTTTGCAGCAGGTCGCTGAGGATAGCGGCATTGCTGAGCGCGCCCAGAATGAGCGATCCAATCGCCGCCAGCAGCGGCAGCATCAGCAGCGCCATCAACGCCAGCGCCAGCGCCAACGCCATGCCCGCCGTTTGTGAGACCGCCTGTGCCTGCAAACCTTCCGCCAGCCGCGCCATGATCTTCAGCGCCAGCTTCTCCGGCGCGCGTTCCATCGGCGCGTTGCGCAGCAGCTTATCCACTTGCCTGAGTCGGTTGAAGATGTCCGCATCCTGCGGCTCGGCATCCAGCTTCTGGAACAATGCCTGGCGCGCCTCCAGCGTCAGCTCGTCATCGAGCGCTTCCTGCATCAACCGCTTCTGTCGTTCGTTCGCCATCAGGCATTCTCCAGCAATAACTTGTTTGCGCCGGGCGCAGCTTTCATATCCACATGATCTGCCAGCATTTGCCGCGCACGGAACAGGCGGCTCTTGATGGCACTTTCGGTCGTATCGAGAATGTCGGCGATCTCGACGTAGGAATAGTCGTACCAGTAACGCAGCACAACAGCGGCGCGGTAGTCCGGCGGCAGCTTGTGCAGCATCGATTGAATCGCCGCACTCTGTTCATTCGTTATCGCAACGTCTTCTGGTTCTGGCTCGTCCTCGCGCAGCGTCAAGTTCGGCAGTGGGTCATCCAGCGAAAGCCACTGCATCCGGCGGCGGCGAATGCGGTCAATGCAGTAGTTCGATGCAATCGTCAGCAGCCAGGTTTTGAACGAACGCGCCGGGTCGTAGCGCTGCAAGTTCAGGTACGCGCGCAGGAAAGCCTCCTGTGCCGCGTCTTCGGCTTCGCCCCGGTCGTATAACATGCGATAACAGAGATTGTAAACAGCATCCTGGTAGGTGTAGACCAGCTCGGCAAAGGCATCCTGATCGCCCGCCAGCGCTGCACTCACCCATTCCAGTATGATTGGATCCGATGTCGACACTTGCTTTGCTCCCAGGCTAAGGCGCACTTCAGCGTGACTTGCCTGCTCGTCTGCGGTCATAACTGTCCGTTGTGGTGTATACGCAGCCGCAAGCGCGCAGGTTGCAAACATCCGCTGGGTTGGCGCAGGTGGGTTCGGGCTTCGATGTTCTGCGCCGCCCGTACTATGACTCAAAATGGAGCATGTGGGTAGATCAGAAAAAAAGAGCGGGCGGCAAACAGTGCGTTTGCCACCCGCTCATTCACTTTGTGCTTGCTGCACTCAGTGCTGGTGAACGAACAAGAGGCTAAAGCCCCTTGCTCGACATACCACACTCAATGACTCAAACAGCGTTAGTCGCCCACCGCTTCCACAACCAGCGCTTCGGTCGCGTCATCCAGTGGTTGCAGTTCGTCTTCGTGCGCCTGCAACCATTTGACCGCTGACAGTGCCGCCGCGCAGCCCTGCCCCGCCGCTGTGATCGCCTGACGGAACGTAAAGTCGTGGATTTCGCCGCCCGCGAACACGCCGTCGGCGCTGGTGCGCATGTGGTCGTCCACCTGCATGTAGCCATCGTCAGTGGTCGCCAGTTGGTCGCCAAAAACCTTGCTGTTCGGGTCGTAGCCGATGAAGATGAACACGCCGTCAATCGGCTGATCGGTCACGGCGCCCGTCTTCAGGTTGCGCAGCGTTACGCCCGTCGTGCGCTTGATGCCGTCGCCCAGTGACTCGCCCTTCACCTCGTCAATCACGCTGTCCCAGACGAACTTGATCTTCGGGTTGGCGAACGCCTTCTTCTGCAAGTCGATACTGGCGCGCAGCGTGTCACGGCGATGCACAATCGTCACTGTCTTTGCAAACTTGGTCAGGAAAATGCTTTCCTGCAACGCCGAGTCGCCACCGCCCACGACGATGATGTCCTTGTTGCGGAAGAAGAAGCCATCGCATGTAGCGCAATAGCTGACACCGAAGCCGGTATAGTCGATTTCGCCCGGTACGTTCAAATGGCGCGGGCTGGCACCAATCGTCACCACCACGCTGTCCGCCAGATATTCCTGCCCATACGTCTTGACGCGGTAGGGCGAGCCATGCGTGAGATCGACATCGGTCACTTCGTCAAAGACAAACCGTGCGCCAAACTTTTCCGCCTGCGCCTTCATGCGCTCGGTCAGTTCGGGACCGGTGATGCCGTCTGGGAAACCGGGGAAGTTTTCGACCTCGTGCGTGGTGGCGATTTGCCCACCCAGATACTTGCCCGTGATGACGACGGTACTGTAAAGCGCACGCGCGGTGTACAGCGCGGCGGTCAACCCCGCCGGTCCGGAACCGATGACGACGACACGCACTTTTTCGACATTAGCCATTGAGTCTGTTCTCCTGAGTAAAGTGCCTATTCAAGTTCTTCCTCTTGAATACGCGTTTTAGCTGATCTTTATTACGGGACGCTTTCATTCAATTGTCCCGCATTTTGCGCACGAATAATGCAAAGAAGGGCTTCAAATTCTTCACGGCAGTCCGAGCAGCATTGCAAATGCGACTCGACTGCGGGCAGCAGCGTGCGTAAATCTGCACCCGCCGCCACCAGTTCAGCGATGCAATCGAGCTGGCAGCCGCAATCTTCGCACACCATTGCGCCGCCGTCCTCGTGGACGGTGAAGATCGATTGAACAAGTTTATGCAAGTTTTCCTGCTGCACGGCGCACATTCCTGTTGTGAAGTTCTTCACTTTTGACGCCCGACCTTTATCCTATCTTACCCCTTTTCGCCGGGTGACTTGGGGGGAGGCGTCATCCGCCGATGTAGTACATCTCGATCTTTTCGACAGGCACCGTCAGCGACGTGCGGATTTCCGAATAGCGGTCGGTGCGCTCAGTCCAGGTACTGCGGATGATCGCCTCGATTTCGTCGTCGCTTGCGCCGCTGCGCAGCGGCGTCTTCAGGTCCGTGCCGCGCAGCGCGAACAGGCAGGTGTAAATTTCGCCGTTGGGCGACAGGCGCATCCGCGAACAATCGCCGCAGAACGGCATCGTTACCGACGCGATGATGCCCATCTCGCCGCCACCATCGCGATAACGATAGCGCAGCGCGGTCTCGCTGCTGTAGTTGCGCGCCAGCGGTTCCAGCGGCATGGCGGCGTCGATCATGGCGGCGATTTCGCGCGCCGGGACGACCTGCTCCATCTGCCAGCCATTGCGATTGCCCACGTCCATAAACTCGATGAAGCGCAGGATATAGCCGCGATCCTTGCACCAGCGCGCCAGATCGACCAGCGTATGCTCGTTGACGCCGCGCTGCACCACCGCGTTGATCTTGATCGGCGTCAGTCCGGCTGCCTCGGCTGCGTCTATGCCTTTGATGACATCTTCGACATCGGCACGATTGCCGTTCATCTGGCGGAAGACGCGGTTATCCAGGCTGTCCAGACTGACAGTGACGCGCTGCAAGCCCGCGTCCTTCAAGCGCTGCGCCATCGCGGGCAGCAGCACGCCGTTGGTCGTCATGGCGATATCGTCCGTGCCGTCGAGCGCTGCCAACTGTCCCACCAGTTGATCGACATCCTGGCGTACCAGCGGTTCGCCGCCCGTCAGCCGCAGTTTGACCGCGCCCAACCGGATGATGATGCGCGTCAGGCGGGTGATTTCTTCAAACGTCAGGATGTTGGCTTTGGACAGAAACTGATATTTCTCGCCAAAGATTTCGGCGGGCATACAATAGGGACAGCGGAAATTGCAGCGATCTGTCACCGAAATGCGCAGATCACGCAGGGGACGATTGAGGCGGTCTACCACCGCCGGGGGAAGATCAGACATCGGCGCGCTCCTTCATACTGCATAGCGTAGTACAAAAGTGCGCATTGGGATAGGGGTATCTGTCGATACCCCTCAGGACTTAATCGTCGTCATCGTCTCCCCCATCGTCGTCATCGTCCCCACCAGACGGCGGTGGGGGTGGTGGCGGTGGAGAAGATGGAGGTGGTGGCGGCGGTACGGGCGGTGGCGGCGGTACAGGCGGCGGCGCACTGCTCCCGCTTTCAGGCGGTCTGCTGCCCTGCTGCGGTTCAACACTGCGCCCGCCTATGGTGCTGCTATCGGTTCTGCCGGGGATAGAGATGGGCGCCGCCTGCGCGCCTGCGGTAAGCGGCTCCAGCACAGCCAGCGGCAGCAGGTAGTCAGCGGCGTTAAACGGCACAGCGGCGCTCGGCGCTCCGATGGGTTGCAGGTCATCATTCATCGGTACTGTTACCGACCAACCGCTGACGACCGTCTGTGTTGCACCCGCGCTGCTGACATCGATCATGCCCTCCAGCACGCTGACTTTCATGTCTGCGCCCGCTTCTGCCTCAAACAGGATCGTCGATCCGACGCTGACATCCACGCCGTTAATCGTAAATGCCACCCGCCCCGCACCGTGCGGCGTGCGGATGATCAAGCCGTCGGTGCTGGCGTCCTGGCAGCGCACGCCTGCGATGCCTGTTTGCAACCGGAACGCGCTCATGGGCTGTTCACCGCTGTCCACACTACGATCCAGATCAACAGCGCCGAAGAGCAGGAACGTGATGAATTGACCCGGCAGCACGTCTGGCAGACTGGGCTGCACCTGCATCAGGGCAATACCCCACTCGTTCATATCCGGTGCAAACGGCAGGGTGTGCAAGCGCCGGATGTCCGCGACGGGTACCAGATGACCCGACTGCTCAAACGGCGGCGGCTCGCTTTCCGATGCGAACTCGGTTTCGACATGGGCGTAACCGTAACATGCCTGGTTGCTGCCGATGCCCGTGCAGGCAGCCTGTACCACGCGAATCGCCTGCTGCGCCAGCACGCTGCACTCGCTCTGAGCGGACAACCTGGCGAACGAAATCAATATGGCCATAAGTGCGATGAATATGAGCATGACAACAGGCTTCATACCAATGCCTCGATATAATTTATTGATAATATATAGTCTCCAGGAAACTTGAGGATCTGTCTTGAGACAGGTGGGGGATTTGCAAACGTTCATCTATTTTTTACACTCTTGATGGCAGGATGTAAGCTATCGTAATCTCATGGCTGTTATAGTTCAGGACATACCCTCAAGATGACTAATCGCACACCTCCCCTGGTGTCCGGCGGCTTTCCCGTCATAGGACATACGTTTGAATTTGCCCGCGACCGCGACGCTTTGTTCCGGCGCGGGTTTGAGGAGCATGGCAATGTCTTCAGTTTTCAACTGATGGGCAAACCGTTTGCCGTCGTCACAGGTGCAGCGAATAACAAGCTGTTCTACGGCGAAACTGACAAAGCGCTCAACATGGATGAGGCGTATGACTTCCTGCGCGCGACGTTTGGGGACATCCTGTTTGTCGCCGGTCAGGAGCGCTACCAGAACGAGCGCCCGTTATTGCAGACGCTTTTCCGCCATGACAAAATGGCGCGCTATGTGAATGCCATGCGCGCCGAAGTCCAGCGCTGGTTGGATTCGCTGGGCGACTCTGGCGAAGTCAACATTAGCGCTGCCATGCTGCCGCTGACGCAGATGGTCGCGGGTCATGCTTTCATCGGTGCGAACTTCCGCGACGAACTGCCAGACAGCTTCTGGGCGGATTATCAATCGCTCAGTGCGGCGATTGACCCGCTGCTGCCGCCGAACCTGCCGCTGCCCAAGTTCTTCCGGCGTGACCGTGCGCGTGCGCGGATGCGGTCTGTCTTTGCCCAGTTAATCGCCCGACGCCGCGAGCATCCTGAACAGTATGATGACCTGATCACCCTCATCCAGACGACTCCGCTCAAAGACGGCACGTTCATGAAGGACGAGGACATCACCACGCTCTTCATCGGCTTGCTCTTCGCCGGACATGAAACGACGGCGGGACAGGCAGGCTGGACGATCATCCAGTTATTGCAGCATCCCGATTATCTGCGCCTGGTGCAGGACGAAATCGCCGCGCATGTCACGCCAGATATGGACCCACGCGGCTTGAGCAAGCTGGAACATATCTACTGGGCGATTGATGAAACGACGCGCATGTACCCATCTGCCGACATTCAGATGCGTATGGTCAAGGCACCGCTGACGGTTGAGAGCTATCAGGTCGAACCGGGCTGGGGCATGGTCGTCAATGCCGCCAATTCGCACTTCCAGGCGGATGTCTACACGCAGCCGGAGCAGTACGACCCGCTGCGCTATACGCGTGGCGAAGGCGGCGGTGCGTTCGAGATCGTCGGCTTTGGCGGGGGTATGCATAAATGCACAGGCATGAACTTCGCCAAGAACGAGATGGCGGTCATCACGATGCTGCTGTTCCAACAGTTCGATCTTGAACTGGTGACGACGGATATTCACATTCAGCGCGGTGTCGGCGCGAACCGCCCGTCAGCGGCGTGGGTGAAGTATCGTCGGAAGTAACGATAAATTGGTGTAGGGGCGGCCGGCGGGTCGCCCGTGCAAAACACCCTGCTTGCGCACCATCACACTCCCCTACGCATGTTAGTATCATTATAGCGTTTGTTATCCTCACAGGTGGTGGCAGGCTCGCCTTGAAGCCCCTTGACAACTTAGAGTAATTGCTCTACTCTATTAGAGTAATTACTCTAAGGTCATGTGCGCACATGAAAACAAGAGAACGCATTCTCACAACGGCAGTTGAACTCTTCAATCGGGAAGGCACGGCATCAGTCTCCACCAATCACATCGCCGAGGCAGCAGGCATCAGTCCAGGCAACCTGTATTATCACTTCCGCAATAAGGAAGCGATCATCCGCGCCATTTGCCAGCAGCTATTTGATACCACGGCAACCATGTTTGGGCTGTCACAGGATCGTCAGCCAACACTGGAAGATGTTGAACAATGGGTCCATGCCAACTTCGTCGTCACCTGGCAATACGCTTTCGTCTATCGCGAGCTGCCCGCGCTCATTCGCCATGACTCGGAGCTTGAAGTGCTGTACAGAACGGTTCGAGAACGCGGCTATGGCGGCTTTCTGGAACTGATCCGTGCGCTGCAACAATCCGGAGTCTTGACCGCGCAGATGGATGAGACAACCATCATCCAGCTTGCCGATCTGTGTTGGCTCCTCACCGAGTCATGGCTGACTGCACTGGAGTTGCAAGGACAGCCCGCGAATGACACCACTATGCAACGCGGGGTAGACCTGATGCTGCTCGTGCTAAAGCCCTATCTCGCATAGACACCATCTCGCACTTACCTCTATGGAGTCTGCTCATGAATCGTCGTATCACCGGGATAATGCTCATCCTGGTTCCTATCGCTTTCAACGCCGCATTTTTCGCGCTCGGCAGCGCGTTTGAGTATCCTGACATCCTGCGTCAACCCACCGATAACATTCTGCGCCAATTTGTGGAAGGCGGACCCGGACTGGTCAACCTGTGGTATGTGTTTGCTGTCACTTCACTACTGGCAATCCCACTCGCACTGTTGTTGTACGGTGTCTTTCGCGATGAGTATCCGCAAATCGCACAGGCAGCCACGATCGTCGGTGTACTCAGCGGGTTAGTGCAAGCCTTCGGTCTCTTCCGCTGGGTTTTCCTCGTCCCTGGTCTGGCGGCAGCGTATGTAGATCCTGCAACCGACCCGGCAACGGCAGCGGCGACAGCGGTCGTCTTTGAAAGCGCTCACCAGTATCTCGGCGTCGCTATTGGGGAACATCTCGGCTATGTATTCACAGGCAGCTGGACGATTTTGCTCAGCGTGATGATGTTCCGCTCGCGGACGTTCGCACCCTGGCTTGGAATCATCGGCATTGTGTCAGCGATTGGCATTATGGTAGGGTTGCTGGAACCTGCAGGTGTAGGGTTTGCCGGCGCGGTCAACGCCATCAGTTACATCCTCTGGTCGCTGTGGTTGATCGTGTTGGGCGTCATCCTGCTGCTGCGCCCTGCTCCGGAAAATAGTGTGCCGCGATAATGTTTTAGGACGCTGGACGGAAATCGACATGCGTCCACAGCATCATCGCATCGCCCAGCGCCAGCCACTGATCCACCAGCGCATCGCTGACTGGCGCATCGGGATGCACTTGCTTGCGCCAGTCCTGAAACGGCCAGATGCACACCCTGCCCGTGCGGAACTCTTCGGCATACAACCGTGCAAACGGACCATGTGCGGCGCGATATGCCGGTGCATCCAGTGCCGCAAGCAGCGCCGTCTGGTCATATGCCGGACGGCGGTAAGTTGCGTGCCAACCGTCGGTATCACCATCGAGTAGCGCATACGGCGCAGTTCCGGGCAGTCCATCCTCAGGCAGTCCCACCGAGCCGGGATTGATGACATGCCAGCAGCGCCCGTCCACCTGCACACGGCGCTCCTGCGTCAGATGCACATGCCCGCACACAACGGTTTCTTCGGCAACGCTGGCGAGGTTGCGCGCGACGTCTTCGTCTGGCAGGCTCGGATAGATGCCGTCCCAGTGCGTATGCGGGAAACCGTGGATGATACGCAGCGGCGGCGCGTCGGGATAGTAGAGCGTCAGCGTGTCCGGCAGTGTGGCGACGCGCTGCTTGAGTGCGGGCGAGATAGTCGCATTCAGCCAGCGCGGAGTCGTGTAGTCGTGCCAGCGGGCAGGGGCGCGCGGCGTGTCGTAATCGAGCAGGTAGAACTCGTGATTACCGCGTATCACCGCCCACCCCAGATCGAAGACGCGCGTCAATACCTCGCCGGAAAACGGCGCAAGGTTGATCAGGTCGCCCGCCACGATGACTGCATCTGGTGCGAATCTCTGCATGTCGGCGATGACCGCTTCCAGCGCGGGCAGGTTGCCGTGAATGTCTGCTAAGACTGCGATGCGTGTCAAATACATCCCCCTATCATTTATGCGTTAAGAACAAACGTTGTGTTTTCGTTAGTTGCACGAAAGGTAAAAAACGTAAAGTATGAACGCTACTTTTGTCTCAGAAACAGGGGGCGATTATGAAAAGACTGCGAAGATACCGTCCATTTATCCCGATTCTGCTTGTACTGATTGTAACCTTCGCCACGACATTTATCACCACCAGTAACGTCGGGGCGGTACCGACATGCATGATGACCTGCTATGTTGCTACGACGGGCAATGACGCCAACTCAGGCACCACGCCCGGAACTGCCTTGCGCAACATCCAGACCGCCGTCGATCAGGTGAGCAGCGGCGGAACGGTCAATATCGCCGATGGAACCTATACCGAGAATGTCGTTGTGCCAGGGGGCAAGAACGTCACCATTGATGGCGGCGGCTCCGGTCTGATTTTAGGCACAGTTGTAGATGGCGGCGACGCAGGCAATGTCTTCTCGATCAGCGGTGGCACAGTCACGCTGTCCGATATGCGCATTCGCGATGGCGCACCGTCCGGCTTTGACCAGGGCAACGGCGTCTTCAGCGAGTTTGCCAACCTGACGCTGCTGCGCGTCGTCATTACGTCGAACAACGGCAACGGTGTTTACAGCAATCTCGGCAATGATCTGACGGTGACCAACAGCACGATCTCCAACAACAGCGGCTTTACTGGCGGCGGCATTCGTCAGGAAGTCGGCGGCGATCTGATCGTCACAGGGTCAACGATCAGCGGCAACACGGCGACCACGCTCGGAGGCGGCATCTACCTCAGCCGCGCCAGTTCCGCCAGCATCAGCCGTAGCACCATCAGCGGCAACAGTGCCGACATCGGCGCGGGCATTTTCAACGCCAATACCGACCCGCTGACGATCTCAAATTCGACGATCAGCGGCAATACCGCCACGACCAAAGGCGGCGGCATCGGCAATATCAACGATGGCGACTCGGACTGCTCGAACTGTTCGTCAATCACGACGATTATCAATTCGACGATTGCCAGTAACACCGCCGCGACGGGCGCCGGCATCCAGAACGAAAGCATCTTCGGCGGGC
>JANRJX010000103.1:0-19892 GCA_033763755.1 Chloroflexota bacterium
TCCGTCCCGTCCGGCTGCGTCGGCGCGCCATCGCCCACCTGCTGCACGATGTACGGCTCATACAGCGTCCCGGTTGCCACACCCCCGACCATGTGCGCCATCTGCAAAATCGACACCTGGAGGTTGCCCTGCCCGATTGCCGTGTTGATCGCCTCGTCCACCGCGCGCACGGGCGGAACCTGCCCGTTCACCTCCGGCGGCACGTTCAGATCAAGACCCGTCGGTGCGCCCAGCCCCATGCGCCGTGCGTAATCCATCAGCACCGTCGGTCCGCGTCGGAACAGCAGCGCGCCCATCTCGTAGTAGAACGGGTTGCACGACGATGCCAGCGCCAGCGCCGGCGTCACATCGCCCGTCGCCACATTGAACGGCTCCGGCTCCAGAATGCGCCAGTCGGTGCGCTGCGGCACGGTATCGCCAAATTCGCCGCCCTCCCACGCCAGATCGCAGAAGAAGATCGAGTCGGACGTCGTCACGCGCTCCGCCAGCGCCGCTACCGTCGTGATGATCTTGAACGTCGAACCGGGCGGGTACTGCTCCTGTATCGCGCGGTTGAAGAACGGACGCCCGACCGCATCCCCCTGTAATTCGAGGATGTAATTGCCCACCTGGAAGAGTTCGGTGTCGGGGTTAAAGATGCCAGGGTCATACATCGGGAAGCTCGCCAGCGCCAGCACCGCGCCTGTGTTGACATCGAGCACGACCGCGCCTGCCCCAGGAGAACGCCCCGGCTCTGCCCAGTTCGGCGCAGCATAGTTGAACGCATCCGCCATCGCCCGCGCCGTCGCCAGTTGCAGCCCTACGTCAATCGTCAGCCGCACATCCTGCGGTGGTGTGCCACCCGCCCGCGCAATCTCACGGATGATCGTACCGCCCGGCTCGCGAATGCGCAGGATGCGCTCCGCCTGCCCCGCCAGTTCGATCTCGTACTGCCGTTCGATGCCATCGCGCCCGATCAGGTCGTCGGTGTCATAACCACGACTCAACCACAGGTCTAACTCCGCCTGCTGGATTTGCGCAATCGCGCCCGTCACATGCACCGCCGCGCCATGCCCGATGTAGTTGCGTGTCGTGCGAGTGATCGACTGGATGCTGCAATTGTCGATCAGTGCCGGTTCAAGCGCGTTGTACTGGTCGAGATCAAGGTCGCCAATCGGGACAATCGTCTCACTGTTGTATTGATCCAGCAGCGCCACCAAACTGTCATAATCGCGTGCCATCGCGCTGGCAAGCAGGTCGAGACACGCCACTTCATCAAAAATATTGATGCGTTGCAGATAGACCGTCACGACTGTGCCATCCTGCTCGACCAGCAGTTCGTCGTTGCGCCCGTAGATATTGCCACGCGGCGCACGGTCCGTCACGGTTTCCAGCACCGCGCCCGCCACCAGCCCGTCGAAAATGTCCATGCGCGTCCACGCCACACGCCAGCCTGCGGCGGTTTCGACCAGCCGCATCGTCCGGTCTTCGTCCACCAGCTCGCCATAAATACTCGACTGGATCGTCACATCATAGGTCACGACCGCCGTCGTTCCTTGCAGCATCACATCGTCTATCGTGTGTGTGACGCCTGTCTGCGCGAGCGTCGTGTCGTCTGCCTCATACGTCGCCGTGAACGTCTCGCTGCTCGTCAGCGATTGACTCTGCGGCGCGATCAGGCTGTACATCGTCGGGTAATCGCGCTGCCCCCACGCCTCCAGAAAGCCGCGCGCCACATCTTCCGGCGTCTGCGGCAGCAGTTGGATGGCGGGTGCGGCTGCACCTTCGGGCGCGTTGGCAGGCAGAAGCGCCTCGCACGCGGTCACACTGATCAAGAGTATCAGGCTCGCAAACAGCCTGTAGTGTCGCATGTCCATCAGCACAATCCTCATTCACGAACAAAGCCATTATACAGGTTTCCAAAAGCATGATTCTCAAACATGGACGGCAAAAATGCCGTCCGTACAGTAACCGTCGGTTCACATGTATGGACACCGTTTATGGCGTCCACAAATGGTGCCCATCAATAGCATCCATGTACAAGGCTTCACGCTCGTAATGTGAAACTGTGGCATAATCAATATAAGTTGTTACAAATTTTTCACCTATCAGCGATGGCAGCCTATGCTCACGTTGACACCTGAACTTCTACAGTCCCTCGCGCGCGCTCAGCAGCAGGCGCAATCGCCGCGCGATGCCGCACAGGCAACCGCAGACTGGATCGCCCAGCAGGGGATTCCGTGCATGGTCGCCTTCCTGAATGGCGGCGTTATGCCGGCGGTCGTCACGGGCGGCGGTTTGCCGTTCGATCCCGACTGGGAGGCGTGGTTCGCCCAGGCCGCGTGGCGTGTGGACATTCAGGCGGGATTGTGCCCAGGGGGCGATAACCCGACCGGACACGATACGCTGCTCATCCCGCTTGACGACGACGCGGGCAATCGTCTCGGCAGCCTGTGGGCGCACACCCGTACCGACGACCTGACGGGGTTGGTGCTGGTGAGTGCGCTGCTCAATGCCCGTCTCGCTGCGCTGAGCGTCAGCGGGCGTCTGGCGCAAACGCTGACGGGTATTGACCAGCTCAGTCGCGGCTTGACGCGCGTGCTGGACGAAAGCGAACTGTGGGCGCAGGTACGCGATAACCTGTCGTCGCTGTTCGAGGCGACATCGGCGTTCGTCGGTCTCTACGACGGCGCGCGCGACCAACTGCGCTTCCCGCTGGTGATCGAACACGATACGGTCGTCAGCTACGGCAGCATCGCGCTGCGCGGCGTCAGCCGTGCCGTGGTCGGTTACGGGCGCGAAGTCTACTTTGAAGACCTGCTGCAAGAGACGGCGCGGCTGCATACGCTCGGCATCAATATCAGTGTTCCAGAGCCGGGCGGTGACGCGCGTTCATGGCTGGGCGTGCCGCTGCGCAACCGGACGGCGGAGGTCATCGGTCTGATCGCCATCCAGCATATCGCACCCCGCGCCTTCAGCGAACGCGAACTGACGCTGCTGCTCAGTCTGGCTGCGCAGGTCTCGTTGACGCTGGACAACCTGCGCTTGCTGGCGCTCGAACGCGAACGGCGGCTGCTTGCCGAAGCGCTCATGGAAATGGGGCAGTTGGTCACGACCGTCCATGATTATGCCGATGTCTTCGAGCGGCTGTTTGAGCAGATCTATCGCATCGTCCCTTACGACGGCGCGAGCATCTGGCTGGCAGACGAGCAGGGGCAAACGCTCCGCCTGAGCGCCACGCATGACGTGCAGCAGTTCGCGGGCGACCTCACGCTGTACGTTGAGACCTATCCAGCGTTACAGCGCGTGCAGCAGGCGTTGCAGCCGCTTGTCGCTGTGGAACTGACGAGCAGCAAGGGCAGTCCCTTTCCGCTGCTGCCAGATGCGCAGTCGTGGCTGGCAGTTCCGCTGACCGTGCGCGAGCAGTTCTTCGGCGTTGTGGTACTGGCGCATCTCCAGCCCGACCGTTACGACGAACACGACGCCAGCGCCGCCTACGCGCTAGTGCGGCAGGGCGCGATCACGGTTGAAAACATCCTGCTCAACAACCAGCGACAGAGCAGCCTGTCACTCGTCAACCAGCGCTCACGGCGGCTGGTGTCCATCAACCGCATCACCGCGATCATCTCGTCGGCGCTGGCGCAGGAGATGATCCTGGCGCTCTCGGTGGAAATGCTGCCGGAATTGATGGATGCAACACACTGCACAGTCTTCATGTTTGAAGATCAGGATGCGGTGATCTATGCCGAAGCGCCTGCGACGGACAGTACGGGCGTTCGCACCCGCCGCGATACCAGCACCGTCTTTGATGCGCTCGTGCGCTATCCCACCGCTGTCATGGTGCCGGACATCGAGTCGGAAGATGTTGATGACAACACACGCGCTATCTTCGCGCAAACAGGGGCGCGCACGGTGCTGATGGCTCCGCTGGCGACACAGCGCGGCGTCATCGGCGGCATCAGCGTTGAACGCCACGACCACACGCACGCTTTCACGGAAGACGAGCGCGAGACTTTCCTGACGATTGCCGGGCAGATCGCGCTGGCGCTGAATAACGCCGAACTTTACCACGATGCGGTCTCTGCCAATCGGCTCAAGAGCGAGTTCCTCGCCAATATCAGCCACGAACTGCGCACGCCGCTCAACGCCATCATCGGCTACAGCGACATGCTGCTGCAAGGCATCTATGGCGACCTGACGACGCAGCAGTTGGATCGGCTGGGGCGTGTGAACAGCAGCGGCAAGCACCTGCTCGGCATGATCGACAACGTGCTGGCGTTGGCGCGCATCGAGGCCGGGCGCGTCAACTTCTCGATCGAGACGACGCCGCTGCACGACCTGCTGCGCCAGTGCTGCGATGATGTCGGCGCGCGGGCGCAGGAGAAAACACTCACCATCACGCTGCAAACTGACGAGGAGCAGCTGCACATCATGGCAGACCGCGTGGCGCTGGCGCAAATCATCGGCAACCTGCTTGATAACGCCATTAAATTCACGCACGAAGGCGGTATCACGATTCGTTTTAACCGTGTCAGCATCCACAACAGCATCACACTCTTTGGTACGCCACCGCCTGATGACATGATCATCCCCGACGGTGAGTGGGTGGCGATAGACATCGCGGACACGGGCATCGGCATCAAGCCCGAACATCAGCGAATTATCTTTGACGAGTTCCGTCAGGCGGATGGTTCGACCATGCGCGAGTATGGCGGCGCGGGGCTGGGGCTGGCGCTGGCGCGGCGGTTGCTAACGCTCATGAACGGTTTTATCTGGCTCAGGAGCGAGACGGGAGTCGGCAGCACGTTCACGATTCTGCTCCCGATGGTCGAGGCGACGGACGAGGCAGATAGAGAGCTGCCGACGGGCGGGTTCGTGCTGCTGGCGCGTGATGCGCAGATGAGTGAGCGTGTGCGCCAGGCAGTCCGCGACGATAGCATCGCCTGGCTGGACACGACGCGTGTGGCACACTTTCTGAATGCTGCCCGGCGCAGCCAGCCCGCAGCGCTGTTGATCGACATTGGCGCGCCCGTCAACGCGCTGTGGCGACTGATCAGTATCATCAAGCAGGACCCGGCGACCGGTGCGGTTCCGCTGCTGCTGCTAACCGAGTCACAGGGACATATCAGCAGCGTTCATCTGCGGCTGCTGGACGTGCTATCCGCCGAGACGGGTATTGAGCGCCTGCTCACGGTTTCGATGCGTATTGCCCATCCCAGCGCGCGCGATGCCATCCTGTTGATCGGTGAGGCGGGGGCGTTGGTTGCCCCCAGCCTGCAGCGCGCAGGTTTCACAGCCTCGGTCGTGCGCGCGGCGGACCTTAACCCTGAACAGATGCGCCGCCAGCCGCCGGCGTTGATCGTCGTCGATCTGACGGCATCGCCCGTTGGCGGTCTGGAACTGATGCGGCGCATGGGCATTGACCCGCTGCTGGCAGAGATCCCGATAATTGCGCTCGTCCTGCCCGATACCCAGACTGAGCAGCAGCGCCAACGGATTGGCGAATGGCTGGCGGGGCTGCACGAACGCTCGCTCAGCGCCGAGATCGGCGTCGCGCTCGCCAATCAGCCTGTGCGCCGCCGCGCGTGACGTGGGTAACATCTGCGGGTTTATAAAAGACATACCTCACAGGAGTCTATTCTCATGCACTATCGCGATGACGGTCCATTTGGGCAGTATTATGAAGAGTTTGAGATCGGGCAGAAGATGGTGACGCGCGGGCGCACCGTGACCGAAGCCGATATTGTTCAGTTTGCAGGCTTGACCGGCGATTACAACCCGATGCACACCGACGCCGAATACATGAAGTCGTCCCAGTTTGGGCAGCGCGTGGCACACGGCATGTTGACGCTCAGCTATGCCGTCGGGCAGGCGTATCAACTCGGCTTCATGGAGCGCACGGTGATGGCGTTCCGCGGGCTGGAGATGAAGTTCAGCCTGCCCGTCTACATTGGCGATACGCTGCGCACTGAACTGACGATCAAGGACATGAAGCCGATGGCGCGGCTGGGAAGCGGGGTGATCGATCTGGATGTGAAGATCATCAATCAGGCGGGGAAGGTTGTGCAGTCCGGCACCTGGACGATCATGATCGCCATGAAGCCAGGCAGCACGTAGAGAGAAAGAGAAGTGCTTATTTAAGAGGATAGAGAGGAAGAAGCTGGAGGGTTAAATTCCCTCTATCCTCTTCTCCTCCAACCTCTTGAAGAAGCTTTTGTATTTCTGTTACGCGCCCGGATCCAGTGTCGCGGTCGGTCCGGCCGTTGTCGGCGTCACGGGCAGCGGCGATGGCAGCACAGCGGGGGGCGTTGCCGTCGGGATAGCCGAGGTTGGCGGCAGCGGCAGCGTCGGTGCGGCGTTCGCCCCTGCGCCAATCGGCGTCGGCAAGCCAAGCGTCGCCGGGTCGGGCGTATTGAGCGCGCCTGGCAGGAGCGCGCCACCACTTTGTGCGGCTGCGTTCGGGTTCGTCACCGCGTCGGCGGCACAGCGGAAACCGATGAACGGCGTGGCGTCCGTCGGTGCGAAGTCCTGACGATGCACGCTGCGAGCGAAGAACGGCGGGTTATCCCACGAGCCACCACGCGCGACCTTGGTCGTGCCGGACGCAGGACCCTGCGGGTTCGGACCGGTTGCCTCGGCGCGGTTGTAGTAGTTGGCGTCGTACCAGTCGAAGACCCATTCCGCCACATTGCCCGCCATATTCAGGACGCCGTAGGGACTTGTACCCAGTGGGAACTGGTTGACATCCACTTTGGCGGGCGCGCTGCCATCGGCTGTACGATTCGTCGAAGCGAGCGTCGGGTCCCAGTCATTGCCCCAGGGGTAAATGCGCCCATCGCCACTGCGTGCCGCACGTTCCCACTCTGCCTCTGTCGGCAGCCGCCGCCCGATTACCTCGCAATAGGCACGTGCGCCCCACCAGGTCACTTCAGTGATAGGCAGGTTTTCGATGACGGGCAGTACCGAGTAGTTGGTCGCAAAGCTGACGGAACTGGTATCCGACTCAATGTTTGTGCTGATGCACGGCTGACCAAAGCAGCCATCGGTATGGAAGCGCGGACCCTGCGTCTGTTCGTTGTAGTTGAGGAAGGCGAGATATTGACGGTAGCTGACTTCGGTCAGTTCCATCTGGAACGGGCTGAGCGTGACCGGGTGGGGTGGGTCGGAGTCTTCGCCCATTTGCAAGGTACAGCGTCCACCCAGCTCGACACACAGATCGACCGCCGCGCTGACTTCAACCGCCGTCGTACCCATCTGGAATTCCTGCCCTGCTGCGCCCGGAATATCTGCCAGTTCAGATGGCTGCACCAGATCGAGCAGCACCGGATCCGGCTGTCCATCGCTGACCGTCTGCGCTGATGAAGCGCCAGCACCGCTGCTGGTGCTGGTCGTACCGCCGCCCAGATTGGGCGTTGGGAAGCTGGTAGGCGATGCTGAGGGCGCGAGCAGTGTCGGGTCGGTGGTCGGCGTGGCGGTCGGTGCCTGGACAACCGGAACGCCTGCTGTCGTCGCCGTTTCGGTAATGAGGACTTCGGTTGCAAGGGGTGTCGCAGTTGCGGGCATCAGTGTGGCGGTGATGACGACGGGCGTCGGACTTGCGCCAAAAGCGAGGCTCGTCCCCGCGACGTTAAACACCCCGGCGATCACACCGACAAAGCCCAGCACTGCCGCGCACGCGAAACCCAGCACCGCGCCAATAATCAACCACTGCCAACCGGCACCGCCGGAACGTCTACCTACTGAACCATAGTTTCGTGTCATATCATCTCCCCAACGTCCGTTGGTTTTGCGCGCCAATCTTAAACGAAAGACCCTATCGCAGCAACGGTAGGGTCTTTCTATAAGGACGTATGAGATGATGTCGTCTGGAAAACGGTGGTTAGATAGAACTGATAGTGATGCTGTAGAGATTACCCACTGCATTGCCAAAAAGCGATACAATCACAATGACGGCGATGGCTACCAATAGCAGTATCAGGGCATATTCGACCAGACCCTGCCCGTCTTCGTCTTCCCGGTGGAGTTGAAACTGCCACCACTTGACGATGCTTTCCCAACTTTGCTTTAACACACTGGTCTCCTTTGTGAGGTTGCGCACTCCAAACATGAAGATATGATAATGGCGAAGATAGAATCAATCCTATCATAAGGTCAATCTGTGCGTGAAATGCGTAAAAAATGCGTTCATCATGAAATCTTTACACGTTTTGTCACGAACCAGTCGTCTTGACAATTCATGAACATACCGTTAACCTTTGACTACCTTCACGATGGGGTGCGGTCTCGTGGTTAGCCTTAGCATTTCCAACACCATCTCCACTCAGGACGGGATTCGTCCGGTCAACCTCCGCACAGACTTGGCACCACTCGCCGATCTCATTGAGCTTGCCTTTTCCGATACGATGGACAACAACGGGCGCGCCGCCGTGCGCGAAATGCGCACGCTCAGCCGGATGCGTCCCGTGCTGCATACGCTGCTGGGCGTGAACGAGCTGGTGCAGGGTATCAGCCTCGGTTACGTATGGGTGGAAGGTGGACGGCTGGTCGGCAATGTGTCGCTCTACCCGGCAGACATCCCGCGCAAACTCGGCAAGACGTGGATCATTGCCAACGTTGCTGTACATCCCGATTATCGCGGTCGCGGCATCGCCAGACAGTTGATGCGCGTTAGTATGGACGCCATCCGCAAGCGCGGCGTGGCGGCCATCTTACAGGTGGACGCGGATAACGCTATCGCTGAAGGCTTGTATTCACGACTCGGCTTTCGACGCGAACGCGCCTGGTCGCACTGGCGGCGCAGCAGCACATTGCGCATTCCTCCGCCCATCACCAATCCCATGTTTCGTATCAACCGCCGCCGTGATGAAGAATGGCGCAGCGAGCAAACGCTCGCCGCATCTGTGCGCCCGGATGTCATGGGCGGTATTGGCTGGCAGCGCCCGCTGCACGAAGGCTTGTTCCGCCCGTCGTGGCTGAAGTCGGTTAATGACGCGCTCAACTTCCGCTCCATCGAACGGCTGGTCGTGCGCTCCGCCGACGAGCGCGATCTTTACGGCGTGCTGTGGGTGGAAAGCGCATTCGCGTCCAGCAGCACCCAGTTAACGCTGATGGTCGATCCTGAGTATGCAGGCGTGTGCGACGAAGCGCTGCTCAATCTGGCGATACGGCGCTTTGGCAACCGCTCGCCGCTCACGCTGGAACACCCTGCGGACGATGAGATCACCCGTCTGCTGCTGATCCGTTATGGCTTCCAGTTGCAGCGCACGCTTGTGCATATGCGCTGGGATGTGGGTGCATAAGCACCGCGCTGCATCATAGAGCAATAGACTGATCCACCTACGCCGTGGGGACTGCCGCCCCTAGCGCGCTTACAATGTAGAACGTATAATCTCAGAACACCTGTACAGTCAGTTGAATCAACGGGAACCCCATGACCCAGGACAAGATCATTGTGCGCGGCGCGCGCGAACACAACCTGAAGAATATTGATGTCGAAATCCCACGCAATAAACTGGTCGTCATCACGGGCTTGTCCGGCTCTGGCAAGTCCTCGCTGGCGTTCGACACGATCTTCGCGGAAGGGCAGCGGCGCTATGTCGAAAGCCTGAGCGCCTACGCCCGTCAATTCCTGGGGCTGATGGAGAAGCCGGACGTTGACCAGATCGAAGGTTTAAGTCCTGCGGTCTCGATTGACCAGAAGAGCGTCAGCCACAACCCGCGTTCGACGGTTGGCACGGTGACGGAGATATACGATTACCTGCGCCTGCTCTACGCCCGCATCGGCATTCCGCACTGCCCGGTATGCGGTACGCGCGTGGAAGCGCAGACGGCGCAGCAGATCGTGGATGCGGTCAAGGCGATGCCCGACGGCACGCGCATTCAGGTGCTTGCGCCCATCGTCAAGGGGCGCAAAGGCACGCACGAGAAGACGTTTGAGGACCTGCGCAAGGCGGGGTTTGCCCGTGCGCGTGTCGATGGTGAAGTACGCGAATTGAGCGACGACATCACGATTGACCGCTATGTCATCCACAATATCGAAGTCGTGGTAGACCGCATCATCATTCGCCATTACGACGACCCGCACAGCGAAGACGCGCGCAATGCCGAGACGCGCCTGACCGAAGCAATTGAGACCGCGCTCAAGATGGGCGAAGGCGTGCTGACGATCAACAACCTGAGCGCAGAGCCGCCGACCGACACGCTCTACAGCGAACTGCTGGCGTGCATCAACGGACACGGCAGCATCCCGGAGATCGAACCGCGCTCGTTCAGCTTCAATACGCCGAAGGGTGCGTGTCCTGAATGTCAGGGCTTGGGCTTTCGGCTGGAGATCGACCCCGACCTGATTGTGCCGAACGCCGACCTGAGCATCAATGAGGGCGCGATTGTCGCCAACGGCTGGGCGCTTGACAGCGAAGACGGGTGGGGGCGCAACCTGGTCGAAGCAGTGGCGAAAGAGTTCAAGATTGACCTCAAGAAGCCCTGGCGCAGCCTGACGCGCGAGCAGCAGGACGTGTTCCTGTACGGCACGAATGGGCGCAAGGTCAACGTCAAGTACACCAGCGCGCAGGGCTATGATCGGCAGTACCAGACCTCGTTCGAGGGCGTCATCACCAATCTGATGCGGCGCTACCGCGAGACCGACAGCGACTACATCCGCGAGAAGATCGAAGAGCAGATGACGCAGGTTCCGTGCAGCGTGTGCAACGGCAAGCGCTTGCAGCCGTATGCCCTGGCGGTGATCGTGGCGGGTAGGTCGATTTATGACGTGTCGCTGCTGCCGATCAACGAGCTGGAGGCGTGGGTGCATTCGCTGCGTGGCGAGACGGGCAGCCTGAGTCCGATTGAGCAGGAGATCGCGCAGCAGATCCTCAACGAGATTCAATCGCGCGTCGGTTTTCTCAACAACGTTGGGCTGAACTACCTGAGTCTCGCGCGCACGGCGGCGACCCTGAGCGGCGGCGAAGGGCAGCGCATCCGCCTGGCGACGCAGATCGGCAGCCGGCTGACGGGTGTGCTGTATGTGCTGGACGAGCCGAGCATCGGGCTGCACCAGCGCGACAACGGCAAGCTGATCGATACGCTCAAGGATTTGCGCGACATCGGCAACACGGTGCTGGTGGTCGAACACGACGAGGATACGATGCGCACCGCCGACTGGCTGATCGATCTTGGTCCCGGCGCGGGCGAACACGGCGGCAACATCATCGCGTCTGGTACGCCGGATGAGGTTATGCAGGTCGAAGGCAGTCTGACCGGGGCGTACCTGAGCGGGCGGCTGCGGATCGACGTACCGCAGCAGCGGCGCGCGGGCAACGGCAAGAGCATCTGGGTGCGCGGCGCGCGCGAGAACAACCTGAAGAATATCGATGTCGAGTTCCCGCTCGGCAAGCTGGTGTGTGTGACGGGGGTCAGCGGCAGTGGCAAAAGCTCGTTGATGGTAGACGTGCTGTATCGGCGGCTGGCGCAGGTCATCAATGGCAGCCGGGATCGCCCCGGCGCGCACGCCAGCATCGACGGTATCGAGCATATCGACAAGATCATCAATATCGACCAGAGTCCGATTGGGCGTACGCCGCGCAGCAATCCGGCGACATACACC
Organism: Chloroflexota bacterium; assembly: GCA_033763755.1. Taxonomy (GTDB): domain Bacteria; phylum Chloroflexota; class Anaerolineae; order Aggregatilineales; family Phototrophicaceae; genus Flexifilum. Next base: position 11,582 of record JANRJX010000103.1, read on the forward strand.
AAGATGTTCGACGCCATCCGCACACTGTATGCCGACCTGCCGGAAAGCAAGCTGCGCGGTTATGGACCGGGGCGTTACAGTTTCAACGTCAAGGGCGGACGCTGCGAGAAGTGCGAAGGGCAGGGCGTGCTGAAGATCGAGATGCAGTTCCTGCCGGATGTGTATGTGGCGTGCGATGTGTGTCATGGGGCGCGCTACAACCGCGAGACCTTACAGGTCAAGTGGAAGGGCAAGAGCATCGCGGAGATATTGAACATGACGGTCAGCGAAGGCCTGGAGTTCTTCGCCGCGCTCAACGCCATGCGCAGCAAGCTGGAGACGCTGGAGGCGGTCGGGTTGGGCTACATCCGTATCGGGCAGCCCGCGACCACGCTCAGCGGCGGTGAGGCGCAGCGCATCAAGCTGAGCCGCGAACTCTCGCGCCGCGCGACCGGGCAGACGTTGTACATTCTCGACGAGCCTTCGACCGGGCTGCACAGCGCCGACGTGAAGCGGCTGATCGAAGTCCTGCAAACGTTGGTCGATAACGGCAACACGGTGTTGGTGATCGAACACAACCTCGACATCATCAAAGTGGCGGATCACCTGATCGATATGGGACCCGAAGGCGGCGACGCGGGCGGCTACGTGATTGCCGAAGGGACGCCGGAGTTTGTAGCGTCGCAACCGCAGAGCTTCACTGGGCAGTTCTTGCGGGGGATGTTGGGGGTGGGGGTGTAAGGCGATGAAATTACCAAATGGGGATAAGGCAATTATTGACCTTGAAAAGCTGACGGAATATGCCCTCAATCCAGAGCATCCAACCGGGCGGCATAAAGCTTATGTCTTCAAATCTGCATTGGGTATTGAGCGGGAAGATGCAGCAGTATTGTTGGATTTTCTGATGCAAGTTGCGATAAGTGATGAAATTGTCGATTCCAGCAGAACCCCATATGGCACTCGTTATGTGTTAGACTCACCCTTAGCAACCGATCATGGTGAGGCGATTGTTCGTTCAGCCTGGATTATTCGCAATGACGAGGATTTCCCTCGTCTTACAAGCTGCTATGTAAGATAGGGGTTGACACATGAACCTGCATGATGTTGTGGCGCTCTTAGAGGATGTGCCTGCCGAGAACTTGAAGCGTGGGCAAGTTGGGACGATTGTCGAAGTATGGGAATCGGATATTTATGAAGTTGAATTCAGCGACACGCGAGGTGTTACATACGCAATGGTGTCGCTACACGCTGACCAACTGATGACGTTGTACTGGCATCCCGCTTCCAGTAAGCAGGTGGCGTGATTTGAATTGAGTTAAGGAAGAAAGGCGCGATGACCGAAGATGATTTGTTGGAGCTTCCGACTGTTGAAACCGACCGATACGAATATAAGAGTAGCAAGATTGACGATAATGATTTGCGAAGCAAGATACAAAAGGCTGCTTCGGCATTTTGGAACTCTGGCGGCGGTTATCTATGCGTTGGGATTGATGACAATGGGAAAATAGATGGCGGTATGTCTTTGACGATGGGAAGGAAGGTTGGGGGAGAGAGTCGTCAGGCATGGATAGATAAAACGATTCATGAAGTACAGCCACAGGGACCCTATCAGATACATGTTATCAAAAGCGAAAAGACAGACTCGTCAATTGCTTCTGATTGTGCTGTTTTTATAATTGAGTTTAAAGAAAGTCCCGTTCCACCGCATATGTCTGGAGATAAGAAGTACTACATCCGGGCAGGTGAACACTCTTTTCCTGCATCGCATTTCATTGTCGAAGCGCTTAGAACAAAACGGATACAATCACCGATATTGAGAGTAATCCCGCGCGTTGCCCTGAGAAAAAATCACATAATTGAGATTGCTGTCGTTTGTGCAACGTCAGAACCAGCGGTTGATGTTTCAATTGATTTTCGCCCTTTACCGACATTATTGAATAAGAATAGCGCAAGAAGTTTTCCGATCAAAGTACCCTTGATAGATCGCCAGAATCCATTTTCATTAGATATTGCGATGTATAGCGGATACAAGGAGCAAGTCGGGGTGGATATTTTTGAAGTAATTGTCAGTTATTTGGATTTGGCAGGGAATTATTACACTTATGCAGAAAGCATAGAACCGGATCGTCAATTACCGCCTCACTTCAACGGGCGTGAAATAGATTTGGTCGTAAATGCGATTGACAAACTCACTGATAAAGTTGATGAATTCCTAGACAATCTATCCACATCTCAACTCACTTAACTCTCCTTCTACCCCAAAAATCGAATCATCATACACCTACAGGAGCCATCATTCGCTTCGCCAGATCTGCCACCCTCAAGTACATCAATTTGATCAGGCGCATCGTCGATTCCCTTCGTTTCCGTAGAGCGTTCGCCCGCGTCTATACTTTCCACCAGATCGGTGGTATCATCAAACGAAGAAACTAAGGCACTCTACCTTCATAGGCGTTCGCCTGCTGAAGTTTTCCCCACAACAGCCTCCATTTCGGGTGCTGCGCCTTCGTCAAATTTTGGGTATCGGATGGATCATCCATCGTCGCCCACAGGAGCAAGAGCAATGGAAATCAAGACGAGGGCTGAAGGGCTCACCCAGAAGCAGTTGAGCGAACTCGAAACGCAGGTCATGAACCTGCTGACCACACTCCGCAAAGTCAAGCTGCATAATGAACCGGTCGCGCTCCTGCTCAAGGATATGGAGCAGGAACTGAGCGAAGTACGCCGCCAGCGCTTTGATGCCGCCAACTCGGATTTCCCGGGCTACTAACTGGCACACATTCTCTATCGCGCTACAATTTGCCTCAAATCGTCGGTGGGCATGTGCATCGTGTCCACTTCTTTTTGTATTCGAGGCATTCCATCATGAGCGACTCTCCTGAAATTCGCGACTCCCTGAACACCCGCAGCCGCACACTGGTCGGCGGGGTGGATCGGTCACACGCCCGTGCCATGTTCAAGGCAATCGGCTTGAGCGACGACGACCTCGCCAAGCCGATCATCGGTGTTGCCAATACCTGGACGGAAATCGGACCGTGCAATTTTCACCTGCGGCGGCTGGCGGGCAAAATCAAAGAAGGCATCAAGCGGGCGGGCGGTACGCCGTTGGAATTCAATACCGTCACCATTTCTGACGGCATCACGATGGGGACAGAGGGTATGAAGACCTCGCTCATCAGCCGCGAAGTCATCGCCGATTCAATAGAACTGGTGGCGCGCGGCAATTACTTCGACGGGCTGGTGGTGCTGAACTCCTGCGACAAGACAATCCCCGGCACGATCATGTCGCTCATCCGTATGGACATCCCCGGTCTGGCGCTCTACGGCGGTTCGATTGCGCCTGGTCACTACGATGGCAAGGACATCACAATCCAGGAAGTTTTCGAGGCGATGGGTGCATACGCGGCGGGCAAGATCACGCGCGAGCAGTTGATGGCGATTGAGAACGTCGCCTGTCCCGGTTCCGGCGCGTGCGGTGGACAGTTCACCGCCAACACGATGGCGATGGTTGGCGAAATCCTTGGCATCTGCCCGATGGGCATGTCAGATATTCCTGCTGAAGACGCGGCAAAAGATGAAGTCGCGCTGCGTGTCGGTGAAGTCATCATGATGCTGATCGAGCGCGATTTGCGACCGAGCCAAATCGTTACACGTACCGCGATTGAGAACGCGGTAGCAGCGGTTACAGGGAGTGGCGGCAGCACCAACGGCGTGCTGCACATGCTGGCATTCGCGCGTGAGGCGGGCATCCCCTTCACGATCGACGATATCGAGGCGATCAGCAAGCGCACGCCGCTGATCTGCGATATGAAGCCGACGGGCAAGTACACGGCGATAGACCTGCACCGCGCGGGCGGTATCCGCCTGTTTGCCCAGCGGCTGCTCGAAGGCGGCTATCTCGATGGCAGCGCCATGACGGTCAGCGGACGCACACTCGCGGAAGAGGCAGCAAGCGCACAGGAAACACCGGGACAGCAGGTGATTACATCATTGAGCGATCCGGTCAGTCACAACGGCGGGCTGCACATCCTCAAAGGCAACCTCGCGCCGCAGGGTGGTGTCGTCAAGCTTAAGGGCATTGAGCCGAAGCAGTTCCGCGGTCCAGCGCGCATCTTCAATCGCGAAGAAGATGCCTACGCTGCCGTGCAGCGCCGCGAAATCAAGGCGGGGGATGTGGTTGTAATTCGCTTCGAGGGTCCGCAGGGCGGTCCGGGTATGCGCGAAATGCTTCAGGTCACAGCGGCAATCGTCGGGCAAGGGCTGGGGGGCGAGGTTATGCTGCTGACCGATGGACGTTTCAGCGGCGCGACGCGCGGGTTGATGATCGGACATATCGCGCCTGAAGCCATGATCGGTGGTCCAATTGGCTTGATCGAAGAGGGCGACGTCATCGCGGTTGATATTGACGCGCGCACGCTCAATGTCGAGCTGAGCGATGCGGAACTGGCAGAACGGCGCACGCGCTGGCAGCCACCCGCACCGCACTACACCAGCGGCGTGATGGCGAAGTACGCCCGCAGCGCAGCACAGGCAGATGACGGCGCAGTCACGAACACAGCGGTGGGGCTGGCGCGTCCGTAATCCCATCGGTCGGCAATATTCCGCTTCAGCCTATCGAACGCCCCTCTTCGCGCGTGGAGAGGGGACAGCCGTGAGGAAATGTTCTGTCGAAAGGAGTCCTGTCATGAATCCGAACGTGTGGCTCGACGAACTCCATGCACATGAGGCGGCCGTGCGGCGGCGCGCGGCTGCCATTCTGGGGACAGTAGGCGAAGTGGGCGCGCCGGATGCGCTGCTGGCGCAGTTCAGGCGCGAGCCAGACGAGTCAACGAAAGCTGCAATCCAGTGGGCGGGGCGTCGGCTGCGCCCATTGCAGGAAGCAGGTTACACCACACGCTCTGCAATGCTCGCGTATTTGCACCTTGATGCGCCGGATATGCAGGACGCCAACGAGCAGGCAGTGATTGACCAACTGACGTTCCATAACCAGTCAACGGTGATGCAGGAGAAACGTAGCAAGTTTCTCGGCAATACTGTGGGGGCGGCGTTAGTCTTCGCTCCGGCGTTGCTGTTCTCCGGCTCGTCTGCCAACAAAGCGCTTAACGATGCAGAGGCATTAGCGGCTCAGGTATCTGGCGATTTGCCGCGTGGAAAACCGACAATTGCGCGGTTGGGCAGCGCGGACATTGCGCCCTTTATCCAACGTTTGCGCGCGACGAACGACGTCGAGTCGCGCAAATCGATTGCGCTTGATCTGGCATATACCCACAACCATCCCGTCGCGCTGCCTATCCTGGCGAAACTGTGCATGGATGATCCGGTCGAGGCTGTGGGCGAGGCGGCTGAACGCGCCGCCCGCCACATTTACTATCACATCGTCTACTGGCACGAAATCGAGCATGGCACACTTGCTACTGAGCTTGCACAGCGTGAACAGACAGCGCGCGGCGAGGCGGTCAATCCGGTTGGCACCGCTTCATCGCCGCACGACGATCTTGCTGAGGCATTACGTCGTGCAGAGGAACAACGTGCCAAAAGGCAAAAGCGTTCTTGAATCCCCCGCGTTAATGGGGGTTGTGACACAAATGTCACCTCGTTATCTTTTGGGTCAGATGTAACGTAATGTTGTGAAATGGAGTTGCAGCATGAAGTGTCCTACAGATGGAACTGCGCTTGTGATGTCAGATCGGCATGGCATAGAGATTGATTACTGCCCCCAATGCCGGGGTATCTGGCTGGATCGCGGCGAACTCGACAAGATCATCGAGCGCGCCGCCGCTTATGAGCAGCAAGCGGTGCAGCGTGCCGCGCCTCAGACCGCTGCTTCCCAGCCCCCCGCCATGCCGCAGCCGGGCTACCCGCCACAGCCTCCCAAGCCGGGTTATCCGCCGCAGCCAGGTATGGTCGTTTACGATGATGACTACTGGGAAGATTATCATAAGCGCACCGGACACTACCCCAAGAAGAAGACCTTCCTCGGCGAGATGTTCGACATTTTCGACTAAGTTTCGGATAGAACAACCGTCAGGACGCAGGTGGGCTGACAGACGAATGAATCTACGGGCGACCTGTCAGGTCGCCCGTGTGTATTAAGGGGGCAATTTCTGCGCCCATCGCAGGTGTTGCGACTCCAGTTCATCAAACAATTTCATGAGCTATTGCCTCATCAAACATGACAATTGTCTCTGGTATAGTTATGCGCCTGGCGCTCAAATCGTCGCATTGTGTCGTGTGCGAAAACAGTGGAGACTTTCATGAAACCCCCAACCATACCCCTTGAGAAGATCACCGCCTTGCCGCTGCTGCTGCGCACGGTTATTCCGCCAGAATATCAGGACGAGAATGGACATATGAATGTGCGCTGGTATCTGGCGGTGTTCGACGAAGCAGGTTATCCGCTGGTCGCCAGCTTTGGCATCACGCCGGAATTCCACGCGCAGCATGGTACGGGCGGTTTTGACCTGGAGCATCATCTGCATTATCTCAACGAAGTCCATATCGGCGACACTGTCGCGGTCTACAGCCGCATCATCGCCCGCACAGAGAAGCGCACGCATTACATGATGTTCATGGTCAATGAGACGCGCGGCAAACTGGCATCGATCTTTGAGTGTGTTAATTCGTTTGCAGATATTACGCAGCGCAAGACCGCGCCTTACCCGCCCGAAATTGCGGCAGGGATTGATGCGATACTCGCACGAGACACAGCGCTCGATTGGGATGCGCCTGTCTGTGGAGTGATTCGGGCGTAAGCGTTATACTTAATAATAATTTCTGTTGATGAATGGGGTGACCTGATGGGTCGTCTCTGCAAGAAATAGCTATCATGAGGTGTCTTTATGCAATATCCACGTTCGAGCGGCGTCCTGCTCCATCCCACTTCGCTGCCGGGTGCTTACGGGATGGGTGATCTGGGCGACTGGGCGTATCGCTTTGTCGATTTTTTGGTCGAAACCGATCAATCGCTTTGGCAAATGCTGCCGCTCGGTCCCACCAGCTACGGCGATTCGCCTTATCAATCGCTATCTACATTTGCAGGCAATCCACTGCTCATCAGCCCAGAGCGTCTGGTGACGGAAGGCTGGCTAACGGCTGCCGACTTGAGCGATGTGCCGCCGTTCCCGCGCGAAACCGTTGATTACGGCTGGGTCATTCCGTATCGCTTTGCGCTGCTTTCCAAGGCGTATCTGCGCTTCAGGGCGGGCGCGACGCCGGAGCAGAAGGCGGCGTTCGAAGCGTGGTGTGTCGAGAACGAATGGTGGCTGCATGACTTCGCGCTGTTTGTCGCGCTCAAGGAAAGCTATGGCGGCAAGGAATGGACGAAGTGGGACAAAGGCGTGGCGCTGCGCGAGCCGAGCGCCATTTTGCAAGCCGAGGCGCGGCTGGCGGATAACATCGCTGAACAGAAGTTCCGCCAATGGCTATTTCATGCCCAGTGGTTCGCGCTGAAGGCATATGCCAACGGCAAAGGCGTCAAACTGATTGGCGACATTCCAATCTTTGTAGCGCACGACAGCAGCGATGTCTGGGCGGCGCGCGACCAGTTCTATCTCAATCCCGATGGCAGCCTGATCTTCGTGGCGGGTGTGCCGCCCGATTACTTCAGCGCGACCGGGCAGCGTTGGGGCAACCCGCTGTATCGCTGGGATGTGATGGAGGCGGACAACTTCGCCTGGTGGATCAAGCGGCTGCGGGCGGTGCTGAAGCTGGTCGATATTGTGCGCATCGATCACTTCCGAGGCTTTGACGCCTACTGGGAAATCCCCGCCAGTGAAGAGACCGCGGTCAAGGGACAGTGGGTCAATGCGCCGGGGCAAGCGCTGTTCAAGACGATCCAGACGGCGCTCGGTGACGATCTGCCGATCATTGCCGAAGACCTGGGCGTGATCACGCCGACGGTCGAGGCGCTGCGGGATGACTTCGGGCTGCCGGGCATGAAGGTGCTGCAATTCGCGTGGGGCGATCAAAGCGGCGTCAACGTCTTCCTGCCGCACAACTACACGCCCAACGCGATTGTCTACACCGGCACGCACGACAACAACACGACGGTCGGCTGGTGGATGAGCGACGAGGCAGGGCAGGCGATCAAGGAACACATCGGGCGCTATGTCGGGCATTACATCAACGAAATCCAGTGGGAGATGATCCGGCTGGCGATGGGGTCGGTGGCGCGCATGTCTGTGGTTCCGCTGCAAGACCTGTTGGGCTTGGGGGCGCAGGCGCGCATGAACACGCCGAGCGTGGAAGGCGGCAACTGGGCGTGGCGCTTCACGGAGACGCAGTTCGCCCAACTGCCGCGCCAGCAATTGCGCGACCTGACGCACTTTTACGC
>JANRJX010000104.1:0-4907 GCA_033763755.1 Chloroflexota bacterium
CACACATCAATCAGCGCTTCCAGCATCAACTGCACGTCGCGGTTCTTCAGGCGGGTGCGGCGTCCGACTTCGCGCACCATCTGTTTCTTGTTGAGCGTCATGGCGTGATCTCCGGCTGCGTCTGCTTCAGGCGCGCACGCAGGGTGGTGAGCGGGGTCAGCTTCACGGCAGTGGACACGCCTTTGCTCGCCAGCCTCGCCTGCATCGCACGCTCTAACGTGGACGTGTCCGGCTCATCCGGCACTGGCGTGATGGGTGTGTCGTTCTCGCCAGTTGTTCCGCGCTCCAGCAGCAGCGGCTCGGCTGGCGTGCGCAGCCGCTGCGCCCAGTCCTGCCGTTCGTAGAAGCGCGTCAGACGGGCATTGAGGATAACCTGCGTGGCAAAGCCTGCCTCGACATAGCGGGCGAAGACCGTGCAGTTGCCGACCTGCGGCGTGATGATCTCGTCGAGCGTCAGCAGCGGACGCTGGCGCAGGTGGCTGTTGGGATCGTCCCGGTTGGCGTCGGTGGTCGCCGTGCCGCTCGCCTTGCTGTAGAACTCCGCCGTGTCCGCGTCGCAGCCGCCGTAGACCACCTGCGTCGCCAAACCCGTGAACAATGCCTGCGTCCCCTCGCGCCCGTAGAGCAGTTCAAACTGCCCGCGCGTCTGTGCGCCGATCAGGATGCTGATACGGCGCTTGCGCACCAGGTTGACATCGGCGACCAGGCTGTCGAGCTTGCCGAGCGTCGGGAACTCGTCCAGGATGACGCCAACGGGCAGCGGCAGCGCGCCGCCGTTCGCCTCGCCGAGCGTGTCCAGGTCGAGCATCAGCTTGCGCAGCGTCGCGCCCAGATACGAGGCATAGACCGCGCGCATCCTGCCGGGGCAAGTCAGCACCACAACCGTCGGCTGCTGGACAATCATGTCCGCCGCAAAGTCGGACGCGCTCGTATTGGCGCGCACATCCGTCGCTGCCCAGCCCGTGAGGGCGGTCGCCAGCGTGGCGATGACATTCGCGGCGACCTTGCCATCGGAACCGACGGAGGCGATGAAGCTGTTGGCGAGCAGCGCCGCGTCGTCCTGCTGCGCTCGCAGCGTGCTTGCCAGCGCTTTGACATCGTTCATGGCATTGTAGATGTCGCCGAGCGTGTCGAAGCGGATTAAGCAGGCGGCAAGCAGCGCGGCGGCGCTGTCCGTCCAGAAGCGATGCTCGCCCGCTGCCGACGGCACCAGCACATCGGCGATAGCGCGGGCATCGGACACAGTGTCAATCCCCTGCGCCAGGTTGTAGCGTGGACCGCTGGCGCTGGTCGGGTCATGCACCACCACCAGATGATGGGTGACGGCGGCGTACTTCAGCACATGGGTGGTAATTTCGCCCTGCGGATCGGCGACGACGAGCGAGTGCCCGGCGAGCATTCGGTCCGCGATAGCGGGCAGGATGATGCCCTGCGTCTTGCCGCTGCCGGGACCGCCGAGCGTCAGGATGCCGCGGGCGATGTCTTCGCCGCTGAGCGCGAACCGACCTGTACCGACGTCGAGGCGTCGTCTGCCTTCGCCCCAGAAGGCACCGAGCAGCGTCAGTCCGTCCGGATCGCTGCGGCGGAAGCGACGGTACTCACGCATCGTGCAGAAGTGGGATGAGCCGAGCGCACCGCGCCTGACCTGAGGCGTGCGCAGGCGGTCGATGCGCTCACGCAGCCAGCCGCCGTCACGCAGCAGCCCGTGCAGCCCTGCGCTGGCGATCAGCAACAAAAAGAGCAGGAACACGGCGAAGAGGAAGAGCCGAAGCGCGTTCACGCCGCGCGGCGCGCCGACCAACAGTGCAATAAGTTCTGGCGCAGGTGTACGCCCGCGCTGGACGGCGGCATCGCCGAGCAGCACGACAAACAGCGCCGTAAGCGTGAGCAGCACCGTGCTGTAAGTCAGTAGCAACAGCCCGCGCTGCAATAGCGTCAACGTACGCTCGTGTTCGCTGCGGCGGATGCCCACGCCGAGCGTCGCAGCTGCCAGTACTGTCATCAGAGGCGCAAGACACAGGAGCGGAACGAGCAGCGCCATGAGCAGCGTGCGTCCGTCGGTGAAGAGCCAGTAGATCATCGGTAGCTCCAGCTCCCTCTAGCGTGAGAAGAAGTGGTCGAGGTCAATCGTGCCATCCGGGTCGCGCTGGACTTCCGGTTCGCGCAGCCGTCGCCAGTCGATCCCGCGCGCATCCAGCAAGTCGACAAAGTCGCGGGCGGCGATGTCGCGAAACAGGCGGTCGTGTCCCTGCCGCGCGTTGTTGTAGAACGGCAGCCTTTCGGCAGCGGTCGGTACCGTGCCGGGCAGGACGACATGCGTGTGCAGATGTTCCTGCGTTTCGCCTGAGGACTTCGTGCGCGCGTTGTGCAGGACATAGCTGTACTCCGGCGCATCCAGCCCGCGCGCGGCGTAGTAGTCCTCGACCACGCGCTCGGTCAGTTCGTCGAGCAGCCCGCGTCGGTCGCGTTCCGGGACGAGCGCCAGCACATCTGGGGCTGGCGAGATCACCCACGTCCACGCCAGCACATGCGGACTCTGGAGCGCGTCGCAGCGGCGGTAGATGTCGCCGTGATGAATACCCAGCCCGCGGTCGCGCCAGCGTTCGACGCCGTGCGTGCGGGCAAGATGATTGTTGCGGCGGTCGCGAAACTGAAGGTACTTGAGCGTTGCGCGCAAGCCCTGATGCCCGGTGCCGCGTCCGGTGCGGCGGGGACTCTTGTAGGCGAGGTCGGCGATGATGATGGGCTTGGTCATCGGTCATCCTGGCGCGCCAGCAGCGCGTCGATCTGCTTGAGCAGCGCTGCGCCGTCGCGGTGGGCGGCGATGAGCGCATCGGCAATGGCGTCATCGCGCGCGTCGCTGAGAGCATTCGCCATCAGGTAGACCAGCACGTTGAGGTGAAACGCCAGCCCGGTTTCGAGACGGTCAATCCGCGCCTGCAACGACTTCTGAAAGTGCCTGCGGCTGCCGACGACATCCGCCTGCTCGTCGAGATACTGACGGATCGCCTCGCGGATCAGGTCGGCTTCGCAGACCTCGCGTCCGCGCCGGGCGGCCAGCTGCGCCAGCAGGTCGCGCATTTCCGGCGTGATATTGATGCTGCGTTTGATTGTCTTGGTTGCCATCGCTCGTCACTTCACACACTTCGCTCTAGTCCTATTGTCGCAAAAGGCAGAGGCGAAAGGTGTGAAATATTGCGGTCAGCACTTGGCGATTTTGCAGTGTGAGCAGATAGGGGTGCTGACGGCGGCTAACCGCGCGGCAAGTGGCGTTTGCATGCGACCGCACGCAGGTGCGGTCGGTGGGCGGCGCTGCTGCCGCCCACAGTCCACGCAGCACCCGCCGGGGCTGCGTGGGTGCGCCACGTCGTGGCGCACGGTAGCCCCCACCGGCGTCTGAGGTGGCGAGGTTTTACCTCGCGCCCAACCCCGCCGAGGCTTCAGCGCCGCTGAACCCATCGTCGGCAGCCGCCCATGCGCCCGTCTATGACGGTTGCATTGCGGCGGGGTTGGTCGGCATCGCGTTCGCGATGCGGCGCTGCTGCCAGGCAGCGCCATGATCTGGTGCGCGACGTGGAACTTCGTTGTCAAGTTGTACGAGACTGGCTATTCTAGAGCGTGTTAAGAACTTTTGAGATGTATTGGCATAATGGGGGAATGAATAGAAAACCATACCCCACCGACGTAAGGGATGACGAATGGGCGTTTGTCGCCCCCTATCTGACGCTGATGCGCCAAGACGCTTCGCAGCGAGAACACTCGCTGCGTGAAGTCTTCAACGGCGTGCGCTATGTGGCGCGCGCGCGGCGCATGGCGGATGATGCCCAACGACCTGCCGCCGTGGCCAGCGGTCTACCCACAGATGCAGCGGTGGCTGAAAGCGGGAGTGTTCGAAGTGATAGCGGAAGACCTGCGCGTATTGCTGCGTCGGCTGGAAGGACGGGACCCATCGCCGAGTGCCGCGATCTTCGACAGTCGGACGCTGCAATCCAGCCCGGAGAGTGGTGCGCGTGCAGGCTACGACGGTGCCAAGCGGCGCAAAGGCAGCAAAGTCCATCTGGCGGTCGATACGCTGGGGCACCTGTTGGCGCTGCACGTCACACCCGCCGATGAACAAGACCGCGCGCAGGTGGCTCAACTGGCAGAGCAAGTTCAGGAATCGACCGGCACCAGCGCGTCTGTGGAAGCGATCAGTCCCATCTCGGTCAGGAGAGAGAACGAAGGGCGAGTGTCGATGATGACGGCGGCGTAATTGGGGGCGATGCGCGCCAGAGGCTCGGCGAGGCGATACGGTGCGCCTGCCACGCCTGTCAACTGACGTTCTGCATGTTCCAGGAGCGCGGACGCGGGCAGGACATGCAGGTCGGGATCCCAGGCGCTCTGCACAATGCAGTCTGCCATCACCTGAGGGGCGCTCTGACGGTCTACCATCAGCACGCTGTAGAGGCTGTTATCAGCACCGAACTCGTTTTGTCCGGTCGTCACCAGCGTGGCGTGTCCCTGGCTATCGGTATCGATGAGCAGAATGCGGTGGTTCGGCGCGCCCAGCTTGCGCAGCACACGGCAGATGCCGAAGGCGATATTGGTGGCTGAAGTCGATTTTCCTACGCCGCCTTTATGGTTGGTTAACGCGAGTACATGTGTCATTTCCATTCCTCCCAAGTCCAACAAGCAGTCGAAATCGCTGGGGCTGGCGCGGACTCGTCGGAGGTGGTGTACACTGTCCGAGGAAGTCCCGCTGGCGCGAGCAGCGAGCCTTCAAGGGAGTTGGGGGAGGGGTTAAGCTCCCTCAACTCCCGAAAAGCCGAAGCTAATCTAGGGTTGAGAGGCGCACAAGATGTGCGTGATATGGGAATTGAATGCGTTGGATAAAAACTGAGCGATGTAAGCTAGGGGATTGTTCGGAT
>JANRJX010000105.1:0-31470 GCA_033763755.1 Chloroflexota bacterium
GCGTCGCGCCACTTGTAGTACAACGTTTCAGTGATCTCCCGCTCCCGGCAGACCTGCGCCACGCTCTTCTCTCCGCGCAGCACTTCCATCACTGTCTCAAACTTGAACTGTGCTGTGAAACTGCGGCGTTTCTGTTTCATCGTGCTCGCTCCTGTAGAACCCATCATACTCTCTTATTGGGTCTTCCAGTTTTTCCGCCGCACTACAACGTGATTTTATAAGGCACCTTACTGGTGTACCCATACATAGCGGAATTCCTCGTCCAGCGTACACAGTACGAGAGGGCTTTCGGCGGATATCCCCGCTATGTACCGTCAGTCCCCTATTGGGATAACCCGGTAGCGCATTACCGCTTGTTAACGGAGCAGTTCTTTTAGCCATTGCTGCTGAAGCGGTGAAACGACTGATTAGCGCAAATCCTACTGTACTGCCTAATGACACATAACCCGCCGCAATCTTTGTGACTATGAGCCTTTGAAAAGCGGCTCATGACTGATTTCGCCTTGCGCAAGTATCGTTTATAGTTTGGCAGTCTTCCGAAGGACTCCGTGAGAGCGTATGCTGCAAAATACTCCCATAATGCTTTACCAGACTTGACACGCAAACCAAGCGTGACATGAGGAACAAGGACATGAAAGCAGCGGAACAGCTCAATCTCAAGCCCATGGAATTCTGGGCGTTTCTGGAAAACTCTGATTTTCAACGTCTTGACAAAAACGGATTACTCTACCGACAGGATGAAGTAAGGCTTATCCAGCACGATATACGACTGGACGAGGATTATGCGCTTCTCACAAGTATCGGCTGCGTGGGCGTGCGCGATGCTGCCCGTTGGTACATCACACACCCATCGCCACACCATTTCGAGTGGGCGTGGATCGACCAAGTAGTCGAGAGCGCGACGAAGCATGCACTAACGCTCTATCTTGACCTATGGCATTATGGCTATCCTGATTGGATGGATCTGCTGTCACCGGATGCACCGAAGCATTTTGCGGAATTCGCCGCCGCAATTGCTGACCGCTATCCGTCACTGCGTTACTACTGCATCTGCAACGAACCCACGCTGATGGTGGAACTGGCAGGCAGACAAGGACGCTGGCGTCCATTTTTGAGAGGCAAACGCGGAGCAAACACGCTGCGCGCTCAGATCTGCCGCATGATCATTGAGGCGTCCCAAGCCGTCCTGAGTTTGCGCCCGGAAGCGCAGCTTGTCTTGCCCGACCCATGGCACTCTACGGACGAGCACCGCCTGCACACAGATGACGCGCGCCCGCTTGCAACTCAGGCGAGAATTATCGATACGGTCCTTGGACGGCGCGATCCGGAGATGGGCGGCGCCAACGAATACATTCACATCATTGGGCTGAACCATTATCGTGATACGACGCTGCCCCCGTTCCATCAGATGCTCCTGCGTGCACAGCAGCACTGGAGAGATAAACCACTCTGGCTGACTGAGACTTCTGGTCCGCCAAAAGGCTGGCGGCAAAGTGAATGGTTCTGGTGGATGATCGCAGAAGTCAACATGGCACGTATGCTTGGCGTGGATATCCCCATCTTTACATGGGCGCCAGTGATTTCTATGTTCGACTGGATCAAGGAGACCAGACAACTTCACAATGGCGTCTGGAAGCTGACACCTGATGGGGCGCGCGTGCCGAACGATTATATGCTAGAGGCGTTGCAGCTCGCGCGCGAATACGGTTATCTCAAGTGAGCGATCCCTAAATCCCATCAGGGAATTTAGTCGTCTGTATCCGGCGCTGGCTGCACTTCTCGCGTCGGACCCTGGATGGTTGGTCGATCATCGATCCATATCAGTCGATCCATCCATACCTGACGCGTACGCGTCAGGATCCCACCGTCTGTGACCTGCCAGACGTGGTAAAACAGCCATGTGTCTCCGGCATCATCCATAAGGAGTGTTTGATGACCCGGTCCGAGGACAAGCGGTCTACTCTCCAGATCGCTGGATAAAATAGGATTTTCCGGCGCGTCTTCGCATGGACCAACAGCAGCGGCGCAGAGTGCATAACCGATTGCGTATGCCTCACTGGAGTAGACATTGCCGGAGAAGAAAAGATAGTAGCTGCCGTCATTCAGCCACATCGTTGGCGCTTCAACGACAGGTCCTTCCCAGCCCTCATCGTTACGAACAAGCTGGATGGGCTCGCCCACCAGCGTGGTACCATCCGGTGAAAGTTCCTGAACGTAAACATACGTAGCCATCATGCAGCAGTTGCCGTCATTCTTCCAGTAGAGGTAAAGCGTCCCATCTTGATCACGAAATGGACTGGGGTCGATGGAACCGCCAACATTCGATTGGCAGATGAAAGGGGCTTCACTTGGGTCACGAAAAGGACCACCCGGCAAATCGCTGGTTGCCAGCCCGATGCACTGCTTGCCAGAAGCCCTGTCTCGCGCCGTATAATACAGACGATATTGACCATCGATCTCCAGTACTTCCGGCGCCCACACATCCGGGCGATTCAAGTTAACCCAACGGGGCAATGCCGGCAGCACGTCTCGCCCAATGGTCCAGCGAACGAGATCGGTCGAGGTTGCAACAGGTACATTTCGACTGCTCGAACCGGTGGAATACGCGTAATATACGTCATCAACTTCCAGAATGAACGGGTCTGGAAAGTTCGTGCTGATCACAGGATTTCGCAGCGTTTCATCTGCCTCAGGGGTCTGCGCACCAGACACCCGAAGCGTTCCGACGGCAGCGCAAATGAAGACGAATACGATCCAGGTTGCTGAAGTGCGTGCGGCTGCCATGATAACCCCTACCCCTTCAGACCCGTCGTCTGCACACTTTCCACGATATAGCGCTGCAGCAGCAAATACAACAGCAGCACCGGGACCGCCGTAATGACCGCACCAGCCATCATCTGACCATATTCGGACGTGTACGAACCCTGGAGTGTGGCGAGACCTGGGGGTAGTGTCTGAAGCGTGCGATCTTTCAGGATCAGCAGTGGCCACAGAAAATCATTCCATGAAGCCAAGAACGTGATGATCCCCAAAGTCGCCAGAGGCGCTTTTGCCAGCGGGAGCGCAATATACGCGAACGTCTGGAAACGTGTAGCTCCATCCAGGTAAGCTGCTTCTTCAAGCTCGACAGGGAGCGACTCGAAGAACTGGCGCATGAAAAATACGCCGAATACGCCAGCGATGGCGGGAAAGATGACACCCGCATAGTTGTTCAGCAGCCCAAGCGACGTGACGGTCAAAAAATTGGGTACCAGGAACATGATGCCCGGAAGGAACAGAGTCGCCAGCAGAATGCCGAAAATGAGCCGTCTGCCTGGAAACGCCATTCGTGCATACGCATACGCAGCGACCGAATCCACCGCCAGTGTCAGTATTGTAACTGTCGCAGAGATGAAAAGGCTGTTCAGGAACCAGCGCACGATAGGCAGACTGGAATTCGCCATGATCTGTTGATAATTGGCGAGCGTGAACGTTCTGGGGATCCAGTAAATGTCTGGCAAGAACCATTCAGATTTGGGCTTAAAAGAGGTAGATAACCCCCAGAGCAAAGGCACGATAATCAGCACTGCAATTGCGGTCAGCACAATGTACAGCAGAAAACGCTGCAACAGCTTTTGCTGGCGCAGGTTCAGGGAAGGCGCAGCAGTCTCTCTTGAAACGCGAACAGAAGCCATAATGCACCCGCGTCATTCTCTTGATCTAAACAGGCGGAAGTTGAAGAACGAAACAACCATCATGATGACAGCGACGACAAACGCCATCGCTGCGCCGCTTCCCATGCGGTTGCGCACGAAACTTTCGTTGTAGATGCGCAGCATGATCGGCTCGGTGGAACCACCGCCGCCGGACTGTGCGGGTCCGCCGCTGTCGGTCATGAAGAAGGGCTGTGCGAAAAGGTTAAACGAGGCAATGATGGTGATGATAATGATGAAAACCAACACCGGGCGCAATTGAGGAATCGTCACGTAGCGGAAGCGCTGCCACCAGGTGGCTCCATCAATCGAAGCCGCTTCATACAGCGCCGCTGGAATGTTTTGCAGCGCTGCCAGGATGATGATCATGTTGAAGCCACTCGTCCACCAGACCGTGGTGATCAGAATCGAAAACCACGCCCACGGCATTGATGAGAGCCAGCGCGGGGTTCCAATGCCCAGATCTCGTAGAAAGTAGTTTAGCAGCCCGCCCTGGCTCTGGAATATCCAGAAGCCAAGCAACCCGACGACTGCGGATGATAGCACCCACGGCGCGAAGTAAATCGCCCGGTACAAATTCTTTCCGGGGAGGTTGGTATTGAGGAGGAGTGCCAGAAACAACGGAATGATAATGAGCAAAGGTACGCTCATCAGCACAAATTCTCCGGTATTCCCCAGCGCATTCCAGAACACTGAATTTTCGACCGTTCCGGGCGTAAAGAGATTCGTATAATTCTGGATGCCTACGAAGCGGTTCGCCTCAGGACGGAGATAATCGTACTGGAAGAAACTGATGACCAGACCCAGAAAGAACGGGAAACCTGCAAACGCAACAAAAAAGATCAAATGGGGCAGAATGAACAGATACGGCACCCAATCCAGGCGCTTTTTTTTCTGTCCTGCAACGACTGCCACGATGGGTTCCCTCGCCGTAATCGTCATCGAAGGCTCTCTTTCATATGCATGACCGAACAAGGGCGAGCGGTTGAGATCGTGCTCTCAACCGCTCATCATCCGTCCGCTGGCTTAGTTGGAAGGTGCTTCTGAATACGTCTGGCGGTTTTGCTCCAGAATCTGGTTAGCACGCTCCGCCGCGTTGTCCAATTCCGCCTGGATGTCCGTGGCGTTGCCAGACATCAGCGCGCTGATTGCCTCGTCCAGTGGCGCGTATGCATCGGTTATGCCGGGCACAGACGGCGGGAAGAAGACATATTCTGCCGAGCCTGCCGCAATATCGGACTGAGGCTGAAGCGCGGCAAATTCATCACTTTCACGCACGACATTATTGGCAGGGAGCTGTCCAGCACTCGCCCACGTCAATGAATTGTCGAGCAGATAGCGAATAAAGATCCCTGCGGCGGCATCACGGCAGGTATCCTCATCCCCCTGAACCGGCAGTGTCAGCTGATGCGATCCTGCCCAGACAGCCGGGTTAGGTCCAATCTGCGGTACAGCCGTCGCAATACCGTTGAAGAACACGCCTTCGCCTGTTACGTTCGTCGTTTGCCAAATGCCATTCCAGATGATCCCGACCGTTCCACCCTTGAAGGAGTTCAGTTCGGCATCGACTTCGAGATTTGGCTGGGAATAATTCGCCTGTGCATCCAGCAGCCATTGAGCGGCTTGCACGCCGGCTTCACTGTTCCATGTTGCTTCTGTGCCATCTTCATTAAAGGATGTGCCACCGTATTGATAGAGCAGCATCTCAAAGATCTGGCGGATGGGGAAGCCTGCGGTAATCATGAACCCGTTGTTATCCCCACTCGTGAGGGCACCGGCGGCGGCGGCAAATTCTTCCGCGGTGGTCGGTGGACCTTCGAGTCCAGCTTCCGCAAACAGGTCGGCGTTATAGAACATGGTCATCGGGTGAATATCAAGAGGAATGGAATAGCGTGACCCGTTGACCTCGCCTGCATTCCATACAGCTTCTGGAAAATCCTCGCCTGCAATGCCTGCTTCTTCAATGACGGTATCAATGGGACGCAGAATGTTGCGATAGACCTGTGTCGCCACCTGATCGGCGTGAACAATGGCCACGTCTGGCAGCGTCCCGGATGCTGCGGCTGTGCTCAACTGCGTATAGTATTCGGTTTGTGTTGTCATCGTCACTTGAATATTGGGGTTGTCGGCATTGAAGGCGTCAACAATTTGTCCCATAAAAGGACCATCAGGACCCGTGAAGGGGTTCCAGTATTCGAGCTGGACGGACTCACAGTCGGCGGGTAGTTGCGGGACATCCTGTGCAATGACCGGCACAACGCCAGACAGCACCAAAAGAATGGCGCAGACAAGCAACACCAGAGCGCGTTTTAACATGATATTCACTCCCTAGGAATTCCTATTTACGACAAGATGTGGACACACATCTTCGTCTGATCATCATGGTATGCGCTACAAATACTCCTTACGTGGGCGGACTGGGGGGTAATAGTAAGCCACCTGACCCGGGGAGCAGTAGGTCATGTGACTGACAAAGAAACATAAAGATCTCCGACGATTCAACTGGAGGCAGGAAAGAAGCGCGGACCCAAGCCAACAAAAAACGCCAGAGGGTTATCCTCTGGCGTTATCCCCACACAATGTTTGAATCTGATCCAGTTAGTCTCCACTGATTGCACTCAATCCGAACCCCACGCACAACTGAGCCTCGCTCAATTTCTTTCTTCAATCGCCTATCCTAAGCGTATACAACCGCTTTCCTGTCTGATCTGACGACACTCGGCTTTTGCGGTGAAAGGGAGAGCCTGAACCCTCCCCCAATCACCTTGAAGCTCGCTGCCCGTGCCAGCAAAGCTCCCTCAGAGAGTTTACACCACCTTTGAGAAGTCTTTGCCAGCCACAGCGAAATCGATGGTTCGTTGGATTTTGAAAGGGAATGGCAATGACTCGCGTTTTCGTTTTCACCAATCACAAAGGCGGCGTGGGCAAGTCCACGTCCGCCACCAATGTCGCATTCGGCATCAGCCAAGTGCTGCGCCGCGCCAATGCGTCCAACTGTCGTGTGCTGCTCATCGACACCGACTCACAGGGGCATGCATCGCTGGTCACGACCGGGCGCAAGGACTACAGCGCAGACAACAGCCTCTACACTGTCTTGATGGCAGAGCGCCAGAACGCGCCGCAAACGCTGCTCAACTGCATCGTTCAGAGCCAGTGGGATGAGCGTCTGCACGTTCTGCCCGCCTCCCCGATGCTGGAAGGCGCGGAACGAGAACTGATGGGGGTGGCGGGTGCGCCGTACCGCCTTGCTGACCCACTGAGTAAGGTCGCTGGACAGTATGCAGCGGTAGTTATCGACACTCGCCCATCGTTCTCGCTGATGACAGAAATGGGGCTTCTGTCCGCGACCGATGCGATTATCCCCGTTGAGCCGCGCTATCTGGAAACGGTCGGTCTCACAAGTGTGATCCAGAAAATCAACGACATTCGCGACGGTTGGCGGCATCCCAACCTGCGCGTGAGTGGTCTCCTCGTCACGAAGATGGACACACGCGTGCGCGGACACAATCATCTGCTGGCAGAGATCAAGGCACATCCCGTGCTGGGCAGGCTGGTGCTGGGCGTGATCCCAGTCAACGAAGCCGTGTCCTACGCTCATCACAATCACCAAAGTTTGTTCCAGTATGATCCGCGTTCATCGGCGAGCAAGGCGTACATTCAGGTGGTCGCATCGCTGGTGCGCTACATGAAGGCGGGTGCGTAAATGGCGAAAATGACTACGCACCGCGTTGATGATCTACTCGCATCAGTCACGGCAGATTTGCTCGGGGATGCTCCACAAGCTTTTCAGGACAACAGCTTGCGCGTCGAGCGGTTGCTGTTGGAGATGGTGCGTCCCGACCCGGTGCAGCCGCGCAGGGTGCTGCCGGAGAGCATCCACATGCGCTTTCACACCAACCACGTCACGCCGACGCAGGCGCTGCGCGAGCTGGTGCAGATCGTCCAGATCGCAGGGCGTCAGCGGGGGCGACCGTTCAATAATGTGCTGGAGCTGCTCCCCAGCCCTGATGACGAACACGAAGAAGAGATCAATGCGACACTCTCCCCCGAAGAGCAGCTCCTACATGATCTGGTCAATCTGGCGGTGACGATCCGCGACGATGGGCAGGTCAATCCGCTCACGGTGGTGGATGTGTCGCAGGGTGTAACGCGCTTGTTCCGTATCGAAACCGGAGAGCGTCGCTACTGGGCGACGTGGCTGCTGCGCGACTTCATCCCCAACTACAGCGGCGACGGGACGATCCCCTGCATCATCATCCCGGAAAGGAAATCGTCTGTATTCCGCCAGGCGAAGGAAAACACAGCGCGTTCCGGGCTGACGGCGGTCGCGCTGGCAAGGCAGGCGGCGCTGCTACTGCTCACAGTGCATGGCGCTGAAATTCCCGCCTATGCCGTGGCTAACGACTTCTATCGACAGGCGCTCGATCTCGACCTTCGGTCAAAGCGCGAATATACAGACTCGATCCTGAGCGCAATGGGTGGCATTAAACGCGGGCAATTCAGCCACATCAAAATCCTTCTCAGGTTATCCGACGAGGCGCTAGAACTTGCCGACCGTCACAACATCGAAGAAGGAAAGCTGCGCCATGTACTCAATCTGGCACCGGAATTCCATGCCGAAGTTCTTCGTCAGATCATCGATTTCAATCTGTCGGTCAAGCAGGTCAAGGAATTGTGTGAAGGCGAGGGTCCACACGAACCAAAAGACTCGAAAGAGGATATTTCACCCTCAGCAATGAAGTTGGCAAAAGTAGTCCAGTCGATCAATACAACTACCGCGCAGGAAGTGGCACGCGCCTTAATGCGGCAGGAAGGCGATATTGCCCTTGCTCGCGCTCGGCTGCAAGCCATGCGGAAATTGATCGGAGAAGCAGAACGTTACCTGGTCGAAGAATAGCAATTGTCTACACGTGTAGACATAGTGAGGTCGAAACCTATGAGAAATGAGCGCGCACCGCCCTAGAAAACAAAATGCCCACTGCGGTGAGGCACGTGGGCGGCAGGCTGGGGATATATTGGCGAACTGGACACTCCCAATGTATCACAGCCTGCCACCCCGTGCAAATGAAGATCGATTTCAAACCGTGTTGTTTCAGCACGCGTTCTCTTCAACTTTGCATGGAGACAGGACAGGACTATGAGCATTGACCTGTAGCAGATTCGCTCCGCTAATCCCATCGACAAGATCGTCAGCGAACGCTTCGCGCTGAAGCGTCAGGGGACGCGCTTCGCGGGCGTCGAGCATGACAGCCTGGTGGTGACACCCCAGACTGGACTCTATTTCTGGAATTCACGCAGCGAACACGGCGATGTGTTCGACTTCACCGGGCGGCACCTGCTCGGCTACGACAACCGCTGGAACAACCGCGATGCGGCGATGTTCTGGGAAGCTGTGCGCTACCTGGCGCAGCGCGCGGGCATCGACATTGACGCGGAAAGCGACTTCCGTAAGTCGTATGCCTGGGCAGAGCGCCAGTTGGTGCAGCTGCTGCACGAAGCGCTGCTCAATACACCCGCAGCGCTGAACTATGTGACCCAGAAGCGGGGATGGCAGCTTACGACCGTGCGCAGCGCGCGGCTTGGCTTTATGCCGCAGGACAAGCGGAAGCTGCTGGCTGATCTCAATCTGCCTGACAAGTGGCGGGGCGTGATCGCCAAGTTCCCAGCGGGGATGATTGTTTACGTTCATCTGGAGCGGGGGCGTTTGGTCTACCTGAGCGGGCGCTCGATTGAAGGCAAGCAGCATTACAACCCGCCACGCGATTTGCTGGGGGAGCGCCGCCCATACGCCAATCATCTGTACACGCCGGATGCCGATCAGGTCGCACTGGTCGAAGGACAGGCGGATGCCATCAGCTTTGGCGAGTGGGGGTTCCCGGCGCTGGCGATTGCCGGGCTGCATGTCTCGGATGATCTGCTGACCGACCTGCGCAAGCATCGCCGCGTATTCGTCGCGCTCGACAACACGCGCGAGGCGATGGAGAAAAACCGCGAGATCGCCCGCGCGCTCGGCACAAACGCGCTCATCCCGCGCCTGCCCGATGGCGTGAAGGATGCGAATGACTGGCTGGTGCAGGGTGCTGCGGTTGAGGACGTGCAGACGGCACTCAACAAGGCGAAGAGCTGGCTGCAAACGGAGATCGAGCGCACCGCATTTCTCGATGGGCTGGACAAAAAAGACGCGATCCGCGCGCTCTTCAGCTATGCGGTCGATCTCGACGAGATCGAGTTGAGCGAATTCCGCGCGGCACTGGCGAAGCTGGGCGTGAAGGGACGCGCGTTCAATGACCTACTGCGGGCGGCGAAGAAGAAACAGGACAGGCAAGAGGACGACGGGATGCCGCAGATCCTGGGCGACGACATTCCGCTGCTTTCGCCCGCGCTCGGCTTTCAGCGCGATGTGGCGCTCGTCACCGTCTCAGTTACGGAGCGGACGAAGGGCAATCGGCTGAACACGCAGCCGTATCTGGTCACGTCTTCGCGCGAGTTGGTGCGCTTGAGCGAGGAGCAGATCATCAAGCTCGATGGGCGGGAGGTCGCGCTGCGCGTCATGCCCGAAGGCTCAGAGTTCCTGATGCGCTGGCGCTTCGCGGACATTCAGCGCTTTCTGCGGGGCGAAACAGTCGAACCCGCCCAGGTCTTCAACGCCGTGCATGACCTGTTCACCGGCTACGTCGATTTCCGGTCGCCTGTCGAGAGCGCCATCCTAACACTGTGGACGATTGGCACCTACTTCTACACGATGTTCCCAGCCTATCCCTACCTGGCGCTGAACGGACCGAAGAACAGCGGTAAATCGACCGTCATGCGCGTGATGCAGCCGCTCGCCTTCAACATGGTCACGACTTCAGACCCGACCGGTCCGTCGATGTTCCGGCTGATCCACTATACGAGCTGCACGGTGGGCATTGACGAGGCAGAGCGCTATCACAACCCCAAAGACCCCGGCATGCAGCAGATTCGACAGCTCCTCAACAGCGGCTATAAGCAGGGGATGCCCGCCATCCGACTGATCGGTGAAGATATGAAACCGCAGGCGTTTGATGTGTACTCACCCAAGATTCTGGCGGCGATCATGGGCTTGGAGGACATCCTCGCCTCGCGCTGCATCGCCATCCCGATGCGGCGGACGGACAAGAAGATGCCGAGCTTCCCGCCGGACTTTGACGGCGCCGCCATCCGCCATTTGCTCTACACGCTGGCACTGACCCATTTTCATGCCGTGCAGGTCAATTATTCCGACCGTCCGGCACTGCACACGCTGCACAACCGCTCCGGCGAGCTTTGGTCGCCGCTGGTCGCGCTGGCGGCATTCTTCGAGGAGCAGGGCGGCATCCAGGGGCTGCTTGAAGCAATTGCGACGGCTGCCGAGACGGACGAGCAGATCAGCGAGGGCAAGGCATTAAGCGAGCGGGAAGAAGCGGTCTTGCAGGCACTGGAGCTGATGACGCGCGGGCAGGAAGGCACGATCTGGATCAAGGCAGCGGCGCTGCGCGAACGGGTCGCCCGCCTGATTGGTCAGCCCGTTGAGAAGATGGGTGACGCGCAGTGGATCGGTCACATCCTCAAGCGGCTGCACCTGCTCGATGAGGCAGGGCGCAAGCGCGGCATGGATGGCATCGCTTACGCCGTGCGCTCCTTCGATGTGATCGACATGATGCGCCGCTACGATGTGCCAACGATCAATGAGACTCGCTGAAAAACCGTTCATACCGTTCATACCCTACATACCGTTCACGTTGAGTGAGAAACATGAAGCGTATATAGGGTGTACAAAGGTCCTTCGCGCAAAATGGGAATCGAAGCTTATGTCGAAGAACGAGCGTGGCTCGTTGGGGAGATCAGGCGGCAGAAACAAAGTGGTCGAGGATGATTTAAGCAATTACCTCTCTGAGTTCAAGCTAAGTTCAGTGGAATTTGGGATGGCTTGACAGGTCAGCTACCTAGACGCCAGGTTCATCAAAGTCAGATTTGCTTTCCACAGTGTCCGTTTTTTTCGCGCCTGACCGGTGCTCCACAAAGTTACTGGAGGTTTCACCTACATCATTGCTTTCCCCCTCATTAGCATTTGGGGCATTAGTCTTGTTCTCAACAAGGCTTGCCAATGCTATAAGCTCGCTCATACTGAACGCTGAGTTTTGGTAGAGTAAAGATAGCAATTCTTGAATGTCGCGATCAATCTCTTCAGTACGAATTCGGATAGCTTCTAAATCAGAGAAATTGCGCAACTCATTAGGTAGTGAATTGGACTTTGGCATCTGTACGTTATCTAACAAAATCGGAATAATCAATTTATCCAACTGCATTGCCCAAGTAGTCTCCCTCACCCACCACTGGGATTGCAGAGCATTTTCAGAGAAAAGTGCTAGTATAATGTCGCTTCTTTCAACTTCGTTGCGAATCACTGTGGCAAAGTCAGCACCTACTGGAATATCCGATAAGTCTCTAAAAACATTAAATCCTGCGTCTTCCACATAATTTAATAATCGATCCAGGATACTTGACGTGTCTTTGCGCACATAAACTACGAAGATGCGTTCATCTCTACGCGTTTGATCCTCTTGTATCGTTTCTTTTCCAGTCAAGAGCTGGCGCAGGCTATCAAGAAGATTTGGCAAGCCCTCTTGATAATTTCTCAAGTCCGCAGCTTGAATATGTTTCAAAGATTGCGGCATGTTCTTAAAGTCATCAATAACTGCAGGGATTATTGGTTTACTGTGTTGGATAAATCCTCGTATATTTTCCTGAACCCCTTTGCTCCCAGAGGCACTGTTTCGTGAGTTATCACTTACCACCACAAGACCGACTTTGCAGGCTTGTTGTGCGCGATCAATTACTTGACGCCAGTCTTGTCCAAGAAGGATATAGTCCTCAGACCAATGCCGTACTGCATTTCGCTCCAAATCTGCCTGCAGTTGCCTTGATACGGCAATATCCGCAGGGGTGTACGAGACATAAACGAAGTCTTCGTCCGGAAAACTCTGCAATGTATTGCCACTCAAGTACCAGCGCAGTGATTCAACCACGCGCGGCAACTGAGTTGCATAGTTGTCCCGCCCCATATCGGCATATACGAGGTGAAGGATCTCTTGAGGGACATCTTCATATTCCCCAATCAGAATTGGAACGATAGGTTTTTTTAGTTCTGCAATCAATTTCAGGTCAACATTTAAGGATTGGCTTTCGCGACTAGAAGGAGCAATCACAATTGCAACCACACTACATTCACGAATCGCCTTCTCAACTTGTTGCTGCCAAGGTTCACTTGGGCGCAATTGTTGTCGGTCATTCCAAGTTGCGATACCTTCCCTATTCAGATCATTTTCGAGACGGTCAACAAATTCATGTGCGTCGCGGCTAGAATACGACAAAAATACAAAGCCTGTATTCGGAACTTCCGCAGACAATAGTTCGGCAGGATGGCTATGAACAATCTGAGAACGAACTTTCCCAACAATGAAATCGTCATTTGCAGCTTGGTTTAGAAGTGCAACAGGTCGGAGTCCATCCAATAGTTTTCTAGCAGAGGTTTCGTCATACGCCGTATAGACCATTGTTGGAAAACGATCTTGAATCGCTTTAATCAACTCCAATCCAAGATTACCCCGTTCTCCGTATCGTCTCGCTTCTCGCTCAATGTCCGTAATGACCAGTCCAATTTCACGAGTAGTCAAAACTTGGAATGCTTCCTCGTTTGTTTTTGCTTCAACAACTTCCCAATCTTGGGCTAGAAGCAGTCTGGAAAGCCGGTCTCTATCTTCGTCTTTATCGTTAACTACTAGGATGGTAGTTGCTGAAGGATAAATGTCGTCGACTTCACGTGATTGAACGGCTTCATCATCTATCCATTCATCTAGAATGAGTCTATTGAGACCTCCGGGGTTTACTACATGCAGGGGATTGAACTCTTCAAGAAGTTTACTTGCTGCACCGCTGAGTCGATCTTGGAAGATTCTAGCATTCGGGTTGCGAATCACCGCCATGAACGCGCTCACATCTGTAGGCGGGAATTCATCGACGGGAACGATGATTCGCCAGGGGGTCGGAGATCCTACAGCCAATCCAAGCTGGAGCATGGTGGCAGCATTTTCGTCGCCATGATGAGCGTTACCCAATGCCTTTGAATAGAGGAAGGCGAAACGCACCCGCTTGATCAGACGCAGCCATTCGCATAAGTCGAGCGCACTGACCCCATCAATCTGCAAACGCTTCAAATCGAAATGGAGCAGCGCTTCTTCAACATCCAAATCAACTTCATCGTCAATGACGTGAGTGCCGAGCAGCATATACGTCTTGTCTTCCGTCGGGATGCTTGTCCGGCATCCGCAGTCGGCGCGGCGGCAAACCACGCAGTAGCCGTGCTGAAGCCGCTGGCTTTCTGCAATGCGGTCATCAAGTTCCTTCGACAACTGCGCAATGAGGTCACGCCGCCCGGTGTAGCGCAGTGGTTTCAAGGTCTCAAGGAAATCGGGCAAGGGATCGGTACCTTCAGCAATCACGACAGCCGGATGATTGATCGCCAGGCAGACGCCAAGCTCAATCAGGACGTTAGCATTAAGTCGGCGGTTGGTCGTGACATCAAAAACGCCCGCATGGCAGTTCACCATGCTTTGGCTGAGCGTCTCCAGAATAGTGCCTGAGTCGATCGGCGCAAACACGGGCATGTAGGGCGTATCCCGGAATGCGATGTTGAATCGATTGCGATAGTCCTCGCGCTTCACGTCGTCGTCACCAAAAAAATCGTGCGCAACGAATACGCCAGACTTGGCAAGACGTTCACGTGTGAACCGCTGGAAGCCTCCGATGTAGACAGAGTATTCTTTCATGAACGCCGCTCACTCAGTAGTTGACGGATATTGGCTTGCCCGGAGGCTGAAGTGTAGTCTGTTACCGCTTTGGTCAACAGATATTCTAATCCATCACGCCATGATCGCGTGGGGTTCGCAGTCAGATAGGCTTCCAGATCGCGATGAAACTGACCACGCCAATCGTCATTCCGGCTCTCCCACTCCGAATACAGCCGGGCTAACACTTCGACCGCGTTGTAGTGCTGGAAGGCGAGTTCGGAGACGACTGCCTTAAGTCTTTCTTCCAAACCATCTTTGACATCTCGCGCCAGGAATTCCGGGGAAGGCAGGTGCTTCACACGGACACCCTGGTCGGCAAGCTTGCTCTCAAACCAGGCTCGAAGTCTTGGCGGGGGAAGATGTTCGATAAGTGCGCTCTTGCTCGCGGCATAGAAGCTTATTTCGTCATCGCTTAACCCAAGATCTCGGAGTGACTGGCGCGTTGGTGGATCGGCTTCAGATGTAACATCAATGCCCTCAGCTTCTGCATCAGCAGGAGACAAGCCGAAATCGATGACGCTGGCTGATGTTACTTTGTAGGTCGCCAAGACTTCATTCAAAGTAACTCTGGTACTGCGGATGGCATCGAGCGTGGCATCTCGAATGATCCAGAGCTTTGGCAGCAGCGCGTCATCATCTTGCGTGGGGTTATCCTGGATGCGCTGATACTTCTCGATGAGTAACCGCAGTGCACCACGAAGATCGCCATCGGCTCGCAGCACCGCAGTGTCATAACGCAGGAGATAATTTGAGGCTTTCTCCTGCGTGAAATCAGGAGCGATCAGGATATCCTCAATTTGCGGACTGTTCGTGATGATGATGGCGCGAAATGCGTGTTCACGTACCAGGTCAATCAAGCCTTTGTTCGCCAAATCCGCATAGATTGTGTTCGCCGGGTGTACTGGTACCAGCAGGCCTCCATTTTGTCGGCGTATCAATCCAGCAATCGGCTGTCCTGTTCGGCGTTCATGTGCCTGAACCACCGCTTGTAAGCGTGCTCGCGCCGAATTAGTCTTCAAATCGGCTGTGACCTCATCATTTGCGAGTTCGGCGAGTTTTGTTCGCAGCACACTGAGCAACTGCTCGAGCGAGAAAGACCATTTTGCCAGCGACGCAATGACATCAGGGAGCAAACGAGTCGCGGGATCAGTGAGATAATCAACAGGTTCCGGCGGTCGGATCGCTTCAAGGTATTTCGTGACGACCTCATGTACAAGTGTAATCAATGCCGTTCGATAGGGTTGGTCAACAATCGCATATTTGCCGTAACTTTCATAACCGACATTCGGCGCAATGAGGTGAACCGTAAGCGTCACACCCGTTGGCAAACTGCTGTAGAAATCCAGCAACTTTTCTAAGCCGCGTACAGGTTCAACTGCGTCTGGTGGGTAAAGTGGTTTGTTGTAAAACAGTGGCAAGTAAGTACGGGTGTGGTTGATTCCAGTCAGGATTTGTCGCTTGTCAGTTCCATTGGCGCAAAGCGCGACTTCAAGCACAAAGGGCGTCTCTGTTTTGGGCTTTTCTTCACGGTGACACGCGTAGAAGAAAAGTGGGATCCCGTTATCTGACTGAGGAATGGCTCGACCGCGCGCAATATGCGGCTCACCAATTTCACCGAGCCGGATTGCTCTTGGATGACTTTCTCTCACCAGCAGGTTGTACAGCCCATCAAGCTCATCAATCTGCTGAATGACGGCAGCGAGCGGCACTTGCCCTTGTAGTCGTCCATAGGCAGGGAACGCCTCAAATCCAAACTGCATGGCGAATCTGCTCAGTTCGATAGGCATCTCTTGGCTGCGCTTCTCAGCACGAACAAGGGCTTTCGCCAGATCGAAGAAATGAGACTTCGTGTACCAGTGGATCGGGGTGCGCTCGCGTCGATCAAACCGCCCATCCCACGCGGGGCTGCCTTCAAAGGTCTTCGCCCACGTTTTCTCTTGTGTGACCAGCGGATTGTCTTTGTCTACCGAAACAAGCGTGATGTCGAAGTGGAAAGTGGCGTGCGGGTTGAAAATCGCTAGTGCTTCGAGAAACTCGCTGATTTCCTCAATCTGGCGTGTCGGTTCGTCCTGAACAAAATAGTCAATATAGGCGCTCACCGTTGTGCCGGAGGTCATCGCGCCGCGCTTCAGTATTTCCGGCGGCTTGAGTTGGAATCGCTGGAGTTCGTCGTCAACGTCCAGCCAGACGGCAACTCGATCTTCACCGGACGTTATGGTAACGGGCGGGCGCAGCCCCAGATTGTAGTTGCCAAAATAATGGTAATGCAGCGCATAGGGGATACCCAAGATGGTTTTGAGTGCATTCCCTTGAGCGCCCCGTGCTGGATACTTGTAGTAATCGTTGGTTGAAAAGCGCGCATGGGGACTGAAGACCTGCACGACACGATCCACGGGAAAAAGGGCACTGTTGCTGATTTCAACCGTGAGGGTCGGATCATATTCTCTGCGTGCGCCGCTATAGGTTTGCCCGTAGGTCATCAGCACTCTGACAGCGGGTTGGCGCAGCGCTGCCTCATCAGCATCGAGAGCGTTGTCGATCAACTCTTTCAGGATATAAAGATCCCAGTCATACGCCATAATCCCGGTTAGCTTTTGCAGCCCTTCTAACCGCAGGAATTCCCATTCGAGAGATCGATCTAGCATGGTGGACCTCAGCGAAAACCGATGACTATGCCCGCGTGGATTATAGCCTTTCGGCGGCTTGTTCGGCGACTACTTCCTTTGGGATCACATCACGCAGATTTGACCTGTCGCGATTGATTGGCTAAGCGCACGTTCTGAAGTAATCTAATGTCCAGATTGCATGTTTCGCAACGCAGCAAAGTGTTCCTTGGAAACCACATGGATCAGCTAACTCCCCAGCCAGCGCAGTGGACTGCTCTGAAGAAGATCGTCAAACGCCTACCCGCGCACCTGGCTTACTACGGCTCAGCGTTGGGTGCCATCGTGATTGCTGGAAGCGGCGCAGAGGGCATGGCTTCGATTGTCGGAAATATCGGTGCCGGATTGCTGGGCAGCCTGATCGCCGAAGTTGCGAAAGGCGAGGACATCCTCGACGACGACGTCCGCCAGCGAGCGGAAGAGGCGGTCACGAGAAGCGATATTGAGCGACTACTGACTGAGCGCGATTTCTGGCGCGGCTATGTTCAGCTCATCCGGCGATTGGATGCACAGAAGGCTGCCAGCCAAGACATCCTTGACGAACTGCGTGATGGCTTTAGCAAGGTCGCCACTGCCGAGCAGTTGGAAGAAGTCAAAGAACTGCTGCTCCAAGCGTTAGGGGACAAGAAACCTTCGCTCAAGCCACGAGTGTTCATCAGTTACCGCCGTAGTGATGCCAGCGACTTTGCCCAACGCCTGCATGATGCGTTGGAAGCGGCCGATATTGATGCGTGGTTGGATGTGCGCGATATGCCCAGCGGTGACACCTTCATCGCCCAGATTGACCGTGCCATTGCTGCTGCGGATTACTTCTTGCTGGTTGGCACGCCTCAAGCGATTGAATCGGATTATTGTCGTGATGAGTGGAAGAAAGCCATCGAGAAATACAAGCCGATCATCCCGGTTATGCTCATGGGCGAGTATAACGACTTGCCCCAAGAAGCCTATGCCTACCTGAATGACGCACGCGATTTTCGGGATGACAGCCAGTTTGATGCCCAAGTCGCGCAATTGGTGAAACAGATTCAGGTGAAGCCCGCCCCCGCTGGTGAAGCGCGAGGACTGCCCAGCTTACCCTCGCATTATCTGCCACGCCCAGAATTGTTGGCGACACTGCGCGAAGCCCTGACGCAACACAAAACTACCATTCTCACTTCACCAAGCCAAATCATCGGTATGCATGGCATGGGAGGCGTGGGCAAGAGTGTATTGTCCGCCGCGATCAGCCGCGATTACTTTGTGCGACGCACCTTCAAAGATGGTATTTTCTGGCTGACCTTCGGTAGTGAACCATCTCTACCACAAATTTGGGTGCGCTTTAGGAGCTGGCTCGGCGGGGGAACAGCTCCGTTTGCAGATGAAAGAGATGCTCAGGACTACTTCCAACAGATAACATCTGAGCAGGAATGTCTAGTGATACTTGACGATGTTTGGAGAAGTGAACACGCTAGGGCGTTTCTACACTTAGGTGATAGGTGTCGATTATTAGTCGCATCACGTAACACCAGAATTCTAGACGAACTTGATGCACATTCTATTGCACTCAAGCTATTGAGTGACAACGAAGCACGCCAACTACTCTCCAAATGCTCAGACACCAGTATTGAAAGCCTACCAACGCCAGCCAATGATATTCTGAAATTATGTGGAAACCTTCCCTTAGCTTTGGCAATGATAGGCTCTATGGTTCGAAGAAAGCCGACCCAGTATTGGCAAGATCGGCTTGAGGAATTGAGGGAATCAGATCTTGAAGAAATTGCCGCAAGATTCCCAGAATATCCGTATCCTAACCTTTTTTCCGCGCTTGAAATAAGTATTCGCGACCTTGAGCGTGACCTAGGCGGGGAAGCGAAAGATAGGTATATTGACTTCGCCATCTTTCCTGATGATGTGTCTATACCGGAATCCGTACCACTTACTTTCTGGAAACCTCTAAAAGGCAAAGCAATCCGAACTCTTTTGGAAAAGCTGGTTGAGCGCAGCTTATTGAAGCGAAATGACGATAACAGTTTTTCGATCCACGACCTCCAACTAATGTACTTGAGGCGCGTTGCCACAGATGTTCCCGCACGTCACTTAAGATTGCTTCAAGAGTACAACCCGGATAGAAAACCCTGGTCCAAGGTTTCTCCCGATGGATACATCCATGAACACCTGATCTTTCACTTAAACTCAACCGATGATTACGTCGAAATGATTAAGCTTTTCTCTGATACTTCTTGGGTTCATCTGCGAATCCAAGTGGAAGTCCATTCCTATGTGCGTCTTCTAGGGGACTTGGATGTAGTGTGGAACGCCGCATTAGTTAGGCTGTCTGAACAGGTGAAAGCGGCAGCAGAGCCTAGCTACCTCGTAGACTGCATAAGATTTGCATTAATCACAGGAGGGATTATCGAGGCGCTTGATAGGTATGAGCCTGTTCGCGCACTTGAGAATCTTAGATGCGGTAAATGGACTGCAGCGCAAGCGCTACAGTTTGTTGGGTCAATTTCCAACCCACTCAACAAGATCAGGATGTGTATTGCCTTGTTACAGGACAGCGAAATACCGCTGCTCGAGGCAGATAGACATGAGATCGCATCCTCAGCGCTACAAACGGCACTTAGTTCTGCCCAACCTCATGAAACTGCATTGATTCTGGCTCAATTGATCCCGGCCCTTCCAAAGCACTTGATCCGACAAGGAATAGAGAATCTCGGGAAAATCCGTATCGACAGGTATATCGCCCAAGCCATTATCCTACTCTCCACACGACTCGAATCTGAATTTGCATACGATCTTTTCAATTTAGCGGCACACATTAAGGATAAGTGGAACGGACTTAGAGCCATGGCCGTCATTATCCCGCTTCTCTCGGAAGAAGGTGCGAAAGATGCAGGGCAGATATGCAAAGAAAGAGGGGATGAGATAAATCGCATCTTTGCTCTCATAAATAGACGCGAACAACTGCCCGAAGAGAATCTTGATCGATTTGATAGGGAGTTCGCAGAGGCACTGTCTTCACTAAATAGCAGGTATATTGCCAACGCATTTGCAAATCTCGCACGTGAGAAGTGTAGGCAAAGGGGTTACTGGCATTCTCCGGTTTGGGAACCGTGGTTCGACATTAATCACGAATATGTGCTTGATCAGGTTGGAAGTTTAGTAAATGGAGTATACGAAGAACATTATATTGAAGAAGGCATAAGACTCTATTCTCCTGAAAGATATATAAGCGAAGCCAATTTGGTGAAACCAAATGATGTTGTCAGCGATTCACATCTTCTTCTCAACACTCTCAGTCATTTGACAAAACACGTTACTGAATCTGACCTCCGCCAATTACTTAGAGATGCCTCAAAGCTGATCGCTTCAGATCCGTTGCTGGATGAACTCAATCATCTATTGCGACTTTGCTCAGAATTGGATACTGAGACCGTGATTAAGATACTAAACGATATTCTAAAAACCAACAGCTTGTTTAGTCATGACTCCTACGGTCGGAGAGCACCCCAAGCACGCCAAATTGACTTTAGCGATATTTTCAGCGGACTGATGCCTCACTTACCACTAGATGTCTCGTTGAGTTCTGCATTGCGAACCCGATTTGCTCAATGGATAATGCGAACCTATGAATGGAGAATAGTATCCGTTGGCACATTGTTTCTGCCGTTCTCAATCGGCAGTGAAAAAGAGTCGCTTGAACGACACATTGCCGAAGTACGTTCTCGAATCGAAGGAGTCAGTGCTTCGGGATATAACCAGAAGGGATCATACATGAACCACTGGGGGAATATCCGAGCCAAAGAACAGGCTGCAAAAGAATGCTTGGCTTTGGGAGATGAAGCAGGTTTTGTAAAGAACATGACGAGCCTTCAAAAAACTGGATATGTTCCACCAATCAGCGAAGTACTTACAGATATTGCACAACTAAAAGAAGAAGCGTACAAGGTTGAAGTCATTTCAGCCTTCATTGAGCATTTCGAGAACGAGCAGCAAAATGCGCGGCTGTTCTCTGACTGGAAAACGGCTGCGTTTAAGATCCTCGAAGGTCTCACAACAGAAGCACAGAGTGTTCAGTTGCTAATCGCTATCGCACCGAGGATGAACAACGATGAAGTAGAAAAAGCTATCGCCTCCGCTGGAAAGATCAAGAATATTGTTGCTCGTGCAACTCTTTTATCTCTACTCGCTGCAAATTTGAGTAGCCAAGTTACAGAAAACACTGTTTCGTTTCATGATACTTGGTCTCGAACAACCGATGATATCTTGCGGTTCTCATTGTTACAGGCAATGTCTCTGGCTAGGCGCAAGGTACTGTTGGATTGTCGAGACAGACAACTTACGTTTGCGCGATACCTTTACAAAGTCAAGCACCGCTCTTGGCGAGAAGTGACTCAAACACTCGAAATTAACGATCTCCCTGAGCTACTTTGTCTTTCCGGTGAGTTGGTTGGAAAAATAGCTGGAGAACTGCTTGATATTCACACCATGTGGCGATTCGATTGATGCCTAGTATGTAAGCGAACCATCCTCTCTCAGACCAGACATGCAGTAAATCCTCTCTACTACGCCTGTACTTCGGTGCATTTCTCATTGCACAGTACCACGACACCCCGCTGCCTCACAGCCGAATGCGGCTGCGGCTACGAGTTTGCGCTTGGCTTGCGCCGTTTCTCTCATAGCAAACCCGTGCCGCCCTTCGGGTGAGCAGCAAGAAACTGTGGACAGCAACTATAGAAGCAGCGTCAGATCAAGCATCTCCTTCGCTCGGTGCGTCGCATCATCGCTTACGCTCTATACGCTCCCCTACGCATCCTCGCCTCACGCTTTGGCGTGCAGTCCATTTGAGCTTGAGCATTCGTATCGTCAAGCCAGAGACAATCCTACGCTGCCATTGTGAACTGATACGCTGGAAGTGGATCCGCGGGGCGCGACCACCGCAGGGACGCCCACGCACGCCCGACGTAGTGGAGAAGCTCGTCGTGCGGTTGGCGGAGGAGAACAGCGTCTGGGGCTATGGCAAAATTCAGGGCGAGTTGCTCAAGCTGGGATACCGTCTGAGTTAGGGGACGATTGCACAAATCCTAGCGCGTCGAGGCATCCTGCAGCGTGATAAAAGAGACAAAGCGCAGGATGACATCATCTCTCATGCACCATTACAAGCAGCAGCTTTTGGCATGCGATTTTCACGGTTGAAACGCTCTTTCTCAAGACGCTGTACGTTTTGTTCTTCATCGAACTTGGGACGCGACGCGTTCATTTCGCAGGCTGCACGACAAACCCGAATGAGTTCTGAGTGAACCAGCAGGTTCATCAGATCGTCTGGTAGCTTGGCGAGCGTAACACGCTGATCCGCTTTCTGCTGCGTGACTGTAACAGCAAATTTACCGCCGCGTTCGAAAGCATCTTCACATCCGAAGCCATAAACGTCATTCAGGCGCCCTAACGCGCGCCGCACCCCAACGCCACACTGGGTGCGCTCCGTCCGGAAGGAGTGTCTGAGCAAGCTCCTTATTGTCAACGAAGCGGATTTACGCTGCGTGATAAGGGAGTATGCGATTTACCACAACACGGCGCGCCCGCACCAGGGGATCGGTCAGACAACCCCGATCCCTCGTCCTCCCGTCACTGTAACGTGTAAGGTGAGATGTCGCGAAATTCTGGAAGGAGTCATCCATGATTACCATCTGGATACTGCATGAATCTCGTGCGGATGGGTTTTTCACCCTACCGTATCTGCTCTGATTGTTGTTTGGCGACGTCAATCTCTTGCAGATACGTCATCTTTTTCAGGCCCCAAATCGGTTTACGGATAGATCCTTAGTCTGTTAGCGGATCGAAAAGATTACAATTATCCGATTCTTAAAGTTTCCATAAACGTCACACGCTCTGTTGGGTAGCTGTTCAGCATTGTCACCGCTTGCCAAGGCCGGAACTGTTCATATTCACTGACCAGAATTCGTTGTTGCTGGTTTGCAACAGTGGCAGGAATAGGAAGCACTCCTTGCCAGACCATACTCGTAGCATCCAGAGGAGTAGTGAGCATAAGGTCAACTTCTGTCGTTGGAATGTTTTCCCATCCTAGATCGGGATCCGCAATATCTGTGCTTCGCCGCTGAACGACCGCGCGCACTCGGCTGGTTGAGGCATCAATCGTCATATCCTCGTTTGCACGCCCTCGATATGCCATTCCCTCCACGCGAATAGTCACCTGATTGCTGACAATATCCGAGAACGTGACCGACCTGCGCGGTGGAATTTGCGCAAAGTCAGTCATGACCACCTCGGAAAAGTGCGCCGTATTTACAGAGATAGGCTGGAAACGGCACAACGCAAAGCGCAAAATTGGGAAATAGAATGCAGCATCAACAAACTCCAGATCTACAAACCATTCATCGCGGTTAGCATCGTAGACGGGCTCAAAGCCGAGTACACGCGCATCAGCAGGTGTGCTTTGGCTAACCAGATTAAGCAATCGACCATCCCAACGGGCATTCACACGACGCATTTCCCAGACCGCATCTGAGACATCATCTGGCTTGCGCGCATCCTCTGCTCTGAACTTAAAGACACGATTTGCATCCCAGATTGGGTCGCCACCCCAATGTGTGATACGCGGATCGCCTTCCGTCCACTCAGGTCCAGCGAAAGGCGTATCTATACTCGTGTCAAAAGTATCGCGAGGTTGTAATGACGTCACGACCCCAAGCAGTTCGCCGTCGCCTGACGAAAACCAGGGACGTTCCAGGTAAACGCGCAAACCGCAAAAGCGCTGACTTGTGGCTTGATCACCATTTTGTTCCCGCACCCAGCGGAATGTTGGGATGACTAACACAGGCTTCGGGGTTTGCGGGCGCTCTCGATTGGGGATGATCAATTCAAAGGTATCGCTCTCCCGTGTGTAGACCGGCGGTACAGCGACTGCTGGATCTTCTGGCGGGAAGAGACTACGATAGCGATTGATGGCTTGCAAACGGTACCGGATCAGACGGTACTTTGTATCGCCAAACTCGTGCCTGGTAACACGACCGACACGGGTCGTTTCCGATACGAAGTTGAATGACTCGCCAGGGCGGTTACCTGCATCTGGGTCGTCCTGAAGCAGCATCGGTTGCTCAAGGACCAACTGCTGGTGTGGCACCGCTGGCTGATAGCCTCGCGGTGGTTCATCAACATTTTGGGTCCATTCCGCCAACAGATGCACCTTGACTGTGCTTAGCGCATGTGCCCAGAACTCGCTATCCAAATCGACATAGGTCGCTCCGAGCAGGGTCGGTAACGGCACATCAGGCAGCAAACGTAATCGTTCCACCCCAGGTCGTCCTATCGGTTGCTGCACCGCATGCGTCAGGCGGATTGCGCGACTGGGGGTGATCATACGATGGACGCCAAAACGTACAGCATCTTCGACATTACGCAGTCGTTCCCGATCCACAATGGAACTCCCCAATGTGACGCGGAACCAATCAAGCAGACCATGATCCTGCATCTCACCGGCAGCACTCACCAGGACCGTCGTGGCATGACCTTTTTGAAGGGAGACGACGAGTGTGCGTTGTATGTTGTTCCATTCCGGTCGCCCATCCCCCTCACGCAGCACGAGTTTGAAGGGCTGGGAATTCGGGTAATCGATGCCATCAAAGACCGGGATACGGGTGATGGAGACGTTCAAATAGCCGACAACATCACTGTAAGGCGGACTGTAGCGCAGGGTGCCGTCTGAGTCTACATCACCGATTTGTTCAGTAGGCGCACCGGGAAGATTGACAAGGACGATTGAGCGTATTGCCGGGTCTGGGAGGTACGGCAGCGGAAGAAGCTCACCCGAAAGTGTTGAGGGGTCAATCCTTGTGTCGATTTCCTCACCTGCGGCATCGATGATGGCGATGAATTTGCCGCGATCTTTGGCTGCGATCTGCGTGTAGAAGGCCGCGCGGTCGCCAGAAGCGTTTTGACCGATCACTGCATCAAAGACGCCATACATTTCCGCCATTAGCTGGCTCGACTGGGCGGGAGCAACATAACGAATATCAGTATCTGTGGTCGCCTCCCTGTCTTTGCCGAGTTCATCATTCAGCGTTCGGATGATCAGCTCATCGCTGGTTCGCCCCACATCACCGGCGTCATCTGGAACCATTGCGCGCTGGAGGACGAAAGTGGGCGATGCGAGAGGTTCAAAGCGTCTGAAGGTCTCTTCTGCTGTCGCGACCCCCGGAGCAGTGTCACTTGGGAGCGAGCGTCCGTTGCCTGCCAAATCTGCCACGCGAACACGCATTCGGTAGCGCCGACCAAAGCGCAGTCGCGGTAGGCTGCCGGGTGGGACACGCGATACGTAATCGAAGGGTAGGACGACTGCATTAGGATCTTTCAGTTCATCACGTGTCTGGATGGTGCCTGCAGTATCGACTACGCTACCCGGACGTCTATTGGTTAGGCTCCAGCCTTCCCATTTGAACAATACATCCGTAAGTTTCGCCTGCGGGTTGCCGTTGACATCTGGTTGCTCGACCAGCGACGGGACAATCCAGCCCTCGTCATTATGGTTGAAGGTGCGCGCTGGCTCTGTGTCGAAGATAAATTGTCCTGTACGCAGGCAAACCGAGTGCCAGGATTGATCGCCATCACGAATGTCGACGCGGAAACCGCGCGCCACATCGTCGAGAAATAGTTTCTCCGGCATTTGTCCCGCATTAAGTAGATCATTATTGTCATCGGCAATCGCGCTCAACGCTTCCAGGCTTTCTTTCCTGCCATTGTGTGCCACGCCAAGCCCGGCGGTTCGCAACGCGGGCACTCCAATGTAATCGTTGTTCACGAATATCGCTTCATCATCAATGTCTTGCAACGTTCTGTCGAAGTTTGCAGCTTTAAATGCCGTGCCTTCCACATCGATTGGGACAAATGTATAGTCAACCGTATTCCCGACGTTGACGAAGCCATTCCTGATTTGCCCACCTGGGCGACTGCGCATTGAGTAGTCAGCAGGAGTGCTGATGAAAGCGCTTGCTGATTGGGGGGTGACATTCACCGTGACCATCTCAGGCGTTTCAGAATTCCAATTCACTACCAGTTGCGTGTCCAGTTCAGCTGCGCCGGCTTGCCCATCAAATTCCAGATCGAGGATGATGCCTAAGCGTCGCAAGATCTCTGGATACTGTCCGAGGGATCCAAGCAGCGAATGAAAGTCGTAGTCGCAAGGATCAGGAGGGAGTTGATGCGCGGGGTCACTCGATACTTCATAGTAGCGGCGGAGATCATCACCAATATTGCCTAATCGGTTCCGCAAATCATCCGCATGCTTTCGGAACGGGCGTTCGAGCGGAACGGTCACCTGTTCAAAGCGCACTTCCTCTCTTATGCGAATAATCTCTGTGATCTGCGGATCGATGCCCTGACTGAGCAGAAGGTAGAAGGCTCTCAGTTCAGGCTCTGTTTGCCACTCGGCGATGAGACGCAGCCAACAACTGAGCAGCTCCGGTGTAAAGCGTATGTCTCCACCCAACATTAGTTCTACAAGGCTATTTGGCGTTGGGTTTTCTAACGCCATGAGAACAATTTCGACAAAACGTTCAGCAAGCTCCCGAAGGTCAGTCGGGTCAGACAAGGATAGACGGTCAGCAGCGATCAGCGCCCGCGCGATTTCGATGATCATTTCGGTGAAGAACGGATACCACTGCTCGACCCCTTCGCAGTCAGGGCGTTCTTCTATTGCGCGTCCGCTCAGATCTTCCAGAAGCCTAAGGATGTAGTCTGAGATCAGGGTTCGTTCTTCTAGAGGCGTCCTAATCTCACGAGTTTCCTGCCTTGTTCGCTCGAGGTCGCGGTCCGGCGAATAACCGTCACCTACCTCCTGTCCGTATACGAGCCTGATTTGATTCAGGATTTCTCGCGTATTATAGGTAAGGATGTTTCGCCCAGTCAGTGTCTTATAGCGATACGGACACACTCTGAGATCTGAGGAAAAGATCATGCGCCATAGATCGCTATCCAGAACTGGGTTCATAATACGGGCCAGACTTATCGTGCCGGGTGTGAGCTGCACGGAAAGCAGGTCGGCAGTCTTGATGCTTTGAATCTGTGCCGGCCAGTCAAGAAAATCCGGAAAGAGCGCCAGCGTTGCGTCAGCTTCATCCGTTTCAAGACGTGGCGAAACATAGACGGAAAGCCGAAAGCGATTGTTCACAATTCCATTAGGGAGGGCAGTCCAGGTAATGCGTTCGGTTGGCATGATTTAGTTCACCTCGTCGAGTGCGAACGCGTCGCAATATTCTGACCATGTGTTGATTGTCAATATGTCTCCAAACGTAGGGTCTGCTCCCTCACTCACTTGTTCGTACTTGTATTCGACACCCACGCTGAAACTGAAGAAGAAGATTGAGATTTCGACCGTGATGCGCGCCACGCCAAAGAAGATGGCTTGCCTCGCTATTGGACGCTTTTCGTAACCGAGACCAACATACAACTCGACGGAAATGACGATAAAGGCGAGGATGTCGAGTTTGCCTCCCGTACGGACATAGGCTTCGAATTTGAGCAGTTTTTCAGTGCCATCATCCTTGATACCAAAATAGATGCCTGCCATCAGGTAAGCGGCACCTTTTGCAACACCGAGGTTCAGCGAGAAAGCGCCACCAAATTCCAGTGCAATTTCCAGCAGTTTGACTTTGCCATCCAATGCAACTTCTAACGCAAAGAAACCGCCACCGCCGAAAACGGTGACAGAGATCGTGAAGGGGTCTTTGCGATCAGAGATACCAAACAGGAGGGAAACCTTTTTGCCGTCGAAGGGGATCTTGATCCCCAATGAAGGCTTCAGCGAACGGAGTGCTAAAGCACCAAGCTGAATATCTGGTACAGTATAGTAGAGGCTGATTTTCAAGCCCTTGTTGCCGACTTCGATCTTGAAGCCCAACCCAAGTTTTTTCAGCAGTTTGCGTAGTGGGTTGAGGAATTCCAACGCCTCCAGCAATATAATGTCCTGGATCTCGACCGTCGGTTCAAAACCCTTTTTTTCACTGTAGCTGAATTTGAAGCTTGCGAAATCGACACGAAGTATGGTTGGGAAGGCGATGAAAAAGTTGGTCATCTTTCCATCGACGAGGATCTTGGGTGGTTTGCCATCGCTCGTAGAGACCTCGGTGACAACCATTGCGAGTTTGCTCTCGCTAGCACTCGACGGCCCAAAAATGGGTAGCTTGGTTTTTATCTTGGGTTTGAGTGCAAAACTTCTAGCCTCGTAAAGTGCAAGCCCGGGCTTATCTTCACCGAGTCCGGGCACATCCAGCACAATGCCATCATCGCCCACCAAGAAGTCTGCAAGTGCGCTGTTACTGCCCGTCGCTGCTGCGCGCAGCGCTTCGCTCGTTTTCTTGTAGCTTTCCTTGTTAAAGGTGGTGAGTACTGTGCTCCCAGGTTCCACTATTTCAGAGAGCAATAATCCACCAAATAGCAATCCGTTAAAGATGGGAGGATCCGACTGGAGGGCGCGGGCATGTGTAATATCCTGATCTTTATCCACAACACCCGCAGAGCGACGTGCAAACGGCACAGGTCCTGCAACCCGCGAAAGCCCGTCAAAGCTAAACGATGGTGTCGCAAATCCCGTGCGTTCCGCTGGCATCTCGAGGAGGAGCGAGCCATCAGCAAAAAGCGCAAAGACCTCTTCTTTGTTTACGCCATTTGGCGTTGTGGGAAAGCCCGACGTCAGGTAGTTCGAGGCATAGTTGATCGTGCGGGTTGCCGCTACGTTTCGACCACTAACAGTACCAAGTTCTGGCAGCGTTACGCGTGCCTCACGCATTTGTGGCAAAAATCCACCCTGGCTATTGGCAAGCTGACCGTCAAAGCGCATATGCTCGGTCATGAGCAGGGATTTTGTGAAGCCATCACTTGGCGCGATTGGCGTGTAGGCAATTTGCTGCGCCTTCATTGCAACTTCCAGGTTTGGTTCATCTCCATAGAGTGTGGTAGCGCGTGACGCTACAGCACTCTTGATCGCTTGGAGGTCTTCTTCAGGCATTCCGGCTGATGGCAAGACATCCGGGACGAAGACAAGGGGCATCTCGAACGAGATACTGCGACCATCTTTGTCGATGCCGATGAGTTCAAACTGAACCTTTTCGGTGCGTCCACCGGCTACATTCGTCTGCGGCCAAAAGACAAGAGTAACGGGATTTACACCCGCAGGTTTTGGCGGAATCGTTGCGGGGTCGAGCAGGGGCGTTACTTCTGTGACAATTTGTACGCGGTCGAAGGGAAGCTCGCGCCCCGCATGGGTGAAGGCGGCTGCCGTTGCTACATAGTTTCGCTCGCGTTCACGAACAATGATGAACTGACGCTTCAAGAGCATCGCATCAGACGAGATGCGTTGCGCTGTGTCGGCTACATTGCCCTGATCTTGGAAGATAAACTTGCGTTCTGAAACTGCTACCAGAGCAGCCCGATGCCCGAATGGAAAGAGGAACCCTTCATCGACGATGCGGACGAAATGGTCACGCCCCATCGTCATGTTGTGAATCCACTTTTCTCCGGTGACCTGATCGTTAACATCGCGCAG
This sequence comes from Chloroflexota bacterium, assembly GCA_033763755.1. Lineage (GTDB taxonomy): Bacteria > Chloroflexota > Anaerolineae > Aggregatilineales > Phototrophicaceae > Flexifilum. The sequence continues at coordinate 29,741 of JANRJX010000105.1, forward strand.
CTTGAGCCAACCCCCCAGCGCCGACAGCATGACGTTATCGCCACGCAAGTAGCGATTATCTACTCCGTTGAAACGTACAAGACTATTGGTGAAATCGCCGGGTTGGATGGCGGTCGCGGTGGGGAGTGTCGTTCCCGGCGCGCTGCTGAAAGGAGTGCCTGCGACAAAGAGGCGCGCGGGTCTTGTGCGATCGACCTCGCCAGCTGCATTGCGAACCGTACGCTTGATGTGCCAGAGGACTGAGCGATCGTTGTTCGAGGTGCTGTGAACTTGCCAACCATGACGCAGGTCTGAAGTGCCAGGATCGGGGACAAGAGTCAGGAATGTGGGCATCTCCAGAGCAGTTTGGTAAGCGTCTGGCAATGTCACCGTCGCTTCAATAAAGGCTTCGTCTAGCGTGTCGCGAGTGGCAGAAATCTGTTCCGATAGTCGTTGCAAACTGAGTAAACTACTAAGGTTGAAGTCGATACCGTTCAATGGTAGTTGGTAGGCGATACGCGAACCAGTGGACAGCATTGCGCGCATGACCGGTAACCTATTGCGTCCCAGATCCCATAATGCACCAAGGTCCGTTGGGTCATCGGTGAGCTGCCGTCGCAAGTCTACAGCTGTTTCCAGACCAACTTCCTCCAAGATATGCTGTGGAGGAAGGTTCACAACCATATATCCTGGTACATTAACAATCGGCGAATTTGGCACAATGCGTTGCCCAACCAATTCAGCTCCATAAAAGTCGATGTCCACTAGCAGAAGATCGTCAGGGCGACAGATGGATATCCGATAGTCGGGTGGCACAGCGGGTTGGAGCAATAAGTTTTTGGAAAGGGCAGGCAAAGCCGCCGAGACCAAATTATTCTCCAAAGCAACACTCACTCCTGATGTCATCAAGAGTGATACGGCTCTTAGAAATGTTCGTCGGCTGATAAGTCCTGACTGGAGAGCAAGGATTAGTAGGCGGGACCGTTCATGGATGTCCATAGATGTCTCCTGCCAAACGGGGAATGCACTAAACAACCCCATGAGGTAAGTAACGAGTCACTGGAGGAGAGGAATATGCTGATAAACGTATAAAACCGCTCTGCTGTCACCATTCAATAGGTAATTGACTAGAGCGCCGACTTGGGAGAAAAACACAAATAATTAATGCGACTAAGACAATATTTTTCTCAATTACATTATAAATAGAGTAAAGAATTTTCAAATTTTGTCAAGTAGTATCTCAACTTGGGACTATACAGGAAGACACGAAAAACAGGGATATGGGCTGGCATAAACCACCTGGTCACTTGTGCAGACTTCTATCCCTGGAGTATGTCACAACTCGTTTCATTGTGCTATTAGTCGCACAGCCTGGTTCACTCGCTTATGACCCCTCCTTCCGCCTTTCCGTCTTCAACCCCCTGTGCATTTCGGTGCGCTTCATTTCGCACGATAACGCACCACCCAACGCGCTATACCCCTTTGGGGCACGGCTACGGTTTTGCCTCTGGCTTGCGCCGTTTCTCTCATGGCAAAACCGTGCCGCCCTGCGGGTAGCGGTTGGGCACCCGGTGCGTTCTCTTACGTGCGAAAGCGCACCTTACAAAATGCACATGCGGGGTATCGACCTCACGGATGACTGGAAGGCCGCGCTCGCTCGAAAGGGCAGCGCTGTAAACTTGCCCAACGCCGATGCGCGTTGACGGTCTCCTGCAGGGGGTCGCGCTGGCTCGCAGTGCCAAACGTCCCTG
>JANRJX010000106.1:0-2479 GCA_033763755.1 Chloroflexota bacterium
GGTCGATGATGGCAAAATTACGTATGCGGATCTCTTCCAACATGAGCCCACAACCCCACGTGAACCACTCCCACTGCTAGAACAAGTTTAGCCGATTCCGCACGGGTGTTCAATTCGTGAATCGGTCCTATCGCGTGTGAAGTCGCCCAAGAGCGAACCCAGCAGTGAGGCGCGGTAACCTCGCCAGATGTCATTATGCCGAGAAATCGTCACGGTGCATGGCGATCATCACAGATTGCTCATTTTCGTTGGTATAGTGGTGGGAGAAGAAAACATAGGTTCTGCAATGGCACTTAAAAGCATGGGCGTCAAAGGCTTTAAGTCGATCCGCGAGCTGGAATTCGAGGTGCGCGACCTTAACGTGCTGATTGGCGCGAACGGATCGGGTAAGTCGAATTTCATCCAGCTATTTGCGCTGCTCAACGCCATCATCGAGCAGCGCTTGGGGGCGTATTCAGCGCAGGCGGGCGCAGAAAACCTGCTGTATTTCGGTTCAAAGCAAACGTCTTCAATTCATCTGGATCTCCGCTTCGATGGCCAACGGCTCTCTCTTGAGAACGGGTATAGCTGCACGCTGGTGGCTAATGATGAAGACAAGCTTACTTTTCAGCGCGAATACACGTTCCTCCATGATAGGGAGCGCTATGGTGCTGGAAGAAAAAAGCTTATTAGCAGCGACGCGGCCGAAACTCAATTGTTTGTGGTATCCGAGCGAACCAACGTGAGAAATGAGGCTGACTACATTATTGAGGCTCTCAGATCATGGCGCGTTTATCACTTTCACGACACGAGCAGCTCCGCACAGGTCAAGAAAACAGGTCATATCGACGACAACGAGGCGCTGCGCGCCGATGCCAGCAATCTGGCGGCGTTTCTTTACCGCCTGCGCGAGACTCAAGTACCCTACTACCAACGCATCGTTGCCGCTGTGCAGTCGGTGGCACCGTTCTTCGCTGATTTTCGGTTGCGGCCTAACCCACTCAATCCCGACACCATCCGGCTGGAGTGGCGGGAAAAGGGGTCCGATTCTTACTTCAACGCCAACATGCTGTCGGATGGTACGCTGCGCTATATCTGTCTGGCGACCCTCCTGCTTCAGCCGGTCTACCCGTCGGTGATCGTTATCGATGAGCCTGAGCTGGGCCTGCATCCATACGCCATTCAGCGTCTTATGGGCCTGCTGCGAACGGCTGCCGCGTCGACGCAGGTGATTGTTTCAACCCAGTCCGTGCCGCTGGTCAACCAGTGCATGCCTGAAGATCTTGTGATCGTAGAACGTGAGGACGCTCAGAGTATCTTTCGAAGATTGCAACCCGACGCGCTGGACACCTGGCTTGAGGAGTATGCACTGGGAGATGCCTGGGAGAAGAACCTGTTGGGCGGACGTCCTTAGCCCTGGGAGGCGAGACCTTGAGGCGCATTCGCATCCTCGCTGAAGGGACGACGGAAGAAGCGTTCGTCAAAGAAATTTTGTCGCCGCATCTGCAGACGCTCGCGATCTATGCGGAAGTCACGGTGCTTTCAACCAAAGTGGTTCGTTCGGGTGGCAAATTTAGAGGCGGCGTCACCTCCTTTGCCAAGTTTGAATCGGACCTGCGCAGGCTTCTGGCCGATCGACAAGCTGACTGCATCACCATGATGATTGATTTCTACGGGCTGGCGGGTTTGGGTTTTCCCGGATGGGACAGACTTCCCGCCAGTACCGCAAGACAAAAGGTCGATTATATGGAGCAAATGCTGGCGCAGTACTTCAATAACCGTCGTTTTATACCTTATTTTGCCCTGCACGAGTTTGAAGCAATGCTCTTTGCCGACATATCGCAGCTCAAAACGGTGTATCCGATGCTGGACGAGAAGACCCTCACCCAACTGAAGGCGGCTCGTGATGCAGTACCGTCCCCAGAGGACATCAACCTGGAACAGCCGCCATCGAAGCGAATTCGCGCTTTGGTCAAGGAATACGATAAAGTGACCGCAGGTAACCTGGTCCTGCTAGAGGTAACGCTGCCGCGCATCCGCCAAGCGTGCTCGCATTTCGATCAATGGCTCACTCGACTTGAAGCGCTCGCATGAGTCGCAAGTCGTTACCCCTCCAGCGCGTCGGTGACGGGCGTCCCTTCCCATTCCGCAGGCGTCTTCAGGCCGAGCAGATGGGCCACCGTCGGCGCGGTGTCGAGCAGCGATACGGCCCGTTCGATGCGGTAGCCCGCCCGCACGCCGTGCCCCATCATCATCCAGGGGATCGTCATGTCTTCCGGCGCGTCGGTGCCGTGGTTGCGCTCGTGCCCGCCGTGGTCGGCATGGACGATGAGCACCGCGTCCTCCGGCAGGGCGGCGGCGATGCGGCCGAGTTCGGCGTCGGCGCGGCGCACCTGAAGCAGATATTCGTCCGACATCCAGCCGAAGAAGTGCCCGGCGGAGTCGACCGTGCCCAGGTAGACGAAGCTGAAATCGAGCGCGCCCAGGTGCGGCAGCGCGG
>JANRJX010000107.1:0-25675 GCA_033763755.1 Chloroflexota bacterium
TTCTCTCCGCGCAGCACTTCCATCACTGTCTCAAACTTGAACTGTGCTGTGAAACTGCGGCGTTTCTGTTTCATCTTGCTCGCTCCTGTAGAACCCATCATACTCTCTTATTGGGTCTTCCAGTTTTTCCGCCGCACTACACTTGATCGCAATACAGGCGGATGGCTTAAGCCGTTCGTCTGTGCGCTGGTACTCTGCCATGTTGAAGCCGCTCGGCGATCACTTTCGTGATCTCCAGCTCGCAGACGTGACAACAGCGCTACTTCGTCGTTACGTCGTCGGGCTGCGAACTCGTGACAGTCGTTATGAGGGTAGCGCCAGCTCGCGACCAGAAGCTGCTGGCGGATTGAGCGATGAATCAGTTTCAGCACACATTCGGGCATTACATCGTTTCTGGAATTGGGCGACGATTGAATATCGACTTCAATCAAACCCCATGTTGAATATCAAACGTCCGAGCCGTCGGTCGCCACAACCAAAAGGTATTGACCTGGCGGACTTGCGCGCACTCTTCGCCGCCACTGGGGATGACATCGCGGGCTGTCGTGATCGGGCGATCATGGCATTCCTTATCGATACAGGCTGCAGGGCGCAAGGATTGACCGGGCTGGAATTGGCACGCCTGGACATGAGTCAACGGCGAGCAGTTGTCATTGAAAAAGGGAAGAGAACCCGAACCGTGTTCTTCACCGACCGAACAGCAGCGCTGCTCGAACAATGGGCAGCCGTGCGTCCGAGCGTCGCGACGACCGTGTTTTGCAGTTTAGGTCCTCGTGTCTACGGCAAGCCATTGAGTTATGAGGGATTGACCTTCATACTCGACCACTTGAAGACAAAGGCAGGCGTAGCAGGAAGAGTAAACCCGCACAGCTTCCGCCACGCTTTCGCCCGACAGTACATCATGAATGGCGGTGATCTTGCAACGCTCTCTCAGTTGATGGGACACAGCGACTCAACAGTTACCTCATGGTATTACGCCGTGTTCACTGATGGGGAACTCTCAAACATGCATGACCGTTTCAGCCCGGCAAAAGGGGTGTTAGATGAGGACAAAGACTCGAACGATTGAACTTCGGTCTACTACCTATTGATTGTGAACCCCTGTAAGAAAGTGTCCCGGACACTGCCAGCAGACAACAAAAAACCCGCAAAAGTGCGGGTTTTTTGCTTGATTTCGATGACTCCGATAGGACTCGAACCTATAACCTATTGATTAAGAGTCAACTGCTCTGCCAATTGAGCTACGGAGCCAAATCACAAATGCATTATAGCAGACGCGTGTTGTGCGTCAAGGCAAATTGCGCTTTCGCCTACGAACGCTACAATCATGTGTAATCCGTTGATGTGATTAAGCAGGGCATGTCCATGTCTCAGCATAAAGATGAAGTCACTCGCCGTCGCTTTGCACTAAAAGCGCGAACGGTTTTCTGGTTACTCCTGATCGGCTTAGTAACAGCGCTGTTGTATGCCGTCTTTTCGACACAACTCGGTCAAACCGCCCTGCTGGTGTGCTGTGGTGGTGCGGTACTGCTGGTCGTGATCGGGATTGTTTCTGAGTCGGGAATGCGCGGCTCGCGATAATATTCGTCAACATGGTACTTTAAGTTACAAAGGCTACACATGATGCTACTTGATGCTTCTCATTCGATTACAAATCCGTTGGTTAACCCGTTCACCGATGAGCACGAAATGTTCCGTAAGTCCGTGCGTACATTCATCGACAAAGAGATCAACCCTCATGTCGAGACTTGGGAAAAAGACGAAATTTGGCCCGCGCACGACATCTTGAAAAAGATGGGCGATTTGGGCTTTCTTGGCTTGAGTTATTCGATGGAGTACGGCGGCGCGGAAGCGGATATCTGGTTCACCGTTGTGCTGTGTGAAGAGCTGGGACGCGCGCACTGTGGCGGCGTACCGATGGGCATCACTGTCCACACCGATATGTGTACACCCGCGCTTGCAAAGTACGGATCACATGAACTCAAAGAGCGCTACCTCGCGCCTGCTCTGCGCGGTGAGATGGTCGGTGCCATCGCGGTCACCGAGCCAGGCGCAGGCAGCGACGTGGGCGGCATCATCACGCGCGCCGAGCGCGATGGCGATGACTATGTGATCAACGGCAGCAAGATGTACATTACCAATGGTGTGCAGGCGGACTGGGTTTGCCTGCTGGCACGCACATCCCCTGGCGAAGGTTCGCACGGCATGTCGCTGATCATCGTGCCAAAAGAGACGTCCGGCTTCGTCGTTAGCCGCAAGCTAAAGAAACTGGGCAATCACAGCAGCGATACCGCCGTCCTGAGTTTTGAAGATGCGCGCGTGCCTGTTGCCAATCGCATTGGCGAAGAAGGTATGGGCTTTTACTACCAGATGGAACAGTTCCAGCGCGAGCGGCTGGTGGCGGCAATCCTGAGTGTCAGTGGTTGCGAACAGGCAGTTCGGGCGACAATCAAATACACGCAGGAGCGTCGTGCGTTCAAGAAGCCGCTGATCGCCAACCAGTGGATTCAATTCAAACTGGTAGAATTACTGACTGAAATTGAAGCGCTCAAATCGATGAACTATCGCTGCGCAGCGCTCTTGGAACGGGACGAGACGGCGTGGGAGACCGCACGCATCGCCTCGATGTGCAAGCTGAAGGCGGGGCGGTTGGCGCGCGAAGTCGCGGACATCTGCCTACAATTTCATGGTGGAATGGGCTACATGGAAGAGACACCGATTTCACGATTCTTCCGTGATACGCGCCTGCAAAGCATTGGCGGCGGTGCAGATGAGATTATGTTGGGAATTATTGCAAAGATTGAGAATTTTAACCCGCGATAGTCGCCATTCGCATCACTTTGCGGCACAATCCAACCATCAAACTGTACTTACACTGTCTGGAGTGCAAACGCAATGCTTCCCCCGTTTCAAAATGAACCCCTATCCGATTTCAGCAACCCTCAGCAGGAAGCGGCATTTCGTGCCGCACTGGAACGGGTGAAAGCCGAAATTGGTCGGACCTACCCGCTGGTGATCGATAACGAACGCATTGAACTGAGCAGCACCTTCCCGTCGCGCAATCCCTCGCGCCCGGCGGAAGTCGTCGCCAGTTTTGCCGATGGCGACGCCTCCCATGCTGATGCCGCAGTCGCCGCTGCATCGCGCGCGTTTCCCGCGTGGGCAAACGTACCACCAACCGAGCGCGCCGCCTACCTCCTTCGCGCTGCTGCCGAAATGCGCCGCCGCAAACACGAATTCAGCGCAACGATGGTACTGGAAGTCGGCAAGAGCTGGGTAGAAGCCGATGCCGACACCAGTGAAGCGATTGACTTCCTCGAATACTACGCACGTCACGCCCTGCGCATCGTCAACAGCAGCAACCTGCTCACGCACAGCGATGGCGAGCAGTTAGGCTTGTACTACATCCCGCTCGGCGTCGGCGCGGTCATCCCGCCATGGAACTTCCCGAACGCAATTCCAACCGGGATGCTCGGCTCGGCGCTGGTCATGGGCAATACCGTCGTCTTTAAACCCGCCGAGCAAAGCCCCTGGATCGCCTGGAAAGTCAGCGAGTTATTCTGGTCACAGGGCTTGCCGCCTGGCGTACTGAACTTCCTGACAGGTCCCGGCGAGACCGTCGGCGCACGGATGGTCGATCATCCCGGTACGCGCTTCATCTCGTTCACCGGATCACGCGCCGTCGGCTGCCAGATCTACGAGCGGGCGGCGAAAGTGCATCCGGGGCAAAAGTGGCTCAAACGCGCGATTCTCGAAATGGGCGGCAAGGACGGTGTGGTGGTTGATGAGACGGCTGTGCTGGATGCAGCTGCTGCGGGCGTCGTCGCCAGCGCGTTCGGCTTTCAGGGGCAAAAGTGTTCAGCGGCATCGCGTGCCATCTTTGTCGATAGCGTCTACGAGCCGCTGGCGGAACGTGTCGTTGCGCTGGCAAGCAAGTTGACGGTCGGCGTGCCAGACACAGGACGCCATATTGATATGGGTCCGGTTGTAGATGCGGATGCGATGCAGAAGATCATGAACTACATCGAACTCGGTACGCAGGAAGGCAAACTGCTGCTCGGCGGCACGCCCATCCAGACGCCAGAAGGTGGCTACTTCATCCCGCCGACGATTTTTGGCGATGTTGCGCCCGATGCACGGCTGGCACAGGAAGAAATCTTCGGTCCGGTGCTGGCACTTATCCGTGCGCGTGATTACGACGATGCGCTGATGATTGCCAACAATACCGACTATGGCTTGACGGGCGGTGTCTTCAGCAATGATCGCACGCGGCTGGAACGTGCCCGCCGCGAATTCTTCGTCGGCAACCTGTACCTCAACCGCAAGATCACCGGAGCAATGGTGGGTGTCAATCCGTTCGGCGGTTTCAATATGAGCGGCACAGATAGCAAGGCAGGTGGTCCTGATTATCTATTGCTGTTTAGCCAGGCAAAGAGTGTGACCGAACGGCTGTAACTGGCACGAAGGCGTGAGCAGCCGTATAATCTCAGGCGATCTAAGGGAGTAACAAAAAGCCTATCCAAGAGGATAGAGGGGAAGAGGATGGAGAAAAGTTCCCCATCCTCAAAATCTCTGCCCTCTTGAATAAGTACATGATTTGAATGTTCACGCCGAAAGGGCTGTGCACGATGATGGGTAGTTCTGAGGGACCAATCAAACACGAAGTACTGACATGGGCGGATGTGGATCGCCTGATCGACATGCTGGTTCCACAGATACGCGCGTTTGGCTCGTTCGACGGCATGATTATGATTACGCGCGGTGGTGTTATCCCCGGCGGCATGTTATCCGAAGCACTCGCGATCTATCACCTGTTGACTGCGGCAGTCGATTTTCCGGCAAAGGCGTCGGTCGGACTGATGGCGCTGCCGACGTTCATCCAGTTTCCATCCGACAGCCAGCTTGCCGACCGCAAGATGTTGATTGTCGATGACGTGTGGGGCAGCGGACGCACCAGCATCTCCGTGCGTGAGCGCGTGACGGCAGCCGGCGGGACGCCGTTCACCTGTGTCATGCACTTCAATCCCTACCGTTCGCTCTTCACCAAGGCGCAACCGGACTTTTACGGCGCGACAACTGACAAGTATATCGTTTACCCCTGGGAGATTGACCGCGGCCTGCGCGGCATTGCAATGGGCGTGCCGGAAGCGAATTAGAGCGTTCCGGCGCTCTATCGTCCCTCTGATACACCTCTGCTACACTTCATACAGGTACAATTTAGACTCCAGTTAACACAACCGGACGACACAACCCGCAGGGAGGCTGCGCACTTCGTCGTCCCTATGGATATTGATTCATGATGCTTTTTGGCAAAACCCAATCGCCAATATTCAACACCTGACACCTGAGGGCTACTAAGATGGCATTTGACCTCGATAAGTACACAAACAAAGCGCAGGATGCGATCCTGAAGGCACAATCGCTGGCAGTGGAGCGCGGGCATACCGCCGTCGAGCCACTGCATCTGCTGGCGGGACTGGCAACACAGAAAGATGGTGTCGTGCCGGAAACAGTCGCCAAGATCGGCGTGCGCCCGGCACAGTTCACCGCTGAACTGGAGAAGGCGCTCAACCAGCGACCGCGCAGCTATGGCAGCAACATGAAGCCGAACCTGGCGCGTGGTGGAGTCGAAACGCTCAACCGCGCCGAAGCGGAAGCCGCTAACATGAAGGACGATTACGTCAGCACAGAGCATATTCTGCTGGCACTGACCGACGACTCCAGCGTCAAGCCGCTGCTCGACAAGCATGGCATCACGCGCGACGCGATCTTGCAGGCGCTCACCGCGATTCGCGGCGGGCAGCGCATCACTTCGCAAGACCCGGAAGGCACGTTCAAGGCGTTGGAAAAGTATGGGCGCGACCTGACGGCATTGGCACGCCAGGGCAAGCTGGACCCGGTAATCGGGCGCGAGGATGAGGTGCGGCGCGTCGTGCAGGTCATCAGTCGCCGTACCAAGAATAACCCTGTACTGATCGGTGAAGCCGGTGTTGGCAAGACAGCGATTGTCGAAGGCTTGGCGCAGCGCATCGTCAATGGCGATGTGCCGGAGAGCTTGCGCAATCGGCAGGTGGTCGCGCTGGACATGGGATCACTGCTGGCGGGCGCGAAGTTTCGCGGTGAATTCGAGGAGCGCCTGAAGGCGGTACTAAAGGAGGTCACCGATAGTGACGGGCGCATCCTGATGTTCCTGGACGAGTTGCACACGATTGTGGGTGCGGGCGCGGCAGAAGGCGCGATTGACGCCAGCAACATGCTCAAACCCATGCTGGCACGCGGCGAACTGCGCGCGATTGGCGCGACGACGCTGGATGAATACCGCAAGTACATCGAGAAAGATCCGGCGCTGGAACGCCGTTTCCAGCCTGTGTTTGTCGATGAGCCAAGCGTGGAGGACACCATCAGCATCCTGCGGGGATTGAAGGAACGCTACGAAGTGCATCACGGCGTGCGCATTCAGGATAGCGCGGTCATCGCGGCAGCGACGCTGAGCGCACGCTACATCCCTGACCGCCAGCTTCCCGACAAGGCGATTGATTTAATTGACGAGGCAGCCGCGCGCGTGAAGATGGAGATCGACAGCAAACCGCAGGTGCTGGATCGCGTAGAACGCCAGATCATGCAGTTGGAGATCGAACGCGAGGCACTAAAGCGTGAACGCGACAAGGCGTCGATGGAACGGCTGGAAGCGCTGGAGGGCGAACTGGCAAACCTGCGCGAAGAAGTCACGGCACTGATGGGACGCTATCAGCAGGAGAAGGAACTGATCGGCGGCATTCGCGAGGCGAAGGCGAAGATCGACGAGGCGCGCGTGCAGTTGGAACAGGCGCAGCGCCGCGCCGATTACGAAGAGGCGTCGCGCCTGCAATATGGCGTGCTGCCAGAACTTGAAAAGCAGCTTGCCGAAGCTGAAACGCTGGTGAACGAGCGGCGGCGTGAAGGCGGGATGCTGCTGCGCGAAGAGGTAGACGCGGACGGCATTGGCGAAGTCGTCAGTAAGTGGACGGGCATACCGGTCACGCGGCTGCTGGAAGGTGAAGTCGAGAAGCTGCTCAAGATGGAAGACCGTCTCCACGAGCGCGTGATCGGACAGGAAGAAGCAGTACAGGCGGTTAGCCGTGCCGTACGCCGCAGCCGCGCCGGGCTGCAAGACCCGAATCGCCCGATTGGTGTATTCTTGTTCCTCGGTCCGACGGGCGTCGGTAAGACGGAACTGGCGCGCTCACTGGCGGAATTCCTGTTTGACGACGAAGACGCGATGGTGCGTATCGATATGAGCGAGTTCAGCGAGAAGCACACGGTCGCTCGCCTGATCGGTGCGCCGCCCGGCTATGTTGGCTACGAGGAAGGCGGTCAATTGACCGAAGCCGTGCGCCGCCGCCCGTATGCCGTTGTGCTGCTGGACGAGGTCGAGAAGGCACATCTGGACATCTTCAATGTCTTCTTGCAAGTCTTTGATGACGGACGGCTGACCGACGGGCAGGGGCGCACCGTTGACTTCACAAATACAGTGATCATCATGACCAGCAACGTCGGCAGCGGCTTGATTAAGGCAATGGGCACGGATGCCGATCGCCGTGCGCTACGTGACGCGCTGCAAAAGGAACTGGACGCTTACTTCCGCCCTGAGTTCCTCAATCGCCTGGACGACGTGATTACGTTCACGCAGTTGACACAGGACGACATTCTGCGCATTGTTGATATTCAACTGCGGCGGCTCAAGCGGCTGCTGGCGTCGCGGCGAGTGTCAATCGACCTGACAGACAACGCGCGGTTATTTCTGGCGGAACGCGGCTACGATCCGGTCTATGGCGCGCGCCCATTAAAGCGCACCCTGATGCGCGAATTGCAAGACCCGCTGTCGCTCTACATCCTCGAAGGTCAAATCGGCGACGGCGCGCATGTGGTGGTGGATGCGGCGGCGGATGGCGAAGGGCTGACGTTCGAGAGTGTGGTGGTGGAGCGAGTGTAAGCGCTTACCCCCTGTACAAATCCTGTTCCGGCGGGCGATTGAGATCGCTCGCCTTTCCATCGCCCGCTGCCGTCAGCCCACGCACCCATACGACGGGCAGACCCTCTGCCCCTTCCCCACTGATAAGCGTGGCGGCGGACGCGATCATGTCGGCGTAGCCTTGCAGTGTGATCTTAAGCGTTCGTCCGAACAGGTCAGGATTGCCGCGCAAATCACGCAGGGCGGGCAGCCCCGCCACTCCTATTGCCACGCCGACATTGCCCATGCGGAATGGTCGCCCATGCGAGTCACTGATGACGATGCCCACGTCCACGCCCGTCCGTTCGCGCAGCCCATCCCGCAGCCGCCGTGCCGATGCATCGGGATCGCGCGGGAGCAGCAGCGCGCCCGCGTCACCCCCTTCCACGTTCGACTGGTCAATGCCCGCGTTGGCGGAAATAAAGCCGAGCCGATGGCGCACAACCAGCACACCTGGCGCAGCGCGCGACACCGCCGTGCTTTCGCGCAGCACCAGTTCAACCAACTGCGGATCTTTGCCCGTGATTTTTGCCAGCCGCCATGCTTCATCGCTCGGTCTGATGTCCACCAGCGCCACCCAGCGATCTTCCGCCTTCGAGATGATCTTGCTGGTGACGACCAGCACATCCTGAGGTGCGAACGCAATTCCGGCGGCGGTTGCGGATGCTGCGATGAGTGCAGCAAGGTCGTCGCCCACCTGCACCATCGGCAGTCCGGGTAGGGCGGTCAGGGTAAGATTAGGCAGAGACATCTGAGTCATAAACTTTCAGTTTTGTGTCTTTTGTAGAAAAGTACCTACTTTAGGGCATGAATCACTAGGTCTCGCGAGACCAATGCACCACCTGCAACAAAGGAGCGTTCTATGCCCAATCCAAATGCACTTGTGGATGGAGTAAATAGTGTAGCACCGCTGACCGAATCCACCACCGCGCAATCGACTGCACAGGGCAGCCAATATCGGAGTGTGACATTTCAAAGTGGGCGATCAGCCTTGCTCGATCTCGCCCAACCGCGCTCACAAGTCTGGGCGGAAGTCCTGGAAGACCTGCGCCGGACAAACCAACCTGTCTATATCGAAATTGAGCCTGAGACCAATCTCATCAGCGAGCTATTGCTGCCGATTGTTTACAGGGTAGGCGAAATCACGCCCACTACCGATGGCATGACTGTAGAACTCATTATCTCCCATGCCATACATACGCTACAGCGCAGCAATCCTGACTATGACGAACTGCTGGCAACCCTGGAAACTGCGCGTGACCAACGGACGGCGGTGATTGTCACCGAGACACTCAATGAACACGAGATCATTGATGTCCGGGAAGCGCCTGCCCCTTTCGTTGAGGCGGATGCAGCGCCGCAGGATATTCGCCCAGAAATGGCACCGCCCGCGTCGGTGGTCACCATGCAGCGCGCCCGTGAATTGTTCGCGCTCGTCAACGCTCGCGTATGTTGTGCTGGAAATCCAACCGCGCCCTGCATCCCGTTCACTTACCCCGACGATGGTTGCTGGGGACGCGCGCACGAAATGGCGCGTTTGATGATCGGGCAGGGTGTGCAGCCAGAGAAAATCTGGATCTACGGCAGCCTGAATACACCCACTCACAATCACCCGCAGTGTCGGGTTCTCTGGGGGTGGCATGTCGCGCCGACATTGCGCGTGAATATCGGCGGCAATATTCAACCGTATGTGATCGACCCGTCGCTCTTCAACGACCCCGTCACAACCACGACCTGGAAGAGCGTACAAGGTGATCCGAACGCCAGTCTTCAGCCGTCTGATGCTGATCTGTTTCATCGTTCCAAGAACGCGAGCTGGACGGAAACCGACCCAACATACAGCAAGACCGTTCAGGTGTTGAATACCTACCGCAATCTGTTGAAACTGCGTTCGGCAAGCACAGTGGGTCCGCCACCGTATGAAACGTGCATCCCGCGAGCGCCGGGCGTGCAGTGGTATGGGACCATTGCTGCCAATGCGTCGCATCGCTGGTTTACCTGGGGCTGGCCCGCCAAATGGCATATGTTGTGGACAGTCATGCCCCTGACGCCGTGCCCAGGTGGTCCGCAGTTAAGCTGGACGGTGCAGGTCGAACGCGCGAACAGCACAACCTGCACCTACTGGATTACGGTTCGTAACCTGACAGCGGGTCCCGTGCGCTTTGAGGGACGCTATGACATTCTGAGCCGCTAGAAACTGGAAGTTTTCAGGAGGATAGTTATGCGTACTGGCATACAATTTGTCGGGACACTCGCTCCCGGCGCAACGCATCGTTGGTTTACCTGGGGTTGGTCGCCCGCGTCGCATGTCGTGTGGTACATGATGCCCACATCGCCGCGTCCGGGAGCGCCACAGATCGATTGGGATGTCGCAGTAGAACGGGCAAACGCAACTCAGTGCACCTACTGGATCACGGTCAAAAATCTGACCAACACGAGTCTCACGTTTGAAGGTCGCTTTGCGGTCTTGTCGTAAAGGGGAAAGCATATGCGTATCATCATCGAAATTGAAGGGGCTGAACCGGGTAACGTGACGCTACAACCGATGCAACACGTTGAACAACCTGTACCACCGCCAGAATTACTGGCACGCGCCGCCGCGCTTGGGGCGCAAAACGCAGGCTTCGCGGTTGTGGGGGTAGCTGAAGCAGGTATCGTCGATGCAACCGAAAGTGCCGCGATGTTCGACGTGGACATGACGGCGATGGCGGATGCAACCGACGCAGGCGCTGCCGCAGTCTAGCAACGTACCACGATCACTGTTAGGGGCAGGGTGCTGTTGACAGCGCCCTGCTTCTATCTATGTCAGCAAGCTTTCCACTTCGCTGCGATACGGGAAGCTGGTCTGCGTCCCTGTCTTCAGCACTGAGCGCGTCGCAATCGCGCACGCAATACGCGCAGCATCTGCCAGCGGTTTGCCCGCCGCCAGACAGTACGCCAGACTACCGACGAACGAATCGCCCGCGCCCGTCGAGTCGACTGCTTGCACACGCTCGGCAGCAACGTATACAGGCGGCGCGTCGCCTTCAACGAACATCACACCGCGACTGCCAAGCGTAATCAGCACGACGTGCGGACCCTGCGCTTGCAAGGCGCGAGCGGCGGCTTCTGCTTCAACATCGGTCGTCGTCGACAACCCTGTCAGCATCGCTGCTTCAACTTCATTCGGCGCAAGCAGATCGGTGAGCGCCAAGAGTTCAGCGGGCAGCGGCATAGCAGGCGCGGGATTCATGATGGTCATGACGCCCGCTGCCCTGGCAATACGGAACGCTTCCAGTGTGGCTGCCAGCGGCACTTCGCATTGGCAGATCACCACCTGCGCGCTTTCGATGGCGCTGCGTGCCGCGCGCACGTCGTCCGGCGACAGCGCATCATTCGCACCCGGCACGATGATGATGCTGTTCTGTCCGGTATTGTCATCGACTGTGATCGGAGCAACGCCGGAAAACAGTGCATCGTCAAACATGAAATACGTTGTGTCGATTCCCTGCTCTTTAAAGTTCTTGAGCGTGTTCTCGCCAAAAATGTCGCGTCCGACTTTGGCAACGACGCTCACCTGCGCCCCCAGTCGCGCCGCCATCACTGCTTGATTTGCGCCCTTGCCACCAAAGCCCATTTGAAACTTTGTACCCACCAGCGTTTCCCCCGGCGCGGGCAAACGTGGCACACGGGCGATCAAATCAATATTGCAGCTACCAACCATACAAATGCGCGGTGCGTCTGCCATGATGAAGCGTCCTCTTTAGCTTGTAATAATTGCCATATAGATTGAAACGCAATGTGAGGCGTCGCGCAAGCAGATGATTGCACAGCGTGACAAGGAAGGTCATAATCAGCCTATATCAACGGCGGAGACGGCAACAGTTATGTCCCACGTTTTCATTTCCTACTCTCGCACTGACTTGCAATTTGTTGAACAGCTACGTCATGAGCTTCACAGCGCAGGCATAGAAATTTGGATCGACCAAATCGGACTACAACCCGGCACATCCGATTGGGAAGAAGCGCTGCGCGATGCGATTGGTGACGCCAGCGCAATTTTGTATGTCGCTTCGCCCAATGCACGTCGCTCTGCCTATGTACGTGACGAACTGGCATTGGCGCGGGATGCCAGCAAGCCGATCTACCCGCTATGGGTTGCGGGTGAACAATGGCTCGATAGTGTGCCATTAGGCTTGGGACGGATGCAGAATATTGATCTGCGTGGCGATGGGCGACCACAGGGCTTGACGCGCCTTATACGGCTGCTTAAAGGCGAAGAAGTTGCCCCAACACTCTTCATACATCAAACGCACGAAACTTCATCTGCGCTGCTCAATCCGCGCAACCCATACAAAGGGCTGCGCGCATTTCGTGAGGAAGATCGGTCAGACTTCTTTGGTCGTGATGCACTCATCGCCGATCTTATCCATGCCATCGGGAATGCACGCGGCGCACCACGCTTTCACGCCGTGCTGGGAGCGAGTGGCAGCGGCAAGTCGAGCATGGTGATGGCAGGGCTGCTGCCAAAGCTGCGCACCGGAAGCGTAAATGGTAGCGAAGCATGGACATACCTTGACCCCATGTTACCCGGCGCACATCCGTTGGAAAAACTCACAATCGCACTCGTACGACAGCTAAACAGACCACATAACGAAATTCGTAGCGACCTGGACGACAAGAGTCGGCGGGGATTGCTCCGACTGGCATCTGAAATCTCTGATGATAGCGTCGTTCTGTACATCGATCAGTTTGAGGAACTGTTCACACTTACGACCGACGAAAGCGAGCGCCGCCACTTTATTGACTTGCTGACGACCGCTGTCACAGAACCCGATGGCTTGCTGTACGTCCTCATCTCCATGCGTGCCGATTTCTACGACCGACCTGCGGCTTACCGTGAACTCGGCAACCTGATAGCGACTCGCCACACCTTGATTACGCCCATGTCGCTCGCGGATTTGTACGATGTAGTTCAGAAGCCAGCAGCACTTCCAGACGTAGGCTTGATTTTGGAAGATGGACTGGCGCGCGAAATCGTATTTGCCGTTCACCGGGAAGTGTCCGCCCTGCCTCTCATGCAATTTACGCTCGCTCAATTATTTGAAGAGCGTGACGGGCAGCGTTTAACCCTCGCTACCTATAACCGTATCGGGGGGATAAAAGGCGCGTTGGCGCAACATGCCGAAGCTACTTACCAAAACCTGTCCGCCGAGCAGCAGAAGCTTGCACAGCAACTCTTTCTGCGACTGATAGAACCGGGATCGAAAGTCCAGGACACCACACGTCGCCGTATGGCATGGAACGAACTGTCGATGGCGAATGCGGAGCAGACCGATCAGTTGCGCACCGTAGCGGACGTTTTCGTCCGTGCGCGCTTGCTGACCGTTGATGCCGTCACAGCGAACACAGAAGTAGCAGCTGGTGCTCCCGTGCAAGCGACACTGGAAGTCAGCCACGAAGCCTTAATCCGAGAGTGGACACGCCTAGGCGACTGGCTCCATAGTGCGCGTGAAGACCTTCTGATTATGAAGCGGATAGCGTCAGATGCGGCTGAGTGGCAGAGAAAGGGGCAACCAGACGACCTGCTGTACACGGATCGACGCTTGCTGGAGGCACAGCGATGGGCATCGCAGCACCTGCCCACCCAGCTTGAGTCGTCGTTCCTGTCGGCGAGCATTGCCAGAGCCGAACGCGAAACCGCAGCAGTGGAAGCGCGCAAACATGAACTCCAGACCGTGGCAGAACGCGCTGCAAGTGCAACCGCTGAAGCCGAGGCGAGCGCCAAACGTGCCACGCAGCAGCGTAAGATCGCACGTCTGGCGATGTTTACTGTCCTGTGTATTGCTGGTGCGGCGCTTTTTTTCATCGTGCTTTTGACCGGGGTTGCGGCCTCCTTGAATCAACTGACGACAAACGTTAACATCGAAATTGCACGCTTCGGTACGCTCGATGCTGGCGGAGTACGTGTGGCACTCGGAACCCAAACGCCGATCATTTTCCATCCGACACTGACAGCCATTGCCATGCTAAAAGCACATGATCCTGCGCTGCCTGAACATCAGATGCTCGATGAATATGATGTCGAAATGGTTTTCGTTCCATCGGGCTGCTTCTTTATGGGCAGCGATCGGGGGGATATTGACGAACGTCCCATTCGTGAAGTGTGCCTCGAGTCGTTCTGGATTGACCGTTACGAAGTAACCAATGCGCAGTTTCGGCGCGTGACTAACAGCGATCCTGAAACGATGTGGGATGGAGACGCACGACCGGTTACATTCGTTTCATGGTTTGAAGCAGCGGCAGTTTGTGAGGCACGCGGGGCGCGTCTGCCAACAGAAGCCGAATGGGAGTATGCCGCACGCGGACCGGATAGTTACCTTTTCCCATGGGGTAACGCAGAAGTCTTGGAAAACGCAGTGATGAACCGGACTGTGGAACAAGGTACGGGAAACGTAGGCAGCATTGCGACCAGCGCATCGTGGGTTGGCGCGCATGATATGAGTGGCAATGTCTGGGAGTGGGTGAACAGTGCCTACTGGGATTACCCCTATCGGCACGATGATGGTCGCGAAGCGTATGACGAGACGAACGCCCGTGTTATTCGCGGTGGCGCGCTCTGGGATTATGACCTCCACAACTTACGTACATCTAACCGCGACAACCAGGAACCGACAACCGAGGACAACTATTTTGGCTTTCGCTGTGCAAGGTCCACATCTGCCCCGTAAGTGATGGGCGATCTGATAGATCGCCCATTTCTGGCATTTGTTGCGCGCTGGAGTTTCGACCCGTCAGTCCCCCAGACCCGGCTCCGGCACGAGCGTGCCATAAAGCGCGCTGCCATTCATGTCGGGCGTATCCTGCGCGCGGAACTGCGACATGTAGAGGTCATAGTACGCGCCGCGCTGCGCCAACAGTTCGTTATGTGTGCCGCGCTCGATGATCTGCCCGTCTTTGACCATCAGCACCATACTGGCACTGCGGATCGTACTGAGGCGGTGCGCAATCACAAAGCTGGTGCGCCCTTCCAGCAGCGTCTCGAACGCGCGCTGGATGACGCGCTCGGTGCGCGTATCGACACTGCTCGTCGCTTCGTCCAGGATCAGGATACGCGGGCTGCTCAGGGCGACGCGCGCAATAGCGATTAACTGTCGCTGCCCCTGACTCAAACCTGCACCACGTTCGCCCAGCACGGTCTGGTACCCATCCTCCAACCGCGCGATGAACTCATCCGCCGCGACCAGCTTCGCTGCCGCGATAACGTCCTCGTCTGTAGCATCCGGGCGACCATAACGGATATTGCTCATGACCGTATCGCTGAACAGGAATGTATCCTGTAAGACAATGCCGATCTGCTCACGCAGAGTCTGCATCGTCACATCGCGCACGTCAATGCCATCGATCTTGACCGCCCCACTCGTGACATCATAAAAGCGCGGCAGCAGGTTGATGATCGTGGTTTTGCCTGCACCTGTCGGACCAACAATCGCGATGGTATCGCCGGGCTGCGCTTCAAAGCTGACACCGCGCAGCACAGGCTCGCCCGCTTTGTATTCGGCGCTGACACTCTCGAATGCTACATGCCCCTTGATCTGCGGCATTGGTCGCGCATCCGGCTTATCGACAATCGCCACAGGCGTATCCAGCAAGCCAAAGATACGTTCGCCACCCGCAATTGCATTCTGAATGTTCGCCCACAAGAGCGCGATCTGCGTGATCGGCTGACTGAAGCGCTGCGAATATGCCAGGAAGGTAAACACCAGCCCAATCGAGATCACTTCGGTCGTGCCGGGCAGCGGCTCATTGCGCAGTAGCGAAATGCCGCCGACGACCACCACAATCGCAATCGACACGAAACCGAGCGCTTCCAGCACAGGCGTCAATGCGCTCGTGAATGCCGAGGCGCTCACGTTCGCATCACGATTAGCGGCATTGGTACGACGAAACTGCTCGATGTTCTCTTCTTCGCGGTTGAATGCCTGTACCTCGCGCACACCTGCAATACTTTCCTGCAAGTCAGCATTCACGCTGCCCATCTGGTTACGCGCGCGGCGGAACGCCTTACGCGCTTCGTTGGAGAAGTAAAGCGTCGCCAAGAGCATGACAGGCACAACCGACAGTGTGATCAGGGCATAGGTCACATTGGCATTGATCATCTCAATGACAATCCACACCAGCAAGATAATGGCACTGATGACTGCATTCAAGCCAAACGCAAACACCTGCTGAATCGAGTCCGTATCGCTGGTAACGCGCCCCATCAGGTTGCCCGCTTCGTTTTCTGCGTAGAAGCCGTTCGGCAGCACCATGAACTTGCGGAACAGGTCGCTGCGGATACTGCGCAAAATGTTTTCACCAATCATGCGCAGCGTAAAGAACGCCATTGCCTGAATAACTGCGCCTACAAGGAATAGCCCCAGCAGTTGCAGCACAACCTGTCCGATTCCTGCCAGTCGTGCATCTCCCCCCAGGTCTTGCGTCACGGTGTCGAACCAGCAGCGATCAGGCGTAATGACGAGGTAACAGTCAGTCGCTTGCCCGATCAGCTTCGGTGTATAGATTTGCGTCCATGTGCCGATCAGCAGCAGCACGAACACCACCAGCACCAGATGCCAGTACTTCACAAAGTAGCCGCCAAAGCGCGACAGCGTCGCGCCGAGATTTTTCGGTTTTGACGACTCGCCGCTCATTATTCGGCGAGCACCGTCAAGTCCTCCTCCCATCATGATGTTGCTCCTTCTGTAACCGCATCGCCGACGAGCTGCGAATGATAGATATCGGCATAAATTGGGCTGTTCTCCATCAGGTCATGGTGCGTGCCACGCGCCACGACAGCACCCTTGTCGAGAACCAGTATCTGGTCAGCATTCACAACAGTTGTGATGCGCTGGGCAATCACAAAGCTGGTACGCCCGTGCATCAGGCGATCAAGCGCCTGCTGAATTTGCGCTTCCGTCTGTAAGTCCACGCTGCTGGTTGAGTCGTCCAGAATTAGGATGTGCGGGTCGAGCAGCAGAGCGCGGGCGATGGCAATGCGCTGCTTCTGACCGCCGCTCAGCGTCGAACCGCGCTCGCCGACCGATGTGTCGTAGCCGTCCGGGAAGCTCATGATGAAGTCGTGGGCAGCAGCGGCTTTTGCTGCGTCCATTACTTCGTCCAGCGTCGCGTCTGGTCGCCCAAATGCGATGTTCTCACGGATTGTACCGCTGAAGAGATTTGTCTCTTGCAGCACAATGCCGATATGCCCGCGCAGGCTGTCCAAACTTAGATCACGGACATCATACCCGTCGATCAGGATCGCCCCTTCGCTGGCGTCATAGAAGCGTGGGATCAGATTGATAATCGTCGTCTTGCCGCTGCCCGTCGCGCCGAGCAGTGCAATCGTCTGCCCCGGCTGCGCCTCGAAGCTCACCTTGCTCAGGACGGGCGCACCAGAACTGAAGTACCGGAAGGTGACGTCCTTGAACTCCACCTGCCCGTTGATTTGCGGCAGTACCAACGCGTTCGGTTTGTCGGTCACATCGTTCTTGGCGTCGAGGATTTCGAAGATGCGGTCGGCGGACGCGGACGCCTGTGCCAGCAGCGAGATGATGAAGCCAAGCTGCCCCAGCGGGAAGAAGATGTACACCAGGTAGAGCGTAAATTCCTGATAGGTTCCGAGCGTAACCTCGTTGCTGATGAACAACTGCCCGCTGAAGTACAACAGTACAGCCTGTCCAACCTGTGCCAGCAGGAAGATGAGCGGGAACAGGATGGCAAATGTACGCCCAATTTTCAGACTTTGCGCATACAGTTGCGCCGTTGCACCATCAAACTTCTGGGTTTGCTGCTTTTCGCGCGTGAAGGCACGTACGACTTTGATGCCTGCTACGCTTTCTTGCAACAGCGTATTGAGCGATGACAGGCGCGCCTGGAATTCGCCGAACAGCGGTTGCGATATCGCGCCGAAGAAGCCAAAGAGAACGAGTGCCAGCGGCAGAATTGGCAGGATAACGAGTGTCAACTGCCAGTTCGTCGCGAACAGGATGATCAGTGTTGCGACCAGCAGCAGCAGGGCACCGATTGCCAGCACCAGCCCTTGCGCCAGGAACAGACGGACTTTTTCTACATCGTCTGTCGCGCGGATCATTAACTGCCCGGTCTGATTGCGGTCGTGATAGCTGAACGACAGTCGTTGAATCTTGGCAAAGATTTCGTTGCGCAGGTCATAGGCGATGCCATGCGAGGTTTTTTCCGCCATGTACGACTGCACAAACGCGAAGATGCCGCGCATCATCGCAAACGCTACGATGAGAAGCGCACCGTTGATGAGCCAACCCTCTGCACCACTGCCGGCTGCCTGGAGCTGCTCGACCGGGATGTTGAGCCGCTCTGCCGCCGCCATTTCCGCTGTACCGCGAATCATCTCTGGTAATTGAGCGACCTGTGCCGCGACAAAGCCCTGTGTAACGGACGTAATCATGTTTTCAACCAGCTTGGGAACCGCAAGCTGCGCCAGTGTTGCGATGATGAGAGCACCATAGGCAAGCCAGGCAGTCGCGCCTTGCTTGCCTAGATAAGCAACTGCCCGACGCAAACCGCCGTTGCCACGCGGTCGTTCACGTTTCGCGCCCCTGGCGCGACCGTTCATAGGTGAAGTAGTGGAAGCCTGCATAAATCGTTCTCCTTCGTGCGCACCGCACTACAAAGAAATTTGGCGATTCTTTATTTTTATTTAGCCACATCTAAATATAGATGATTTTGTTTTGTCTGTCCTCCATCTTATGGAGGAGACTATCGTTCACATGATGAAGGCGGCTGTCGATAATGACTGGAGAAAGTGTGCAAACGCTCCTCCATTTCTTTCATCAGGTCTTCTGCCTCTGGCAGTTGGTGACAAAGTTCACGCATCAGCTGCAGAAGCGTGTGTGCCCGTTCGCTTCCCATTGCGCGCAGCGGGATGACAAGCGGTTCGTTCTCACCCGCCCAGCCGTGCTGCGCTAACGTCGTCAGAGCGCGCTCAGTCAAATGGAGCGGCGTGCGACGGCGGTCTTTCGGGTCTTTACGCCGTTCGACAAAGCCCTTCTCTTCCAGCGCATCGACCACCGGAACGAGGGTCGAAGGATCGAGCATAAAGTTCTTGCTGAGTTCGCTCAACGTCTTCGGCTCCTGACTCAACATGCGCAGCATTCCGAATTGCAGTCCGCTTAACTCAATGCCATTCGCAGCCAGGTATGTATCAGCACGGCGCATCATTGCTTTGTGCAATGTGATCATCAACATGCGGAGTTCGAGCGCGCCGTGAACGATTGGGTCCGGGGGTATCGACATACTGCTTTGCCCTCAAACGTTTTGTATACAAACAATTTGTATACAAATCATATGCTTGCAAAGCGTATATCACCGGATGTTTCTTGTCAATGACCAGGAGATCGCAAATGCACTATTGGGTCAGCATCCAAATCATAAATAACGATGCATTAAAAATTGCCCCATTCCTTATTTCCGTCTAAACTGATAGCGTTTGATCATAAGAGGGGCGGCATGATGTCCAATCCATCTTTACTGGCGCAGCTCTTAACTGATCTGCGGGGAAGCGACAAATTTAAACAGCGGTTAGCCTTACAACGGCTAGGACAGCTCAAGGATCGGGCGGCGCTACCGGACGTGTTAGCCAAGCTTCATGATGCCGACCGCACGATTCGCGCGCTAGCAGTGCAGGCACTTGGAAGTCTGGGCGGCGAAGACGTAATCCCCCATCTGGCAGAAGCGCTGAATGACGTACATAAAGATGTGCGCCGCGCGGCAGTATTCGCGCTGGGTCGGACAGGCAGCACCATCGCACTGCCCGTACTCGTCGGTGCGCTGCTCGGCGATGATAACAGCTATGTCCGCTGGGAGGCAGCACGAGCACTTCAACTGCTCGGCGACTCCCAGGCGCTGCCGGGGCTGTTGGAGGCATTGGCGGCGGATGAGAACAGCTATGTGCGCTACGCTGCTGCAGAAACACTGGGCGAAATCGGTGATCCGGTAGCGCTCGACGGTCTGGAAGATGCGCTTCTAAACGATGACAACGAGTATGTGCGCTATGCCGCTGCCCGTGCATTGGGCGAGATTGCAGATTTGTCGTCTGTGCCAGCCCTGCTGCGAGCGCTGCTAACGCGCAGCAATAATGTGTGGCACGCAGCCGCCGAAGCGTTATGGGCGCTGGAAGGTGCGGTCGTGCCAGAAGTATTGGACTATCTGGTGGACAACGACCCACAGATGCGCCGGGCAGCGTTGAAAGCGACAATCTGGCTGACGCGCGAATATGACGAGGAGATTGGGCGGCGTGACGATGAGGATGATGACTATGAGCTGGGTGTCGGGTGCAGTTTCATGAATTGAGCGATTAGAAGCGGGTGAGACTCAGATGCGTTGCTTTGGCAGCGTGCTAGACTCAGACACGTTGAGTTAAAACACACATGAGGAGCGTTTGACATGGCACATCGCAGCGCAGAAGCCGTCTGGCAAGGGACTTTGAACGAAGGTAACGGGTCGCTGAAACTGAGCAGTGGTTCCTACGAAGGTCCGTACACGTTCATGTCGCGCTTTGAAGACGGCGCAGGCACAAACCCGGAAGAAATGATCGCCGCCGCCGAAGCCGGGTGCTTCACGATGGCGCTGAGCGCGGCGCTCGGTCGGCAGGGTTTCCCGGTGACGCGCGTGCATACCACCGCCGAAGTCACGCTGACAAAGCTCGAAGCGGGCATGACCATCACCAAGATCACGCTCAATACCGAAGGCAGCGTGCCGGGTATTGACCAGGCGAAGTTCCAGGAAGAGGCAGAAAAGGCGAAGTCTGGCTGCATCATCTCGCGCGCCATGAATCCCAGTATCGAGTTCGTGCTGAACGCGAAACTGGTTTAACGGGTATTGGCTGATGTGTAGGAGGATAGAGGAGATCCTCTATCCTCTGACTCTCTATCCTCTTGAATGGGGTCTTATTTCCGCCCCTGCCCCAATACAGCAATCGCAACTCCGACGACCAACACTGCGCTGCCGACGAGCTGTGCTGCGGTCGGGACTTCGCTAAACAACACAAATGCTGCAATCGCGCTGCCAATCGGTTCGATCTGCGTGGCAATGCTCACGACGGTGGCGGGCAGGTAGCCGAGCGCATAGTTGAACGACGAATGACCGATCAACTGTGGCACGAGCGCCATCACGATGATCCACAGGTATCCGCTCGGATCGCTGGCAGTGATGGGCGTGCCTGTCACCACGACCGCCAACAGCAGGATGATCGCAGCGACACCGTAGACCAGCCAGATATACGGAAGAATCGACACGCGTGAACGCAGTGTACGCCCGATGACGACGTAGACCGACACTGTGATCGCGCCGAGCAGCGCCAAGCCTCCACCAATCAGTGTATCATTGTCGAGTGTCAGGTTCGCGCCGTCTGTTGGGATGCCGATGATAGCACCGCCGATGATAGCGATGGCGATACCGACAAGCACCCACATGCCGATGCGCGAGCGCAGGAAGATAGCTTCCAATAGGGCAACCCAGATCGGGCCGCTGGTGACAAGCACGACGCTGATTAGAACAGCGGTAAATTCCAGCGACGTAACCCAGGTCGCAAAGTGAATCGCCAGAAACAGCCCGGAAACACCAATGAGCAGCCAGTCACGGCGCGTTAAGCGGCGGATTTCGTCCTTGTGGCGCAGCCAGGTGACAGGCGTGAGGATGAGCGCCGCGATGGTCAACCGCCCGGCGGCGATGACGAGCGATGGCACATCGGCGTTTTGCGCGTAGCGAATGAAAATCGACGCGAATGAAACGGCTGCGATGCCCGCCAGCAGCACAAGCCAGACTTGCGGCGGGACACGGCTGGGAGGTGTCAATGGACGCGGTGGTGCAGCAGTTTGCGACATAGTGGGCTGGCTTTCCAAGTTTAGCGCGTTAGCGTGGTATTGTACGTCAATCACCCATCGCTGGCAGTGTTTGCGAATCGAACAGGCTGCGGGCGTTCTCGACATAATCGAGCGATTGATGGCGGAAGTAGGTGTTATACAGCTCGGCGTAATGCCCGCCCTGCGTCATCAGCGAGTCATGACTGCCCTGCTCGATGATGCGCCCCTCGCGCAGCACAATGATGCGGTCGGCGCTGCGCACCGTGCTAAGGCGATGCGCGATCAGGATCGACGTCGATTGCTTCAGGATCAAATCGAGCGCTTCCTGAATCTGCGTCTCCGTAAACGGATCAACGCTGGCGGTCGCCTCGTCAAGAATGAAAATCGCTGGCTTCTGTGCCAGCACGCGCAGCAGGCTGACCAACTGGCGCTGTCCCATGCTCAGCCGTCCGCCGCGTTCACCCACATCGGTATGCAAGCCTTCCGGCATCGTCTCCAGCCATTCACCGCCGCCCACGCTGTAGGCGATCTGCTCCACTTCCGCATCCGTCAACGACGGGTTGCTATAGCGGATGTTTTCCATAACTGTACCGCTGAACAGGAACGGCTGCTGTGGAACAATGCCGAGCTGCGAGCGATAGGCATGCATATCGAACGTGCGGATGTCCTGCCCATCAATCCGAAGCCCGCCGCTTTCAAACTCATAGAAGCGCGCAATCAGCTTAGCGATGGTGCTTTTGCCCGCGCCCGTATGTCCGACGAACGCGACACTTTCGCCCGGACGAATCGTGAGGCTGAAGTTGTCCAGAACGGCGACACCGCTTTTGTACTCGAAGCGTAGATCATCAAATACAATCTCGCCGCGCAGTTTGCCGGGAGATTTGCTGTCAGTCTGGTTGACCTCATTCTCGGCATCAATAAGGGCGAAGATACGTTCAATGGCGGTAAAGCCAGTCTGGATTTGTCCCCAGAAGGCGGCGATATTGATGAATGGGAAGAAGAAGCGGTCAATGCTCTGGTAGAACAATGTGAGCGCACCCAGTTCGATGATACCCGCTTGCACCTGCAACGCCCCTGCATAGAGAATAGCCGCAATCGCAAAGCCAATAAGCGCGTTCAGCACCGGGAAGATCAACGCAAAGACCGCGCCGCGCCGCAGGTTGATCCGGTACGACTGTGCGTTCACATCCGTAAACTCGTCGTAGATCATTGCTTCACGGCGGAAGTTCTTGGCGACGTTGATGCCGCTGACGCTCTCCTGAATGTTGTCGTTGACGAGCGCCATCGCCCGCGAACCCTGCCGTGTGACAATGCGCGCCAGCGAGCGAAAGATGAACGATACGCCCAACACAACCGGTAGCATCACCATCAGCAGGAGCGTCAAACGCCAGTCGATGACTGCGACAACCACAAACAGGATGATGAACTCGAAGAACTGGCTGACCAGGCTGAAGCTAAACAGGATGACGTTTTGAAGTTCCTGCGTGTCGCCTGTGATACGGCTGACGACTTTGCCCGACTTTTCATCGTCGTAGAAGCTGAGATCGCGATCAACCGCCGCTGCGAACGCATCCTGGCGAATCTGGCTGATGACGGGCGCGACCACGCGGATGAGCAGACGACGTAGGTAGTAGAAATTGACGTAATTGAGAACGCCCGCGATAAACAAGCCACCGACAATCAGGATGAGCGTCAGGTCCGGCGCGTTCTGGCTGAGAACCTGCACCGCCAACGCAGTCACGAAGGGAGCCGCCGCCCCTGCCAGAGAGAAAAGGATGGTGACTGCAACGATCATCCATAACGTTCGCGTATCCTTGCGAAAGTACGTTCCCAGACGACTGAGCAAGTAGCGGTCACCATATTGACGGTCGTATTTGTCGGCTGCCAAGCCGCCCCAAAAACCCATGATTTAGCCCTTAGCGAATTAGCACATTTGCGGATTGCGGCTGCGCACTTTCGTAGCGCGCGAAGATGCGGCGATACGACTCCGATGATTGCAATAGCTCTTCGTGCGCGCCCTGCGCCACGACGCACCCCTTGCGCACAACGATGATGTGATCTGCCCAGCGGATTTGTGAGAGTCGGTGCGTGATCAGGATCATTGTTCGCCCTTTGGACGCTGCGTAGATCGCCT
The DNA here is from genome assembly GCA_033763755.1 of Chloroflexota bacterium. Lineage (GTDB taxonomy): Bacteria > Chloroflexota > Anaerolineae > Aggregatilineales > Phototrophicaceae > Flexifilum. The sequence continues at coordinate 23,984 of JANRJX010000107.1, forward strand.
GCTGGATTTTGTCCTCGGTCGCGCTGTCAATCGCGCTGGTGCTGTCGTCCAGGATCAACACTGGCGGATTGGTGAGGAAGGCGCGAGCGATGGCGATACGCTGGCGCTGCCCACCGCTGAGTGTGACACCGCGCTGACCGACAATGGTGTCGTAGCCTTCGATAAAGCTCGTGATGAATTCGTGCGCCTGCGCTTTTTGTGCTGCCGCCTCGATTTGCTCGCGCGTTGCGTCCGGATTGCCGAATGCGATGTTATCGGCAATTGAGCGGCTAAAGAGGAAGATGTCCTGTTCGATAATGCTGATCTGCGAACGCAGCGCCGCCAGACTCCAATTGCGAACATCGATGCCATCAACGAGAATACGCCCTGCATCGACATCGTAAGTGCGGTTGATAAGCTTGGTGATGGTGCTTTTGCCGCTGCCCGTTTGCCCCACGATGGCAACGGTTTGCCCCGGCTTGACCTCGAACGAGACATTACTCAAGACCTGCTTGCCGCTGCTGGCATAGTTAAAGTCAACCTGCTCAAAAACGATGTTGCCTTCAAGCGTTCCGTGATGTCCTGCGCTGTTCTGGTCGAGATCGGTTTCAGTGGTGATGATGTTCAGGATGCGTTCGGCACTGGCATAGCCCAGTGCGACCTGCGAGAACGACGAGAGCGAGCTAAAGACCGGAAAGCCGAACAGGAAGATTTGCCCCATGTACGCGACAATCGCGCCTATAGGGACTTCGCCAATACGATACAGGTAGACGACCAGCCCTAGACAAACCGCGACGGTGATACCAAGCAGCAGTTCCGCCAGGTAACGCGCCTCTGCATAACCATAGCGCAAGACTTTCTCGCGCACATCTTCAGCGATTTGCCGAAACTCCGCTTTCTCGCGGGTTTCCTGCGCCGCTCCCTTCACCACCTGGACACCATCCAGCACTTCAGCGACGTGGGCATTCATGTGGCCAAAAGCGGCACGCTGGTCTTCACCAAGCGGCGTCAAGCGGCGCACATAGTTATATTGAATGATAATGTACAGGATGAGAAAGAACAGCGGCGGCAGCGCCAGCAGCGGATGCAGCGCCAGCGCCCCCAGAACGGGCGTAATCAGGAAGAATCCCGAGCCGATGATCAGGTTCATACCGGGGTTCATCATCAGGTTCAGTTCGCGCACATCGTTAGTGACGCGCGACATGATTTCGCCAACAGGCACTGAGTCGTGGAACGTCATGCTCTTGCCGAGCAAGCTGGCGTAGAGTTCGCCGCGCACATCGCGCTCGATGCGCTGTGCAAAGATTTCGGCGGAGAAGTTGCGCATCAATTGCAAACTGGCGCGCAGTAACTGCGACAGCATTGAAGCGATTGCCATCGCGCCGACAACGCTCATGGCGGTGGTCACGTCGTCCTGAAGCGCATTGAATGCCTGCCCGACGAAGTACGGCACGGCTGCGGCGAGCGCGGCGTTTGCGAACGCCCCAATCGTCATCAACACTGCCCAGATCGGGTGGCGCACAATATGTGACAAGATGAAGCGCAGCGGATTGCGACGATCACTGGTGAACGACATACGGGCGATAAATTCGGAAGTCATCAGGGCATCCTGAGCGGGCGATTATGCGGGCAGACGTTGACAAGCATACCGCACCGAGTCAGTCCACATAACACCAATGTGGTCTGTGGACTATGGGTGTGGTGGCGCTGGCG
>JANRJX010000108.1:0-30897 GCA_033763755.1 Chloroflexota bacterium
TCTGCCTTGGCGACATACTCAGGATACACCCGTGCGAAACTCATCGTGTAAATGCGGTGCTTCGTCATGATAAACTCCCCCTGACTGTGCCATCTCTGTATGGTATCACACATACGAAATGCGCCGTTTCTCACCAACAAAGATCTGACAGCCACCCTTAACTCCGTCTCACCGCTGTTCGCCGCTATGATCATTACATACCGTTCGCTATCCCAGGTGACACCCATGCGCCGTATCCGTCGTTTCGTAATGCTCATTCTCCTGCTGGCAGTCGTCGCCAGCACTGCCCTGCTGCTCGATGTCACAGCGCCTAACCCCACCGGCAGGCGCATCAGCAGCGCGCCCGTGCCGACCATCAGCAGCGGCTTGAGCGCACAGCAGATCGGGCGGGCAGCGGAGGATGTGCTGGCGCGCGATCTCGGTGTGCCGCGTAACGACCAGTCCGATCAGCGTCAGTGCTTCTGTCACAATGCCCGCCACGCCGGAAGCCCCGACTGCAACACCTGCGCGCTTATACTGGCGTCCATTGATACCAGCCGCCGCCCGGACTTTATCACCGACCGCTACATCGTCGAGGCGAAGAATCGTCAGGACATGCTCTACACCCACGCCGATCTCGCTGGGCAGCTACAGGATTATGCGGATGCGGCGCGGGCACTCGGGCGTCCGCTGTGGCTGTTCGTACGCGTCGATACGCGCCTGTCGCCGGAATTCGAGCAGATAGTCGCGGCGACAGGTGGCGGGGTTGTCTACTACTTTGCCACGGAAGGCTACACCGATCCGACCACCAGCGCTGCACGGAACACGCTGCTGGTCACGCTGCCACTGCTGCTGGGCGCGTTGTGGGTCGAATGGCGTCCTGCCGTGCGGCGGCGCAAGGACGCGGTGCTGACGGCAGCCCGTTCGGTGCAGACAGCGCAGCGCTCTGCCGAGGCGCAGCGGGATCGCCTGCGCGACGAGCTGCGGCGCGAAGAGTAAGACGATACGCCCTCACGCCTTGTGAAAATGCGGCAGCACGTCACGCGCCACGCGCTCTAACGTGTCCAAATCCGTCTGATCCTGCCGCATCAGCATAATCCGCTCCACGCCCGCCTCAGCATATGCTGCCAACTGGTCAATGACCGCTGTCGTCGTCCCCACAATGCGATTCCACTCCAGCAGTTTGTCGGCGGGTTCGGGCGACCGTTCCAGGTTGCGCTTCAGATCAGCATCATCCTTACCGAAGATCAACTCGGTCATCAGTGACCGCTTGACTGCCCCCGGCTGCCTGCCGTGCCGCGGCAGCAGCTCGTCCAGCAGCGTGCAGCGTTCGCGGTAGCCCGCCGCGTTGATGTAAACACCGTTCCACTCGTCCGCATAGCGCGCCACCAGCGGCAGTGTGCGCTTCATCCCGTTACCGCCGATCAGGATGGGTGTGCGGCGCTGCGGGCGCGGCAGCAGCACCGCGTCCTGCAGCGGATAATGCGCGCCGTCATAGCTGACAGGCGCGGCAGAGTCGAACAGGCGCGTGGTCACTTCGAGCGCATCTTGCAGCATCGCGTAGCGCGTGCCGATGTCATAAAACGGAATGCCGTACTGCCGATGCTCGCGTTCGTGCCAGCCCGTCCCCAGCCCCAGAACAAGACGACCACCGCTCAAATCATCCACCTGCGCCGCCATGCGCGCCGTCAGTGCTGGATGCCGAAATGTGGTCGGGCAGACGAGCGGACCAAATTCGATGCGCTTCGTCTGCATGGCAGCGAATGTCAGCGAGACCCACGTTTCCAGTGAGTCCTGATCGGGCGGTCCAATTGTGTAGTGATCAGAACGGAAGACACACTGGTAGCCGTAGTCTTCAGCGGCGGTCAGCAGTGACCGCCAGCGCTCCCACGTCAACCCCCACTGCCCTTCGATCATCAAGCCGATCTGCATGGTCACCATCCTTGTTCATAACTGACGTTACGCACCAACACCCTCACCCTAAATCCCTCTCCCTCAGGGCGAGGGACTTAAGACCATTGCTTGCGTTTGCTCCCCTTCTCCATGAGGGACGACCGAGTGCAAAGCGCAGGGAGGGGCTGGGGGATGAGGGTTTTGCATAACATCAATACATCGGTGAAAGATTGTGTGGCGCTACCCGCCAGACACCTCTGGTGTTTCGGCAGGTGCGGCGTCTTCGGTCGCCTGCACGGGTGCTTCTTCAGTCGCAGCCGGAGCCGTGTCCGTCACTTCGGTTGCCGGCGCTGCCTCTTCCGTCGCGGCGATCGGCGCAGCGTCGGCAGCCGGGGGGCGCGCCACATACCACGTCAGGTAGATGCCGATGCCAAGCAGCGCCGCAATCAGCCAGCCCGCCAGCGTCAGCCGCATCCAGCGTTTGATGTTCTGCACCTTGAACCAGTCCGGCAACTGGTTCTCAAACCACATGCGGATCACCAGATACGTCGCCGTGATCTGCGCCAGCCCGCCGATGACCAGATGCAGCGTGGGCAGGATGTAGCGTGGGCTGCTCAGGTTCTGCCCCAGCGTCGGCAGCACCCCCTGCGCATACGACGCGATCATCAGCCAGCCGATCAGTATCCAGTTGACGATCATGATTGTCGTCATCGTCGGCTTGTGATGCGTATCGAACCACTTGCGCCGCGCGAAATAAAACCCGACCAGCATCGCCGGAACGATAAATAAAATGTATGCCAGCAGTGTCAAATCCGCCAGCAGACTGGCTCCCGTCCCCAAAAACCCCGGCTGCATCCGCAAATCCATCGTAGTCCCCCGTGTGAAGCGCAAAAGTGTCTTAAGGCAAGTCTAAATGGAAATCGTATTCCGCGCACAATTTGGATGTTTGGCGGACATTTGGGCAGGTTCAGGTCAATGCACCGAAGTATCGAACGCTGTCTCCGTCTTTGGCAGGAGGACGCCAAACGCGCTTTATCAGACAATCAGCGCGTAGTCCAAACATTCACTCCATCACAAGGGGAAAAGACATGCTCAAGAAACGAATGCTCATGATTGGTGCGGCGCTCGCGGGGCTGCTGGCACTGCAACTCGCGCCCGTATACGCTCAGGACGGCATCTCTGTCGATTGCGATAACGGTGCCAGCTTCGATAACGGTGTCGAAATCATTGTCAGCCAGATGCGCGCGGGCTTCGAATACACCGCCACCGCCGTCGGCATTGATGGCTTTGATCCAGTCATCGCCGTGATGGGCGAAAACGGTGGGCTGTGCAACGATGACAGCAGCGCCGCCAGCGATTACGCCGCTGACCTGCCCACCACAGGGCGCGTGCGCGCTTCCAACCTGAGCGCACAGGTCAACTTCACGCATAATGATCGGTCGGGCTTCCAGGATATTTCGCTGGTCGTCGGCGGTCTTGACAGCCAGGAAGGTGAATTCATCCTCATCCTTGAAGGCATGGCGGTCACTTCAGAAGATAACGGTGGCGACCCGTTTATCGTTCGCCTGACCGAAGAGATGGTGGACTCCGGCGTGCCGCTGACCGTCTACATGATGACGCGCGGTCAATCGGGTGTTGATCCGCTGCTCTATCTTGCCGATGGCGATCTCGACCCTATCGAGGATAATGACGGCAATCAGATTTTCTGCGACGATGCTGGCACGGACCTGTGCTGGAGCGGCGGCGACTCGCTCAACGATTACAGCGTGACGATTGCCACCGGCACGCTGCCCGGCTGGGATTACGACGCCTACCTGTCGCTCGACATCTCGGACTTCGACCTGAGCAACGACCCAGACGATAACCTGCTGCCGTTCGTCATGACCAGCTACAACCGCGAAAGTGAAGGGCAGTACCTGCTCGTCTTCCACGTCGGTATCGAAGGCTAATTCAGAAATGACTTAACGCAGGGGGTCAGAGACGCGGAGAGTCTTACCCTCTGCACCTCTCCATCGCTGCGTTAAGTTCATCTTCTTCCCTGCGCTCTCTAAGTCTCCGCGTCCCTGTGTCTTTGCGGAGCAAAAATTCGTCTAGGCTTACGCGATACAATCCGATACCATTCCCAACGAACATTGAAGCTGCTTGTGCAAAGGTACGGATGTGACGGACGAACCCGTCTTTGGTTTCCTCAATGTCGATAAACCGCTCGGTATGACCAGCCATGATGTCGTCGCGCGCGTGCGCCGCACCTTCGGCGTGCGTAAGGTTGGTCATGCCGGGACGCTCGACCCGCTGGCGACAGGCGTGCTGGTGATCTGCATTGGCGGGGCAACGCGCCTGAGCGAGTATGTGATGCACGCCACCAAGCGCTACACGGCACAGGTGTATTTCGGCGTCACCACGTCCACTTACGACGCTGAAGGCGAGGCAGTGCAAACCCGTGACGCCAGCCACCTGAACCGTGACATGATTACCGAGGCGCTCAATCGCTTTGTGGGCGATATTCAGCAAGTCCCCCCGATTTACAGCGCCATCAAGGTCGGCGGACGCAAGCTCTACGACATCGCGCGCGCGGGTGAAACGGTCGAACTGGAAGCGCGCAGCGTCACGATTGAACGTATCGACCTGCTTAACTGGCAGCCGCCTGTCGCGACGATTGATGTGACCTGCAACGCCGGGACCTATATTCGCAGCCTGGCGTATGATATGGGCGAGGCGTTGGGGACGGGCGCACACCTGGCGAGCTTACGCCGCACGCAAAGCGGCACATTTCTGATTGCGGATGCTGCCGAGCCAGAGGTGATCTTCAGCGATGCGCTGTGGCGCGAACGCCTTGTTCCTGCACATGTGGCGCTGGCGGGCTGGCGACATGTCATGCTGGACGAAGCGCAGTCAGATATCATGGCGCACGGCGGTTCAGTGGCACATGAGGATGCCCCGGAAGGCGAGCTGGCGCTGGCGTATGCGCCGGGCTTCCGGCTGTTGGCGGTGGTGCGCGGTGAAAGCGGTCTATGGGTGCCGCAAAAGGTGTTCTGGCGCGGCTAAAGCGTCTTCTTAAGCCACGCTCACTTGAAAATATGGAACAATAGGCAGCATCAATCTACAGCAATACCAGGCGACATGAGTAACCTACATCGAATCCTACTCGCTTGCCACGCAAGTAAATGGCTCACAAAATTAATCGAACCTGCCAATCCGACAATCTCGCCTGAAGAGCGACTGCGGACTCGAGTGCTGAACATTCTCATGTTGATCGCTATCCCCGTCGCACCCCTCGTTAGTTTTGCTGCGGGATTGATTGACGGCAAAACAGTGATGGAGAATTTAACGTATTCCAGTTTTCAGTGGATGCTGGGTTTCTCACTCGGCATGGCGGGTGCATATGGATTGAGCCTGGCAGGGTGGTATCGTGCTGCACGATGGGCAGCGTTCGCGTCCGCGACTGTGATTATCGTTGTTCAAAGTATTGGACCCACTGCATCGCCTGTAGAAGTTTTCTACCTGCTGGCGCTCCCTTTAGCCGCGACCATTTTTATGTCGCGTCGCGACGCAATCGTCTTATCGTTGGTTTCAATTGTGATTATGTTCCTGTTCGTGGTAAGCAATTCCAGAATCGCCTTTACATCTCGTACCAGTTACGTCATCGTCGCCAGCGTGATGAACGTTCTCGCCATCGTTATATTTATCGCGATTTATTGGAAAAGGAGCGCACTGCACTCCTGGTAGCGAAAGAAGCCCAGGTAGAGTTGGAGTGCGAGCGCAGCCGACTACTGAGTGAATTTATACAGAGCGCTTCGCATGACCTCAGTACACCCCTCTCGATCATCAACACCTCTGTCGCTGTGGTGGAACGGGCACGCGATGAGCAGACTCGGCTTAGACATGTTTCCACAATCAAACAAACGGCGCAGGTGTTGCAAACCATTTTGGAAAGAATGTTCTTCATCGTGAAGTTGGAAAGTATGGTGGACACGGACAGGCAGCCTCTTATACTCTCCTCACTGGTTGATACCCTGCTGGTAAGCCATGCGGAACGCGCGGCACAGCAGCAGATCCAACTGTCGGGCGAAGGCATAGCAGGGCTGCCAGAAATAAGCGGACATCCGGCTCAGATGCTGCGTGCGTTGCAGGAGATACTGCGTAACGCTTTGCAGCACACTGAACCGGGTGGGCGCGTCACAGTATCTGGACAGGTAGAAGCAGCACAAGTAGTGATAACGATAACAGACACAGGCAGCGGCATTTCTGCAGAGCATATCCCGCGTGTGTTCGACCGCTTCTACCGTGTCGAACAGTATCGACCGCTAGAGGATGCCCATACCGGGTTAGGGCTGTCCATCGCCAAGAAAGTCATCGAGCTGCACGGCGGAACGATTACCCTTGATAGTGCGATCCAGCAAGGCACAACTGTCAAGATCACACTGCCTGTCACACCACCTGGTTAACTCAGCATCCCCGCTCCGAAGATTTGCCCCGGCTGGATGACAATCGGCTGTGCAGTATCGACCGTCGCCAGCAGGTCGTAGGTGGTCGCACCCGTGATGCGCACCGGGACAATTTCACCGACTGGAAGCTCGCCCTCGACAATCACGTAGCCGTCGATCTCCGGCGCGTCGCGGTAGCTGCGCCCAAGCGAGATCGTGCCTTCGACCGGGTTGCCCTCCTCGTCTTCGCCTTCGCCATGTCCTTCAACCAGAATATCGAGCGTCTTGCCGACGAATGCCTGGTTCTTTGCCAGACTAATGCCCTGCTGTAGTTCCATCAGCCGTTCCCAGCGCTCTTGCTTTACATCGTCATCCACCGGGTTGGGCAGCAGTGCGCTCGGAGTGCCGATCTCATACGAATACTTGAACGCACCGACGCGGTCAAATTGCAAGTCGCGCACGAACGTCATTAGCCCCTCGAATTCGGCGTCGGTTTCGCCGGGGTAGCCGACGATGAACGTCGTCCGCACCGCAAGATCGGGCATGACGCGGCGCATGTTGGCGAGCGTCTCGTAGACCCATTCGATCTTCGCCGGGCGTTTCATGCGCAGCAGCGTGTCGCGGTGTCCATGTTGCAGCGGAATATCGAGGTAGTGCAGCACCTGCTTGTGCTTCGCCATGCTTTCGATCATGCGCGGCGTGACGTAGCCCGGATAGGCGTACATGATTCGGATCCAGTCAATGCCCGGCGCGGCGTCCGTGATCGCATCGAGCAGGTGCGCCATGCCGTCTTTCAAGCCGAGGTCATAACCCCAGTCGGTCGTGTCCTGGGCGATCAGGATAACTTCGCGCACGCCGAGTTCCTGCAACTGCACCGCTTCGCGGACGATGCTCTCCAGCGGGCGGCTGACGGCAGTACCTTTGATCTTGGGGATGGCGCAGAAGGCGCACGGACGGCGGCAGCCATCGGCAATTTTGAGGTACGCGCTCGCGCCCTGCACGCTGGCGCGCAGCACCCCACGCTCATCCAGCCCGACAGTCGGCGCATCGGTTGGGAGGTGATAAAGCGGCTCCGGGTGCTTGCGGTCGCGCAGCTTGCCGATGAAATCGAAGATGTCCATCCAACGCCGCGTACCGATCACGCCATCCAGCCCCGGCACTTCCTGCACCAGCACGTTGCCGTAGCGTTGTGCCAGGCATCCCGCCGCGATCACCATCTGATTGCTGCGTCTGCCGTCCACCAGTTCGCGCAGCGCGTCAATGCTTTCCTGCTTGGCGCTGTCGATAAAGCCGCAGGTATTGACGATCAGCACCTCCGCCTTGCGCGGATCGCCGACGCCGCGCATCCCGTTCTGGTTTAGCACCTGGGCGATGCTTTCGCTATCGACGGTATTCTTCGAGCAGCCGAGACTGAGCAGGTAGTAGTTATCTTTGCGCGACGCCACAGGTGGGGGTACTCCGGTTGGAACAGATGAACAAATGTCGGGGCATTATAGACGAGGGTGGGTAAGAAGTGTATGATCGAAGCTTGAGACTTATGGTTACACGGGATCATATAGATATTCATGATGACAAAAAGGGGAAGTCATGACTGACCAGATCGACTACCAAGCCGTCCGTGAAGAAGTGGAAGTCCAGCTTGACAAGCGCAAGCGCCAGACACGCCTCACGCTCTTCATCGTCAATCTGTTCCTCTACATCCTGTTTATGATCCTTGGTTGGGGGATGGCGTCAACTACGGGGATGGCAGAAAGTGCCGTCGGCGGCATGGCGATGCTGAGTACAGTCGGTTTTCTGGGCGTGCTGTTCCAGTTTATTTTGGTCATGCTCGATACCAAAAATGGTGAAGACCAGCTGCGCAGGCAGTTGATGGGTGAAGCGATTGGCGCGCATATTCTGCGCATGGGCAGCACCGCTGAGAAAGCCAAGGCCAAGCGCGAGATGACGCTGACTGACGACGGCGAGCTGGAGCCAGTCTCTATGGACGAACTGCTGGACGAGCAGGAGGCTGCGCGGCGCGGGGGGCAGCGATGAATTCCCGCAACCTTGCCTGCCTTTATACATTGTGTCTGATGTTGCTTGTCGTGTTTGTGCAGCCTGTTGTGGCACAATCGCAAACGTCCCCGTATGAAGTAATCAGTGCTGAAAATGCAAGCGGTTTACAACAAGTTGATGTATTGGGATACGGCTGGTTGCACAAAACTGTCTGGATGCCGGACTCCTCGCGCCTGTTGGTAGTAGGCAGCAACGCGCTGGTGGTCTATGACGTGAATGACTGGAATCGCCCGACCGTGATCCCGGCTGACTATCCGCCGCTGGTAAATGTCGCTGTTAAAGCGGATGGCACGCTCATCGCTTTGGTGGAAGAAGGCAAGGTTCGGGCTCTGGATGGACAAACCTTGCAAGAGTTGTATGAGCTAGATGCGTCCACCTTCAGAACTTCTACACATGAGAGCCAGGTGCACTTTACCAACAGCTATTTACTGGCACAGATTGTTGATAATCAATACGATTTTGCATTACGTGTGTGGGAAAATGAAACAGGACAACTTATTGATACAATCCCTTTTTCGTTTCCGCCAGATGTGAGTCCCTCGCAATTCCCCTACTTTGAAATTGAAGATGCAGATATTGAGCGGATTATCGAGGAGCGAGTACATTCCCTGGGAAGCTTAACAACGATTGTGCTGGATGGAGTAGAAAGGCGTCCCGCGCAAGTCGTGATACGTCCTGACGGGCGTTATATCCTTTATCGCCTTTGCCCGAATGACCAGCCAGAAACTTGGAATTGTTTGACGAGTACTAGCTTGCTACGCGATGTGGAAACTGGCGAAATTGTGCGTCAGTTCGATCTGAACACCGATGCCATCGGCTTTGTCGGCACAGACATCAATCGTATTGGGGCGATGATGTGTGCGCAATTCAGCACTGATTTGTCTCAACGCTGTCTCAGATGGCAATTAGGGATTGTTGACACTAACACTGGCAATTTTATACATACCGCCTCGGAATACTTCATCAACTTGCCAGACATCATCGAGTATAGTCCTGATGAGCGTTACATTGTGGTTGTTGATAGCGCGCAGGCGCAGGTGTTTGATGCACAATCATACACACTCATAAAAACGCTGGGGGGTCACCACGGACCACCGCTCGATGTCGAATTTAGTTCGGATGGTCAATGGTTAGCTGCGTCGTCTAATGGTGTGATTATGGGTGGCAGTGCCATTAATTTGTGGCAGTCTCAGAATGATACTTGGCATTACTTGCAGAGCATTCCGTGTGGCGGGCGCATTGCCTTACACCCAATTGAAGACATTCTGATCTGTGCTGGGGCAAGCAGCGCTGATCAGGATAAATATGCAGCGTTAGAACGTTGGGCGTATGGTGATAATGTATCTTTGTTGCAAGCTTACGATATAGAACTTATTTACCACGTTACCATTAGCTCAGATGGGCAATGGCTCATTGTAGGATTGCCGCAGCGCCTTGAAATTCGCGATTTTGCAACCAATGAAGTGCGGATCAATATCGAGAGTAGACCGCTGTATTCTCTGGCAGACTTTAGTGCCGACATGCGTTATCTGTTTCTGTATTTTGGTGCGTTCATGCCTTACCGATACCTTTGGCAAGACGTGCGCAACTTGAACGTCGTTGCCTCAGACGCAGAGTTGGCATTGATAAACGAGGAGAACTATCCGGATCGCCGTTGGTACAACGCTGTTTTTTCCAGCGATGGGCGGTGGTTGGCAACAGAGGATGATGAGGGTGTCATAAGCCTTTTTGATGCTGATACGGCTACCTTGATTCGTGAGCTTGTGATTGATGGTGATGCGATTGTGCTTCAGTTTAGTCCCGATAACCAACTACTGGGTGTAAGCGTATGCAAAGAGTCGGCTGTTGAAAGTGATGGTCAATGTGCTTTAAATATCGTGGTAGTTGAAAGTGGACTTGTCATATTCAAGTCGCAAGTATTTATGGAAGCAATATTTGATATTGCCTTCGATCCTACTGGTAGAATTGTTGCAACTGCACAAGGCTCGCTTCGACATCTCGGTGATCCATCAATGAGCAACGAAAACTCCGTGCGACTGTGGGCAGTTCCTGCTGCGTCGGCAGACGGTTCTTGATTACAAAAGTCCCTACACCGTCCCATGACAAACTGGCTGGTTGCGTAAGGTCGTGATTTTGTTACAATGGAGACAAAATCATTCGTGATCGCAAATAACGCGCGCGAAGCATAGGGAAGGGACAAGGGGTTATGGACTTGCTGCCTGCGAGCGAAGGCTTCGCTCAGATTAAGGTCATCGGTGTCGGCGGCGGCGGCGGCAACGCCGTCAACCGCATGGTCGCAGAAGGGCTGGGTGGTGTTGAATTCATCACCGTGAATACCGATAACCAGGCGTTGATGCTGTCGCGCGCCAAGACGCGCGTGCGCATTGGCGATAAGCTGACGCGCGGGCTGGGCGCGGGCGGCAACCCCGAAATCGGGCGCAAAGCGGCGGAAGAAAGCGCCGATGAATTGTATGAAGTGCTGCGCGGCGCGGATATGGTCTTCATCGCCAGCGGTATGGGCGGCGGCACAGGCACAGGCGCTGCGCCCGTCGTGGCGCAAATCGCCAAAGAACTCGGTTCGCTGACGATTGGCGTCGTCACCAAGCCGTTCTCGTTTGAGGGAGCCAAGCGCCAGCAATCGGCGGAAGCAGGCATCGAAGCGCTCAAGAGCCAGGTCGATACGCTCATCGTCATTCCCAACGACCGTCTGCTGCAAATCGCCAGCAAGAATTCGACGCTGCAACAGGCGTTCTCACTGGCAGATGATGTGCTGCGCCAGGGTATTCAGGGCATTTCCGAACTCATCACCGTGCCAGCGCTCATCAACCTCGATTTCGCCGACGTGCGCACGATCATGAGCGAAGGCGGCGCGGCACTGATGGCAGTCGGGCGCGCGACGGGCGACGAGCGCGCGGCGAAGGCAGCAGAAGCGGCGATCAGCAGCGCGCTGCTGGACGTGACGATTGATGGTGCGCGCGGCATCCTCTTTAACATCACCGGTGGCAGCGACCTGAGCCTGTTCGAGGTCAACTCAGCAGCGGCAATCATTAAGGAAAGCGCACACCCCGAAGTTAACATGATCTTCGGCGCGCAGATTGACGAGAGCATGGGCGACGAAGTGCGCGTGACCGTCATCGCGACCGGCTTTGAGCAGAGTCGCGCCGCGCGCAAGGTCGAACAGCCCGCCTACCGCCCGATGCCGAGCCGCGTGCAGCAGCAGCCAGGTCAGACATCACAGCCGCAGCAGCGCCCGATGCAGCAGTACAGCGCCCCGCAGCCGCCGCAGGAAGTCGAAGTTTCGGTGCAGCCCGCGCCGCCACCACAACAGGCAGCGCCACAGCGCCCCGCACCGCAGCCACCACAGCAGGATTTTGGCGCGCGGGTGTGGGATGAAGACAATATCGACATCCCTTCATTCCTGCGCAAACCTTCGCGCAAGTAAGAATGTTCTACCCGTCGCCCGTCAGTTAGCCATGACGGGCGACCTTGTTTATTTCCGTCATCACTCACAAGCATCCGAATATGCCACCTATGCTCTTTGAGATCATCCGCATTCTCGCGTTTGTGTTCGGCGTCTATATCGTCACCACGACGATGATGTCCGCCATCAAAACGTTCGTTGTGCCGCGCAGCATCAACGTCTGGCTGACGCGCACGGTCTTTCGCGTGTCGCGCACCATTTTCGATCTTCGGTTGCGCAAGGCAGTCAGTTATGAAGACCGCGACCGCATCATGGCGCTGTTCGCACCCGTCACACTGCTGGCGCTGCCAGGAGTCTGGATCGTCTTGAATCTAATTGGATTCATGTTTATTGACTGGGCGCTTGTGCCAATGCCGTTGGAAGATTTGTTTCGCTTAAGTGGCTCATCCCTACTGACGCTCGGCTTTGCCATGCCGCAATCAATACCGCAAACCATCAGCGCTTTTGCCGAAGCGTCGATTGGGCTGGTGGTCGTCGCCCTGTTGATCTCATATCTGCCGACGATGTACAGCGCCTTCCAGCGGCGCGAACTGCTGGTCTCGCTGCTGGAAGTGCGCGCCGATTCGCCGCCTTCAGCGCTGACGATGATCACGCGCGTCTATCTGAACGATGCGCGCGGGTTGCAAGCGTTGCAGGAACTCTGGAGCGAGTGGGAAGTGTGGTTCGCTGATCTTGCGGAAAGCCACACATCGCTGGGCGCATTGGTGTTCTTTCGTTCTCCTAAAGCAGGCATGTCGTGGATTACCGCGGCGGGGACGGTGCTGGATGCCGCCGCATTGGTTGAGTCTACCATCGAAAAGCCCTGGGATGTGCGGGCGCGTCTGTGCATTCGCGCCGGCTTTGTAACGCTGCGCCACATCTGCGATTTCTTCCGCATCCAGTATAATCCTGATCCCAAGCCAGATGACCCTATCAGCGTGACGCGCGCGGAATACGATGAGGTTTATGATGCGCTCAAGGCGGCGGGTATTCCTGTGGTAGCGGATCGTGAGCAGGGATGGCGCGATTACGTGGGCTGGCGTGTCAATTACGACGTGCCGCTGCTGGCACTGGCGGAACTGACGATGGCTCCCTATGCTCAGTGGATCAGCGATCGTGGTATCCCGCGCCGCCGTCCGCGCATGCTGCGCTTTTTCGATGCTTCAAAGGATGTTGTTGGATATGAGCCTGCAAGCAACAGTCGTTAGCGAATTCCACAAGCGTTTCCAGTCGCCGCCCGCGCGTGTTGTCCGTGCGCCGGGACGTGTCAACCTGATTGGCGAGCATACCGATTACAACGATGGTTTCGTGCTGCCGATGGCGATTGAGCGCGCTACATACATCGCACTGCGCCCGCGCGAAGATAACTATGTCGTCGTTCACGCGCTCGATTTTGACGATACTGCCGAGTTCTCGCTCGATGGCATCGCCAAGCGCGGGTTGGAATGGGCGGAGTATGTGCAGGGTGTCGCATGGGCAATGCAGGAGGACGGTTATACCTTGCGCGGCTGGGAAGGCGTCGTCAGCGGCGACGTACCGATTGGTGCAGGGCTGTCATCGTCCGCCGCGCTGGAAATGGCGACGGCGTGCGCGTTTGCCAGTGTCAGCGGGTTGGCGTGGGATGCGGCGCGCATGGCGAAGATCGGTCAGCGCACAGAGAACGGCTGGATCGGCGTCAAGTCCGGCATTATGGATCAGATGATCTCGGCGGGCGCGGTCGAAGGCAGCGCGCTGCTGATCGACTGTCGTCACCTGACGCTGACGCCTGCCCCGCTGCCCGCCGGAACTGCGGTCGTCATCCTCGATACGGCGACGCGGCGCGAACTGGCGGACAGCAAGTACAACGAACGTCGTGAACAATGCGAGGCGGCGGCGCGCTTCTTCGGCGTCGGCAAACTGCGCGATGTCGATATGACGACGTTCATCGCGGGCGCAGACCAGCTTGAACCGCTGACATGCCAACGCGCGCGCCATGTCATCAGCGAGAACGCGCGCACGCTGCAAGCGGCAGCCGCTATGCGCGCGGGCGACGCAAATGAGCTGGGTAAATTGATGAACGCCAGCCACGTGAGTATGCGCGATGATTTCGCCATTTCGCGCTGGGAGATCGATAAGATGGTCGAACTGGCGCAGGCGCACCCCGGCTGCTACGGCGCACGCATGACAGGTGGTGGCTTTGGCGGCTGCTGCGTGGCGTTGGTGCGTGTGGAGCAGGCGCAGGCGTTTGCCGAAAGCGTGAGCCGTGATTACAGCGCCGCGACGGATCTCGCTCCCGCGCTCTATATCAGCCAACCCAGTGCAGGCGCGGGGGTGGTAGAGTAAATTGTAAATCTTTCGTTAAATCTCTTGACCCGCCGTGAACCTTGTGTTACTCTTTTACCCAGTGTTGGGTCTACAAATGAGAGGAGGTGATCTGTGAATGTACGCGGTCATATGGGGGTGCGCCTCGACTAGCGCTTCCACGATCTCTCTTAAGTGGGTGCGTCGCAATTAGTTGCGCACTCCCCTGACAGCAGATAGACGCCCTCGACTTGTTCGGGGGCGTCGCTGTTTATAGGAACGCCCCTCTATCGCACCACCCCCAGCCGTCGCAGATCGTACAGAATCACCTTCTCCCAGGGGATGTCCGTCGTCGTGAAAACGTAATGAATGCCGTGCTTGCTGCATTCAGCGCGGATGTCTTCGCGCCATTCGCGCACGCGGCGGATGTACAGGTCGCGCATTCCGGCGTCCAGGCTGATCTCCTGCGGCGTCCCGGTCTCAATGTCGATCAGGCGCAGGTCGCCCGCCAGCGGGGGCTCGACTTCGTAGGGTGACAGAACATGCAGCACCGCAACTTCGTAGCCTTTCGCCAGCAGCGCCATCATGCCATCCAGGTAGCCCGTCGGCGAGAAGAAATCGCTGATGACGAACGCCAGCCCTGCCCGCCCCGCCCGCAGCGCATATGCCCGCAGTGCGTCGTTAAGGTCGGTCGTGCCGCGCGCCGCCAGCCCGCCGACATAGCGCAGCAGCCCTATGCCATGCGAACGCCCGCGCACCGGACCGAAGACCGCCGCCCCGCTGCCAAGCGTGGACAGCACGAGGCGGTCGTTTTCCGCCAGCGAGACGTGTCCCAACCCCGCCAGCAGCCGCCGCGCATACAGGAATTTGTTCAGCGCGGCGTCGCCGTTGTCCGGCGTCCAGTCCATGCTGGCGGACGCATCCAACAGCAGATGCACCGCCAAATCTTCCTCGTCTTCATAGACTTTGGTCAGCGGGCGGTCTGTGCGCGCGTAGATGTTCCAGTCCAGCCGCCGCAAATCATCGCCGGGCGCGTAACTCCGGTAATCGGCAAACTCGATGCTTGTGCCGCGTTTGACCGAACGGCGCTCGCCTTTAATCGCGCCAGCCCGCACGCGTGAGGCGTGGAGCATGACCTGTTCCAGCTTGCGCCGTGTCGTCTCATCAAAGAGTTGGGGAGCAGTGGACATAAACAACTTTCACTATGCGCCGTTGAGCGCTGGCAGAGTCACCGGCTGCCCGTTGACGTTCGCATACCAGTACGGCAGCCAGCCGATGCCGAACAAGTCAATCGAGATGTCCTTCTTGTACGGCTGGATGGTGAAGTCCTGCACCTGTGTGGCGATCGCCGCCCAACGCTCATTGACTTCGCGCACGACGCCCTGGAACTCTTCCTGTACCTGCGTCGCCTCCGCTTCCAGATCGCGAATTTCGCCTTCGTATTCGGCAATGTCCGCTTTCGTCTGCTTGCGGTAGAGTGAGGCACGGCTCATACGAGACAGTGTGTAGGCAGTGCGGCGATTGAGCAGGCTCAGCACCGCTTCACCGGTGGTGAACAACTCTTCGCGACGGCGTTCGGAAAGCTCCGCCTTTTCGCCCTCTAACTGCCGTGTGCGCGTGCGCAGCTTGTCTTCGATCTTGTCCAACGCCGCCTGGTACTTCTGTGTCACCTTGTCAATCTCAGCGTCGCGCTGTTCGCGCGCTGCCTGCTGTGCGTTGCTGCGGAAGACGCTGAAGTCCTCGTCAGGATTGCCGTAGACATCCAGCGTCGGGTTGTGCGGTATCTTCAACAGCGCTGTCGTGTACAGCACGTCCGCCAGTTCGCGCGAGAGGGCTGTGATGCGCTTGGAGTCAGTCAATCCCGGCGGCAAATCGCCATAAAGCGCGCCTTCTTCCAGCGGCACACCGGACAGTCGGCGCGGGTCCATGGGTGGAGCAACATGATCTTCCCAATGCACCAGCCCGGCACGTTCGACATCCGGCAGCCGATAGGCATACGTGCGCGCGGTGTAGATACGCCGCTTGGCATCCTGGTAGCGCACGGTCGCCTGTGCCAGCAGCACGGGCTTGTAAGCCATGACCGCGCCGCCGAAACTCTGTGCGCTGAAGTTGGTGCGCTGCTCCCACGCGCCCAATGCCTGCTGGCTGGTGATTTCGGCAGGCAGGTAATACTGCGTCGTCGCGCCAGACAGCGGTGGCGGGTTGGCGGAATAACCGGGCGGCGCACTGCCGACCGACCGCACCGTCGCTTGTGTGACGTTCATCGGCACAGCGGGCGTGTTCGGGATTGTCAGCCCGCTGTTGAAGGCGGCAGTACTGACGGCGGGCATCCCGAAGTTGCTCTGTCCGTAAGCACCCTGTCCATAGCTCGGCATCTCCGGCAAATTGGGCGGCATTTCCGGCAGGGTGGGCGGCGGCATGATGGCGCTGGTCGGCATCTTCGGGTTGTGCAGCGGCACGCTTGCCTGCGCCTGCAACGCCGCCACCTGCATCTGCGCGACATAGGCGGGTGTTCCCGGCGCGTAGCCGCTGCCGACGGCAGCCAGCATTTGCGCCTTCTGATCCGCCATCAACACCTGCACCTGCTGGCGCGTCAGCGGTCCACGCAAATAGCTCATTGCCCAGCGTGTATGGACGAACACCGGACCGCCCTGATCGTGAACGTTGTGCATCAGGAAGACGCGCGGCTCAATGTCCGAAATCAGCGTTTGCACTTCGCGCAGGTTGAACTCGTTGCTGACCGTCGCCAGCGATTGCAAGCCCGCCGCCACCCGCTCCTTGTCCTGATCAGATTGCAAGCGCCCGATGAACCACGTCCCTGCGTTGCTTAAGCCCTTGTAGTCGAGATCAGCCGGGTTCTGCGTCGCCAGTACCAAGCCGATTCCGAAGGCGCGTGCCTGCTTGAGCAGCCGCAGGATCGGCTCTTTGGTCGGCGGGTTGCGCGGGAACGGCGGGAAGTAGCCGAACATCTCATCGATATACAGCAGACAGCGCAGGCTGGTCGTGCCGCTGAGCGAGCGCATCCAGCCGTGCATATTCTCCAGCAGCAGCGTGATGACGAACTGGCGCTCGGCCTCGCTCAGATGCGCGATGTAGAAGACAGATACGCGCGCCTTGCCGTCCGGTTGATAGAGCAGGCTTTGGATGTCCATCGGATCGCCATTGATCCACGACTGGAACGACGGCGCGGCGACGATGCTGTTCATTTCCATCGCCAGCTTCATGCGCGCTTTTTCGGAGATGTACTCGTCCAGTGGGAAGACACCGAGCTTGCTGAACGGCGGCTTCTGGATTTGCAGGATGATCGACTCCAGGTTCAAGTCAATGCCCTGCCGCCAGTTATACTCAAAAATATTGGCGATCAGCACATGCTCGCGGTCCTGGATCGGCTGCGCGTTGCGCCCGACCAGCGCCAGCAGCGCCGTTGTGATGCCGTTGATCTTCTCGCGCAGCATTTCTTCGTTGCCCGCCTGCCAGCCTTCACGCGGGGCGCGCAGCGATGCCAGGATGCTCACGGGCAGACCGGCGTCTGAGCCGGGTGTGTAGATGCTGTAGCGCGCGGCATACTTGAGCCAGCGCACACGGTCTGGCACCATACCCCAGCTTGCCAACCCTTCTTTCCAGCGATGCGCGGTATCTGCTGCGAAGTCTTCCACGCTCATGCGGGCGCGGCGGGCATCGTCCACATTCACCCAGGGGATGAAATCCTCCGGTTTGAAGTCGGGAAAGGTCAGCATCAGATTGGTGATGTCGCCTTTGGGGTCAATGACGATTGCCGGGATGTTGTCCAGCACCGCTTCTTCGAGCAGGCTGATGCACAAGCCAGTTTTGCCGCTGCCCGTCATGCCGACGACAACCGCGTGCGTCGTCAAATCGCGCGAGTCGTAGTAGACGACTTCATCGGTCAGGGTATGTTCCTGGGGGTCATAGCGCCGCCCCATATAAAAGGTCGTCGGTGCTTCGATAAATGGCATGTCTTTCGTCTCCCGCAGGCTTGGTCTGTCACTATTCCATGATAGCACATTTGCTCTAAATCGTAATTGTATATTTTAACCCAGTGGCGTGGAGATGCAGAAATCTCGGAACATGTTTCTCTGCATCTCTCTTACTCTGCGTCTCTGCGTTAAATTCTGGCATAATTATGCCACTGATTTATTCGCGATGTGCAGCAAAAGGACTTATGTCACGATGAGCGTTGTCTGTTTTGGCGAAGTACTGATCGACTTTGTGGCATTGGAAAATGGCGTGACAGTGGGCGAGGCGAGCGGCTTCATCAAAGCGCCCGGCGGCGCGCCCGCCAACGTCTGCGTGGCGGCGGCGCGGCTGGGGCTGCCTGCCGCATTTTTAGGACAGGTGGGCGATGACCCATTCGGGCGTCATCTGGCGGAGGTGCTGGCGCGTGAAGGTATTGACGTGCGCGGGCTGCGCTTTTCGCCAGACGCGCGGACGATGCTGGCGTTCGTCAGTAATAAGCCGGATGGCGACCGTAGCTTCAGCTTTTACCGCAACCCCAGCGCCGACATGCTCATGCGTCCGGAAGATGTTGCGCTGGACGTGATCGACTCGATGCGCGTGTTTCATTACGGTTCGATCACACTGATCGACGAGCCGAGCCGTTCGGCAACGCTGGCAGCCGTGCGCCACGCGCGTGACAAAGGGCTGCTGATCTCCTACGATCCCAATCTGCGGCTGGCACTCTGGAAAGACGCCGCCGCCGCCAAAGCCGGGATGCTCGCCGGGCTGGAATACGCGCATCTCGTGAAGGTGAGCGAGGAAGAACTGGAGTTCCTGACAGGTGGACACGATGTAGCCCCATTGTGGCGCGACGACCTGAAGCTGATCATCGTCACGCGCGGCGCGGGCGGCTCGGCGGCATACACGCGCACCGCACACGCCGATATGCCGGGCTTTGTCGTCAAGGCGGTCGATACGACGGGTTCGGGCGATGGCTTCGTGGCGGGTATGATACTGGGGCTGCTCGAACGCGGCTTTGACGATGCCGCACTGCCGGAGATGCTGCGCTTTGCCAACGCGGTCGGCGCGATCACCGCCACGCAAAAAGGCGCAATTCCGTCAC
The DNA here is from genome assembly GCA_033763755.1 of Chloroflexota bacterium. Taxonomy (GTDB): domain Bacteria; phylum Chloroflexota; class Anaerolineae; order Aggregatilineales; family Phototrophicaceae; genus Flexifilum. The sequence goes on from JANRJX010000108.1 coordinate 19,169, forward strand.
TGCCGACGCGAGCGCAGGTCGAAGCGTTCCTTCTAGCGCATTAAAGAGGTCAATATCGTATGGCAAAACTCAAACTGGATCTGCACCCGATCTACAATGACAGCGCGAAGATCGACCGCGAGTTGGAGCGCATTATCGAAGAAGCAATTGACAAGAAGATCGAACTGGTCGAAATCATTCCCGGCAAAGGCAGCGGTCAGCTCAAGAAGAAGGTACTACGCTTTTTGAACCAGCCGCACGTCAAAAAGGTCTTTCATCGCATCGAGAAGGACGACAAGAACTTTGGGCGCATCTTCGTCCATTTCCGGTTTTAGGGCGCTTTTGTGCAAACTGCGGCTTCAGTCTGCGAAGTGACGTTCCCAATCGATGTCAGCCGTAACACCTGGTTTCAGGCTTTCCAGAAATGCCAATGCTTCATGCACGGACTCACACACCGTGTTTTTGTCGGCAGTGTCACGCGAAAGGGAACGAAAACTACTGGCATAGACACGGGAGATCATACTCAGGGTAAATGCAGTGCTGCCCGCCCAATTTCGATGCTGCGTAAGCTTCCCAAGTTCGCCAAGCGGTTTGATGCCAACGATGCATCCATTTGTGAGGTCAGACAGAAAGTACAGGGGATGAGCAGCGTGGTTGAGACAGTGTTGAAGCGCTTTTATGAACAACACTTCATCCTGATGTGTTGCCGTAGAAGTCCAACGGATGAATATCAAATCATCTGAAACCTGATGAAAAGCGAAGGCATTGCCCATATGGTCTTTCTTGAAATAACTTAGTGCCTGCATTACGTATAAGTCTTGCATACAATGGTAGAAGATATGCTTGAGGATTACTGTTCATGTCGCAACGAGAGACACAAGCCGCCGAACTGCTGGCGGAAATGACGACACTTCAGGAAGCGGTGCGCTGCGAAGGCGCGCAAACTTTTGCCCGCTGGCGACCGCTTATCGAGCGGCGCAACTTTTGCTCCAGCGCGCTCAATCTTGCCCACTATCTCGCTCTGCGCCGCCGTGATGTGCGCCCGCTGCAAGGGCGGCTGACGCCCTGGGGACTGTCATCGCTGGGGCGCAGTGAAGCGCATGTACTGGCAAGCCTGGACGCAGTCAGCGCTACGCTGAGTTTGATCGCCGATTTGGATACACAGCCGCACCCGCCCATGCGCCGCTTCCTGCGCGGCGAAAGCGCGCTCCAGCGCGAGATGGCGCATGTCTTTGGCGAGGCGACGCATGATCGCCGGGTACGCATCATGGTGACGCTGCCATCTGAAGCCGCCGATGATGGGGAACTGGTGCGCGATCTGGTGGCGCGCGGCATGGACTGCGCACGCATCAACTGCGCTCACGACACGCCGGAAGCGTGGGGCAGGATGATCGCGCATGTGCGCCGCGCGGAAGCTGAGACGGGTTTTCGCTGCTGCATTCATATGGACCTGGGCGGACCGAAGGCGCGCACGGGCGCGGTGCTGCTGACGCCGGAGAGGCGCCGCGTCTTTGTGGGCGATACTATCCTGCTGACGCGCGACGTGCCGCAGGCGCATCCTGATTACCCGTTGCAAGTGCAGAGCCTGCTGCCGGAAGCACTTGATCAGGCGGACATCGGTGATAACGTGTGGATTGACGACGGCAAGATTGGCACGCAAATCGAAGCGCGGCTGCCACAAGGGCTGCTGCTGCGCGTCATCCATGCCGAGCCAGCTGGCGGTAAGATTCGCCCGGAGAAGGGGCTGAACTTCCCGGATAGCGATCTTGAGCTGAACCCGTTGACTCCAGATGACTTGCTGGCACTCGATTTTATCGCGCAGCACGCCGACCTGATCGGCTATTCGTTCGTGCAATCAGGCGAAGACGTGGCGCTGTTGCAAGCGGAACTGGCGAAGCGGCTGCCGCCGGAGCGAACGCGCCAGATCGCCATTATCGCCAAAATCGAAACGCAGCGCGCCATTGACCATCTGCCGGAGATCATTGTGCGCGCGGCGGGCGTGCAGCCGTTCGGCGTCATGATCGCGCGCGGCGACCTGGCAGTCGAGATCGGCTTTGAGCGGCTGGCGGAGATGCAGGAAGAACTGCTGTGGATTTGTGAGGCGGCGCACGTTCCGGTGATCTGGGCGACGCAGGTGTTGGAGACGGCGGTCAAAAAGGGACGACCGGCACGTGCTGAGATGACCGACGCGGCGATGAGCGCGCGCGCTGAGTGTGTTATGCTGAACAAGGGTGAGTTTATCACGGACGCGGTGACGCTGCTGGATGACGTGCTGCGGCGCATGGAAGGGCATCAGATCAAGAAGCGGGCGCAGTTGCGGGCGCTGCGCGCGTGGGCGGAATATTGAACGAGGGCAACATGACACTGGGTCAGGTCGTACACAAACTCTGGATCGGCACGCTGCTGCGCTGCCCACACTGCGAACAGGGGCGCACGTTCAGCGGGCTGTTTCGCGTCGAAAAAACGTGCGCGCACTGCGGCTATCAGTTTGAACTGCGCGACGGCGAGTCGGTCGGTGGTATGTACATCAACCTTGTGCTGGCGGAATTGACGACGATGGGCGGCTTCTTCCTTATTCAGGCGTTGTTCAATCCGCCCTGGCTGCCACATCTGGTCTTCTGGGTGATCTGGAACCTGGCGTTCGTGTTCTTGTTCTACCGCCACGCACGCTCGATGTGGATGGCAATCTCGTATCTCACAGGCGGCGAAGAACGTCGTCAGGCAGTAAAATAGCCATACAAGCTATACCTTTGCATTCAAGGAACACGCCATGTCCTCACTTAACACCTTCGGCGCGATCATGACGTTCGCCATCGAACTCGAAACGCGCCTGCGCGACTACTATCAGGCAGCCGGCGACAGCGCCCGCGCCGCCGACGCAGACAAGCGCCGCACTAACCTGGAACGGGTGCGTCGCGAAAATGTGACGGAGATCAAGCTTGAACCGATCGAAGGGCTGGACGAAGCGCACTACGCGCTGACGCTGACCGACACCAGCGCGGCGGGCAAAGCAGCTATCGAACAAACCGCTGCCCGCTTCTACGCCGATACTGCACCCAAGATCAACGTGCGTGAGGCACAGCGCGCGCTCGAACGCTGCGGCAAGCAGCACACAGAACTGGCGAAGGCGTAACTACCTCGTCCCGTGCCGGCGAAAACGGATCGGCAGCGCGAAGTAGATCGCCAGTGCCAGATGGATGCCCATACTCAGCGGCACATTGATGAACGCCGCCAGCGTCGCCAGCGTGTAGCCCGCCGGACCAAGCCAGTAGGTATTCGTGATACCATCAATGAAGCGGGTATCAACGGTTGAGAGGAACAACTCACGATGGCGTGACAGATGCCGCCAAAGCAGGGTGAAGCTGACGGCGATGAGCAGCGCCACCAGCCCGTAGACGACGGCAGCAATTGTCGCGTCGCTCTGCCGGATGTATTCGCCGACCAGTCGCGCAGCGAATGGCACGAGCGTAATGCTGAAGAGCAGCAGCAGATTGAGATACTTGATCGTCTGGTCGGTACGCCCGATGAACTGGAACATCCGGTGATGATTGACCCACATGATGCCGATCAGCACAAAGCTGACGATGAGCGACAGGTAGGCGGGCCACTGCTGCACCAGCAGCGTGAGCAAGCCTGACTGTTCTGCCTGTGCAGGCGGCGGTACCTGCAAATTAAACGCCAGCAGCGTGATGACAATCGCAAATACGCCGTCACTGAATGCGTCAATACGCCCAGTGTCTTTCACGTCGGCAGGGGTTGGCGGCGGTTGCAGCGGGTTCATGATGTTGCCTTTCAAGCACCCAAACATTGGGACTCTTGTTCTGTAAAATCTTGCGCATAATCATAACTTGTGTGTCAATCACATGCCGCATGAGTCTGAACGAAACCTTGATGAAAGCTTAATGTAATTCAGCCTCATTTCATCCTATGATGTAACGCTTGTGAGCCAAATCTAGTTTTCCCAAAGAGGTGACCTGTAAAGCCGAATGAACGCACGCCTTGAAGCCACGCTCCGTAATCCTGAACTGATTACACCCGCTCTCGCACTCGATTTTGACCATATCGATCATACCTATCTCCGCTTTCTCCACGCCTTCCCGAACGGACTGGTGTATTACGCGATGAAAGCGAACGCCAACCCGCAGGTGATCGCGCATTTGAGTCGGCTCGGCAGCGGCTTTGAAATCGCGTCGCTGGCAGAGTTGGAACTGGTGTTAGCGGCGGGCGCTTCTGGCGAGCGCATCATTTGCAGCAATCCGATCAAGAACCCACAGTTCTTGAAGCGGATGCATCAGGTCGGCGTCTATGCGATGGTTGTTGATTCGACCTACGAAGTCGAAAAAGTGGCGCAGTATGCGCCCGGTGCGCGCGTTTACATCCGCCTGGCGGTCGATAACAGCGGCAGTGTGCTGCCGTTGGCGGGCAAGTTCGGCGTGGACGGCGCGACGGCGCTTGACCTGTGCGATATGGCGCGCGAATTCGGCTTGCAGCCCATCGGTATCATGTTCCACGTCGGTTCGCAGTGCCTCCAGGCGAGCAACTGGGTCAACGCGATCCAGGCGGCGGGCGATGTGTGGCACAAGGCAGCGGCGCGCGGTCATCACTTCACGTTCCTCGACCTGGGCGGCGGCTACCCTGCCGGGCATTACCACACGCCGAGCATCCCGACGATTGAGGACATCGGTCGTGCGGTGACACAGGCAGTCAAAGACTACATTCCGGCGACTGACGACCTGATGCTGATCCTGGAACCCGGTCGCGCGATGGTCGCGGAAGGCGGGCGGCTGGTGACGACCGTCGTAGGCAAGGCGCAGCGCGGCGACGAGATGTGGCTGTATCTGGACGCGGGCGTTTTCAACGGCTTGATGGAGACGATGGAAGGCTTCCCACCCGTCGTACAGCCGCTCGACGACGAAGCGATGGTGCGCCCGATGCGGATGTACACGCTGGCGGGTCCAAGCTGCGATAGCTGCGACGTGATCGCGCGGCGCGTCGAACTGCCGGAAGTGCACATCAACGATCGTCTCGTGTTCTTCGATGCGGGCGCATACACCAACGAATACGCAGCGGCGTTCAACGGCTTCCCGATTCCGCAGTTCATCGCGCTGGAAGCGGTGTGCGAAGAGGTCGTGGTTGACCTGACGCCGAACTGACTCAACTGACGCAATCGGGCGTCCCAAGATTCTTTAGCGCAGAGACACAGAAATTGTAGTGTAGGGGCGACTCAGCGGGTCGCCTCTGCATTTATACCGCTCTGTATCGCTGCGCCTGTGCGTTAAAATTTCCTTCTTTTCGACTATACTATCCTCGTCACAGCGAACGAGGGATTTCATGAGCGACAAACTCAACACGATGCGCATTCTTGAGCAGAATAAGATCGTCTACGAGGCGCTGCACTACCCGGATGATTTGCGCGACGCGGAAGAGATCGCGGATGTGTTGGGGCTGCCATACTACATGGTCTACAAGACGCTGGTGGCGCAGCCGGAAGGCAGCGACAAACCCTACCTCGTCATGATCGCGGCGGATCGCGCGCTGGATTTGAAGCAGTTGGCGGCGGTCAGCGGGCAGAAGAAGATTCGCATGGCGAGCCACAAAGACGCCGAAGCGCTGACCGGGCTGAAGGTCGGCGGCATCAGCGCGCTGGCGCTGACGCAGAAGAACTGGACGGTCTTCCTCGACCAGCCCGCCACCGAACACGAACACATCCTGATCAGCGCCGGGCAGCGCGGCATACAACTGCGTGTGCCGACGATGGCGCTGGTGCGGCTGGTGCGCGCGCGGCTGGCGAACGTGAGTATGGACAAGCCGGAGGGTGGGGAAGGGTAGGCTCTTTTCCCGCGAACAATGCCCTGCGTGCGTGCGGGCGTGAAGCAAAGATACCCTCTGGCATTGCCTGCCTCCAGCTTGACGGTGGCGAAGAAGCTCTCGTCCGCCGCGTTGTCGTAGCAGTTGCCGATGCTGCTCATGCTCAGACAAATGTTAGACTCAGGCGCACGGGCATGGAACTTGGCGTTGGCGAACTCGCTTCCGCGATCGAAATGCACGATCAAGGCCTCTGCTGTCCGCGCTTGGCGGATCGCCATGTCCAACGCCGCCACCGCCAGCTCGGCGTCATGCTGCTGTCCCATCGCCGCGCCGATAATGTGCCGACTGAACCAGTCCATCACGCTGACCAGGTACATCCAGCTCTCAGGGTCGGGATGTAGGTGCTGTAGTTGACCTGATTGAGCGTCGCGACGTTGCTATCCACCACGCTACGGACGCTGCCCAAGCCGTCTTGCAGCGGGTGCTGCCACGCGCCGCCGTGTAGGTGTTGGGCGTGAATGCCGCGTGCGGCGTGCAGGTAGCGGTCGGTGGATGCGCCTGTCGCCGCCGCCAGCACGACTGCCAGCCCCGGCTGCATGTCGAGCAGGTAGCGGGTGATCGTCGTCTGCGCTCCCGTTGTATCGCTTTGCCGGATACGATTGCCGTTGCCGTCGTATTGTTGGGATGTCTCTAGCGTTAGAACACCGATCAGATTTTGCAAGGTCAGCCGATTGGCGCGATCCCAGGTGTACTCGTTCGTGCCGTCGTTGAGCAGGTTGCCGTTGTTGTCATACGTCAGCGTCGCCGCGCCTGCGTTCGTCATCTGGTTCGCCGCGTTGTACGTGTAGTTCGTCGTCGTCGGTGCGCCGCCGTTGAGCGCGATGCTCTGCTGCGTGCGGTTGCCAGCCCGATCAAACACATACTGATAACGTTCCAGCAGGTCGGCGTCCGGCGCGCTCGTGCGCAGCCTCGGCAGGTAGCGCGCCTCACGCAGCCGTGCCAGCCCGTCATACGTGTACTGGATCGTGCGCAGTGTCGCGCTGCGGTCATGCACCACCAACTGCTTGAAGCGCAGGCGATAAGCGCTCGTGCCAGCCGCCTGCCGTTCCGCACGATTACGGATTTCCAGCAGGTGTGGTCCGTCGCCTGCCAACTGCGGCTGTCCGGGAATCAGGATGTCCACCTGTCCCGCCGAAGCCGCATAACCGTTGAACGACTGCCACAGCGAACCGTCGATATAGACATCATACAGGCTGTGGTCGCTGCCCGTCCCCATCGTCAACGTCACCGCATCGCCGAAGAAGCCGACCATCAAGCGTGCATCAAAGGCGTCCGTCTGCTTGATTACCAACACACTGAAACTTACGTTCCTGCAAACTAGTCGAGTCGCTTTTGTGTTTCTATCTTGTCATAGATTTCAAATATTGTCTTTATCCCCGTTGACAAGTATTTCTGCTTCAACTTATCCTTAGAATTTAATAAATCGTGGTACAATTCATCTCCTTTGCGAACAGCCACATAGATTGATTTGGCCCAGTTCCTATAAGTCTCTTTCTTGTCTGCTGGTATCCTATAAAGCAGAAAACAAAACTCGAGAAACGCTTCGAGAACCCCTAACAAATAAAATTGTACTCTCGGTGAGGGTTCCAATCGAATGAGATCAATCACCACAGGTACAAGCTTGCTATATGCCCCAGATTGCATAGCGTCAAATAACACATCAATAGTTACTTGCCCATCCAAGAGTGGATTAGGAATCATGGTATTGAGCATATCCTTAATATTAGAGAGCTTTACAACTTCGTCTCCATCGCGAATGTTTTGTAGCCAGTAAGGAATGTCCTCAAAACCTTCCTTCTTCCAATCTATCGACTTTATGTTGTCAAACATTCTCTCTGCTCCTATTCATTATTCTGGTAGCTACATTTAAAGTAGCTACCAAATATATGCTCAGCTCAATGCGTTATCAGCAATTCTAATGCCACACCACGGGCACATTGGTCCCAAAGTATGCAACTGAAAGTTGCGGCATTGAACCTCTCAGCCAAGATGAGCAATCTGCGCCCGGATTGTCGTCACAAGGTTGTGTAGAAATACCAATGGCGCGAAACGAGGACTGATCAAACGCAGGAAATTGCACAAGAGATTGGAGATTGGCTTCAGCGTGACCAGCAACCGGTTGACCAGGTGTGCCAGTAATGTTCAACTGCAATAAATCCGGCGCATGGGCGAGTGTACCTGTTGCACGGGTAAGCAATATGAATAAGTCTCGTCCTAAGTACCAACGGTTCACAGTTGCTTGTGTCCAACTATCCTCCTGCTTATTATTCATTGCAGCAAGCCTTACACAAAGTGGCAAGTCTTTAAGCTTTACTTCCGTAAATGCAACTACTATACCTGTTGATTGACCCGTACCATAGCGTTCTGGATCGCTTTCGCGACGAGTTTGCACAGCGTTAAAAACACTTTGATGGTAGAAGCGAGCTGCCCAAGCATAGTCGATAGCAGCTTCCTCAGGTCGTCTTCCTTGTAAACAGTTAGTCTCGTGACTCTCCAACTCTCGGTCAGGAAGCGCAACAGGGCAAAACCCAAACACTTCGGAAACATACCGATGAAAATCTGGATTGATAGGTGCTAAAACCGCAAGTCGAATGAGCTCAGATTGTTGTAATGCAGCTGCACTTTGCGCACCGCTCACGTTTGGCACACTGATTGGAGATACAATAGGTTGAACGAAGGGTACTATTACTCCACCCGGTCCTGGTGCAGGAACAGGGACTTGCATCCCACTGGGGTCCACTGCATTGACAACATTCCCCTCGACCCACGAGTAGCCATTCAGCGAAATCGGACGCCCCGCCATGCCCTCGAACGGGTCGCGCGAGGTGAAGATGCCGATGGTCGGATCATAGTGGCGGGCGCGCAGGTAGACAGACACGGCAAAATCATGCCATTCGCCCGTGAAGCCATACGGGAAACCTGCTGTAGAGTTCGACGCAGTGACGTTGCCAAAGCTGTCGTAGTTGGCATAGCCAACGACGTTCGCTGAATTGTCGATCATGCCGCGCACACTGCCCAAGCCATCCTGAACTGCCCACGACCAATCGCTGTACGTTTGCTGAGCCAGAATCCCGCGTCCGGCATGGATGTAGTGTTCGTTGAACGCCGTCCCTGTCGTTCGCAGCACGACCGCCAGTCCGGGTTGGAGGTCGAGCAAGTAACGTCCCCATGACCCTTCAATACAGTTCCCCAGACCATCATACTTGTGCGCGGAGCCATTGGCAACGACCGCGCGATTGGCACGATCCCAATTCCAACTTCCACTACTGGATCCGCTGGTCAGATTACCGTTGTGGTCATACGTCAGTGTCGCTGCCCCCGCGTTCGTCATCTGGTTCGCCGCGTTGTAGGTGTAGTTCGTCACCGTCGGCGCGCCGCCGTTGAGCGCGATGGATTGCGAAAGGCGGTTGCCCGCGCGGTCGAACGTGAACTGCTCGCGGCGCAGCAGGTCGGCGTCCGGCGCGCTCGTGCGCAGCCCCGGCAGATAGCGCGCCTCTTGCAGTCACACCTGTGAGTCGTAGCTGTAGCGAAACGCTTGGAATGAAGCTTTAGCGTACATCTAATTCAAGTTAGCAAGTAAATAATAAAAACATTTGTCATAATCACTGTAAACTTACGACGATGTTTTATCATCTTGATCCGTGTTCACAATTACGGTGTACTCGTTTGGATATTGAGAGCTTAAATGTGTAATTAGTTTCCCCCTTTCAAGCTCTAATAGTGAGCTTACGACGAAAGTTTCAATATCATTAGCGTGTTGGAATTTAGCAAATTCAGAGTTTTCATGGTCTATGCCAGACTTTAGATACCAATTGAGCCAATTAATGAACCAATACATATCAAAGCTACGGAGATTAGGCGTATTCCACTCAATGGGTTCTTTGGTCTGAGTGTGAACTAATTTACATCCCAAACCATGAATGAAATATTTCCATTCATAATCCTCTCCCCAGTAACCCGTCTGGGCAATTTCAAATCTCGATTTAGGGGAATGTTCGAGTTCCTCCCATGTAATGGCACCTGTGGAAATTAGAATTTGAGGTCTTAAATCCTTCAACGCTTGGAAAACTAAGTCTTGGCGATCAACAAATTGCAATATTAATTGATAAATGCCTTTGCGATTGTTTTTCATTTTATGTCTCCTTCCAGTTAAACTATGTCACGTATGACTGAGCAGACATCATTCCATCTCTCTGAACTTTATATATTCAGAGAGACGGGATAGCAATCTACAATTTTAGAATTTGACTATATTGCCTAATTATCTTCACCTTCTATGCTCCAGTCCCACCGTAGAGACGCCCATGTTAAACCTCTAAAATCCTCTAAGTCCTCTGGATAAAGCTGTGCTCTGTCACTTTCAACAAGAGGAATAAGATTATAATCAACTTCTCTATATCTATAAGCCACAAATCTGTGATGCCCATCGGCAAGGATTCTATCTGTAGTTAGTCCCATTGCTTGGTAATACGAAGTTGGTGGTACAGGTTCACCTTTACAAATTTTTCTGGCATACTCCATCATCTTATGTACGTAGATAACATCTTGACTTGGTCTTATGTTGCTAGTAAACCCTACAACACTAACAACAGTACTGCTTGGATCAGGTTCGGACAATCTATCGCATGGATCTTCCTCAGTATCTGTATCAGTCGCCGTTCCAGCAAAGAGAGCAGAAATGAGAAATGCGAGGCTTAACCCGCCTAGAGCTGCCCATACAAGCGGAGCACCACCAATTGTAACACCACCTGTCGCTGCTCCACCGGATAGCGTACCTGCTGTACCGACCGTTGCAAACATGCCCAGGAAACTAAGGTTTATATTGTTTTGGCAGCCCCATTGCTGTAACGCCTGCACTGCCAAAGCCGGGTTTCGAGCAAGGAGAGAGGGCACAATTGATGAATTGGTCATAAATTGATTAAGAGCACCTGTGGTATCAGCGCTAGTACCCAATGCCTCAATCGCTTTTAATTCACCCCATGACTTTTGAATCAGAACATTAAACCAAGCGTCATAGGCATTTGCATTGCCTTGGCTAAACCGTTGAGCAAGGCCGGTTGCAGAGTAGTAACAGTTGACATCAATTGGATTCCACCATTGAGTTGGTTGTGCGCAGTGTCCTGTAGGATCCACCGCGTTGACGACGTTCCCGCCGACATAGCCGTAGCGATTCGGCGTTTCGAGCGGGTCCTCGCTGATCCACATGCCCAGCGCAGGCGAGTAGTAGCGCGCGCGGTGGTACTGCAAGCCGCTGCTGTCGCGCTGCTCGCCCGTGAAGGCGAACGGCGAACCGACAGCAGCGTCGGGCGTGCCGTAGGCGCTGTAGCTCACCTGGTTGAGTGTCGCGACGTTGCTATCGACGACGCTGCGCATTCTATCTAAGCCCTGGCAAGATGTTTATTGGGAATACTTCGCAACTATGAAGTGAAAGGAAATGCTATCTAATCTGTAATTTGCTCAACTAATATTTTAATATGTATTGCCGAATTTTTCTTTAGCCAGTTTGATAATATCATTCATACACCAATCAATTTCCTCAACTGCATCGAGCAAAGCATTGCGGCAGTTTTCGCTCACGCTATTACTTTGCGCTATAGCATTAAATCTACTAATAATATCTAAATATTGCCCTATAAGTCGAACATCTATTACAACCAATTTATTATTATAGTACAATGAATGTAGTTTGTTCCAATAACTGATGTAAGTAGCCAATAAGCCCTCATCATAACTTCCACAAAGTGTAGTGCGGCGGTAAAGTTGGAAGGAATCAGACCGGAGATAAGAGAGGGTAGCGCGGATGTGACAACGCTGCCAGCTCGAACTCCGCCGGTGTGGCATAATCGAGCGACTGGTGGAGGCGCTCGGTCATGTAGGTGACT
>JANRJX010000109.1:0-2251 GCA_033763755.1 Chloroflexota bacterium
GGACGACGGCCAGGTTGAGCGCGTGCATGATGCCCGCCAGCAGCCGGATCTCATCCTCTTCCATGTCGGGCGCAAGCATCCCGTGCAGCCCGTTGAGCAGGCACAGGCGCAGGAAGCCATCCAGCTCGCGCCCGACGCGAGAATAGGTCATGACGAAGCCCGGCTGCCGCACGTCGCGCAGGCCGCCGATCAGCGACAGCGCCGTCTCGGCTCCCAGACCGCGCTGGGCCGTGACGACCTCATGCGCCTGAGCGATGACCGCACCGTCCATTGCGGGGTTGTCCGCCGGGATGCCGTATTCGATCACGTCGAGCGCGTCGGCGGCACGGACCACGCGGTAGAAGGCCTCCGGCGTTGGATAGCCGGCCAGGAAATAGCCGCACAGCGACATGCGCCCGGCAGCACGATTTTCGCGCAGCGTCTCCAGCAGGTGATTTTCACTCGCCACGCGCGGCGTCCTCTCCAGTCTGTGAGCGGCTGCGTGCTGCCAGAACTTCGGCCCAATGCTTTTCAGCCCAATCCGCCAGGGCAAAAATTGGCTCATTCAGGGATATACCAAGTTCCGTCAGCGTGTATTCCACGTGCGGAGGGACTGTATTGAAGACGGTCCTCTCTACAATGCCGTTGTTTTCCAGCGTCCGCAGTGTCTGCGTCAGCATCTTTTGCGAGATATTGCCGATGGCGCGTTTCAGTTCACCGTTGCGCCTTGCGCCGCGCTTCAAGGCCACAATGATGAGCATCGCCCATTTGTCTGTGAAAAGCTCCAGCGTATAACGCGACGGACATTCCGGATCGAACACGCTGATTACGCTGCGCGCTCTGGGATTGACGATTGTCATCGATTCTGGTTACTCGTAGGTGACTATATTACCCAAGAGTGCGTACTTCACCTCAGGTGCAGGAAATTATAGGATGTGCCCGTCCGTAAGACAACGAGGAGACTCCTTCCATGAATTCACTCAGCCGCCGTTCGTTCCTTCAGGTCGCCACTGCCGCTAGCACTGCTTTCGCCCTGTCTACGATAACCGCGGGTTCAGCACGTAAGGCCCATGCACAGCCTGGCAGTATGATCGGCCGCATCGTCGAAGTGAAAAAAGGTGACGTCAACATCCACACCTACATTGCACCACCCGCATCATTTCTCGTGACGTCGCACATCATCGAGACGCCAAACCAGCTCGTCATCGTCGATGCACAGCTTTTGCAGACCGCTGCACGTGACGTGCTGGCGTATGCTGAAAGCCTTGGCAAACCCATCGACCGCCTTATCCTGAGCCACCAGCACCCCGATCACTGGTCGGGTGGCAATCTGTTCGCTGATGTGCCATTTGTGACCACGCAGACGATTGCGAACGCCGTACAGGCGGACATCGACAACGGCGGCGTTCAGGCGCGCGCCCAGATCGTCGGTGAGAGCGAGGTCCCGCCGGAACCGCGCGTCCCGGAAGGCAGCCTGACGGCGGGCACCTTCGAAGTGGATGGCGTGACGTTTGAAGCGACCATCGTCGAGAATGCCGAAGCGCCTGAACATGTCGTGCTGCGGCTGCCAGAGCACGGCGTCCTCATCGTGCAGGACCTGCTGTACACCAACGGTCACGCATTCCCTGGTGTAGATCGCGAAAACTGGATTCGTATTCTTGAAGACCTGCGTGAGGCCGGTGATTTCGACACGCTGCTGAGCGGCCATGGCATGCCGACATCGGCGGGAGAAATCACGCAGCAAATTCAGTACCTGACGCGTGCTAATGAGATTGCCGCAGAGGCGAGCACCGGGGAAGAAGTCGCTGCCGCGCTCACCGAAGCCTACCCTGGATACGAAGTCGAGGGCATCCTCTCATTCTGGAGCCAGTTCTTTAACGCGAGCTAATTCTGCTTGATAGCGGACGTTCAGCGGCGGCGGCTCAGGCTGCTGAACGTCACCGCGCCGATGATGATGGCACCGATCAGGATTTCGCGCACGTAGCTGTCGACCTGCATCTGAGTCAGGCCGTTGTCCAGCACGCCCAGGATGAGCACGCCCATCAGCGTGCCCAGAACGTGCGGTTCGCCCTCCTCGCTCAGCGTCATGCCCAGGAATACGGCGGCGATGGCGTCCAGCATCAGCCCCGCGCCCTGCGTTGGGTTGGCGCTGGCGACGCGGCTGGCGTACATCAGCCCGCCCACCGCCGCGCCCAGCCCGGTGATGACGAAGGCGAACAGCCGCAGCAGCCGCACACGCACACCGCCCAGGCGCGCCGCCTCGGCATTACCG
>JANRJX010000110.1:0-26063 GCA_033763755.1 Chloroflexota bacterium
GTGGATCAGTTGAAAGCGAACTCAGCGTGAATTGTGGCACATCCGTGCTAAAGGCGGATTGCTCCGCCTGATATTCTGCGGTGTCACACCAGCGGGCGTTGCGATTGTAGGGTTTCTTACCCGTATAGTTCTCTGGATAGCGCCCATTCCCGAATTTGTAGGCGTAACGTTCTTGCAGCGAACGCCAGGTGTAGTCGGGGAAGGCGCTCAGAATTTCCCACTGGTCAACGTTATTGTCAATCATCTCGCGCAGTTTCGTCAGATCGTCATCGTCCCAAAAATACCCAGTGCTTTTGTGGGTGGTACTGCGCTCGGAGGTGTTGCCATCCCGCCAGTGGACGGTGATCCGCTTGGTATGGCGAGTGATTTTGCTGATCTTGATGTAACGGGCAAACTGCTCGAACAAATCGCGCTTTTCCTCACGCGGCACATCGTCCCAGCGTTGGATGATGATTTCCAGCACCGGACGAGCTTCGACCAGCGAACGCGATTTGTGTTCGTTGGACTGGATGTGGTGCAACTCGGCGCGTAAGCCTTCCAGTTCGTGTTCAGCCGCTTCATACCGTGCCTGCGCTCGCGCCACCATCTCCGGGTGGGTCAGTAATCCCAACGAAGCAATGATATTGTCTTTGGTCTGCTCCGTCTGCCGGATGGCTGCCTGCACCCGCCGCACATCCGCCTGATCTACATTCTCCAGACTCGCCAGCGCTGCCTGCCACAGCGATTCATCAATAGTCGTGGCGTGCAGCCGTTCCAGCAGCATCTCATCTACTAAACCATCCACAATCGAGGCTTTGATGTTCCAGACATTCGAGCGGTAGGGATACTCTGCCAGTTGATACTTATAGTGTTTGGCTTCCGTCCCCCAGCTGCATGTCAGCCGTCGGTGCGGATACTCCGGCAGGTCATCGGTATAGGCAAGGTAAGCGTAGGTCGGTTTTGGTTCTTCCCGTTCGTCTTTGTCGTGGCGTACCCAGGGACGATACGGCACATACTGCGGATTGGGTTCACCATAGAAATCGACAGGCGAGAGGCGGTTGTAGGCATACATGAACAGTTCGAGCGGGATAATGCCCTCATGGTTGTTGAACTGAACAATCGCGCCTTTGTGAATCCAATGCCCGATGTAAGCCACATTCACCAGCATGTTTCGCAAGCCATCCTGCGAAGGTGTTAAACCACCCGTGAATGATGAACGCCGCTCCAGATGATCGGTGACTTGAAAACCTTCTGGCACAGCCTCTTTGGGAATATCGGGCAGGTAGGGTCCGTTCCGGTCAATCTGCTTCCAGGTCGTGCTGAAGTTGCCATCGTTCTCACGGAACAACTCAAAATAGCGCAGCATCACATCAGCGTAGAGGTCGAACCTTTTGTACTTGCGATAGTCAGGGTTCAATGCACCGTTGGGTAAATGGCTGCGTCCGTCCATCATAAAGCCCGGCAGGATTTTGCGTCCGGTCCACATCCCGCTGGCGCTGCGGCGGTGACGAGCTGCCACCAGCCTGCCACGTATCTGGTATTGCAGATAATCCGCTGCCCGCTGCGCTTCCTCGCGGAACATCTTCATGTGCGATGAACCCATAATTGGGTGAGCGAAGTCGTAGATCATCATCGGGGTCATGACCTGCACATTGTTGCGTTTGCAGGCGTCAATGAAGATGTTGGTTTCGATCATGGTCACATCACGGAAAAAGCGGTCGACATCCTGTGCCGCAACCAGTCCAATCTGTCCGGTTTCGATCAGGTCATACAGCGTGGACATGCCTTTGCGCTCACGGATTTTCTTGGTTCCGCTGACACCGGCATCCATATCAATCATGAAGACGTTCTCACGTACCCAGCCCTGACGTAGCAGGTGTTCGATCATATCCACCGTTTGCAGGGTGGTGGAGATGTTGCCAATCTGTCCTTCCGATGACTGACGATAGTACACCGCCGCAGGTCGTCCGACAGGTAACGGTTGGAGTTTATACGGATCAATGGGTTGTTCCGGGCGTTTCAAGGTTCTGGGCATCGCTCATCCTCCTTCCAATGAAAAACGCCCTGTCCTGGGCAAGTGATGCGACAAGACAGAGCGCGTTGGGTTACAATGCTCTCAGCCCTGCAATGTGACCTCATCACTTGCCGGGTTAGCCAGATTGGAGTGTTCCACCACTTCAGTCTGGCGCAACAACGAATTACCTTCAGTGTACCCACTTTCGCCCAGCCGCGCAACAATGCGAAGCATGGAACGATACACCGACAGCAGATTGATGCCGTCGGTTTCAATAGTATGCGGTTGTTCATCTGACAATCGCTCAGGCTTCAACGGCTGCCTCCTGAGTCAACGGGTTCTTGTGGTATTGGACTGCCTCCAAAATGAAATGACGCGCCATGAACGAGTCGGGCAGTCTAAGCTGTTTTGCCAGTGCCTCGATCTCGGCGCGTTCCCTGTCCGTCAGCCGCATCGCAAAGATTCTCTTACGGGTGGGCTGCCGAACAGGTAACGTAGGAATGGTGGGTTTGTCCATCAGTCGCGCTCCTTCGTTTTACGCATGGTTTCAGCGTATCACATCGACTCGATGCAACCCCTGAATTACTCCAGTTTTGGGTTAGCAATCTTGCGAAGGTGTCTGAAATATTTCAGCTTTTCGTAAGGGAAACAAAAAGCTGACTGCTCATCGTGTGGTACGCCCACGTTTTACCAATGCAGTCAGCTTATCAAAGTCAGGTCGCACGACCCGTGTAAAATTGGCAAATCTGACCGTCAATTTTGGCAAATCGCCCGTTAAAAATACAGGTCTTCCGCACTTTGTGTGGAATGCCACAGTCCGGCAAGAATGTGTGCACGTCCTGTCAACACACCCATGACCACGCTCGATATAGGGTGTATACGATTGCAGGTGAACACAATTGGGGAAGATGTAACGCGGTTTTTGTGATGATTTTCACTCAGGGGGCGTAAGTTCACAACCTATACTGGAGTCAGGAGATGGATTTCCGAAGAGAGGTAAAGGAATGTTGATGATGCCGCCCCATTGCGATTCAATGGATGGTCCAGTTGTTACAACCGCTAAACAAGCACTCGATGCAGGAGATGTCAAATTAATCCTGCCCTATGTGCCTAAAGATGGTGAGGCAGAAGTCATTCAGGCTTTTGAGAAGGTCTTGCCCCTGCATTGGCAGGCCAACGGTGCGAAACAGGTCGCTGACCAGTATTTCTTTGAAACGGTGGTTCGCATCCACCGAGCGGGCGAAGGTGCCCCGTTTACCGGCCTCAAACCAGCCGGGTTGGATGTCGGGCCAGTAATTCCGGTGGCAGAGAAAGCTATCGAAACCGAGTCGCCTAATGAACTTGAGCAACTGCTGGTGGATATTGTTCGATCCGAGGTCAGGAAACGGTTCGACCACATGCTGCACCTGAAGCAACATGCTCAAAAAGATGTGGATGCGGCCAGACACTATGTTGAGGCTATGTTAGGACTGCAAGTGTATTCACACAAACTCTACCTGTGTGCGAAGGCTGAAGCTCACGAAGGGGGTCACGAGCACGAACATTAGCGCCTTCCAAGAGGTATATCCGTAAACATCGTTCAGGTCGAACCACTCTAAGGAGGAGAAGTTTGAAAGGCCCCGAGAGCGATTTGCCTCGTCAACCTGAGAAAACGTGCCGATGAATGACAGAATCCGGAGCATAGAAATGACCTGTTTGCAAGTAAAACATGCGAGAAAATGCGATTCTGACGACAGCTAGGATAGGCGGAGAAAGATCACCAAATGAAAACAAGCACCGCAGATACACAAACTGCCTATCATACGTATACTGATCCACATCGGCGTGCTTCTGGTCTGTCCGACATCATCCTCGGAGGGCAAGACGGACTGGTTAATGTACTGGGTGTTATTTTGGGGATAGCAGCGGCGACGAGTGATCCCCGAATTGTGTTAGTAGCCGGGCTGGCGGCTACTTTTGCGGAATCCATTTCGATGGGTGCAGTGGCGTATACTTCGACACTGACCGATGCCGCTTTATACGAGAGCGAAAAGTCGCGCGAGTACCGCCACATCAAGCGCGCTCCCGAAGTAGAACAACAAGAAATCCGCGAGATCTACCAGCAAAAGGGATTTGATGGCGAATTTCTTGACCGAATTGTAGACACGATCATTGCGAACGAAGATGTTTGGGTGGCCGTCATGATGGCGGAAGAACACCAACTTTCCCCGGTGAATCGTAAGCAAGCATTGCGTTCAGCGGTTGTGGTTGGTATCTCGGCCATTGTTGGTTCACTTATCCCGCTGATCCCTTTTCTCATTTTTCCGATTTCAGCAGGAATGCTTGCTTCGATTCTCCTATCCGCTCTGGTATTGTTTGCGGTTGGGGCATACAAAGCGCGGGTAACCATTGGTCACCCAGTGAGAAGTGGGTTCGAGATGGCAATCATCGGTACAGTAAGCGCCCTGGCGGGTTATGTGGTTGGTTTGGTGTTAAAAGTGCCTGTAGTTCCCTAAAGCACTGATTGAAATGCGATAAGGCCCCCAATCCTGTGGGTGGTGTGGGTATCAGCCGTGACTGTGCTGTGAGTCTACTGGCTGTGCTACACGCTTGAACGACCAATAAGGCGGTCATCGAGAATTGCGCTGGTTGGAGTAACTAATCTCTCTCGCATATCGTGTCACGGAACGCATTTGACATATCTATTACGGCACACTCGCCTATGTCAACAATTGCCGATTACAGACTTGTGGAGAGAACTTCTAATGGATAAATTAAAAAGACTGCGCCTAATGATGTAAATTCAGGTCATGACAAAACGACTGTTTCAACTCACAGAACCCCAGGTCAAACAGTTGCAACAACGGGAACAACTGACCCGCGATGTGCACGAAGTGAAACACTTGCAGGCGGTGCGGTTGTATGGCACCGGGATGGCGACGGCAAGCATTTGTGCCATGCTGATGTGTGCTGGTCGCAGCCTTCGCCAGTGGGCGCAACGCTATCAGCGGCACGGACTGAGCGGGTTGCAATCGCAATGGCAGGGCAACAATGCGCTCAAACTCAACCGGCAGCAACGCCAGGAGTTGAAGGAACGGTTGCATCAATACACGCCGGAACAGGTGCTGCGGGATGAAGTTCGAGTCAGTCGAGGTGCTTTCTGGACGGTCAGTGACCTGCGATTGGTGGTGCAGCAGTGGTATCAGGTGAACTATCAAAGTGAAGCCACTTAACTGAACCTGCTGCATGAATGCGGCTTTAGCTATCAGCGCGCCGAACGGGTCTATCGTTCGCGCTCCAGTGAGCACCAGGTTGCCGACTTTGAAGCGAAGCTGGAAAAAAAGCGACCGATTTTCTGCAAACCCATCCCGAGGGTGTGATTCTGGCGCTCGACCAACTGGTGTTGTATTTCCAGGCAACCCTGACACGGGTCTGGTCGCCGCTGGGACAAACGCCGCACATTCAGGTGCATCCGCAACGCGAGTGCCGCTATTTCTACGGTGCATTGAACCTGTGTACTGGACGGGAAGTGGCAATGCCTGCGCTGGAACAGACCAGCCAGATGACCGCCAACTTTGTGATGATTTTGCTGATGTTGTATCCACAACCCATCCTGTTACTGTTAGACCGTGCGCCCTGGCACGCTGGCGCATTACGGCAGGTGCTGGATGAGACTGACCGCTTGCAGGTGCTGTATTTTCCGGTTGCCTGTCCCGATTTGAACCCGCAGGAGCATGTCTGGGACAGCGCCCGTGAAGCGATTATCACAACCACACACAGCGCTCATTTGACACCTTAATCGACCAGTTCGAAACCTATCTCAATGAAACACCGTTTCCAACCAACTTTCTTGAAAAATATGTTCCATCCGGTTTACTCACATTAGGCGTAGTCTAATTTTTGTGTCCATAAGTTATTCGGCTGGTGAAGCGAAAATCGGCTACAATAGAACTAAATACTGCTGCTGAGTACATTGTGCGATTGTCCAGATTGTACTGGCTCTTTCTTAAACCATCTCCACCCGCGCCCGACAGATTACAGAGACGAAAAACGCGGCTTATTGAACAGATTTTGCCGAATACTTGAGTGAACCAGGTGATGAAAAGATATTATGAGAAAAAAGACCCGTGGCGAATTGGAAGCCGAATTCACTAAAGCCATCATCGCGCAGGAAAAAGACTATTTTGGTCGTGGTCCATCCGACGCGCGAACCTTTCTTCTCAACGACATGATCGTAGTACGGCTGCGCGGCATCCTCGCTCCTGCGGAATCCCGGCTGGCCGAAAACCCGGAAAATCGCGAATTAATAAAAGAAACCCGTCGCCGCCTCTTTGAAACTGCTCGCCCGATGATCGAAGAGATGGTGCGCGAGATTACCGGGTGCAACGTCGTCAGCCTGCACACCGATATGAGTACGAAGACCGGTGAACGGATCATTGTACTTACTGTAGATACCGACCTAGACAAGCGATTTGATTAACGTTTGAAAGAATACCCCCAAATTTTGGGGAATGTCTCCAAAGATAATCTCTGCTATTGTATGTTCAATATAAATCCGGCGGATTAGGCGAAAAGTAAACTTGCTACTGGCAAGAAGACTGGTCGCAACATAGGCCGACACGAATACCCTCCATTGGGGGATGTCCGTGTCGGCTTTTTATTTGCCACAAGAGTGTAAGGCTCAAAACTATGCTCGCTGAAAAACCTGTGCGTCAGAATGTCCTCACAACCCTCCCCTGGCACCTGTCTGTTGAGGCAGAGGTTATGGAACATTTTGGTAGTGATGTCGACCATGGACTGAACCATGCCCAGGTTGAAGCGCGCCTTGAACAGTACGGTCCGAATGAACTCGTCGAACACGGCATGAAGAATCCGCTTGTCATCCTGTGGGAGCAGATCAGGAACCCACTGGTGCTGCTGCTGATTTTTGCCGCTGTCGTATCGGCGTTGCTGGGCAAAGTTGATAACGTGATTGCCATCAGCGCGATTGTCGTTCTGAACGCGGTGCTGGGTGTGGTGCAGGAGTATCGAGCTGAGCAAGCGATGGCGGCTTTGAAGAAGATGGCGGCACCGCTGGTGCGGGTTCGCCGTAACGTAAAAGTGTCTGATGTGCAGGCGCGCGATCTAGTACCCGGCGATATAGTGCTGCTGGAAGCTGGCAGTATCGTCCCCGCTGACCTGCGTCTGTACGAATCGGCCAACCTGAGTGTGCAAGAGGCGGCGCTCACTGGTGAGTCGCAACCGGTGAACAAAATACCGCAGGTGTTGACCCAGGAAAACGCGCCGCTCGGTGATCGATACAACATGCTGTATATGGGCACCACTGTCACCTATGGACGCGGTGTGGGGGTGGTGGTCGAAACTGCCATGAAGACCGAGTTAGGCCGCATCGCTGAACTCATTCAGACGGTAGACAGCGAAAAAACCCCCCTTCAACACCGTATGGACGAACTGGGCAAAGTGCTCATTGCGGCGGCAGGGGTGATTTTGGCGATTTCAGTCGTCATCGGACTTGTCACGGGCGATACGCTGGAAAGAGTGCTGCTGAACTCGGTTGCGATTGCTGTCGCCGTCGTGCCAGAAGGGCTGCCTGCTGTGGTGACGATTGCGCTGGCGTTGGGCGCGCAGCGGATGCTCCAGCGCAAGGCGCTGATTCGCAAGCTGCCGGCTGTAGAAACACTTGGCTCGGTAACAACCATCTGCTCGGACAAAACAGGTACGCTGACCGAGAACCGTATGACGGTGACGATTGTTGATGTGGCCGGGCACACGGTGCAGATTGATGAAGTCGTGAAAGGGGGTATGCCCGCGCTGACCAGCATGAACGGTACAGGCGCGGCATCGCAGCACGCGGCGCAGGCGATTTTGCTGGCGGGGAGCGCCCTGTGTAACGACTCTATTTTGGAATCCAGTCCTGAAAACTCCCATGAATTTACCACCATCGGCGATCCTACTGAAGCAGCACTGGTTGTCGCTGCTGCCCGTTTCGGACTGCTCAAGCAACCTCTTGACGAAGCGTTCCCGCGCGTCGGCGAAGTGCCGTTCGACTCGGAACGCAAGCGGATGACTACCCTCCACAGCCTCCATGAAAACGGAGGGACAAATGTGAACGGGCCTTACCTGCGTGAATTGATGTCCAACGGTGGTCGCCCGTATATCGCTTTCACGAAGGGCGCGGTGGACTCCTTACTGGAGGTCAGCAGCGAAGTATGGATCGAAGGGCAGGTCGTGCCCCTCACTCCCGAACTGCGGAGGCGGATTGAGGACACCAATAACCGCCTGGCACAGGATGGCTTGCGCGTGTTGGGACTGGCTTATCGCTATCTCCGAACGCTGCCAATGGAGCGGACGGCAGCTCAGATTGAACACGACTTAGTTATTGTTGGTATGGTGGGCATCATCGACCCACCGCGCAAAGAGGTAAAAGCCGCGGTACAGGTGTGCCGTATGGCGGGTATCCGCCCCGTGATGATTACCGGCGACCATCCACTGACCGCCTATACGATTGCCCGCGAACTGGGTATTGCGAAGGAAGGCGATCAGGTGCTCACTGGGCAAAATCTCAGCCAGATGTCTCAGCAGGAACTGGAAGCACAGGTCGAGCATATTGCAGTGTACGCGCGCGTGTCGCCGGAACATAAGCTCAACATCGTGCAGGCGCTGCAAAACAAAGGACATGTGGTCGCTATGACAGGCGACGGCGTGAACGACGCGCCCGCGCTTAAGCGCAGCAACATCGGCGTGGCGATGGGTATCACGGGCACGGCAGTATCCAAAGAGGCATCGGATATGGTCATTCTGGATGATAACTTCACCACCATCGTCAGCGCCGTTGAAGAAGGGCGCACGATCTACGACAACGTGCGCCGTTTTGTGAAGTACCTGCTTGCCAGCAATACTGGCGAACTGTTCGTGCTGCTGATAACCCAACTGATCGCAGGTATGACGATCCCGCTGACCACACTGCAAATCCTTTGGATGAACCTGATTACCGACGGCGTCCCAGCGCTGGCGCTGGGCGTGGAAAAAGCTGAAAAAGGCGTTATGAATCGCCCGCCGTATGCACCGAACGAAAGTCTCTTCGGGCGCGGGCTGGGTCGGCATATCCTGCTGGTCGGTGCGTTGTTGGGTATCACAGGGGTAGCACTGGGTTATTGGGCTTGGTCGAACAATATCATGGCAGCCAACGGCAAACCTGCCTGGAACACGATGGTCTTCATCTTCCTGACCATCGCACAGATGGGGCATGTGCTGGGCCTGCGTTCCCACCGCGAGTCGCTGTTCAAGATGAACTTTTTCAGCAACCGCCTACTTCTGGGTGCAGTGTTTAGCACCATCTTCGTACAACTGCTGGCGGTATACCTGCCCTTTTTTAATGATCTGTTCAACACCAATCCGCTTACCCTGGGGCAACTGGCGATCTGCCTCGTTCTGAGCACGATTGTGTTCTGGGGCGTGGAGTTGGAAAAAATGTTGATCCGACGTGGTGTACTCAAATGATGGATTTATATTGGTTCGAAGTCGAGCGGAGGATAGTGCGATGCGAACCTGGACACTGTGGATAGTGACATGGGGAGTGACCGTGATTGGGCTGATGATTCTATTGGGTCCCGGTCTGGCAGTCTTGCTGATTGCGGCAATTGTTCCGTATGTGTTGGTTACGTTTGTTGTTCGTGAGCAGCAGGTAAGTCAGACCAGGCAGTGTGTGGAGCGATATGTTCAGATTAGAAGACATTCGCCCAATACAGGCTAAAGAGCCACGTTTCAACTTCGAATGATCTGTCAATGGTTGAGGTGAGTTGTGCGAATGATGCCGTGAATTATGCAGCGTTATAGACCGCTCACTTTCGTGGGTGTGGCATTACCGAAAATCCCGTATCTAGTGATAAGGAATAGAGACGCAATGAAATGTCCGGTATGTACCACAACTGAACTAAAGATGACCGAACGGCAGGGGGTCGAGATTGACTACTGCCCGCAATGCCGGGGCGTGTGGCTGGATCGCGGCGAACTCGACAAGATTGTCGAACGCGCGACCGCTTATGAGGAGCAGACAGCCCTACCGGTACCGTCCGAACGTAAGCGGCAAGAGTTTTATGATCATTATGAGTACGACGACGATGATCACTACCGCCACGATGACAGACGCTATCCGCAGGGTAAGCGGAAAAGATCGTTTCTGGGCGAGATGTTCGACATCTTCGACTAGCAACTAGAATGTGCTTGCGTTCTTGTTCGCAAAGCTCCCTGGATTTATGTTGCCAGGGTATGTTTGGTAAAGGAGACGACAATGCTTCTCGCGCAAACGTCAAAAGAAGCGGCCAGTTACAGCAACCGTTATGCCACCGCGTTTTACGTGGGGGGCGAGGGCTACCCGCCTCGAAGCGGGCTGGTTCAACACCAGGAATACGCCGGACAAATTCTCGATGGAGGACGATTCCACATTCTCAAACCAGACCGTATGTGTTGTGTATCCGAATTTCTTGACTTTCAATTGGTGTCCAAACAGTGGCGTAAGCTATCCGAGAACGAGCGTTCACTTTTGATTGCTGCATACAGTCAGAAAAAACTGACATTGGATAGCCTGTCCACAGATGTACCGATCACGACATGGAATGAGGCCGCTTCTTGCCTATCGCGGGCAGGCTATCTTCGTTGGACAAATGAACAGCACGTTGTCGAACTGACGCTCGTGGGTGAAGCCGAGATCCAGCATCAAATCTTCAACCTAAGTGCTGGCGATAACGTGCTAGACGCTGATGCGGGGATTCGTATACAGCACCACAGTATTCAAGAGCATGAAATTGATCTCGGACGCAGGTCCACGCTTGCCGTGAATGTGGACGGAATGCTCATCCGCATTTTTACACTGCCAACCAGTGGGGTCCTCGTTCGGATTGACTGCGGTAGTGGGCATCGCGTCTATATGAGTCGCACAGATGAAGACAGGGGCTTCACACAAGCCTATATCGACCGTGTTGCTCCCCTTCCGCAGCCTGAGGCTGTCCATCTTGGAGAAGAACGATGAAGAACCAGGCTATTTGCATAACCAATCGCGATATGAAGCGCTTACGGAATTTGCTGGATAATCCAGACCTGATACAGCAAAGACCGTACCTTGAGCAACTTGAACGCGAACTTGATCGGGCCAACGTCATCGAGTCCTCTGAAATCCCTGCCGACACCATCACCATGAACTCGACAGCGCTGCTCATCGATCTCAAGACGGGTGAGGAGATGATCCTCACCCTGGTTTACCCTGATCATGCTTACATTCCCGAAGGGCGGATTTCGGTGCTCGCCCCTGTTGGAATGGCTATTCTGGGGTGCCGTCAGGGGGAAACGGTCGAATGGGAAGTACCAGACGGTATCCGATCCCTAAGAGTCGACTGCATTCTCTATCAACCGGAGGCAGTGGGAGAGTACATTTTGTAACGGCTGAAAACCAGTGCGCTGGTAGCGCTCACCATCGGGTCATCATCTCACCGTTGAGGTGATTTGTGCGAATGATGCAGCGCTATGGAACGCTCACTTTCGTGGGTGTGGCATAACCGAAAATCTCGTATCTAGTAGAAGGAATAGAGACGCAATGAACTGTCCTGTATGTACCACAACCGAACTGAAGATGACCGAACGGCAGGGGATCGAGATTGACTACTGCCCGCAGTGCCGAGGTGTGTGGCTGGATCGCGGCGAACTCGACAAGATTATCGAGCGCTCGACAGCTTATGAGGAGCGGACAACGCTACCTGTGCCGTCCGAACGTAAGCGGCGGGAAGAATTTTATGATCATTATGAGTACGACGACGATGATCACTACCGCCACGATGACAGACGCTACCCGCAAGGTAAGCGGAAGAGATCGTTTCTAGGCGAGATGTTCGACATCTTCGACTAGCGGCCAGAGTGTGTTTCCGAAGTTGGCTGCTCCTCTCAAATTCTTTTGGCAGAGGCAGCCAATTGACCTTTCTATACGCGGTGTGTTCTCTACTGGTGTGATTATCAAGTCTTTGTAGCATCGCGGTTCAGTAGCACGAAGTGTGTGTCCGATGAATAGTATTCAGGAGTCCTCATGCCCGAAGAGGCAATTCAAATCCTGGCTGCGGTACTCGTCGGTGGATTGATCGGTATTGAGCGTGAGTACCGAAATAAGTCTGCTGGCCTTCGCACGATGGTGTTTATATGTTTAGGGGCAACAATTTTTACGATGTTGTCTTCAAGTATAGGTGGAGATGCTGCCGATCCCACCCGCATTGCCTCCAATATTGTTACGGGTGTGGGCTTTCTGGGCGCGGGAGTCATTCTACGTAACGGTGGACGTGTCGCCGGGTTGACCACGGCTTCCATCATTTGGCTGGTCGCGGCTATAGGGATGGGCATAGGCTACAAATCCTATATGCTTACAGGAATTGTATCGGCTGTCGTTTTATTCGTCTTGTGGATAATTCCAACGTTAGAGGAAAAGATCGAGACACTCCATGAGTTCCGCAGCTACACAGTCACTACTTCGCCTGAAAACAAGAAGATTGAAGATGTGAAAGCAACATTCCGTCAATGCGGAGTTCAGGTCAAATCCTATACTGTAAGCAAGACAGGTGGCACCGTGACGAGTGTCTGGAGTACAACTGGATCGCACCGGAATCACACTGCTGCAATGGAAAAGCTTCTTGATGATGAAGCTGTGCAGACGTTTCAATGCTAAACGGTGTAAAAGTCACAAATCTTAGGCTAACTCGCATGAAAAAACTACTCGAAAAAACCAGATACCTTGCTATCGTTGGCATTGCTTCCCTGATTTTGGCAGCGTTGGCAGCGTTTGGGTGGGGATTGGTGAAGACCGTCGGCGCGGTTAGCCTTATCGTCACGAGTTACGGCCAGGATCCGCATGTTGCCATCTCTTTGATAGAACTGGTGGAAGGTTTCCTAATTGCTGCTGCCCTGCTCATTTTTGCAGTAAGCATGTACGGACTCTTTGTTGGTGAACTTGCCCTTCCCGACTGGATGGTGGCCTCTAATCTCCACGAACTCGAATCCAAACTTAGCAGCATGGTCATTTTGATAATGGCGGTTAAGTTTCTGGAACACTTAGAGGAATGGGAAGACCCGCAAGACACAGTGCTCTTTGGGGTCGCCATAGCCGTGGTCTCGGCGACTCTGATTGCTCTTGATCATTTCGGTGGGAAGAAATGAGACAACACACCACCAAACACACTGTTGAAGGGACAGGTATCTTTTGACAGAATGGGAAGCGCGTAAATTGCAAACGCTCGCGTGCCAACCATCTACCACTGTTCCGCAATGTTGGTGATAAATCTGGAAATAGCCTATGGATCGTTCATCTCTCACCCGCTTTGCCTGGCTGTCGATTGGGGCGGCGGTACTCACCATCGCACTCAAGACTACGGCGTATTTGCTGACGGGTTCCGTCGGGCTGCTCTCCGATGCGCTCGAGTCGGGAATCAACTTGATCGCAGCGGTTGTTGCGCTCGGCGCGCTCACGATTGCTGCGCGTCCACCGGACGACGAACATAATTTTGGGCATGACAAAGCGGAGTATTTCTCCAGCGGCGTTGAGGGCGCATTGATCTTGTTCGCGGCGGTTGGCATTGCCTACACCAGTCTGCAACGACTGTTTAACCCACAGCCACTGGAACAGGTCGGCATCGGTCTGTTCGTCTCCGTCGCCGCATCTCTGATCAATTTTGGCACGGCGCGTATCTTGTTGCGTGCAGGAAAGCTGCACCATTCAATCACACTGGAAGCCGACTCCCATCATCTGATGACGGATGTCTGGACATCGGTTGGGGTTATTGTCGGGGTTGGCGCAGTCGTAGTGACGGGATGGCTGTGGCTGGACCCGGTAATCGCGCTGCTGGTCGCGGCGAACATCACCTGGTCGGGGGTACAGATCATGAGGCGCTCAGCGACAGGGCTGATGGACTCCGTGCTGCCGGCCGAAGATCTCCACCGTCTTCAGTCCATTCTGGACACCTATCGCGGTAACGGCATTGAGTGGCACGCGCTGCGCACAAGGCAGTCTGCGTCGCGGTATTTTGTCTCGGTGCATGTGCTTGTGCCGGGAGAATGGACGGTGAAGTCCGGGCACGATCTGCTCGAAAGACTGGAGCGTGACATTCGCCACGCACTGCCACAAATCACCCTGGTTACGCATCTTGAACCGCTCAATGACCCCGCCGCTTTGGAAGATGTGGCACTGGATCGAACAGACAATCCTTAAACGGCAGAGTCAGATTCGTTACTCGTATGGCACTACACTCATAGGTGGAAGGGACGCGAAAAATGTGAGGCTGGCTAAACGTTCCAGCCATGACGTTGAGGCTCAAACCGCGCAGCCGTAAGCCCGGTTCAACTCTCGATGGGCGTTTCGCCGCAGCATGTGGATGGTGTATTTCGATAGTCCCAATTGCTCACACAAGGTCTTGCAGCTTTCGTATGCCGCCATACTCCGCACCGTCGCCGCCATGCGGAGATTGCCTTCCGCCTCATAACGTGCGAGCAGGCGCAGCAGAGGTGCTTCTACCCCGGCAAGATGGCGATCCCGCCAAGTCTGTTGACGCGGCTTGAAGAGTTCCAGCTTCTCACACAACTGTTCGCGCATCGGCTTGACTACGCTCGTCAACCACCAGCACTTCTTCGTTCCACTGCGTCCGGCGATGGCTGCCGCGTCGTCCGGTCCAACTTCGGTGGTGATGTAATACAGTGCTGCCAAATGCGGCAGGCTGTCCATGTACTTCTCCGCCATTTCGGTGATGACCTTCTCAATGTCAATGCGGAGTTCAATGGCTTCGGCGTAGGTGGCGTGACCGATGATGTGCGAATGGTCATAACCGTCGATGATAAAGTCGTCAGGATCACCGCTGCGGGTAGCGATGTCTTCCAGATACATCTCGCGGCGGTAGAATTTGCGGTAAAGCTGAGGATTGGTGCGGTTCAGCAGCAGCTTGAGCGCTCCACCTTTGTCCACCGATGCCAGCATGGAGGTATCGGCACTGATGTCCATCCACAGTCGCATGAAGGCGTGAGCAATCAGGTCGGGGATGTCCAGTTCGTGGTTGCGATAGTAGCGCAGCAGACGGTTGAAACTGGGAATCAGATCATCGTAAATCTGCTCAAAGGTGCGCTGACCAGCCCACCCTGTCGGATAGATCGCAACACGCGGAAACGGACGAATCTTGGAACGAATATCAACGTTGGACATGACGAAAACTCCCTCGACAGACGCTGGAAATCGCCAGCACGTGGAGCGCTACCGCTCAAACATGCGGGGACAGCGCAGAGGGAGGAACCTGACCAGCATCCCATCGGGAAAGCGGTGGTTCGGCAGTCCCGGTGCATCGCAGATGCCTGGTACTGGCGTACCGCCGCTGGTGCTGGTTAGGAGGGAACCCCGCGCTGTAAGATCGCCGCGCGGCGGTAGTGCGAGGAGAATGGGCTGTCAAACGGTGACTGGAAATCGGGCTACCCAAGCTTTGGAGGGATGCACAGAAATAAGTCAGTGCGGTATGGTGATGGGGGCATCTGACGGCGTTTTGACACACATCGGAAAAGTAGGGTCAGCGTACCGCTGCTGCTGTTTGATGGGAAGAATGCTGCGCTAAGTGATCGCGGCAGCGGCGAATAACGAAAAGGAGTAGTCAGATTTTCAGCAGTATCGAGCTTACCAATTCGTTTCACTTGACATGTTACGGCTGTAACATTATCATTGTTCTATGAACACACAAAATTGGTTACTCCTCACCTATAAAGTGCCTCCTGAACCTGCCAGGAAGCGGATCGCGCTCTGGCGTCGGCTTAAAGGTATGGGAGCTGTCTACCTTCAAAATGGCGTTTGTCTGTTACCCAAAACCGATGACCACACGCGCCAACTCAAGATGATCGAGAACGAGATTGCTGAGATGTCAGGCGAGTCGGTGATACTGGAAACCATTGCCCTTGACCGGGCGCAAGAGGACAAGGTGGTAGCACGCTTCAAAGCTGACCGGGATGAGGAATACAAAGAGTTCCTCGACAAATGCAAAGACTTTGAGGCGGAAATCGCCAAAGAGACGGCGGCTAACCACTTTACCTATGCTGAGTTGGAGGAGAATGATGTCGATTTTAAAAAGCTCCAGTCCTGGCTGGCGAAGATTCGTAAACTTGACTTCTATGGCGCACCACTGGGGGCTGAAGCCGATAAGCGTTTGCAGACCTGTGAAACGCTGCTCGATGCCTATGCTCAGAGGGTTTTTGAATCTCAGGATGAGAACCACTAACCAGGGAACAACAAGGTGCTGCATGGTGACAGGTTCTCAACAATGAGCGCGTGGTATCGTGCTGCCTGCCCTGGCTAAACGAACAGGCTTCCCCCATGAACATCACAAGGAGAACGGAATGAGTGAACCGAATGAAGCGACGATAGCGCCGCCTGTCTCCCCACCAACCGACCCGCAAAGCTGGTTTAATCGCACGGTAGTCGGTGCCGGTCTGACCAGCGCACTGGGCGATTTCTGCTATGAAACGACCACCGTGATTTTGCCCGGCTTTCTCGCGGTACTGGGCATTCCGGCGGCATTCCTGGGCATCATTGAAGGCATTGCCGATGCCGTTGCCAGCTTTACCAAGATGGGGGCAGGTTATGTCGCCGACAAACTGGGGCATCGCAAGCTGCTGGTGCTCATCGGCTATGGGTTGACCCCTGTTGGACAAGTGTTAATCGCCCTTGCGCTTGGCTGGCCGCTGCTGCTGCTGGGTCGTCTTGTGTCGTGGTTCGGCAAAGGCTTGCGCGGACCCCTGCGCGATGCCATTGTGATTCAGGCTGTCAGCCCGAAAACACGCGGCCGAGCGTTTGGATTTCACCGGGCGGCAGACACAGTGGGCGCGGTGGCGGGTCCCCTGTTGGGTGTGGCGCTGCTCGGCTGGGCGCAAGGGCTGCCCTGGGACGAGGCGGCTGGTCCGTTCCGCCTTGTCCTCTGGTTATCGGTCATTCCGGGCGTGCTGGCGGTGCTGGCTTTCCTCACGCTGGTCAAAGACCCGCAGTACTCGCCCAACCCGGCACTGCGCTTTTTCAGTTCCCTGCGCGATTTGCCACTGCGCTTCAAGCGCTACCTCGGCGCGGTTGCGCTCTTCGGTGTCGGCGATTTTTCCCACAGCCTGTTGATTTTGGCAGCCACCACCCTGCTCACCTCGTCGTTGGGCGTGGTGCAGGCTGCTCAGGTGGCAGGACTGCTCTATGTTTGGCGCAATGTGGTGCAAATCACTGTCTCATACCCGGTTGGTATCATCGCAGATCGCGTCGGTCACTTGCCAGTTCTGGTCACAGGTTATGTGCTTGGCGCGCTGACCGCCATACTCACCGCCCTGGCATTCTGGTTAGCTGTCGATAGTGTGGCGCTGCTGGGCGGCATCTTCTTCATCGGTGGACTCTATGTCGCCGTGCAGGAAGCCCTGGAATCGACTGTGACCGCCGAGATGGTGCAAACCGAAACCTTAGCCATGAGTTATGGTGCATTGGGGTTGGTCAATGGCACAACCAAATTCGTTTCCAGCACCCTGGTGGGTGTTTTGTGGACGGCTGCCTCGCCAGTCGTTGGTTTTGGACTCGCTGCCGCGCTGATGATCGCTGGCACACTGGCAATGGCGCGGGTTTCTCCTCAGAAACCGTCATAATCCTCAAGCTGGGACAATCACATAAAGATGAACTGGTGGGTTATGCGCCTCAGTTTTAGGGCAAATGACGACAGCTTGTACATATCGAACCAGTGTCACAGGTGTCACAGACACAAATTCAGCACTCTGAAAATGATTTTGGATACCCCATGTATTTTTGTATGTCATTGGCAAAATGCGTTTCTGAAACTGTGACGCTGTGACATCTGTGACAGTCATCCATCGGATTCGCAGGACAAAAAGAAAATACCTGTAGGCAGTGTCACAACCGTCACAACTGTCACAGGCATTTCTTTCAACCTTTGATGCGATTGTTTACAGGGTTATCCGGTTGCTGTCACAGCGTCACACTCGTCACAACCCAGAAAATCAGCTTTCAACTGCCAGAGGCGGGTGGGGATGCCCCGGATGCGGCGCTGCACCGTCAGGTTGTTCGTACCGGGGATCAGCCAGCCATCTTCCTTCAACTGTGCGCCAATCGCCGGGGTGTTGAACTTGAGCGACTGCACCCGCAGGACGGCGCGATGAGCGACATCGGGGAGCAGATACACATAGCGGTCATCAACATAACCGACAATGGTGGTTCCGGGTCGTGGTTCTTCTGGTTGCTGCATATCCTTCGCCAGCATGAGTTCCCCACTGGCGAGAAGTTGTCCCAGCGTGTCAATGAACACCTGCCCGGCGCGTTCCTGCTGCACCGCCTTCACCGTTTCCACGATGCTGTCCTGCCACGCGGGTAACGCCTCGTCGTAGCCCAATTCCGCCATGAAGCGCCGAAGCATCTGGTAGGTCGTGACCAACACTGCCCAGTTTTGCACCATGCGTCCGGTGTTTGCCTGTCGCCCCAGCTTACTGGTGAGGTTGTCGCGGTAGCCCTTCACATTCGACTCGAAACGGCTTGTGAGTTCTTTCGCCAGCGTTCCCTCATCCGCCTGTACAGCAATCCACTGGATGAACTTCGCGGTGAAGCCGGGGAGATAATCGCGTACCGCTTCCAGCTTCGCCAACGCCGCGCCACCTGGATCACGCTGCTCCCAGGGTGGGATTTCCAATACCAGCATACGAGACAGGATCGAGGCTTCCCCCTCGATGGTCGTCTCGCCGGTAGACAGCAGCAGTCCGCGACAGGGACGCTCGTGACGCAGTTTGGCTTCGCGGGTCAGCCTACCGCGTCCCATACCGCGTGAATAGCTCTGCAAAAAGCGGGTGAAAGTGCGTTCGTCAGCATAGATGGTTTTGTAATCGTCCACCCAGTAGAGGGTATCTGCCAGCGCATAACCCAACGTCTCGACGGTGTTGATCGTATCACCCCACTGACCGGGCGGCGTGTCGCGGGTGAACTGCCCATAGAAACTGGTTAGCAGTGATGCGATTTCCGACTTGCCGCTGCCCGATGTCCCGACCAGATGCACCGCCGGGCGGGTTGCGGCGGCGGGAAAGAAGCGCTGCACGCCGGGGAGCATAGCAAAGGCGATCAATGAGGGCGCGAGGTGTTTAGGAAGCGTGGCAATCGCCGTCTTGAACGCTTCCAGGCTGTCTTGCCACTCCGCACCACACAAGCGGTAATCGCGCAGGCGAGTTTCAAGCTCAACTTCCGGTGGTTCGCTTAACTGCCCATCGGCATTGACACTCATCTCCGGTGAGACATACACCCATTTACCATTGATCTCCGTCCAGCCCATGAAACGGTAGGTCTTGCGGCGGGGGTATGTACCAGACAAGGCCAGAATCGCGGGGGCAAGGTGGCGGATCATCCCGGCGCGGACGGTGAAGTTTTCACCCGCGTGTCCGGCGATAAAACGCTGCAAGGCGTTCGGGTCGCCAAAGAGTTCACTCGGCACATGCAAGGTTAGCATCTCCTCGCCGCAGGTCAGTTCCAGTACCGTCAGGTGTTCAACCTGCCCATCGTCGTCCATCCGGGAAGTACGTTCCAGTACCCGCCCGATCCATCCGGCGACGGTCTGGCGGCTAGTACCGCGCTCGGTCTGTTTTTCAAAGACCATACCTCCATCGGCGACGAGATACTGTTCTGTTGCAAGCGCGGCGGCAAAGGCGGCGCGATCCAGTTCACGTTTCGCCTCCCGATACAGTCGGTCCAGATCAGCGATTTTCAAACCATCCCCACATAATACTTTGAGGCGCTGGCGCTCAGCTGCCCATTCAACGGCGTTGAGATGAGCGCAGGCGGTCACAGCATCGCTGATTTGCTCCATCGTCGGGCGTTCACGTTCTGTCTCCGGCTGCCCAAAGCGGCTGATGAGTTTCTCCACCTGCTGACGGGCGGTTTGCCGTGATTCCGCGATGGGGTCACGGGCGGGACGGCTGTAGGCGCTCCTGATGGTCGCCAGCGCCTCGCGCTCACTGCTGCCATTGGCGAGGTGGCGCGGAATGAGTTCACGTTCCACATCGGATTGGCTGTATCCGGCATCCCGCAGCTGGCAGGCTGCCGCGAACAATTCAGTGTTGCGAGAGCCATCTGTCGCCCCGGATGCCAGATAGCTTTCAGTGCGCGGCGGCAGAGGGTGCTGCCCATTCCCATTCAGCGTCACCACTTTCAATCCATCGAAACTCGTTTGCTGCGGCTGGCTCTCCAGCCAGGCGAAGGTCTCCAGCGGATAGCATCGTTCCGGGCAACTCTCGACAACAGTGACCACCACACCGCCGCGCTCCGGCTTCGTATTCACCGAATCGGGGAGGCGCATGATGCCTGCTACGGTTTTCACATATTCCGGATCGCCACCTAAAGCGGAGAATAGACCTCGCAGAATGCCTGCGATTTTCTCCCGATCCGCTGCACCCTGAAGCGGGAACGGGTTATCCAAGAGCCAGTAGCCATGCCAACCGCCACCGCTGTCGAGGATGAAGGACGGCATAGGGTTGAACTCCTTGAGCGTCCTTAGATTCTGGTCGCGCTGATGGGGATCGCCGTCACAGTCAACATCAACCCATAATGCCGGTACGAGCGCGGCGGCTTCCGCTTTGCCCTGCTTCCCTTTTCGCAAACAGGGTGCGAAGTACACGCCGAAGCCCTCACGGTTCAATACTTCCGCCTGCTTGAGCGCGGCTTCCAGTCCACGCTTATTGCCCATCTGCCCCCAAAGCGAACGTGCCTCCCCGGTAGTCGGATGGATGCAGCGCAATTCGAGATAGAGGTTGTCGGGACTGCCCTGATAGAGTGCATTCAAAAACTCCCGCCTTCCAGTGCTAGGTGTGTCGAATGTGTCCGTCTTGTCCACAAGGTCGTTCTGTGTCATACTCGATATATTCCTTTTAGGTTGGTACACAGGGGTTTGGAGCGCACACGTTTGGCGACGGTTGGCGCTCTTCTCCCCTGTGTGCTTTTTCGGCTAAAGTTCAAATTCAGGTGATGGGTTTCTAGCAGACTGCTCATATCCACCCATTTCCTCGATGAGAGCCTCCCGCTGGTCAACACTCATCCCGCCAATCAATCCCGCGAGTTCTTTCAATTTGTCCATCTCGCCGTTCATCGCCTGTGCCAGTACCTGCGCGAAAAAGGCTGCCTGTTCATGCGGTAGCCCTACCACCAGTGGACGAAATTCCAGCCGGGGGTTATCCGGGTCGTCTTCCGTCGGTGATGGATAATGACGATAAAATCCAACGGCAGCCTGCTGCTCATCCGTCCGCCGTGTGCCGCACCACACATCCCAGCTTGCACCCTTGTCGTCGAGCATCACCCCGTGCGATTCATCCTCGATGATCTGGCACTCCTGCTCACGAACGACGGCTAATTCGTCATAACGCTGCTCCCAGTCGGGACCAACGTAGTGTTCCATCTGCTCTGCCATTGTCCGTTCCGTGACATCATGCAACATGTCGATATGATTCACCTTGCGGTTACGGCTGAAGAACAGCGGCACACGCTGCCCGTGTTCCTCGTCATACACCGTCCCCGGCAGGACAATGTGCGTATGCGGATCGTGTAATCCCGGCGCTTGTGGATCATCGGTCAAACGATGGTGGTAGGGTAGGTAAGGTGGCGAGCCACCGTTAAGGCGCTTTTCCACAGTCCCCCCTCCGAACCGGACGTGACACTTTCGCGTCATCCGGCTCTCCCGGTGTTGATATACGTTTGTTAGGGAGCGGTCTACCCGCATGAATGTCCTTGTGGCACTTCCGACACACCACCAGCGTTTTGCGTTGAATGCGAATCATCCGCTGCACCCAGATCGGCGCTTCTTTGCGACCTGTCCAACGTCGTTTCAGGTCAGACAGTTTGCGAACGTGGTGGACTTCACAGTTGCCTGTAGCCCCACACAGTTCACATGCGTCTGCCCGCAGCCGTTTCGTCAGGTCGGTGTAGTGTAGTTTCATATCGCGCTGGATGATGTCTACCAACGGTTTCGACCCCGGTTTGACCACCCGCAGCGGCACTGCGCCCCAATAAATGAGACTGCTGCCATGTGTGGTTGGCACTTCGACTTGCAGGGTCTTGTAGGTGTAACCATTCACCGGACGTTTGCCATGATATTTGCGATAGACCTCGCGCACACTCATCTTAAACTTGTGTGCCAGGGTCTTGGTCAGTGCCGTTTCCATCACCCACTTGAGCCTGCCAAAGCGATGTAAGTCCACCGCATACTGGTAGTATTCCACCAGTCCCCGGTAGCGCATCTGGTAGGTCAGGATGATGTGCGCGTCACTGAAGTGCATCAGTCCGCGTTCGTGAATGGGTTTGCCGTTGCGCTGGTAGCGCCGGATTTCTTCGGTGATGCGACCATAGGGTATGCCCAACCGGATTTTGCCGTTGGCGGCGCGGGTCGTGACCCGTGTACCTTCGCGGGGCATATGCCGGGTATCTGACTGCTGTGTGCTGATGGCGTAGCCCAGAAAGTGCGCGTGCTGTGTCCGTGCATGGGTGATGAGCGTCTTTTCCGCGCTGAGGGTCAACTTGAGCCGTTCGTGTAGGAACGTCCCGACAGCCGTTTTGATGTCCTCCGCTTCCGCCTTCGACCCGATGAAACCAAGCAGGAAGTCGTCCGCATAACGGATGTAACTCAACCGTCGGTAATTCGGGTCATGGGTGTCCTGCGAGGGTATCTGACGGCGCTGTCTGTCCCACTGCTGCGCTTTAACCAGATCACCGCGTTTGACTGCTTTCTGGTAGCGGCTGTTGTAGCGGATGTAATCTGGATGGCTTGCCCGTCTCTTGCCTCTGGTGTAGCAAGGAATGAGTTCATCTTCGATGAACGTATCCAGCTCGTTGAGGTAGATATTTGCAAGCAGTGGACTGAGGACAGACCCCTGCGGCGTACCGCTGTGGGTTTCGTGATACGTCCAGTTGTCCAGCGCCCCCGCTTTCAGGCTCAGGCGGATGAGGTTCAGCAATCTACCGTCATGGATGTCCCGCGCCAGAATAGACAGCAGCACCTCATGGTCGATGTTGTCGAAACAGCCTTTGATATCACCCTCAATGAACCAGCCTGCGCCAATGAAGTGGTGTTTCACCGCTGCCAGCGCTGTATGGCAGCCCCGGTTGGGACGAAACCCATGTGAACTCTCTCGGAAGCGTGGTTCATAGTATGCTTCCAGCAGCATTCGCAGCACCTCCCCCACCAGCTTTTCGGTGAAGTTCTGAATACCCAGTGGTCGTGTACCACCACTTTCCTTCGGGATGGGCTGACGACGCGCGGGACGGAATTGGTAGCGTTCATACCGCAGTGCCTCAATGAGGTCGCGGATGTATGCCAGGTTCATCCCGTCCACCGTGTCATCTGCCGTTCCCGGTGTCATTGCCCCTTCGTTGCGGTAGATCTTGCCGTAAGCTGCGATGTATAGTTCTTCGCAATACAGATTGCGATACACCCGCGTAAGGGGTTGACGCTGCTCCCCTAACTTGCGTACTGCCTGTAGAATTTGGTTGGCTTTCTGCATTCGCATCCCTCGCATTTTCTTCAAGCTCAACTCCCTGATCCCCTTCGCCCTGTAGCTGGCTTTCCCAGCCTCCCCGGTGGGACGTGACCCCCACGACTACTATGATGATCTCCGTTGCCATGAGGCTCGCACCTTTTAGGCAATCCCGTGGTACGGTCATGAAAGACGTTCTCAGGATGGGTTAGGGTGTCCGTTCGTGACTTCATCGGTCTCATTGACCCTTGTGTCCGGGAAGAAGGTTTCACGCTCCGTCCTGCACTGAGTGCTGCTCCCGGAACTGACTTCAGTCGTTGTGTCAGTGGAATGCCTCGTCACCCACTCGTCACTGGACTTCAAGCAATTCAGCCTTACCCATACCATCCAGGTCTTGGAGTGCAGCCCGGTTAAACGACTTCACCGCTCACCCCTTTACCGATATGCTCTTTTCCCGTTCAGGTTTCCCCTTTCGGTAGGTCGGTTGACCTCGCAGGCAGTTTCCTTCAGCCTGCGGCGTGTTTCACGCTATCTTTCATGCCGCCACACGGCGCACCAGGACGTAGCTCATCTCGACTCCTGTATCGATCCCTCGTGCTTCAAAGAAATCGTCAACCACGCTTTCCGTCAATTCGCGCACAAACTGCTCTCGATCCTCCGGCGCGACCATCGCTATCAGGTCGGGGTTGGGGTTGCAGACGAGGCTGAAAGTCAGCACATGCTCACTCTTGAGGTCGTCGCAGCGCTGCGCGATTTCGGCTACCGAATCACCCATACCATGATCGACCCAGCGTTCCCGCCCGGCGACATGCCGCGCCGCCTCATCCCAGCTTTCGCGGTAGGTTAGGTAGCGCAGCAGGTTTTTTGACTGTTTCGCACCATCGGCTGACGGCTTTTTGTACTGCACATTAGCAACACACATCTGCTTTCTGTCCATCTAACCCTCGCGTTTGCGCGTCACGCGCTCGATGAAGTCTTGCAGCATGGTCGTCAATGCTTCGATCTTTGTATCCAGCGCGTCTACTTTCGATTCGACACCTTTGGCAATTGCCCGGCGCGAACCCGGCAGGTCTTCC
Source organism: Chloroflexota bacterium (assembly GCA_033763755.1). Taxonomy (GTDB): domain Bacteria; phylum Chloroflexota; class Anaerolineae; order Aggregatilineales; family Phototrophicaceae; genus Flexifilum. The sequence continues at coordinate 24,580 of JANRJX010000110.1, forward strand.
TGTGATGCCAGATACAAATTGACCGCATCGCGCAGCAGGTCGTTTTTACTAACGAAGTTTCCGACACGGCTGCGGACATTTCGCAGTTCCTCCAACCGCCGCATCTGGTCGGGAGTCAGATTGACGGTCATGCGTTCACTGTACGGATTAGGTTTCTTCTTCATTCGGCTGTTCCCTTCTCTATATAAGCATCCAGCACCACCTGACGAAACCTCCCGGTTGGACAGAAACGTACATACACCCGCTTGAGGGTGCGCCGTCCTACCGCGCCGCCGCTGTGGACGGTCTGCACCTCGACCAGCAACTTGCCCAGATCGGCAACCGTCACTGTCTGACCGGGCTTTGCCAGTTCCTGTGTCCACAGTTCCGCCATGACTTCTACCACCGCCGCCACGTCACGCCTTTTCAGGCGCGGCAGGCGTTTGCTGATTTCTGCTATTGTCTGACGATGATTCATCGTGCCTGTTCTCCCTGTTTTGCAGCATATCTATGCCAAAATCGGCTGAACGAAGGTGATGCAGAGTGGGAACGCATCCCGGTCACGGGTGCGTTCAGTGGGCGCGGCGAACCGCGTCCACGAGTGCGGCGGCATCTCTGCACCGCCGCACTCATGCAGGGGCGACTGCCGCTGCATCAGCCCCCACGGCGCATGAGTGGCGAGCGGATTTAGCTCGCTGGCGACGGGAAGATGGTCAATTTGGACACAGACTCTCCATCCCCGTCGCCCGAAGTCGCAGCACCTCGATGCTGCGACCCACATGGCACAACCATGTGCTGCTTTTTGCTTTGATGTCCTACAGTGCCTGATTAATTGTTCCATCCATTGCCTCCTCACCATTGGGAACGCTTCATCCGTCGCGCTCGGCGATCACTGTCGTTGTCTGTCAGGGCGGGTTCAGTTGCTGGTAGGACATCGCCATTGGCGGGTGATCGCGCCGTCGGCGGCATGGCAATCCCGGCTGCACCGTTGACTGCCACATGCTGCACCAGCCGTTCCAGATAGCCGGGCATCTCGTTCAGCGCGTCTCGTATCCATAAGGTGTCCTGGCGCACTTCCAGCAGTTCGGGGATGGTCAGCAGTTTGCTGCGGCGCGGCTGCTTGCCCAGATACCCCCGGATCAGTTCGCGTAACGCATCGCTGCGTTCGCCCTCATCAATCCCTTCCCACCAGTCCAGGATGTCGCTGTCGGTGTCCTCGAACACCTTGAACGTAATCATCTGGTAGCGGCGTTTGCTCGTTTTGCGCTTTGCCATGCTTATCTCTCCTCTGAGTGGGTCTTACCCGTATCACCCATTGGGCTGACCAGTAAGACCCGCTTCGATGCTGAGCTCCTCACTTCCGGGCGGCGAAATGGGCATAGTGCAGATAGCCTCTGGCATTCGCCATCTGCGCGTCCGGCACCAGCTTGGTCTGCGGGTAGGCTTCGCCCACTTGCTCATACACCAGCTCCGCCCCACCTCCAGAAAGGTAGATGACATCAACG
>JANRJX010000111.1:0-79046 GCA_033763755.1 Chloroflexota bacterium
GGTGTCGCTGGCGTACATGCTCCAGGGTGGATTCCAGGTGCGCGCTTCGACCGCGACTGGCTCTTGCCCGTAGACGTAGCGCAGCAGGTCGAAGTGGTGGATCGATTGCTCCCACAACATTGGCTGATCCATCGTCAGCGGATACTTGTTCAAGTCCGGGCGGTTGCCATCGCGGTAGCGTTCGTAGGTGAAGCGCGCGAATGCAGGCTGCCCGACCGTGCCATCAGCGAACAACTGTATGGCAGCTTTCGTCACGCCCAGATAGCGGAAGTTCAACCCGACCATCAGCGGCACGTTCGCGCGTTCGGCAGTTGCAACAAGCTGTTCTGCCTCCGCCACATCCAGCGCCAGCGGCTTTTCGATCAGCAGTGGCAGCTTGCGCGCGACTGCTGCCTCGACCTGTGCCTGTCGCCCAATTGGCGGGTTAGCAAGCACGACCGCATCGACACCCTCCATCGCCGCGAGCGCTGCTTCCACCGATGCGAACGCCGGACGCTCACCAAACTGTGTTGCCATCCGTGCGCAGGCGGCGGGGTTGGGGTCGGCATAGGCGACAATCTCGCAGCGCGGCGAGCGGGTGATCACGTCCGCCCAGTGGCGACCGCGTACCCCCAGTCCGCCGAGGACAATGCGCAGCGGGTTCATAAGGCGACTTCCAGTTGTGCGCGCTGCCAGGCAATCGTGGCGGCGATCCCGTCGGCAAAGGGTGTCCAGTCGTCAAAGCCTGTCTCGTCGTACAAGCGTTGATGACTGAGCGTGTGTTTGCGATCGTCTATCCATGAAGTGCCCGCCACGGTGACAATCTCGGTATCCGGCAGATGCTTATGGATCGCTTCCGCGATAGCGCGCGGCGACAAGGTTTCGTGAGTGGCGACGTTGTACAGGTCGTGATTAGGCTTCGGGGCTTCCAGCAACGCCCGCACCGCCGCGCCGATGTCTGGCGCGAACGTCCAACTGCGCGCTGGAGCGAACGTATCGAAGGAGATGCGGCGCGCGGTAAGCGCTTCGTGAATCATACGCCCGACGCGGCTGATGCGTGGGCGGCTCGGTCGCGGCAGTTCGCCGGGACCATAGACATTGCCCAACCGCACCACTGCAATATCGCGCTCGTATTCGTCGCGCAAAATGCGGGCAAGGTTTTCCAGCGTCACTTTGGCAACGCCGTACACATTCTGCGGGCGTGTCGGCGCGTCTTCGTCAAGCAATCCCGGTGGTGTGAAGCTCAAGACCGCATCGGAACTGATCACCAGCGTTTGTTCGACGCGGTGAGTGTGCGCCCACGCCAGTGCATCGAGCGCTGGATCAAGTTGCGTCCGCAGGTACGCCTCTGGCGTCAAGCCTATCTCGTCGGGCGATGCGGTGATCGCCGCACCGTGTACCAGCGCATCCACGCGCATATCTGGCAGTTCAGCAGTATCGCCCTCGATCAGCTCGACCTTGTCTGCCCAAGCTGCGCGCAGATCTGTGTCAAAAGCACGATCCAGCGCGTAGACGTGCCAGTCACCCGTCAGCAGTGCCTCGGCAATGTGGCGGCAGACGAACCCGCCTGCGCCTGTGATCAGCACACATCGCTCGCTCATGACGATTGCTCCGCGCCGTTGGGCGTTGCTTCCCATAATTCCGCCAGCAGATCGCCCGCTGAGGCAATGTGTTCGTGCAGGAGCCGGACTGCTTTGTCGAGGTCACGAATGGCAATGGCATCGATGATCGGGATGTGGTTGTAGGCGACGCGCGTCAAATCGCGATTCTGGCGGTTGCGCAGCGCCATCACCTGGCGCACCCGCAGCGAGACGGTTTGCCAGCTTGCCTGGAGCAGGCTGTGACCGCTGAGTTCTATGAGCGTGTCGTGAAAAGCGCGGTCATGCTGGTTGAGCAGACGCACGTCGCCTGCCTGTGCCGCTGTGAGCATAGCGTCAAAGTGGTTTCGAAGCTGCGCCACATCTTCGGGGTTATCCCGCGCGATCAACTGACGCAGCGAAAATTCCTCCAACAGCCCGCGAAAACTGTACAGTTCTTCAATGTCTGTCCGGCTCAGGTTGCGGACAATCGTGCCACGATAGGGCAGCGTTTCGACCAGCCCTTCGCGATCCAGCACCAGCAGCGCTTCTCGGAGTGGCGCGCGGCTGACGCCCAATTGTGTAGCAAGATCCATCTCGATCAACGCCTGACCAGGTTTGAGTTCGCCAGCCACGATTGCCTCGCGCAGCACATCAATAATGCGCTCGCGCCGTGACTTGTTTTCGATCTGGTGAAGCTGTGCAGGCAGTTGAGCCATTTTCTTGACAGTTCTCTATGCCAGTTTATAATCGCAGTCGTCTGTCGATTGTCGACAATCGACATTCAATGGATTATAGAAACGTGACTCTCATGTGTCAAGGAATTCACACCTATGCCTTTAGCGACTAACGAGGCACATCTCGTCGAAATGGCGGTGATGGGCAACATCAGCCAGCCCAGCCTGCGCTACCCCGGCTACACGCTCGATAACATGGGCGTTGGGCGGGTGCTGCCTGGCATGTCTGGCGTGGTCTACAACGCCCGTGTCGGCGACCCGGCGTTTGGCTGGGCGGGCGATCATGTCGAGCCGGGTGTGTCGATTGCCAACCCGGACGCTGCCGCTGAGTTCGCGCTGCATTATCTGACGTGCATCGGCAACCGCGCGGTCGTGACCAGCGGTATGGCGAAAGGCGCGGAGGGCATCGTCACGGGCGAGCACGCGCGTATGCTGGTGGACTTTGCACCAGATGTCAACGACCTGCTCTGTGTCGGCGATGCCATCCAGATCTTCGCTTATGGGCGCGGCTTGGCACTGACGGACTTCCCGCAGATCGAACTCAAGAAGGTCAGCCCGCGTTTGCTGCATGGCATCCCAATTGAAGTCGTAGAGGGTGGCAAGAAGATTCGCGTCCCCGTAACGATGGAGCTGCCGCCGCGCATCATGGGGTCTGGCGCTGAACTCAATTCCGAATATGTCGATCAGGACTTGATGAGCGGCGACCGCGCACTGATGGCAGACCTGGGAATTGACCAGATGCGGCTAGGTGACCTGGTCGTCATTCCCGATGCCGATCATCGCTATGGGCGCGGCTATCGTAAAGGTGCTGCCACGATTGCGCTCTGCATTCACGGCGACTCGGTCATGACCGGGCATGGTCCTGGCATTCTGACGATGATGAGCGCGCCTGAACCGGTTATCGAATGGGTCATTGACCCGAACGCCAATATCGCCAACTACCTGAACATCCGCGAGGCATCATGAGCGTCCGAACAAACAAAGATAAACTGGTGGCGGTCTCTGTCATGGGGCAAATCGCCTCCCCCGGCTTCCCCGGCTTGCCTGCTGAACCGTATCGTCTCGACGCACACGGTCGCCCATTCCTGCTGCCGACTTATGGCGGCATCGTTTACAACGTCTCGGTCGGCGATTCGGCGTATGGCTGGTTGGCGGATTGCATTCATCCCGGTGTCAGCATTTCGTTGAAGGATGACAACGGCAATCGCGGTCTGAACCTGTTCGCCTGCATAGGCAACAGCGCAATGGTGATGACGGGCGATGCGAAAGGCGCGAAGGGCTTTGTCACGGGCAAGTCCGGGCGCTTTTCCGAACACGTTATTCTCCACTTCGCCAAAGCCGACCGCGAGAAGATGACCATCGGCGACAAGATCAATATCAAGTCGGTCGGAGTCGGCATGGAACTGCTCGACCATCCCAACGTCACCCTCAAAAGCTGCTCGGTTGACTTGATCGAAGGCTTGGAAGTGACGACCAATCCCGACGGGCGGCTGAATGTCCCCGTCACTGCCATCGTGCCGCCGCATCTGCTCGGCGCGGGCGCAGGGCTGACGAGCGAAGGTGGCTCGCTGCATATCCAGAGCCAGGACAAGGACGCGCTGCGTGAGGCGGGGTTGGACACACTCCGGTTGGGCGATGTCGTCGCGCTGGCGGACTACGATAGCAGCTTCAATCATGGTTACCTGCGCGGCGCGCTCGGTATTGGTGTCATCGGGCAGGGGGATAGTCCTCGCAGCGGCTACGGTCCTGGCGTTACGCTCGTCATGACGAGCATGACGGGCGGCATCAACCCGGTCGTCTCACCGGGCGTAAACATCGCGGATATTTTTCTAAGTAACGAGTAAAACGCAATGACTGACGGACGATACATCAAACACATGGCGTTTGCAGTGCGCGATGCACATCAGGCGCTCAAACAGTATCAGGACTTTCTCGGTGTCGGACTGAGCGCCGAAGTCCATGACTACCCCAAGTCGCGCAACCGTGTTGCCATTTTTAACGTCGGCGATGTCGAATATCAACTATGCCAGTCGCTGGATGAGGGTGGGCGCTTTGATGCCTGGATCAAGGGGCGCGGCTACGAAGGGCTGCACCACATCTGTTACGCCGTGCCGAACATTGACGAAGCGCTGGCAGACGCTCAGGCGAAAGGTGCGACGTTGAAAGAATGCAGCGCGTGCAAGGTTAAGGGCAGTCATGTCCATCCGGAAGGCTGGGTCGCGTTTCTCGAACAGGAAGCGGGCGGCATCGAGATCGAGATGATGCAGGTCTACACGCCAGAACAGCTTGAAGAATACAAAGCAGTCAAGGGGATATAGATGGGGATCTCGCTGGTGCGCGTTCCGGTGGACGCGCTTGATACGTTCACCCTGTCCGTCTTTCACGCGCTCGGCGTTCCCGCTGACGAGGCGCGCATGTGCGCGGATGCACTGATGCAAAGTGAACTGCACTGCCTGCCGGGACAGGGACAGGGCGTGCGCCGACTGCCCGTCTACCGCGAACGCATCAGCAAAGGCTACATCATCCCCGGTGCGCCGTTCGAGATCGTCAAAGAGACGCCTGCGCTGGCGTTGATCGACGGGCATAACGGGCTTGGTTCACCGATTGCGCAGAAGTCGATGCGCGTTGCGATTGAAAAGGCGAAGGTCAGCGGCGTCGGCACGGTCGTCGTCCGTAACAGCACACACTTCGGTTCTGCGGCAGTCCCCGCGCGCATCGCGCTTGACCACGACATGATCGGCATTGCGATGACCAACGCTGGGCCGGAGATGGCGCCCTGGGGTGCAGCGAGCGGCGTGGTTGGTACGAACCCCTGGGGGATTGTCGCGCCGACGGGTGGTGACTTTCCCGTTGTTCTGGATATCGCGCTGACGACAGCGGGCAAGGGCATGATGCGCTGGTATATGCGTGAAGGACGACCGATGCCGCTCGATTGGGCGCTGACGCCTGATGGGGATGAGACCGACGACCCGGCGGCGGCGATGACGGGCGCACTGCTCGGCATCGGCGGCCATAAGGGCTATGGCTTGTCGATGATGACTGACGTGCTGACGGGCATTCTGGGCGGCGCGGGTTATGGGCTGATGCCGTATGCCAACCCCGCAAAGCAGGATGTATCGCACATGATGATCGCTATCGACATTAATTGGTTTATGCCGATTGCTGAGTTCAAGGCGCGTATGGATGCCTTCATCGCGGATATCAAAGCGGCGAAGAAGCGTCCCGGCGTGACGGAAATTTTAGTGCCGGGCGAACTTGATTACCGCCGTGAGGAGGAATTCCGGCGCACGGGCGCGCTGCTGGATGCCGAAGTCTTCGACGAGCTGGCAGCGCTGGCACACGACTTGCAGATCGACTTTCCATTCGCGCGCGAGGTGCTGGTATGAATACGCCGCAAACCCTCAGCCGCCCGCTTGCCGCGCGCGTGCAGGCACTAACCGATCCTGCTGCCTATGGCGACGCGCCGCCTGTGCCACAAGCGGTGCTGGACGCCGCCGCGAGCGCTCTGGAGGCGGGGCATACCCACTATACCGACCGACCCGGCATCGAACCGCTGCGTGAAAAAGCTGTCGGCTGGCTGGGTGCGCGCTATGGCATCGAACTCGACGCCGGACAGGTGACGATCACCTGTGGCGCGACAGAAGCGCGCTTCGTCACGCTCAAGCAGTTGGCCGCGGGCAAGTCCGTGCTTGCGCCGGGGCAGCACGAGCGCATCGCGCAGGCGGCGGCGCTCATCGGCGCGCCCATCGTACAGACTATCAGTGATCCGGCAGCAGTGTCGATCCTGTATCTGACGCCGGACGATGATCCAACACTGGTAACGCCGCTGCTGGGGCTGGTGCAGGTACACGACTGGTGGGTAATCTACGATACCGCCGTGCCGGGCGAACGACTGGCGCACCCGGCGCTGGATGCGCAGCTCGCGCCGCGCGTCATCAGCATTGGCAGTTATTCCCACAGACTCCCCGGCTGGCGCATCGGTTGGATGGCGGGGTCGAGCGCGGCAAACAAGCTGCGCGCTTACAAGCAGAGCATGACGATTTGCACGACCAGCATTGCCCAGTGGGCAGCGCTCGGTTTGGAGGCGGAAGCGTGACCGCAAACCCGAATATCCCTGAGGAAGTCCGCGCAGTCGCTGCGGACGGTACGAAGCTGCGTTACGCGCTGATGGAGCTTGCCGCGCAGTACCCCGACGCCATCGCGCTCGGTCGTGGCGATCCGGACATGGCAACACCTGCGCATATCCGTGAGGCGGTGCTGCGCAGCATCCGCGACGGGCAGACCGCGCCGACACCCATGGCGGGAATGCCCGCGCTCCGGGATGCGATTGCTGCCAAGTTCCGCCGTGAAAACGCCTTGCCTGTCGGTGGCGAAAACATCCTGGTCACGACTGGCGGGCAAGAGGGCTTGTTTCTGATCATGCAAGCGCTGCTCGATCCCGGCGACGAAGTTCTGGTGCCAGACCCACGCTATACATCGTATGACGAGGCAATCGCCAGCGCGGGTGGCAAGTTTGTGCTCGTACCGACCGAGCATGACGATGCTTTCAACCTGCGTCCCGAAGCCGTTGAAGCGGCGATCACGTCACGCACCAAAGCGCTGCTGATCGTCACGCCGAGCAACCCGACGGGCGGCATCGTCACTGAAGACCGTCTGCGTGCGATTGCCGATATCGCCATCCGCCACAACCTGATCGTCATCTCGGACGAGATTTACGAAAAGTTCCTCTACGACGGCTGGAAGCATTTTAGCATCGGCTCGCTGCCGGGCATGGCGGAACGCACCATCACGCTTAACGGCTTCTCCAAGACGTATGCCATGACCGGTTTTCGCGTCGGCTTTCTCTCAGCACCTGTAAACCTGATCCAGGCCATGACCAAGGTCAAGGCGGCGACAACTGGACCGACGGCGACCATCAGCCAGTGGGCGGGGCTGGCGGCGCTGACGGGTTCACAGGAGCCGCTGCATGAGTTCCAGCGCATCTACAACGAACGCCGCACGCTGATGCTCACAGGCTTACCACAGATGGGGTTGAACTTCAGCGACCCGCGCGGTGCGTTCTTCTTCTGGACGAACAGCAGCGCCATTGGTATCCACGCGACCGAGCTTTCGTATCTGCTGTTGAAAGAGGGGCGCGTGCTGATCTTCCCTGGCACGGCGTTTGGTGAGCAGTGGGGCGGCTATCTGCGCATCAGCATTCTGCAATCGACCGATCTGCTGCAAGAGGCGCTGACGCGAATGCAGCCGATATTGGATCAATATCGAGCGCAGACACGATGAATCACCACGATAACCTGATCGCACTGTTACAAGCGCTAGTGCGCATTCCATCGCCCAACCCGCCGGGCGATACGCGCGCAATTGCGGCGTTCGTTGCCGACACCATGCGCGCGGCAGGGTGTGACATCGTCATGCACGCGCCGCCGGACAAGCCGGAAGCAGTCAGCACGATTGCCCGCATTGGCAGTGGCGATCCGGTGATCATGCTCCATGCCCACATTGACACGGTTCCGATTGCGCAGGATGAGGCAGTGCGCTGGAGCGTTGATCCGTATGCGGGTATTGTTCGCGATGGCAGGCTGTACGGCAAAGGGAGCGTGGATGACAAAGCCCCACTTGCCGCAATGATGATCGCGATGCAGCAAGCGGCACAGCAGGTGGGCGCGCTGCGCGGCACGGTGGTGCTGGTGGCGGCTGCTGAAGAAGAGGTAGGCGGGCGGCTCGGTACGCGCTGGCTGGCGGAGAGCGGGCTGCTGCCGCCGTGCGATTTCATCATCGTCGGCGAGCAGACCGATAACCGCGTTGCGGCAGCGCACAAAGGCGTGCTGCGTGCGACCGTGCGCACGACAGGTAAATCCGTCCACGCTACCAGTCCGGATCGTGGTATCAACGCGATTACGGCGATGGCACGGGCAGTGCTGGCACTCGACGGGTATCATCAATCGCTACAAGCGCGTATTCATCCACTCGTTGGCACGCCCGGCTGCAATGTTGGCGTGATCACGGGCGGCAGCACAGCGAACGCCGTCCCGGACAGCTGCACCGTCTATCTTGACCGCCGCATGATCCCCGGCGAAGACCCGGCGGCGGTGCAGCGCGAACTGGAGACAGTGATCGCAGGGGTGAATGTCGCTCCAGCACACATCAGTATCGGGGATTTCCTCGTCTCTAACTGGTTTACTTCGACCGTCGAAACCGCGCTGGCACAGACCTTTCTGGCGTGCGTGCGCGATGGGCTGCGTGGCGACCCTGGTCCCATCGGTTATCTTCCCGGCAGCGATGCCAAGCATCTCACGGGCGTGCAGCGCGGAGAGATGATCATCTTCGGTCCGGGGAGCTACGAAGTGGCACATGCTTACGACGAATACGTGGCACTGGACGAGCTGGACATGACAGCACAGATTTTGAACGATTTCATCGGGCGTACCCTGATCACCACAGGATGAGCATCGTGAATTTTGACACCCTTATCATCAATGGCGATGTCGTCACAGAGCAGAGCGTGGAGCAACTCGATATTGGCATTCGCGGCGAGCAGATTGTTGCACTACTGGCGCGCGGCACGCCCGCCCAGGCGCGCGACATTATTGACGCGGCAGGCATGTACGTGCTGCCGGGCGCGGTCGATATTCACTTTCACTGCCGCGCACCCGCCTACCCGGAACGCGGCGACTTTGCGACGGAGACGCGAGCAGCGGCTGCGGGCGGTGTGACGACGATCTTCGAGATGCCGATCTCCAAGCCGTGCTGTGCGACGGTCGATATCTTCCGTGCGCGTAAGGCGCTGGGCGAAGCGGATGCCTATATTAACTTCGCGCTCTACGGAGCGCCGGGCTTGCTCAAACGTGAGGAAGTGTTGGGCATGGCGGCGGAAGGCGCAGTCGCCTGGAAAATCTTCACAACCGCTGCCCCTGCAGGGCGTGATGATGAGTTCGACGGCTTGTGTCTGCCCGGCACCGAGCAGTTGTATCAGGGACTCAAGCTGGTGGCGGAGACAGGGCTGGTCTGTACGATTCACTGTGAAGATAACCCGCTGCTGGAATGGCATACCGCGCAACTGAAAGCGGCAGGGCGTAATGACATCGCCGCGCACGGCGAGTCGCGTCCACCGTATGTCGAAGCGCTGTCGATTGCAACCGTGCTGACGATCAACGAGGCAGTTGGTGCGAACATTCACATCGCCCATGTGTCGTCAGCGGCGGCGTTGAATGCACTGCGCCGCTTCAAACGCATGGGCGCGACGGCGACGGGCGAAACCTGCCCACATTACCTGTTCTTCACCGAAGATGACATGCTGCGCGTCGGTCCCTACGCCAAGATCAACCCGCCGCTGCGCAGCCATGCGGATCAGGCGGCGCTCTGGGAAGGGCTGGCGGATTCCAGCCTGATGGCGGTGACGACCGATCATTCACCGTTTACCGTCGAAGAGAAAGAGCGCGCCCGTACCGACATCTGGCGTACGCCGCCCGGCGCGCCCGGCATCGAAGAGCTTGTCCTCGGCATGATGGATGCGGCACTGAAAGGGCGTATGAGCCTGAACAAAGCCGTCAGCCTGATCAGCACCAACGGCGCCAAACGCTTCGGTGTGTATCCGCAGAAGGGCGCGATCATCGTCGGCGGCGACGCTGATCTGGTGCTGTACGACCCGCGCCAGACGACTACCATCGCGCAGGATATGCTGTTCAGCAAGGCAAAAGCCTGTGACAAGCTTTACGAAGGCATGACGTACCAGGGGCGCGTTCGCCGGACAGTGGTCAACGGTCGCACCGTGTTTGTCGATGGCGCGGTGGTTGGCGAACGCGGCTGGGGCAAGTTCGTGCGCCCTATACCAGGAAATGTGAGTAAGGATTTTTGATGTACACACTCGATTTCAGTGAATACTTTCGCTACGACGATCTGACGCAGCACCTGCACGGGCTGGCAGACACTTATTCACAACTGGCGTCGTTGCAATCGCTTGGCAAAAGCTGGCGCGGGCGCGACATCTGGTGTATGACGCTGACCAACAGCGCGACGGGCGCAGACCGCGACAAACCTGCCTTCTATATCGACGCGCATATCCATGCCGAAGAAGTCGCCACATCGCACACCGCGCTCTACACGATCTGGTATCTGCTGACGAACTACGGCAGCGACCCGCTGGTGACCTGGCTGCTGGACAATATGGCGTTTTATGTCCTGCCGCGCACCAACCCGGACGGCGCGGAGATTAGTCTGACAACCGGGCATCACTGGTGTGGCAACGGGCGTTACTTGCCTGGCGAGGAGCAAACGCGCGGCTTGTGCCAGCAGGACGTGGACGGCGACGTCTTGATCGTCCAGATGCGCATCGCGGACGCGGCGGGCGAATGGAAAGTCTCGAAGGATGACCCGCGCCTGATGATCATGCGCGCCCCCGGCGAGGTCGGCGATGGTCCCTACTACCGCCTGTACCGCGAAGGCGTGATACGCGGCGATTGGGACGGCGTGAGCTTCGAAATCGAAAAGCCTCGCGATGGAAACCTGAACCGCAATTTCCCCGCGGGCTGGGTGAGCGAAGTGCGGCAGTACGGCGCGGGCGAGTACCCACTGAGCGAGCCGGAAGCGCTGGCAGTCAGCCAGTTCTTGCTGGCGCATCCCAACATCAGCGGGATGCAGTGCTATCACACGCACGGCGGCGTGCATCTGCGCCCATCACTGGTCGAACCAGACGCCGCTATCCCGCCCACTGATCTCGCCGTCTACAAGAGTATCGGCGCGATGGCGACAGCGCTTACAGGCTACCCTGTGATCTCGGTCTATGAAGAATTTACGCCGGATCCCAAGCAGGCGCGCACAGGGTCGCTGATGCAGTGGTCGTATGACGAGATGGGCATCATCACGTTTTCGACTGAACTGTGGAATCCTGAACTGGCAGCAGGTATTGCTGACCCTGCCAAGTATCAGGTGCGCGCGCGCTCGACTGAAGACGAACTCAAGCTTCTGGCATACAACGATCGGCATCTCGGCGGCAAAGGGTTTATCGATTGGAAGCCATTCGACCATCCGCAGTTGGGGCGTGTCGAAATCGGCGGCTGGACGCATATGTACACCTTCCGCAATCCGCCGCCCGCGTCGTGGGCGACGACCGATGAGGCGCGCGGCTTTCTGCACACGACGATCCATACCAACTGCCTGTTCACGCTTCAGCACGCTGCAACGACACCGCTGCTGCGCATCGTCAATGCAGAGGCAGAGGCGTTGGGCGCGGGCTTGTACAAGCTGACGGCGGTTGTCAAGAACGAGGGTTACCTGCCGACATATATGACGCAGCGAGCGGTCGAACGCCAGACAGCGGGCAGCATCATTGTAACGCTGGCAGGCGCGGACGAGGTGGTGATAGGCAGCACAGCGCAGGACATCGGGCATCTGGCGGGGCGCAACGAACGCAAGGCAACCTGGTCGCCGTGGCTGCCCATGTGGAACGCGACCACGCGCAAGGCAGAATGGCTGGTCCGCGCGCAGCCGGGCGCAAGCATCAGCATCACTGCATCAGCACAGCGCGCAGGGACACAGCGCACGGAAGTAGTACTTCCATCATGATGCTCGACGCGGACTTTTATCTGCGCAAGCAGTCACAAATACAGGCGGCGCTGGCGGACGAAGGGCTGGACGGTCTGCTGCTGCTCGACTCGCACAACGTCACATATGCGTCGGGTTTCTGGCACATCCCGTCGGAACGTCCGATTGGGCTGTACCTTCCAGCGTTGGGCGATCCGGTGCTGTTCGTGCCGCTGCTGGAGCGGGAAAACGCTGCTGACTGCCATGTGCGCGATATTCGCACTTACTTCGAGTACCCTGGCGAAACGCACCCGGTCGTGTGGATGCGGCGCGAGTGCGGTGCGAAACAACTCGGTATTGATGCCGTCGATCAGGCGGTGTTCGCGCGGCTGGGCGAGGGTGTGGTCATGACGCCGCTGGTCGAGCGGATGCGCTGGATCAAGGAGCCTGAAGAACTGGCGCTGATCGAACGCGCCGCCCACTATGCTGATTATTGTCTGGAGCAGGTGCGCGACCATGCCGCTGCCATCATCCGTGACGGCGGTACAGAGCTGGACATCCTGCGCATGTGCCTGTCCGCCACCAGCACTCGCATCCGCACCGAAGTCGGTGAGATGTTTCGGCTGGGCGGTGGCGCGGTCGTTGGCACGGTTCACAGCGGTCCGCGCGCGGCACTACCCCATGGTGCGCCTGGTCAACGCCAGCCGCAGCCGGGCGAGCCACTTATCGCGGGCATCGGCGTCTCGGTCGGCGGCTACCATGCCGAAAGCGGCGCTACGTTCGTTGTTGGCGAGCCATCCGCCGAAGTTATGCGCTGCTTGCGTGCGGCGGCGGACTGTGACCAAGCCGCGATTGACGCGCTGCGCCCCGGCGCAACCTGTGCCTCGGTCAACGAGGCGGCGCTCGCTGTGCTGCGTAACGCTGGTTTGGGCGACGCGATTCGCCATCGCATCGGTCACGGCATGGGCTTGCAGGGGCACGAAAGTCCCTGGCTCGCGCCGGGCGATGAGACGCTCCTCGTGCCGGGCATGGTCTTCTCGAACGAGCCCGGTATCTATCGACCAGGTAGGGATGGCTATCGCACGATTGATACGATGATCGTTACGGCGGGCGCGGCGCATGTGCCGAGTCGGTTCCTGGCGGACAATCCGCCGGAACGACGGATATTGGGGAATTAGTGCAGAGTGCAAAATGGAAGGAACGTAAATTATGCCTGAACAAGCGCCCTGGCGCTTTCAAAAGGTTTTGCTGCCGATGTTTGACCTGCCCTCGCCGCATCGCGTCCTGACAAACGCGCGCGTGCTGACGTGCGTTGGTGACGAAGTGATCGAACATGGCTTTGTCGAAGTGGAGAAGGGCAAGATCAAAGCTGTTGGCACGATGGGTGATCTCGGCACGACCGACGCCCAGGTGATCGACTGCGGTGGCATGACGATCATGCCCGGCATGATGAACTCGCACGCGCATCTGGCGTGGGATGGCATTCACGACCTGGCGAATCAGTCGATGAACGATGGTGTCGAGATCAGCGCGTATAAGAGCGCGTCCAACATGCTCAAGAATCTGCGCGCGGGCGTGACACTGCTGCGCGATCTGGGCATGAACACCAGCAATCTATTCGCCAAGCAAGCTGTTGAGCAGGGCATTTTCCCCGGTCCCCGACTGCTGGTGTGCGGGCAGGCGATCGTGCAGACGGGCGGGCATACCTACTGGTGCTGCCGCGAGGCAAGCGGCGCGGACGAAATGCGGCGGGCGGTGCGTGACCAGGTGCGGGGGGGGGCTGACCTGATCAAGATTATGGCGTGCCACGATACCTGCGAATTCACCGATGCCGAGTTCGAGGCACTTGTAGATGAAAGCCATAACATGCGTGTGCCGATCACCGCGCACGCCACATTTGACGAATGCATCCGTCGTTCGGCGCACTTTGGTGTCGATTGCATCGAACACGGCGGTGCGATGAGCGACAGCACGATCCAGATGCTCGTGGACAAGAAAATCCCGATTGTGACGACGTTCGCGCCGCTGGTGATGCAGGCGCAGGAGGATGTCGCGCGGCGCTTCAATATTCCCGAATGGAAGATCGCCGAGCGCAAGAAAGCCGTCGCCGATCCCAATCGTTACACGGGGCTGGTCAAGGCGGCAGCTGCGGGTGTGCCGATTGGCTTCGGCACAGACGCGGGCAGTCCAGCGGTCGGGCATGAAATCGTCGCGCCGGAACTCAAGTTCATGGTGCAGATCGGCGTCGTCAAGGATAACTATGCCGCGCTGCGCAGTGCCACCAGTGTCGCCGCGCACATCAACCGCGTGCAGGACAAGCTTGGCACGCTTGAAGGGGGCAAGGATGCCGACCTGATCGTCGTGAATGGCGACCCGCTCGCAGACCTGGATGCGCTCAACCATGTGCAGATGACAATGATCGCGGGCAAGAAGATGATCGGCGTGGGGGAGTGAGAAGCCGCCCGCTGATGCTGTTCATGCTGCACAGTGCTATCTATCATTTTGGCTTGATGGGCATCCCGGATGTGCTGATGAACTTCTACTTTGTCAGTCTGGGCTATGGGCCGGAAACCATCGGATTGCTGCAATCGCTGCCGCGCATCGGTGGTTTGCTGACCGGGCTGCCCATCGGCTTGTATGCTGACCGCATTGGGGCGCGCCGCATCATCTTTCTGGCGACGCTCGGTGTGGCGGCGGCGCTGCTGCTGCTGGCGCTGTTTCCGTCGCTGGTGATGCTCGGCATCAGCCGCTTTCTGATCGGCATGTTCTACGGCGCAGGGCAAATCGCGCTCGCGCCGTTCATGACGACGTTAGCGGAGCAGGATCAGCAAACACGCCTGTATGCCTGGCACAACATCATTAGCATGGGGTCGGCAGCGTTGGGCAGTTTCAGCGGTGGCTACCTGCCTGCGTTGATGGTGGCACTGTTTCCAATGGCAGTCGCCGGGCTTGCCACGCCGGAGCAATCGAGCTTTGCCTATGGTGCGGGGCTGGCAATCGCTGCAGTGTTAACGTTCGTCAGTTTGCTGCCCTTGTTTGGCGTGCGTGATGCCGAACTGCCGCTGCCGCCGCAGCGCACAAAAACGCGCCTGCATCTGCGCGGGTTGCCCTGGAGTAAGTTGATCGGACTGGGCTTGCCGCTGCTGCTGTTCGGCTTTTCTGGCGGGCTGACGTTCCCCTTCTATAATCTGTTCTTTCGTACGACATTTGCGATTGATGATGCTGCGGTTGGGACGATCCTATCGCTTGGCTGGGTGGGTATGGCACTGGTGCCGATGCTGAATCCGTTCTGGGAGCGGCATTTCGGGCGCGCAGGGGCATTGGGCGTGCTGCTGACTGCGGCGGCGGTCGCATTCTTCCTGTTGAGCATCGCGCCAGTCCTGAGTCTGGCGGTGCTCGCCTACCTGGTCGCAATTTCGACGCGCAATACAATGCAGCCCTTGTTCCAGCCACTGGTGATGGAGCGGCTGCCGGAACGGGAACGCGCCATCGCCAGCAGCGTCAGCTTTGTGCAGTGGAATATTGGCTGGTTCGCGGCGACCAGCATCAGCGGCACATGGCAGCAAACCAACGGCTTTTCGTTCATTATGCAGGTGGTGGCGGGCTGCGTCCTGCTCACCGGGCTGGTTGTCGTCGTGATGTTTCGCAGTTCAGAAAGAGAGATAAATGCTTATGAATCCACGCATTAGTGGCATCTTCAACATTCTGGCGACGCCATTTGATCCATCGGGTGCGGTCGATGAGACAAGCTTGCGGCGATTGGTCGAATTCCAACTCGATAAAGGCTGCTACGGCTTGACGATTCTTGGCGTATTGGGGGAGGCGAGCAAACTGACAGTCGAAGAGCGCCAGCGTGTGATGGATGTGGTGCTGGCGACCGTTAATGGGCGCGTTCCGGTCATCGTCGGCGCAAGCCATGATCAGATCGAGACAGTGATTGCGCTGACTCGCGGCGCACAGACAGCCGGCGCGGCGGGTGTCATGATCGCGCCGCCGCGCATGGCAGCGCAACCCGCGGATCAGGTTTTAATCGATCTGTATCAGCGGGTGGCAGATGCGGTGGATACGGCAATCGTCGTGCAGGATTTCCCGCCCGTGAATGGCGTTATCATGTCCGCTGATGTGCTGGCGGCAATCGCTGAGCGCATTCCTAACTGTCGCTATCTGAAGCTGGAAGACCCGCCGCTGATGGAGAAGATCGCCGCTGTGCGCGCCCGCACGGATAAGTTCGCCATCTTTGGCGGCTTGGGCGGCATGTTTCTCCTCGAAGAGCTGCGCGCAGGCGCGTCTGGCACGATGACAGGCTTCGCCTTTACCGAGATTCTCGTCGCCGTCTACCAGGCGTATACGGGCGGCATGATTGACAAAGCGGAACGCATCTTCGATCACTACCTGCCGTTGATCCGCTACGAGAACCAACCTGTGATCAATCTGAGCATTCGCAAACTGCTGTTGCACAAGCGCGGGGCAATCGCGCACGCCGGGCTACGCCAGCCGTTTGTGCCGGTGCAGCAGGTGACGCATGACGAAATCGACTGGGTGCTGCGGCGCGTGCAGATTAACGACGCGACGGCAAAGCTGGATTTCGAGCGTTTTGATTATCCGCTTTAGGAGCTATCAAAAATGGACATAGGACTGAAAGACAAAGTGGCGCTGGTGGCAGCCGCCAGCAAGGGACTCGGCTTCGGCGTCGCGCAGGCGTTAGCGCGCGAAGGGGCGCGTGTTTCGATATGCAGTCGAACGCAGACGGAAGTCGAAGCGGCGGGCGCGAAACTGCGGGCGGAGACGGGCGCGGAAATCCTGGCGATGCCGTGCGATGTCAGCAGCATCGAGCAGATCGATGGCTGGGTGAGCGCGACGGTAGCACAGTGGGGACATGTGGACGCGCTGCTGATCAACGCGGGTGGTCCACCCGGTGGACTCATCAAGGACCTGACCGATGCGCAGTGGCAGGCGGCTTTTGAACTGACGCTCATGAGTACGGTGCGCATGATCCGCGCCGCGCTACCGCATATGCCGCCGGGCAGCGCCATCCTGACGATCACGTCGTCGTCGATCAAAGAGCCGATTGAGCGACTTGGCTTATCTACGGTCATGCGCTCCGGCGTGCTGGGCTTGGTCAAGACACTGGCGGACGAACTCGCGCCCAACATTCGCGTCAACAACCTGATTCCGGGTCGGTTAGATACGGATCGGGTAGCAGCGCTTGACCAGGCGGCAGCGCAGCGCAGCGGCATGAGCATCGAAGATGTGCGGGCGCAAAGCCTGACAAAGATCCCGCTCAAGCGGCTCGGCACGATTGAAGAGTTCGGGGCGGCGGGGGCGTTCCTGCTCAGCCCAGCGGCGGCGTACATTACGGGTGCATCGCTGCGCGTGGATGGCGGCATGATGCGGTCGGTGTCGGGATAAGGGACGGTAAGAACCTGTCCAAAACCTCACCCTACATAAATCTCACTCGACAAAGAGTCCACCCCTCTCCGCGCGCGGAGAGGGGACGGGGGTGAGGTAAATCTGGGTTACGGATAGATACTAAAGAGAGAACATGATGACCAGTGCCTATGATGCGTTTCAGGCGCATATTGCCGAGTTGAGTGATATTTTGAACGCGATCTCAGTCCTGAAGTGGGACGCGCGCACACAGATGCCTCCCGGCGGCGCACAAACGCGCGGTTACCAACTGGCGAGTTTGTCGAAGATTGCGCAGGAACATTTCGTCAGCGATACGACTGCGCGCCTCCTCGATGGGGCAGATCGCGAGGTCACGAACGAAGCGCCCGACTCGTACCGCCTGCGTGCGGTGCAGCAGACGCGCCAGTATTACGACATTCTGCGCCGCCTGCCGCTTGACTTGATCAGCGACAAGGCAGCGCTGGAACCTGTGTCCGAGGGGGTGTGGGCGGAAGCAAAGCGCGATAACGACTTCAAGCGTTTCGCGCCTTATCTCAAACAGCAGCTTGATCTGGCAAAACGGCAGGCGGATGCGATTGGGTATGTCGATCATCCGTTTGACGCGCTGGTGTTTGAGTATGAGCCGAGCGTGACTGCGAAATCATTGCAGGAACTGTTTGGCGAATTGAAAGCGGGCTTGCTGCCGCTGTTGAAGCAAATTGTCGCCCATGATGACGGCTTGCAGCATAGCCTGTGGGATCACGAGTATCCGCAGGACAAGCAGAAGGCGTTCGGGCTGGCGATTGCGCAGCGCTTCGGTTATGACTTGAATCGTGGGCGGCTGGACATTGCGCCGCATCCGTTCGAGATTTCATTCACGCGCCAGGACGTGCGCATCACCACGCGCTACGACGCGCGCTATTTCCCGATGGCGTTCTACGGCACGCTGCACGAAACCGGACACGCGCTCTACGAGCAGGGCGTTGATCCGGCGCTGACACGCACGGCGCTGTGCATTGACTATCTCGGCAAATATCCGGTCGGCGGCACGAGCTATGGCGCACACGAGTCACAATCGCGCCTGTGGGAGAATCAGATCGGGCGCAGCCGCGCGTTCTGGAACGCACACTTTGACGAGATGCGGGCGATCTTTCCAGAACAACTGGCGGGGGCAGACGCGGAACTGATGTACCGCGCGGTCAATCGCGTCAAGCCGAGTCTGATCCGCGTCGAGGCGGACGAGGTGACTTATAACCTGCACATCATGCTGCGTGTCGAAATCGAGATGGGCTTGCTCGATGGCAGTCTGAACGTGGACGACCTGCCAGAAATCTGGAACGCCAGGATGCAGGAATATCTGGGCGTGACACCACCGAACGATAGTCAGGGTGTGCTGCAGGATATTCACTGGTCGGGTGGTGGCTTCGGTTCGTTCCCCGGCTACACGGTCGGCAATATCATGTCGGCGCAGTTCCTCACTGCCGCCCGCCGCGATGTCGCCGGGCTGGACGACGCACTGGCACGTGGCGAGTATTCCCCCCTGCGCGAGTGGCTGACGCAGAATATCTATCGACATGGGCGGGCCTTCAGTGCGATGGAACTTCTGGAACGCAGCACAGGCGGCGGCATCAGCGTGCAGCCTTATCTGGCATATCTGCGTAGCAAGTTCAGTGACCTGTAGGGCTTTGCGGCATAGGGCAAGCCACCATCGGCGCAGGGCGATACGTGACTGGTGACATGTGCGAACCGTGACAAAGATAACTGTGGACATTAGGCAAGACACACGATAATCATCCATGATCGAACTATCCTTAATTCCACAGAAGGTTCCCGCCATGCAATTCTTGAATCATCGTCTTTCAGCCGCAATGTGGTCTAGAGTTCTTCTGCTCTGGCTCACTCTCTGTATCGGTGCGCTCGTGTTAGGAGGCGTTGCACTTTGGTTGGGTGGGTTTGTCGCAGGTAACATTCGCGAAGAACTCACGTCGCAGCAAATCTCTTTTTCGCCAGAAGAGAATCTGTCCGATGAAGAACGACAGATCCCTGGGATCGTTGAGAATGCGGGTCAAACACTCGCAAATGGTAACCAGGCGCGCGTTTACGCAGACCTGATTGGCTTACATATGCGAGAGTCAGCCGCGAACGCTGGCTATCCAGACGCGACCTACGCTACTCTGGGACCAATCCAGCGCCAACTGAGAGCAACACTCGCGACAGCCCGGGAGTCTGGTGATGAAGCCGCGATTGAAGAAGCTGAGGAACAATTGACAGCCGTCACCAATCTTCGCAACACGCTGTTGACCGGCAACAATCTGAGGGGCAACCTGTTCTCAGCCTACGGTTGGGAAAATGTTTCCGCCGGAATTAACGCAATGGGTGTGTTGGTGTTGGTTCTCGCGGTCGTGTTTCTGCTCCTGTTCATTTTTGAACTGCGGCGCGGTCACTTACCGCCGACGCAGCCGTAGTGTGCTTGATAACGCCAGCACTCGCATAGCAGGAAACAAAGCAAAACCTCCGTGTGCCAATTGCAACGGAGGTCTTGCTTTGTTATGAGAATTGTGCCCCTCGTGCTCGAAATCCTGGCGCTACGCAAAAAGTGAAGTTCAAGTGAGAAAAAAGCAAATCAACGTGAGTCCACGCTATGATAAACGATAATTAACCATATTAGACAATAGAAACTACATGCTGACATGAGCCAGAAGAAGTCCAAACTATTCCTCTCGCTGTCTGAACTGCTGCGTTATCCATCCATGCGTCCCGTTGTCCGCTTTGGATCGTGGCTGCATGTGTTTTTGTACCGAGTTACGGGTGGGAGAGCGCAGATCGCAAAGTATCCTACCATGCTAATAACCGTTCGAGGACGAAAAACGGGTAAGTTATACACGACGCCCCTGATTTACATCAGAGACAAAGATCGCTATGTCATCGCTGCTGCCTATTCGGGAAGCGATAAGGATCCATTATGGTGGTGCAACCTCCAGTCAAATCCAGAGGCTGAACTACAGGTGATGAATCACTGCCTTAAGGTTCGCGCTGAGCAAGCACTGCCGGAAGAGCGAGCGGCCCTGTGGCAAACCCTCTCTCAAATGTATCCATATTTTACCGATTATGAATCACGAACGACTCGCCAAATCCCTGTCGTCGTATTGACCCCCATCACCGATGCATAAGTCCCATTGCTGCATATTTTCGTGAGCCAGTTCGGGAAACACTACAGACTATTTGTCGAGGCTATGGATATGCACCCGCAGCTCATCGCAAACTACCGTTGCAGGATTGGAGAGAATCCAATGTGGAATCCCTTCGATAAACACTTGTACTGGTTGGATATTCCCTCTGGGATGATCTACCGGTACGATCCGGCACTTGAGCAACATGAACCGTATTTTCACGGTGATGTCACGGGCGGTTTCTGTTTGCAGGCAGATGGCTCGCTGCTGTTATTCGGTGCGGGAGGACGCATCAGCCGCCTCCGCGATGGTCAGCTTTCTATCCTCATCAAGAGTCTGCCGGGGGAAGACCGCAACCGCTTTAATGACGTGATCGTCGATTCGCGGGGGCGTGTCTTGTGCGGGACGATGCCCTATGTCGAAGGCAGCCTATCAGGGAGTCTTTACTGTCTTGAGGTAGATGGTTCGATCCGAAAACTGCGGGAGGGAATACTGCTATCTAATGGACTGGGCTTCAACGACGACTGCACGACCCTCTACTACGCAGACAGCCTGGCGCGTACCATCACACGCTTTCGCTATGACACTGTGACTGGCACCATCAGCCACGCTTCTCTCTTCGCGAGCCTTGCAATGGAGGATGGCGTCCCCGATGGGCTAACTGTTGATGCAGAGGGCTGCGTTTGGCTGGCGGTCTGGGATGGTGCGCGCTTAATCCGCTATCGCCCAACGGGCGAGATCGAGCGAGAGGTCGCATTTCCTGTCAAGCAGGTCTCCAGCCTGACATTTGGCGGGAACGACCTTGCGGACATCTATGTCACCACAGCAGGCGGCGATAATCCCCAGGAGAATGGCACTCATGCCGGAGCGGTCTTTCGGCTGAGACCGGGTATTCGGGGTAAGGCGGACTTTCTGTCGCGCGTAACCCTTTAAAGCGCTATTTGCGCATGAGCCATGCCTGATAATCCGCCTCGATGTGCGTGGGCCAGTTTGGCACATCGATCTCGCCGGGCGTGTACTTGCCGATACTCAAGCAGTACTTGCCAAACTCATCCCTTGAGCGAATGTCATCGGCGGCTTCCGCCACCTCGCGCGCCAGATGCGAAGGGATGAAAATGACGCCCGTTGGTGTCCCCAGCACGATATCGCCCGGCAGTACAGTTGCCGCGCCGATGCGGATCGGTATGTTCACGCCCGCCAGAGTCACATCGGCGATGGCGGTTGGGTCTACGCCCCGACAGAAAAACGCCGACTCGGTGAGCTGACGGATGCCCTGGAAATCACGCACGCCACAATCCAGCACCGCCCCGCGTTTGGTGCGCGACTGGATCGAGGTCGAGAGGTTATCGCCGACAAACGTCCCATTCTTGATCTTGCCGAACAAATCGACGACCAAGACATCGCCCTCGATTAGTGTGTCGATAACCCACGAGTTCTGCCCGCCAATCCGCCCATCGGCGACCCCACTCTCTTGTACGAGCGTGTGAAAATCGGGTCGGTAGGGCAGCATCATGGCGGTTACTGCGCGCCCGATAAGGATCTTCTCCGGATGCGTCTGGAACCAGTTGCCCTCAAACTGGAAGTCGTAGCCGTGTTGGCGCAGTACCCCCCACGCCTGCTCGGTTGTCGCATACTCCAGCCGCTGAAGCAGCGCATCCGGCACATGTGGGCGACCATCGTCAAAGCGTTCAAAGGGATTGAGCCGGGTCATCTCGATGATCGTTTCACGCGACGCTAGTATGTTCATGTTGGAAGATCTCCTGCAATAGATATATCTGTCAGCGATGCGCTCAAGGTTTGTACACTGCCTGATGCAGCCCCTTGAGATAGCCGATTGCAAACAACCGCCCTATCTGCGAATAGCCGGCCTGTTCATTGCTGTCACCGATCATTGTAGGCACATGATCTGGTCGACACAGCCCATCAAAGTCCACTTCGCAGTATGCGCGCATACAGGCGAGCATGTCTGTCTGTCCGTCATCGTGAAAAGTCTCGACAAAGTTTTCCGGCGTCCCGCGCACATCGCGCATATGGACAAAAAAGATCTTACGCTGATGCCCAAAGTGTCGGATCGCTGCAGGTAAATCGTTGCTCATCAGCGCAAAGTTGCCCTGACAGAGCGTGATCCCGTTGACAGGGCTTGGTACAAGATCAAGCAGTCGCTGGAAATTCTCCACACTGCGCATGATTCGTCCCAGCCCGCGAATGGGCGAGAGAGGTGGGTCGTCAGGGTGCATCGCCAGCTTTACACCTGCTGCTTCTGCCACTGGCACGACGCGATCCAGGAAGTACTTGAGGTTTTCCCAGAGCGTTTCTTCGCTTACCTCACCGTACTCGGTCAGCGGTGCTTCACGCATGAGCGAATGATCGTATCCGGTCACGAGCGCGCCACCCCGGCTGGGGACGGTAGTCGAGGTACGCATCCAGTTCATCACTGGCATCCATTCGTAGCACCACACAGGGATCTTTAATTTCCCCATGTTGGTGATCAGATCACAAACTGCGTCGATCTGTGCGTTGCGACCGGGCAGCCCCAACTTCGCCTTATCCAGCGGAGGGCGATTCTCGAGCACTTCCAGCGTAAAGCCCGCGTCTTCGTATGCTGATTTGAGGCGTACAAGCGACATGTAACTCCAGGGAAGTTCATCCTTTGGCACATCCAGCCCCCGACTCCAATCAAACGTCCCGACCACGAACTTCACGCCACACTGCTGCGCGAGCTTCCACAGGGTACTCGGCTGCGGTGGAAGGACTTCAGCGATTCGCAGCATCTTCAGCTCCATGTAAAGAATACACCGGTTCAAAATCTATCAATGCCTGTGCACGTCCGATGCTTACCAGCGACTCGCCGCCTACAAACGGACGCTTACGCTGGGTGATCTCTGGGAAAAAGAGGCTTACAAGCACTTCAGCATCATAGTTGAGGGTATTGAGCGCCTCGTTGATGAACAGTGCGTGGCTGCCCTCGTAATCCGCCATCAGCGCGTGTTCGACCGCGCGCGCGGCATCACGCACATCAATCGACGTCCAAAGGTTGAAGCGATCGATCATATAAGCTCGCCACAGGAGTTCCTCTCGCTCAAGACTGGCGCTGATGGGCCAGCTTTTGGCGGGGTACTCCAAGCTTTTTGCCGTCCGCATTTTCAACGCCCGCGCCCGCACCGCCTCAAGTGCGCGACTTTTCTCATCCCGCGGTAAGGCACGGAAGTCATCGATAAAGCGGCACATGGCAGTGCGCCAGTTCTTCAGCTCCTCGGTTTTGTGCGCATCCCCCACATAGACACCTGGCAGTCGCAGCGCGCTACTGGTGATGCTGGCACGTCGCCAGTAGTAGTCTGCGATGCTTTCCGAGTGATACTTTGAAAGAGAGTAGGGGTCGCTGGTTGACGATGGATGATCT
This sequence comes from Chloroflexota bacterium, assembly GCA_033763755.1. Lineage (GTDB taxonomy): Bacteria > Chloroflexota > Anaerolineae > Aggregatilineales > Phototrophicaceae > Flexifilum. The sequence continues at coordinate 23,771 of JANRJX010000111.1, forward strand.
TCGTCGATGGGAAAATACGCCGGAACGAAATCGAGCGAGTTCTAGGCGCAGCCTATCGCATTGATGGAACTCGCCTGCACGACGCGCCGGATCCCCGCCCGCGCCGCTGCCTCAAAGACATTGAAGGTTCCAACAGTATTGACGTGATAGACGATTGGACCAATGTCATGCATCGGACCGCGCAGTGCTGCCATGTGAACCACTACATCACAACCGCGCACCTGCTCCGCTACCTCATCATAACGTGTGACATCGCAGCGCGCGTAGGTCGTGTGAGGCACCTGCGTTTCATCAGTGAGGTCGGTCAGGTGCACCTCAAAACCTCGCTGGAGCAAATGCGCCGCGACCGCCTGCCCGATTAAACCATTTCCGCCTGTAATCAGCACCCGCATGGCATCATCCTGAACGCATTAACCTGCGTCGGCCATTTGTGAGAGCCGGATTAGACACGATGCGCCTCAAGGAGTTCAAGCAAATCGCGATCGACCCGATAACCGTGAAGGTCTTCGAAACGCGCGCCTGAACGAGCATGATCGACGATGCCGAACGCGCCTTCGAAGTTCCAAAGAGCATATCCCCAACGGTACTGCTGATAGAGACTGAGCAAATCAGAGAACCAGCGCAGGGCAGCAGGGGCGGCGGGCGGATGCCCGTTCCACGAAAAGATCCATTGAAAGTTAAAGCCGTAGTAGGTCATGTCGATTGCCCTGACGCAGATTGGTAGGTATCAAAGAGCGACCGCACACGCAGTGCTGAGATGTCGTGCCCCCTTACGATTACCCGCTTCGGTGTGCCAGGGGATCGGCGCAGGTCCCACACCCATTGAAACGAGTGAAGGTTGGTTGCTGATTTATCATGGCGTCTTGACTTCGTGCAACGGCTTCGTCTACAGCATGGGCGCTGCGCTGGTCGATCTCGATCAACTCTGGAAAGTGTTGTATCGCAGCAAGCCTTATCTGATAAAGGCAATATTCACGTTTCAATCGATGAAGAGTAAGTACATTAGTTCAAAAGAGCGACAAGCCACAACTGCGCCGTTACAACTTGGCACAACCGCATCGGCAAGCTCTTTGGGGTGCATGTCAAGCTAGACGAAGCCGTGCATTCATGTCGGGACAATTCTGAGAGACCATCTGAAGAATCCTGTTCGATAGAATGGAAGCATCACACAACCATTCAGCACCGAACAGGAACAGAGAGTGTCGCACAAAAAATGGTGTTTGGATGGGACTGGAGAGCGCATTTGCCAGGTGTTAAGCTACGAAAGTCGTCATGCTGCTGGAAAACTGGTTCACCCCAGTGGCGCCATGCTTGACAGCCAAAGTATGAAAATTGCCAAGCCAGCCTCGATATTGTGTCCGCGCCTGCGGGGCAAAGCGGCTTTTACCATCCACGCGGACATCGACTTTTGTTGTAGATGACCCATTTTGCTAGAAGCGTGTATGTACAACGTTAGTTCATTTCAGCCAATGCAAACAGCCTTGTTGTTGTAAACTCTCGATTTTGCATCCTCCCTGAACGCGTGTTATCTTTCGTTATATTCAACTTACTCTTTGAAAGGATTATACGATGCGAAAGTTGCTACGTGTCGCGGCAGTGCTTTCGGTAATTGTTGCACTGGTGGTTAGCCTGGTACCAGGGTCGCTCCGCATGGCGTGGGCGCAGGATGGCGAGAACATTCTGCTTTACGGCGGCAATCAGGATATCGACAATATCGACCCGGCGACGGGTGAAAATTACTCAATTAACGCAGCACTTCTCAGTCTGTATGACGCGCTTTTCATCGTGCGTGGCGAGAATCTTGAGCCAAATCTGGTTGATACCTGGGAAATCAGCGAGGACGCCACCGTATTCACCTTCAATCTGAAGCAGAATGCACTTTTCCACGATGGTAGCCCGGTGAATGCCGAAGCGGTCGTCTACAGTTTCAACCGCATGATGACGCTGGAAGGTCCGCCGACCTACCGCTGGGCAGGTATCGCGGGACCCGACGCGGCGGTAGCGGTTGATGAGTGGACAGTGCAGTTTACATTGAGCCAGCCATTTGCCCCCTTCCTGGGGACTCTGTCTCAGCTCTATATTGTCAATCCCGCTGTGGTCGAAGCCAATCGTGGTGACGACTTCGGTCAGACGTATCTGCGAACCAACAGCGCGGGATCTGGTCCGTTTGTGCAGGGACGCTGGGAAATCGGCAATCTCTACGAATTCATCGCCGTGGAAGATTACTGGGGCGGCTGGCCCGAAGGTGGTCGCCTTGATGGCTTCCTTTGGTTGATTCAGCGTGATGCTCAGACGCAGCTGAATTCGCTGCTGGCGCGTGAAACCCATGTCGCCGATACGCCATCAGGCGAAGACATCGCACGCATAGAAGAAGACCCCGGTCTGAGCGTGCAGCAGAACTTTGGCTACTTTATCAATACGCTGAAATTCAACACGCAGGGCGAGTACACGAGCGACATCAATGTCCGCCGCGCCATCGCCTACGCCATGAATTACGAAGCACTGCCGGAAGTACTCGATATCCCCGTCGAAGTCCTGCCGGGTCCAACGCCGCTTAACTTCCCGGGTGCTGTTGAAGGGCTCGATGTGCCCACATTCAATCTCGACCGTGCGCGCGAATATCTGGCACAGTCACCCTGGCCCGAAGGCGGCTTCACGATTGATTACGTCTATGTGGCGGAATTCACCCGTGAAGAGATCCCAGGGTTGGTCCTGCTCGAAGGGCTGGCGGAACTCAATATCACCCTCAACATGATTCCGATGCTGTGGCCGGATATGGTCGCCTCGTGCGCATCACCCGAGACGGGTCCCGATATGATCAACATCTACACGCAGCCCGCCTATCTCGATATGGACGCTCACCTGTACAACCAGTATCACAGCGAGCAGTGGGGCAGCTTTACCTCGTGCAGCTTCTACAGTAATCCCGAGGTCGATCAACTGTTGGATAGCGCCCGTGTCGAAGGGGACGCAGCAGCTCGTACGGAGCTGTACAACCAGGCGCAAGCTCTGATTGCCGCCGATCAACCTTCAGTCTGGATGTATTCGGAAAGCTCGCTGATGGCATTCAACGACTGTGTGAAGGGCTTTGAGTACCGTCCGTTGGAAAGCCTGTCGCTGCTCTTCCGCGACATCTATATGGAAAACTGCCCAGCGTAATCTGCCAACCGAACCGCTGGTATTCCGGGCACACACGGGTACGCCCCTACAATCACATGATCGTAGGGGCAAACTCAGGGGTCTACCCGTCCAGGAAATCGCCCTGCACTTTTCTTTGTGAGCACATGAATCACCCATGATTTTTCAGATTTACCTCCTGAGACGCCTCCTCCTGGTCATTCCGCTGTTGATCGGCTTGAGCCTGCTCACGTTCACTGTCTCGCGAATCCTCCCTGGCGACCCGGTGGGACTGGCGGCAGGTCCACAGGCGACGCAGGAAATTCGTGACGCGCTGGCGCGGCAGTTCGGTCTGGATCAACCGCTACCGGTGCAGTATTTCAACTACATTGGTGGACTGTTCCAGGGCGACTGGGGGCAATCGCTGTATTCGCGGCGTGAGGTGCTGGATGACCTGGCAGTCTTCTTCCCTGCGACGCTGGAGTTGACTATCGCCGCTGTTCTGATCGCGACTGTGCTCGGGGTCCCGGCGGGCTTCCTCTCCGCCATGTATCGGGATAAGCTGCCGGATCAGGTTGTGCGCGTCATAGCGCTTTTCTTCGTCTCATTCCCGGCATTCTGGCTCGCAATGATCTTTCAGTCCGTACTGGGTGTCACGCTCGACTGGTTTCCCATTAGTAAACGTTTCGACGTTTTGCTGGCACCTCCCCCAACCATCACCGGAATGCTGACTGTCGATGCGCTGCTGCATCTGGATTTCAATGCTTTCGGCATCGCGCTTTCGCATCTGGCAACGCCTGCGCTCGTGCTGTCGTTCGGTTCGCTGGCGAGTGTGACACGCATCACTCGCGCAGCGGTATTGGAGGCGCTCGACCGCGACTCGGTGCGAATGGAGCGTGCGCTCGGAATCCCGTATCGCGTGATACTGACTAAATATGTACTCCGGAGCGCCCTGATCGCCATTCTCACGATTGTCGCGCTGGAATTCGGTTGGCTGATGGCCGGCGCGGTACTGGTTGAGACGATCTTTGATTTTCCAGGCTTGGGTTTGTACGCAGTCGAATCATCGCTCCGGCTCGACTTTGAACCCATCATGGGCATCACCATACTATATGGAATCGTGTTCAGCCTGATCAACATCGCCACAGACCTTGCTTATGGCATTATCGATCCGCGCATCCGGTATGGTTGAGAGCACAAATCATGGCTGAAATGAGCCTTCCTTCGCGACACAGCACATCGCCCCGCTTCGAAAACCTGCAGCGTGGCATCTATCGTTTCCGGCGCAACCCGCTCTCGATGGTGGGGCTGGTGATGCTGATGATCGTTTTCATCATCGCCCTGATCGCTCCCGCCATAGTCCCTTTTCCCGAAGATGCCGAGGGCAATGTGCGGGCGCTCGACCGCCTCAAGCCGCCCGATGCAGAATTCTATTTCGGCACCGACAACGTCGGGCGCGATATCTTCAGCCGGACACTAATGGGCACCGGGTTGGCGCTGCAGGTCGGAGTCGTCATCATCGTGCTGGCGACCTCGATTGGCATCACAATCGGGGGCATTGCGGGCTACTTCGGCGGCTGGACGGACGATTTGCTAATGCGCATCACCGACATTTTCCTGACTGTGCCCGCGCTGATCCTTGCAATTGCCGTCACCGCCGCGCTTGGCAAGGGGATCACCAATGTCATGATCGGCATCGCACTGGTCTGGTGGCCCGGTTTCGCACGGCTGACGCGCAGCCTGGTACTGTCGATGCGAGAAGAGCCCTTCGTTGAGGCGGCGCGCGGCATTGGCGCGGGTCACCTGCGCGTCCTCTTTCGCCACATCCTCCCCAACATTGCCTCGCCCATTATCGTCAAGATGAGTACGGATTTCGGCTTTGCCGTGCTGACCGCCGCGGCGCTCGGTTTTATCGGCTTGGGCGCGCAGCCGCCGACGCCAGAATGGGGTGCTATGATCAACGACGGGCGCGATTACTTCCCAGATCGCTGGTGGATGGCAACCTTCCCCGGAATGGCGATCTTCATCATGGTCTTTAGCTGGAACCTGCTCGGCGACGGCTTGCGCGATCTGCTCGATCCACGTGCGCGGCGGTGAGGCGTTATGCTGCTGGATATTCAGAACCTTCATCTTGAATTTCGTACGTTCGACGGCACGTCGAAAGTGCTGGCGGGCGTTGACCTGCAAATGCAGCGCGGCGATGTCGTGGGGTTGGTTGGCGAGACGGGTTGCGGCAAGTCGATGACTGCACTGGCGATCCCCGGCTTGATCCCGATGCCGCCGGGCGTGATTACCGAAGGACGTGTACTCTTCGACGGCGAAGATGTCCTGGCGAAGTCGCCCTCCGATCTGCAGCGCTTCCGGGCGCGACGGCTGGGCATGATTTTCCAGGACCCGACGACTAACCTCAACTCGCTCTATAGCATCCGCGAGCAGTTGGTCGATGCCGTCCTTTACCAACGCATGAACCAGCAAGCGGTACCCGGTCGTTGGCGCGGCTGGATGCCATCGGCGAAGCAAATCCGTTATGACGCCTTTCAGCGCGCAGTCGAATTGATGGCGCTGGTCGGCATCCCCGATGGCGATAAACGCATCGACGATTACCCGCACCAGTTCTCTGGCGGAATGCGGCAGCGTGTTTTGATTGCGATGGCGCTCGCGGGCGAACCCGACCTGCTGATTGCCGACGAACCGACGACCGCGCTCGATGTGACGATCCAAGCGCAAATCCTGCGACTGATCGACAGCCTCGTCAAGCGTCTGGGCTTATCGGTGCTACTTATCACGCACAATCTCGGCGTGGTCGTGCAGACTTGTCAGAAGGTAGCGGTCATGTACGCGGGACGGGTGATCGAAACCGCGCCAGTAGGCGAGCTGTTTAGAAACCCGAAGCATCCTTATACACAGGGGCTGTTGAAGGCAGTGCCAACCGCGCACACTCCGCGCGGCGCGCTGGAAGGCATCCGTGGCACCATCCCAAACCTTACGCAACCGCCGGAAGGCTGCCGCTTTCATCCCCGCTGCCCCCATGTCATGGATGTGTGCCGGGGCATTGTCCCTTCAGGTTACCACGTCGGTGCAGACCACAAGGCTTACTGCCATCTGTACGAGGAGGGACTATGAGCAGCGAGTCCCCACTGCTTGAGGTACGTGCGCTCTCCAAGCATTTTCCTCTCAAAGGCGGCGTCCTGAAACAGGGGAGGGCTATCTTCAAGGCGGTCGATGAGGTCAGCTTTAGCGTACCGCGCGGTAAGACGCTGGGGCTAGTCGGCGAGTCTGGGTCAGGTAAGACGACCGTCGGCAAGTGCGCGCTGCGTCTGGTCGAGCCGACGGCAGGGCAGATCTTCTTTGACGGGCAAGACATTACGCACATCGCGGGTGATGCGTTGCGCCGCCGGCGTTCAGACATGCAGATGATCTACCAATCACCTGCTGCATCGCTCAATGGGCGCATGACCATTGGCGAGATCATCGGCGAACCGCTCTGGCTGCATGAGCGCTTGCAAGCGGCGCAGCGCCGCGAGCGTGTGATGGAGCTACTGCATGTCGTTGGACTGAAGCCGGAACACTACTACCGCTTCCCTCACGAGTTCAGCGGTGGGCAGCAGCAACGTGTTGGCATTGCCCGTGCGCTGGCGGTCAAGCCCAAGCTCCTGGTACTCGACGAGCCAACCTCGGCGCTCGATGTTTCGGTGCAGGCACAGGTGCTCAACCTGCTGCATGATCTCCAACGCCAGTTCGGGCTGTCGTATCTGTTTATATCGCACGATTTGAGCGTCGTTCGTTATCTGTGCGATCAGGTGGCACTGCTCTATCTTGGCAAGGTTGTGGAAATCGCCGATGTCGAAACGATCTTCACTCGTCCGAAGCATCCCTATACACAGGCATTGATCTCTGCCATTCCGGAACCGGACCCAGACGGGGGGCGTGAGCAAATCCTGCTCAAAGGTGACCTTAACCTGCGTGCTCCGAAGCAAGGCTGCCCGTTCGCGCCGCGCTGCCATGCGGCAAAGCTAGCACACTGCGAAACCGACGCGCCGCTGCTGGTCGAGGTCGAGCAGCGGCATCAGGTCGCCTGTCATCTACATTCTGGTTCTTCTTCAACGCTTTAAGAAAGGCAAATTATGCGCATTGGCATCGATGTAGGCGGTACGAATACCGACGCTGTGGTGATGGATGGGACAACCATCGTCAGCGCCACCAAGACCCCAACCACGCCGAATGTCGGCGACGGCATTGTAGCTGCGCTCAAACAGTTGATCGCGCAGTCTGGTTTGCAGACAGACAGCATCGACGGCGTGATGATCGGCACGACACACTTCACCAACGCTATTGTCGAACGCAAGCATCTCCAACCGACCGCTGTCATTCGCCTCGGCTTACCCGCAACGGTCTGTCTGCCACCGATGGTCGATTTCCCCGATGACCTGCGTGAAGCGATTGGCGGACGCTCGTTCCTGGCGCATGGCGGGCATGAATTCGACGGGCGCGAGATTTCGCCCTTCTCTGAAGAAGAAGTGCGCGGCATCGCACGCGAGATCCTGGCATCCGGGATCAAGGCAATTGCCATTTCATCAGTCTTCTCGCCCGTGAACACGATCTTCGAGGAGAAAACTGCCGTCATTGTCAAAGAGATCATCCCCGATGCTAACGTCACCTTGTCGAGCAAGATCGGGCGCATCGGCTTGCTGGAGCGCGAGAACGCCGCCATCCTCAATGCCTGCCTGCGCACACTGGCGCTGCGCACGGTCGAGGGCTTCAAGTCGGCACTGGCAGAGATGAAGATCGACGCGCCGTTCTACATCTCCCAGAATGATGGCACACTGATGAGCGCCGATTTCGCCGCCGACTACCCGGTGCTGACGTTCGCGTCCGGACCGACCAACAGTATGCGCGGCGCGGCGTTCCTGTCTGGCTTGAAGGATGCCATCGTGATCGATGTGGGCGGCACGACGACGGACGTTGGGGTACTGCAGCGCGGCTTCCCACGCGTGGCGGCGCTGGCGGTCTCAATTGGAGGCGTGCGTACCAACTTCCGCATGCCAGATACGCTTTCGATTGGCTTGGGCGGTGGTTCGCTCGTGCGCGGCGAGCCGGTCAAGGTCGGTCCGCAAAGCGTCGGCTACGAAATCACCAGCAAGGCGCTTGTCTTCGGTGGCGATACGCTGACAACGACCGACATCGCCGTTGCAGCGGGTTATGCACAGGTGGGCGATGCGAGCAAGGTCGTAGGGCTCGACGCGGCGACCGTCGCGACGGCGCAGGATCGCATCGAGGAGCTGGTCAACAACGCCGTAGACCGCATGAAGACAAGCGCCGCGCCGATGCCTGTGATCGCGGTGGGCGGCGGAAGTATCCTGCTCAAGCGTCCCATTGTCGGCGCATCGGAGGTGCTGATGCCGCCGCACTTCGCCGTCGCCAACGCGATTGGCGCGGCGATTGCGCAGATAGGCGGCGAGACCGACCGCATCTTCTCGCTGGCCGAGATGAGCCGCGATGACGCGCTCGCGACCGCCAAGCAGGAGGCAATCGACAAGGCGGTCGCCGCAGGTGCGAATCGCGACACCGTCGAGATCGTCGAAGTCGAAGAAGTTCCGCTCGCATATCTGCCTGGCAATGCGACCCGGATCATGGTTAAGGCGGTAGGCGATCTGATGGAGGCTACATTATGAGACTGCTGAACGAACGCAACATCGAAGACATCGCACTGGGCGCAGCAGTACTTGGCACAGGCGGTGGGGGCGACCCATACATCGGCATGCTGATGGCGAAACAGGCGATCCGGGATTACGGTCCTGTGGAACTGTATAAGCTGGACGAGCTGAATGATGACGACTTGATCGTGCCGACTGCGATGATGGGCGCGCCGACTGTGATGGTCGAGAAGATGCCCAACGGCGATGACATCGTTAACGCTTTCAAATCGATTGGGAAGTACCTCGGCAAGCCGATCCGAGCAACGATGAGCATTGAGGCAGGCGGGTTGAACTCCGTCGTGCCAATCTACACTGCAGCACGGCTGCGGCTACCGCTAGTTGATTGCGACGGGATGGGGCGCGCCTTCCCGGAAATCCAGATGGTGACACAGACCATCGCGGGTATCTCCGCCACGCCCATGGCGATGAGCGACGAGCGCGGCAACACCGTGCTGATGGAAACAATCAACAACCGCTGGACGGAGCGCTTTGCGCGCAGCGTGACGATCGAGATGGGTGCGATGGCGATGATTGCGCTCTACGCGGCGACGGTCCGGCAGCTCAAGACAGCATCTGTACAAGGGACGATCTCGCAGGCAGAGCGTATTGGGGTGACCATCCGCTCGGCGCGACAGACTGAGGAAGACCCTGTGAAAACGGTACGTGAAGCGGTCGGCGGCTACTTGATTTTCAAGGGAAAGATCGCCGATGTTCAGCGACGGACGGAGGCGGGCTTTGCCAAGGGCGACGCCTTCATTGATGGCATTGAGGAATTCGCGGGCAAGCGCTTGCAGATGAGCTTCCAGAACGAGAACCTGGTCGCCATTATCGATGAGACCCCTGTCGTAACCGTGCCTGATCTGATCGCCACGCTCGACATCGACACAGGCGAGCCTATCACGACTGAAGGGTTGCGCTACGGTTTCCGTGTGGCGATCATCGCCATGCCCTGCGCGCCGCAATGGCGGACGCCTGCCGGGTTGGAACTGGTGGGTCCGAAGTACTTTGGCTATGACATCCCTTATGTGCCGGTCGAGGAGCGCTACGGGTAACATGGAACGAACGATCACCATTGCGGACATCGAAGCGATCGCCATCGGCGCAGGCATCCTGGGTACGGGCGGCGGCGGCAGCACTTACATGGGGCGCACCTGGATTGAGTACGAAATGCGCCAGCGCGCGATGCGCGGCGAAACAGCCACTGTACGCATCATCGACTCGGATGACCTGCGCGACGACTCTGTGTGTGTGGCCGTCAGCACGATGGGCGCGCCCACAGTCAGCAACGAGAAGCTGGCGCAGGGCATGGAAATGTACAACACTGTGCGCGCGCTTGAGGATTATTTGAAGAGGGACATGGCTGCTTTGCTGATTGGCGAAATCGGCGGCAGCAACTCGATCATGCCGCTCATTGCTGCGCTGCAAACCGGACTACCCGTCGTCGATGGCGACGCAATGGGCCGTGCCTTCCCTGAACTACAGATGGATACGTTTTCCATTGGGGGCGTTTCGCACGCGCCGATGGCGTTGGGCGATACGCATGGCAATGTCGTGATCTTCCACTCGCTCGATACCACCCACCGCGCCGAGCAGTACGCGCGTGTGCTGACGATCTCTATGGGCGGCAGCGCGGCACTGGCGATGCCGATCGTCAGCGGCGCGCAGGCGAAGCGGCATCTTATTCACGGTACGCTGGCGCTGGCGCAGCGAATGGGCGAGGCGGTGCTGGCGGCGCGCAAAGCGGGTGATGACCCGGCGGAAGTTGTCGCCACGCTGGGTCATGGGCATGTGCTGTTCCGAGGCAAGATCGCCGATTTGGAGCGCAAGACGGTACAGGGCTTTGCTCGCGGGCGGATGACCATCGTCGGCTTTGGTGATGGCAAAAAGCTCGACATCGCCTTCCAGAATGAGAACCTGATCGCGCGGTTGGATAACGAATTGGTGGCGACCGTGCCCGACCTGATCACACTGGTGCAGCTCGAAGACGGTGAACCGATTGGCACGGAGAGCCTGCGCTATGGGCTACGAGTCGCCGTGTTGGCAATGCCTGCACCGAGGGAGCTGAAGACGCCACTTGCGCTTGAGTTTGTCGGGCCCGCCGCCTTCGGCTATCACGATGTGGAATTCACGCCGATGGCAGGGGATTTGCTGTAAGTCAGGTGTCGTCACAGGGTTTGCTACACAAGATTTGGACAGGTGGGCGCCCCGGACTCAAAACCGAAGAGATACTTTCCTCCATCTGAAAGAGAAAAAGGAAAAGTCCGATAGCAAAATAAGAAAAAGTGTCGCCAGAAGCGGTGGTGCGGGATATTCGCCGACACATGCTGCGAAAGTTCGGCGCAATAGAGAAGATCCTCTAGATCTGCGGCACTGGTATCGAAATACCGGACAGCGGACATCTGCACGCCCGCTTTCAGCCACCGCTGCATTGCTGGTAGACAGCTGTCCAAGGCGGCAGGTCGTTGGGCATCATGCGCAATGTAGCGCACACTGTTGAAGACTTCACGCATCAACGTCAAGTAAGGGGTGACAAACGCCCATTCGTCATCCCTTACATCGGTGGAGTATGGTTTTCAATTCATGCCTCCGTTATGCCAACACTGTTCAAAAGTTCATTACACGCTCTATGCAGGCACTACGTCACTGCCACAACTGCCTTGACGCCTGAAGCTGTCTTGCCTGGCTGCCCGCCTCCTACGCTTATCTCGAAATTTCCTAATTCTAGCCGACGAACACCTGCATCATTCACCTGCATGAATTGTATGAGTGTGAGTGTGAAGGTAATCACTTTGCTCTCTCCCGCCACAAGATGGATGCGCTGAAAACCTTGTAACGTTTGGGATGGGGCACGCACCGAAGCATCAATGTGTCGAATGTAGAGCTGCACCACCTCATTACCCGCCCGCTTGCCTGTGTTAGTCACAGTGACCCGAACATGAAGCAGATCATGCTCCCATTCTGTCTGAAAATCATTGTAGGCAAAGGTCGTATAGCTCAAACCATAGCCGAAGGGGTAGAGGACATCGCCTCCGAAGTAGCGATAGGTGCGGTTTGCCATGCTGTAATCGGTGAACGCGGGCAGATCACTTGTCGCGCGGTAAAAGGTGACAGGCAGCCGTCCGGCAGGGTTGTAATCGCCAAACAATGCATCTGCAATGGCATTCCCGCCTTCCTCACCTGGGTACCAAGCTTCTAGGATCGCAGGCAGATGCGCATCTGCCCAGTTGATGGCGATCGCGCTCCCATTCATCAGGACCAGAATAATCGGCTTGCCGGTCGCGTGCAGCGCCTGCAAAAGGGCTTCCTGCGCTATGGGCAGTTCAATGCTTGTCCGGTCGCCTTGGCTCTTCTCGCCGGGCGGCAAGCCCTCTTCTTGCCCTTCTTCTCCTTCAAGACCCTGGTTCAGCCCGCCAAAGAACAGGACCACATCCGTAGCTTTGGCAAGTTCAATCGCCTCGCCATAGCCACTGGTATCCTCCTTCCAGATGTGGCAGCCTTTGGCGTACACTACCTCGACACCCTCGCCAACCGCACGTCGAATGCCCTCCAGCGGCGTAACGGACTCGGAGGGATAGCCATTATAGTTACCAAAAAGCACAGCGGCGTCATCGGCGTTAGGTCCAATGATGGCAATTCGCTTGAGCGCGGCTTTGTCCAACGGGAGGATGCCGTCGTTCTTCAGCAGTACCAGGCTTTCGCACGCTGCTTGTCGCGCTAACGCACGATGTTCACTACAGTCGTTGACGCTGAAAGGGATTGCGGCATAAGGCACCTGCTCCGGCGGATCAAACATGCCTAGTTTCATACGTGTCATGAACAGGCGTTTGACAGAGCGCTCAATCGTTTCTTCGTCGATCAATCCCTGAGAGACGGCTGTAGTGAGTGCTTCATAAGTACAGCCGCAGTTGAGATCACAACCCTGATTGACGGCGAGTGCGGCGGCGGCTTCTGCTGTTGATGCCAGTTTGTGAGCAAGATAGATGTCGTCAATCGCTCCACAGTCGGAGACGACATGACCAGTGAAACTCCACGCTTTGCGCAAAATATGGCCAAGAAGCGTCTGGCTTGCGCAGCAGGCTTCTCCGTTTGTGCGGTTATACGCGCCCATCACTGACTCAACGTTCGCTTCGCGCACTGCCGCCTCAAATGCAGGTAAATATGTCTCCCACAGGTCATGAAGCGAAGTGACCGCATCAAAGTGATGGCGATCAGCTTCTGGTCCGCTGTGAACAGCGTAATGCTTTGCGCAGGCAGCGGTCTTCAGATAGCGCGGATCATTGCCCTGGAGTGCGCTAATGAAGACGACGCCCATCCGCGCTGTCAGGAACGGGTCTTCGCCATAAGTCTCTTGACCACGCCCCCAGCGCGGGTCGCGAAAAATGTTGAGATTCGGCGTCCAAAAGGTTAAACCGTAGTATTGCTCATAATTGCCCTCCCGCTGAGCTTCGTGATATTTGGCGCGTGCCTCATCGCTGATTGCGGTGCCTACTTCATGAATGAGGTCAAGGTTCCAGCTTGCTGCCATTCCAATTGCCTGTGGGAAGACAGTCGCCACGCCCGCGCGTGCCACGCCATGCAGACATTCGTTCCACCAGTTATAGGCTGGGATGCCCAGCCATTCGATGGCAGGTGCCTTATGCATCATCTGCCCGATCTTTTCTTCGAGCGTTAACCTCCCGACCAGATCGTCGACGCGCTCTGCGAAGGGGTACTCAGGGTTGAGGTATTTGTGCATCATCTAATCAAGAGCCTTTATTGAAACTCACTCACGACCGTGCGCCCTTCCAACCAGGCAATCATGTTCAGTACCAGGTAGTTCCAGTTCTGAAAACCGCGATTGAGGATCGGTTCGCCGTTCTCCGGCTGGTAATATTCGTGCATCGCGCCGAAGCGTTCGACATCGCGACCAAACAGGCGCACAGTCGCTTCAGCAAGGTGGCGCGCGTCGTCCTCGAATCCATAGCGCAGTAGCCCGCGAAAGGTCAGATAGTTGGCGACACCCCAGACTGGACCCAGCCAGCAAGATGGATTTCCCGACGCACGAATGCTGTACATCTTTTCAAGCTTCGAGAGCGTGCGCACACCAAACGGCGCATGGAATGTGCGCGTGTCGCGGAAATGCTCGCGCACCATGCGCTCTGCCTGCTCAGAGGTGGCGATGCCTGCCCATAAAGCCAGGAAACCAGACCAGACCCCGATACGCTGGATCAGGCAGTCCCAATCGCGCGGTGCGCCCGCGTGCAGCCCTGTCGTCTCTGCGGTACGCAGGTTGAGATCGACACTGTAATAAAAGCCATCGCGTTCATCCCAGCAGTGTTCACGCACTGCCGCCATTAGTTCCGCATGATCGCGCCTTAGATAGATGGCGACATCATTGAGACCGAGTCTGTCCGCCAGATACGCAGCTGCATCGAGCTCCTGCACCATCAGGCAATTGAGATAGACAGATCCCGAACTGCGTGGTGGGCGGAAGAACGTGCAGGGATCGTTATCGATGCCGATCATCGAGTCGGTCTGCCAGAAATACAGCCCGCAGCGGTGGCGATGATGGTGGCGATAGTTGTTGAGGAAGGTCAGCAGGTAATAGAATCTGTCGCGTAGCCACTCCGCATCGCCGCCATGGCTGCGCGTGATGAAAGCAGCGTGCTGCGCCAGCACAGGCTTGTGCATGTTCTGGTTATAAATGTCGTCCGGTCGGTAGACATCCCCTGTGCGGTCAAGAATGATCGGGATGCGCCCCTCCATCCCACCAAAATGCAGATAGTTCAGCACACATCCTTGCGCATAACGCTGTGCGTCAGCGCGCCCAGCTTCATCGGCGCTTTCAAGCAGCACCTGCTGCAAAGCAACATTGCTTAACCACGAGTCCCAATCCCACAATGAGTCGAGGTACTGCTGCGAGCCGGGCGCAATGAACGGGTATGGCAGCGCACCGCCCGGCTCGCGGAAAATGCCCCGATAGTTTGCCGCGATATGCTCACGCAGCAGCATCGAATAGTGAACAATGTCCTTAGTCATAGCATCCCAATTCCAGCACGAATGCGCTATTTCCACATGAGCCCAAGTACAAATTATTTCCACCCGCGTCAATTGCGACAGTTTTCCAACGAATCGATCCCAACTGCTGATCGTGGATGTCTTCCCATGTTGTGCCAGCGTCACAGCTGATCCAAACGGCAGACGAGACGGGTGCGTAGTAGAGCGGTTCGCAGCCAACGGCGACCAAGCGCCCGTCACACCCACCAACCGCGAGCGCCGTCGCGTTAAAGATGCACTCGTCAAGCGGAAAAAGTTTATGCCAGTGATCGCCGCCATCCGTGCTGCGCCAGATGCCTTCACGGATGAACCCGGCATAAAGCATATCCGGCTGCGTCGGGTCGGCACGCAGGACGTTCAGTACAGAGGCACGGTCATGACCGAACGGCAGTTCGCTGCTGATATGTTGCCAGGATGTGCCGCCATCGCGCGAACGAAAGATACCTTCTGTCCACTCACCGACATACAGCGTGTTCTGATGATGCGGATCGACCACAAGCAGTCCGTTGGTACCGCACACGTTTTTGGTCTGCGAAATGACAACCGAAAGCAGTTCGTTTTCGATCCATTCGCGCTGGTGTGGTACGCGCCTAATGTGCGCTGGGAAGGGGTTGGCAAGCGGCATCCAGGTTTCGCCCCAGTCGTCGGAACGCACCACGCCCGCCCCGGCGGTGATGATGCCATCGAGATAGGCGTAAAAGCGCCCTGTCGTGAATGGGTCTTCTGCCAGCGCATGGACGGAGATCCCCGCTGCGCGTGATTGAAATGCCAGCCGCGACTCTTCAGTATCCGGTGTGGCGAACGCCGACCAGACCACGCGCGGCTCGCTGCCGTCAGCGTTAGCGCGCACAATCGAGCAGCCGCCTGAGCCTTTGATCCCGTACAGAATAAGTTCGGGGCTGTGGCGCGACGCGACCAGCGCCGTGCTGTCCGGCTGCGTTTTTTCGACCTGCGGGCGCGGCAGCGCAGTGAAAGTGCGCCCGCCATCCCTACTGATCTTGGGCGAGTGGTCGGCGGCTGTCATGTAGACGGTGTTCTGCAGCGTCGGATGCGTGACCAGGTTCTCGATGCAGATATTTTCCATTCCGGCAAAGTGGTGCGCATTCCACGACGTACCGCTATCTTCGCTGACTGCCAAGCCGTACCAGTTGCTGATATACAGTCGGTCAGGGCAGCAGGCATCCACACGAATTTTGGCGATTGCCCACCCGGCATACGGTAATGCCATGTAGTCAGGGTAGTTGTGAATGTCAGTGTCCGCGTGCCACTTCACCAGCGCCCACGATTGCCCGGCGTCGTCCGAACGGTAAACGCCAATTGGCGGCACATCCTTGTCAAAGTTGGGGAATGTTTCCGCTGCGGCATAGAGCCGACCAGGATGATGCGGGTCGAGCGTAAGCGTGCCAATCTTGTACTTCGACATGCCCGGCGCGCTGCACAGCCATGACCGTCCGCCGTCGCGTGAAGTCATTACGCCGTCGCTCAGACAGGCGGCATGAAGTGTGTCCGGCTGCGCTGGGTCGAAGACCATCTCGGCAAAATCGATCCCTTCGCACAGAACTTCCCACGATGCGCCGCCATCCGCAGAACGATACAGGCGTGCCGGGTTGGGGCGCACATAATCGTACTGCTGGCGCACGAACAGCGGATCGCGATCCCATGAGCCGAGCGTACCGACATAGATGACATGAGGTTGTGTCGGATGAAAGGCGATACACATAATGCGTTCGTCCTTTAGCCCCGCATACTCCCATGTCGCGCCCTGGTCGCTGCTGCTCCACACGCCTTTGCTGTAGCCACCCGCGATGATGCACTGTGGATTATGCGGATCGAACTGGATCACTTCGCCGTACTGCCGACCTTCGCCATTGCCATAGAAATCAACCGTCCGCGTGACCTCAAACCAGCTTTCACCCGCGTCAATACTCTTAAAAATGGAGCCGAAAAAGTCGCCACCGCGCACCGACCCGCAGCCGCGCAGGAGCAGGTGGGAGTCATGGGGACTGATGGCGAAGCTGCGTGTATCGTGGGCATGATAACCCTTCATGCCGTTATTACAGGCGCGCCACGAGCAGCCCCCATCGCTGCTTTTGAAGACGCCCGCCACATCTGAACGCGCATAAAGAACATCGGGGTTGTGCGGGTCTTGCAGCAGCCCCGCGATGAAGCCGCCGCCGTTCAATGTCGATTGTCGCCATGCGCTCATGATTGCCTCATCAGTTGCTTGAAGTGTTCCATCGTCTGCCGGATGCCATCAGCAAGCGGCGTTTCATACACCCTCGTAACATGCTGGCGTAACACGCTGTCGTCGAACGCCGCTGGGAACGGCAGCCGCGCCTCCCCAACCGTGATCGTGGCTAACGGCGCACAATCCTGTATCCAACGGGCGACTTGCTCAACAGGAGTCGGTGTGCCGCCAAGATTGTAGACATACGCGCCTGTGCCAGTCGGTTCGGATGCATCGATGAATTGCAGTGCTGCATCTGATGCCAGTTGGAACTGCATTACGCCGCCAAAACTGATGTGATAGTCTTCGTCCTTGGCGGCTGCCAGCATTGCTTTGGTCGGCTCGCTCGTAAGCCCTTGATCGCGCCCGACGCCATAGATCGTGTACGGGCGCAGCGCCGTACTGCTAATCTGGTGATCCTGCCAGTAGACTTTCGCAATCCCCTCGTCGGCGACCTTGTACACGCCGTATAGTGTGCGCGGCGCAAACGGCGCATCGTGGGCAATCAAGCCGTCCGGGTAATCGCTGGCGGGTCCGTAGACGGCGATGGAAGACGCATGGGCGACATGTCGCAGTCCGGCTGCTCGCGCTGCTTCGAAGATATTGACTGTACCGACGACATTCACCTGCGCACCCAACACCGGGTTGGCGCGGCAGAACGGCACCTGCAACGCCGCCAGATGGATGATATGGGTGATGCCGTGCTCCGCAATGACGGCGTGTACCTGTACATAGTCCGTCAGGTCGCCTTGCACAAACACGATCTTTGCCTGCGCCTCAACATCCATCAGCAGGTCGAGACGGGTGCGGTTATCGCTCAGATCAAAACAGACGGCATGTGCGCCGCGCTGGATCAGATGATAGAGCGTCCACGCGCCCAGACAGCCCATCCCACCCGTCACCAAATAGCGCCTGGTTGAGTTCGTCATGCGCTCATACTCCCAATTGGTAAATCTTTCGTGGCGTCTCGTAAAAAATCTGCTGCAATTCGTCGTCTGTCTGCGCGCAAGCTTCCCGTAGCAGCGACAATACCTCTACCATCGACTTTGTAGGGGTGAACATCGGATAGTTGCTGCCGTACAGGAGACGTTCTGCACCAAAACTATTGAGCGCATATGCCAACACACGCGCGAGGTGGTCTACAGGAGGCAAAGCTGCCGACGCCGTTGCATAACCAGACAGCTTGAGCGCAACATTTGGCAGCGCAGCCAATGGTTTGATCTCCGCCTGCCAGCGCTCTACCTGCTCACCCTCTGGTAGCCTCCCGCCGAAATGATCCACCACAAAGCAATTACGAGGATGATCTTTTGCAAAGGCGGTGACGGCGGAGAGATGTTCCACTTGCGTCAGCACTTCGACGACACAATTCGCATCCGCCAGCGCACGCAGCGCATCATCGAGCATATGAGGCAGTAATCGCGCATCGAGCCAGTTTAAACGCACGCCGCAAAAGCATGGATGTTCACTGTAGTGTGCAATATGCGCGAGGGCATCGGGCGCATCCAGGTTAATCCAACCGATCACACCCCACACAGCCGATTGCTCTGCGGCAACCTCCAACAGGCAGTCGATCTCCGATTGCGTATTGGTCGCCTCTATCAGGATGCCGCCGCGCACTCCACACGAGCGACATTCAGCAAACACCGCACCCGGCTGCCAGTCCTGAAACAGCGGTGAGTCTTTTGTCAGCCAGTGATAATGAAAGCGCGACGGTTGCAGGAGATGTACGTGCGTATCAATTATGGCTGGTGGTGCTGACGCCATGCTTCATACTCCTGTCGCCCTTCATCGTTGAGTGGGTAATATTTGCCGAGCGCGCCGCCCTGCTGCATCTTCATACGGCTGAACGACTCCCAATCTTCGTGCGCCAGGGTTTGTTCGACCAGCTGCGGCGCAACCTGTCGCGGCACAACGACCGCGCCATCGTCATCCGCAATCACAATATCGCCCGGCAGCAGCAGTACCCGGCTGCACGCGATGGGCACGTTGTATGCCCAGGGAAATAGCGACGACTGCGAAGCATAATTCGGTGTGAAGCCGCGTACCCACATCGGCAGATCGATCTCCTGGATGCGCGGGTAATCACGGATGCAGCCATCAACGACGATACCCACGCCGCCGCGCGCTTTGAAGTACGTGACCAGCATCTCGCCCAGACAACCCGTGTACGGGTCGCCGTACGCCTGGATCGCCAGCAGGTCTCCCTGTTGTACGGTCTCCAGCACCGCCCAGAGCGCGCTGTACTTTTCGGCATATTCCTGTTGAATGCCAGAAGCGATATCTTCACGCTGCGGCATGAACTGAAGCGTGATGACACTGCCGACGACTTTACTGCCAGGGCGCGTCGGGCGTGGACCTTCGATGAATGTCTGGCGGATGCCCATGCGGTGCAGAACGGCGCTGGCGGTTGCGCTGCTGACCGCCTGAAGCTGTGCAATCAACGCGGCGTCTGCCCGCTCAAATTCGCCGCCGCGCACGGGTAACTGCACGTGTGGCGGGAGGAGCGCGCCATTGTGGTTAATGTTATCAGGAAGATTGGTCATAATGTCATTGCCTTGCCCACAGGGATGGGTACCCTGTTGTCCAACAAGCTCGCTGTTTGCAGCCGTTCCCAAAATGCAGCCGGTATCGAAGTTTCGAGCGCGGTGAGGCAGCGGTCGATCTCTACTGTCGTCTGGAAGCCGACGACAGCTCTGCGCACCGCAGGATGTGCCAGCGGAAACTGAAGTGCCGCGGTGCCGAGTGCAACGTTGAATTCCACACACACCGTTTCCAGCGCTCGCACCCGTGCACGCACTTCGTCTGGCGCGGGCGCGTGGTTATAACGGGCGTTCGGGACATCCGCACCTGTCGCCAGAATGCCACTGTTGTAGACGGCGGCAGCGAGGGCAGCGATGCCCTGTTGCGCGCAATAATCGAGTAGTGTCAGCGCACCTTGTTCGAGCAGGGTATAGCGCCCGGCGATCATCACCATGTCGAATGCTGCGGCGTGCAGCATTGTCAGTGCCAGCACCGCATCGTTGACGCCGATGCTGACCGCCTTTATGACACGCTGCGCACGTAGTTCCGCCAGTGTGGGGAATGTTTGGTCCAGCGCCTGACGAACGTGATGATCCGGATCATGGATATGTACAAAGTCTACATGGTCGGTTCGCAGTCGCTTCATGCTGGCGTCCAGACTGCGTAGTACTGCGTCACGACTGTAGTCGTAATGAATGCTATCGCCGTCGCGCGTGTAGCCAACTTTAGTGGCAATGCTGAATGTATTGCGTGGCAGCCCTGCGAGCGCCACGCCCAGCCGCTGCTCAACTTCGCCACCCCCATAGGAGGGCGCGGTATCAAAGAAGCGGATGCCGCGCATGTAGGCGTGCTGCACGCATTCGACTGCTTGCGCCTCTGAAATGCGAGTCGCCCAGTCCCATGCGGGACCGTTCGCGAGCGCCGCGCTGCCAAAGCCAATATTCCTCATAGGCGCTCCCAGGGCAGTCGATACGATGGCGTGTTGACG
This sequence comes from Chloroflexota bacterium, assembly GCA_033763755.1. GTDB lineage: Bacteria > Chloroflexota > Anaerolineae > Aggregatilineales > Phototrophicaceae > Flexifilum. The sequence continues at coordinate 44,355 of JANRJX010000111.1, forward strand.
TGCCGCACCATCGTCAAGTGCATACGGATCTCGGTCGCGGGCGGCAGCGAAACATGCAACAGTGTGTCATCAATGGCAGTTTCGACGGTTTCTTTGCGCAGCGGCGGCGCGGAATACCCGCCCGGACCTTGCACACCCGGATACTCACTGATACGCCGTTCGTAGCCTGCGCGCACGAATCGATGCTCACCGAAAGCCCCTGCCTGTACAATCAACTTTCGCTCATCGAAGGCGCTCAGGTTGACCAGATGCAGCGTGATGCCCTTAGCGTCAATCGTCTCGACCAGCGCAGCGACCTCCTGCGGCAGCCCCGGTCGATTTAGCCCGGCGTCGTAGTAGCGTACCTGCGCGTGCAGCAGCCCGCCGTTATAGATGATCTGTGGTGCGCCAAGTGTTAGCTGTAGCAACGCCTCAGTCGTCACCGGATTGAGTTCCTGCCAATGATGGATGCTGACCTGCGACAGATCACTTGTGTCACGTCGGATCATTTCCAGCCTGCGCGCGACTTTGCTGTACGCCTCACTCAGGATTCGTTCGGGGTAGTCCGGGTTTTCGCCACGTAGGAAGCATAGCCAGGGTTGTTCATGTCCGGCGTCTTCCTTGCTGCGGAATGGGATCACATCGCGCCAGTCAGTCAGGCTGTGTTGGCGCAACTGCTCAATACGCGCCCAATCGTCGTCCCGCTGCGAGACATTCCAGAGCGCAATCGGGTAGATCGGCGTCGGTGCTTGATAATCGAACCAGCCGGAATCCGAAAAGCGATAGGGGACAACCATCACTTCGGACTCCGGCGGATGCTCATGAAGCAGCCCGATCCAGTGATGCCCCAGACTCATCGCTAGCGAATCGAGCCGTTCCACTCTGCCAAGTTTGTGTATGGCGTCCATCTGCACACGGGGCAGGTCAAGATATTTCGGTTGCCTCGTCAGCAGGTAGGCATTGATACCACCCACCAGTGCCGCCATACAGACGTTGTAGTAGCCATGCGGCCAGCTCCAGCCATACAAGCCGCCGTACCATTTGCCATTGATGTACTCACCGACCTGCCCAGACAAACCCACATTATCGGGCAGCAATCCGCCATTGGCGTTGGCGCGCTCGATCCAGGCGTCCGTGTATTCAGCCACCCACGTCTTATAACGTTCATCGCCCGTCATCAGGTAGGCATTTGCAACCAGGCTGGTGACGATCAGGTTGCTGGCGACATCGCCCTTGCCCATGCGTTCCTGCATGACTTCTCCCATGCGCCGCGCCTTAACCGGATCGGCAAGGTCGTCGAACGACGCAATACCCTCTACATCCAGATAGGGCAGTCCATAGGGAGCCATGTAGGGATAGTTGCTGTAGATCGGCTCGTCGTCAAAGTAGCCCCAGCGCGGACCTTCGCTGCCATTATGTGGCGCACGGATGATGCGTCGTTCGCGGTCGTAGTTGGGCGAGTCTGGGTCATCCCCGGAATAGAAGTCGGCGAAGCGTCGCGCACGTTCGATCAGCTTGGGATGCGTCGGGTCGGCAAGGCAGAGAAAATAGAAATAGATGTAGCTTTCGCCCTGGTGGAATTGATCGTAGCCGCGCTCGTATTCCCTGCGCACCAGCCCCAACCGCGTCAACTGTTCGGTCACGGCATCCCAATGCTGATGTGCCAGCGGCAGCAGGTCATCCGCGCCGCCCAGCAGATAGAGCAGCGCCCAGTTGTAGAAGCTCTCGTAAAAGTCGTCCGCGCCATCGCGCGACTGGTAGCTGTCATCGTGCGTGTTGCGCCAGATGAGCGTGCCATCGGTACGGGTATATTTGGCGCGGAAGGGGTGGGCTGCCTCGCTCATGGTTGCAATCAGTCGGCGTTGCCAGAGTGCCCAGCCGGGCGTCTGTGTGAGTGGGACGCTGGCGGTAATTGACGGTACTTTTTGCGATGGCATAAATCACTTCGTTGACAGGTCAGAAAAATGAGTCTACAATGAGTATAAAGTGGTCTGACCACTAGGTCAATAAGCAACTTATCCAAAAGATGATTTCGATGACACCGATAGAGATGAAGGCTGGTTATACAGATGCTGCACTCGCTGTTCCGCCCAGAAGTGGATGGCTGCCGGGGCTCAAGTTCTGGCGCAGCCAGCGGGGGAAGCGCAATCTGACGTGGCTGCTGATGGCGCTGCCCGCCGTTATCTGGGTGTTTGTCTTCAAGTATCTGACCTTGTTTGGAGTCTGGATCGCATTTACTGATTTTAAGGTGCGGCGCGGCTTGTTTGGCAGTGAATTTGTCGGGTTGGCGAACTTCGAGTTTCTTTTTTCGACCGATACGGCATTGCGTGCCACCCGCAACACAATTCTGCTCAACCTCATGTTCATCACGGTCGGCGTCATATTCGCGCTCTTCGTCGCCTGGCTACTCTACGAAGTCTATAGCAGCTACATGACACGCTTCTATCAGACCTTACTGCTATTGCCGCGCTTCATCTCGTGGGTCGTCGTTTCGTACTTCGTCTACTCGTTTCTGGCGACCGAGAACGGCTTGATCAATGGCATCCTTCGGGGCATGGGGCTGGAGCCCATTTCGTGGTATTCGACACCGGGCTATTGGCCCGGCATTCTGCTGGCGGTCTCGCTCTGGGCAGGCGTTGGCATGAGCAGCCTGATCTACCTATCAGGAATGCTCGCGATTGATACACAGCTTTACGAAGCGGCGCGCATTGACGGGGCAAACAAGTGGCAATTGTTCCATTACATCACGTTTCCGATGATCCTGCCGCTTGTGGTGATCAATCTTCTGCTTTCTTTGGCGTACATCATGAATGCGGATTTTGGGCTGTTCTTCCAGGTCACGCGCGATACGTCGATGCTTTACCCCACCACCGATGTGCTGGATACCTACATTTATCGCTCGCTGATCGTTACGCGCGATGTAAGCATGGCGGCGGCGGCGCAGTTTTACCAGAGCGTTATCGGTTTTGTGCTGGTCATCTTTTTCAACTGGGTTGTCCGGCGCATCGAACGCGCGGATGAGCCGCTGGCGCTGTTTTAGGAATAGTCTCATGACGACTTATACGCAAACCATCCGTGCGCAAAAGCGCGAAGATACCGATAGACTGATGAATTTGATCGGTCGCATCAGCGTCCATCTGACGCTGACGATACTGGCACTGTGCTGCCTCGTTCCGCTGCTGATGATCCTGTCCGCATCGTTTACCGATGAGATCGCGCTGACGCGCAACGGGTACACACTGATCCCTTCAGAGTTCAGCACAGCAGCGTATGAGCTGATATTTCGCAGCCCGACTGCCATTCTGCGCGCTTATGCCGTGACGATCTTCACGACGGTCGTCGGCACGATCATTGCGCTCACGCTGATGTCGATGCTGGCATATGTGCTATCGCGACCGGACTTCGTATTTCGTAAACCGCTGTCGTTCTTTGTCTTTTTCACCATGCTCTTCAACGGCGGCATCGTGCCGTACTACATCCTGATGACACAGTACCTGCGTGTGCAGGATACCGTCTTCGCGCTGCTGCTGCCTTACTTCGTCGTCGGCTTCTACGTCCTCATCCTCCGCACGTATTTCGCGGGGCTGCCGGAAGAGCTGCTCGACGCGGCGCGCGTGGATGGCGCGAGCGAATGGCGCATCTTCTGGTCGGTGGCGATCCCGCTGGCAAAGCCGGCACTGGCAACGATTGCCTTGTTCACGGCGCTGAATTACTGGAACGACTGGACGACGCCGCTCTATTTCATTCGCAATGCAGACCTCTATCCGCTGCAATACCTGCTCTACATCATCCAGAGCAACGCTCAGGCGATGCAGATTCAGTCTTCCGTCGGCATGAACCTGGGGGAAGTCCCAACGCAAACTGCACGCATGGCAATGGCGATCCTGGCGACAGGTCCCGCCGCCGTCTTCTTCCTGTTCTTCCAGCGCTATCTCATTCGGGGTGTCACGCTGGGAGCATTCAAATAGGTCATTCACAGCAATACCTGTTGGTATTTCTGGTTGGCAATTGTTAGACAAGCGTAATATAAAGGGGTTCCAAAAATGACTGGCAGATATTCGCGACGCAGTTTTCTCAAAGGGATAGGGCTGGCAGCCGCAGCCGGCGGCTTAAGTCTGAGTGGGCTATCTGGTATCAAGCGTGCTGCGGCTGCGCGCCGCTTTCAGGACTTGCCGCGTCTGATCTACATTTTCCCAGGCGGCGCACAGCCAGATGTGGCGACTGTACAGGACGCGCTGAGCGAGTACATGGCGGAACGCATCGGTGCAACGATTGAACTGCGCGCCATTGATTGGGGCGCGTTCAATGATCAGATCGGGCTGATTAACGCTTCTGCGGAAAACTATGACCTGGCATTCACCGCGCCCTGGACAAACAACTACTATAGTAATGTCGATCAGGAATATCTCGCACCTATTGGTGATTTGCTGCCCCAACTGGCACCGAACTATTGGGCAAGCATGACTCCGGAAACGTGGGAAGCGGCGCGCGTGGGTGGCGACATTTACGCAGGCATTAACCAGCAAACATTCGTCAAGCCGTTTGGTCCGTACATCCGCGCCGATGTCCTGGAAGCGATCGGTGCGGCGGCTGATTTCAATGGGCTTAGCAGCTACGACGCCATGTCGCCGATTCTGGCAGCCGTCAAGGAATACGTGGATAACGATGACACGCTGACGCATGTTACGTACTATCTGGACACGATTATGGTTGCCGAAAACTGGGGCTTTGACCCGGTGGATGGACTGCTGGTTGTCAAGAGTACCGATGCCAGCGCGCAGGTGCAGATCTTCAGTGAAACTGACGAATTCCGGCAGGGTGCCGAACTTGTGCGCTCGTGGCTGGAAGCGGGTTACGCGCCGAACGATCCCGCGACGCTGGGCAGCGGCGATGAGGCGTGGGCGGCGGGTTTGTTTGCCATGCGCGTGTCGGATATTGTCAAGCCGGGCGGCAATGCTGAAGCGGAGTCGCGCTGGGGTGTCCCTGTCGCATCCAAGGCAATTGCCGAGCCGCTGCTGACGACCGGCAGCGTGACCGCGACACTCAACGGTGTGTCGTCTGTTTCCGCCAACCGCGAACTGGCAGTGCAGTTCCTGGAGCTGGTCAACAGTGACCCAGTCTTCTATAACACGCTTTGCAAAGGTGTGCAGGGTGTCCACTGGGATTGGGCAGATGAAGCGCAGCAGTTGATCAAGCCAGCGGGCGATGCAGCATCGTTCGGCGACACGGGTTACGCTCCGAACACGGACTGGATGTATGGCAACGTGTTTAACTCCTACTACACCGATCCGACGCAGGTGGGTGCGTGGCCAGAGACGGCTGCGCTCAATCGGAGTGCGCGCCCGTCACCCGTTCTCGGCTTCACATTTGACCGTGCGGCAGTCGATACGGAAGTGGCGTCTGTGGCAGCAGTCGTGGACGAATTCGCCAACCCGATTCGTGGTGGTTTTGCGGACCCGGCGACGGCGATCCCGGCGCTGAACGAAGCCCTTCAGGCAGCAGGCATCGGTGCGATCCGAGACGAGATGCAGCGCCAAGTCGATGAATGGCTGGCAGCGAAGGCATAATATAGTTCGGTGGGACGGGTTGTACCTCGTCCCACGCCTGTGATTTCACTCTATAATGAGAGCAGCTTTTGGTCAGGTCACCAGGACAATTTAAGCGATGACAGTAGAGAGCACACTAAACGAGCGCTTTCGCGGCGCAGTGCACCGGGAAGCCGCCGCCGACCAAATCACGGAGCGGGTGCTGTCGCTCATTCGTGAGCAGCAACTGAAACCGGGTGACCGATTGCCGCCTGAGCGAGAACTATCGGCGGCTATGGGCGTCAGTCGCGCCACGCTGCGCGAATCGCTGCGGTCGCTGGAGATGATGAATATCGTCGAACTGCGCCACGGTTCCGGCACATATGTCACTTCCCTCGAACCGGAACTACTGGTCGAGCGCTTTGACCTGGTGTTTTCGCTCAACGACAATTCATTTCTCAACCTGATCGAAGCACGACAGGTGATCGAACCGGGGGCGACGGCGCTGGCAGCACAGCGGGCGACCGATGAAGAGATCGCCGCGCTGGATGCTTTGATGGCGCGCTCATGGGAGTGTCTGCGCAATGCTCCAGCAGAATTCCCGACGCTCGACATCGAGTTTCATACGTGCATCGCGGAATACTCACGCAACGCGCTGTTGTCACGCATCATGCAGTCGGTCGCTCAACTCGGCATCGCCAGCAGCCGCCGCACCGCCACGCACGACGGGGGCAGGGTCTCGGTCGCGGGCGTCGAGCGCGCGGTCAAGGCGCATGTCTCGATTGTGGATGCGATCAAGGCGCGCGATCCGGAGCTGGCACGCCAGCGTATGATCGACCATCTGGTCGCCGTCGAGCAGACGCTGCGCGGTGCGCTCGATGAGGGCTAAATGTCTCTGACCCGTCTCCTACAGGCGACAATCACCCGCTTCCGTGCGGATAATCCGCTTGCTCCGTCGAACGTCTGGGTCTTCGGCTTCGTCACGCCGGAGGAGAGCGCATCCGTCCGTTTTGGCAAGGGAGGCGTGTCACTTGAGCCAAACGTCAAAGAAGCGGAATACCTTGTTTATGGAACACAGGACGAAATCGCAGCCCTGCTCGATCCCGAAGCGCCTTCGCGCAAGGCAGCGTTCAACCGCGTGCGGATGCGCCCAGAGTATCCGTTCAACGACTACCTGATGTCGATTTTCTTTAACACCTTCGACCTCTCGTGTACCGACCTCGATTACACTGCTAAACGCTTTGACGGACCGTATCCGTTCCCACCGCGCTACCCGGCGAACGAGAACGCCTATCGCACGATGACTTACACGCCGGAGCCGCTCCCCACGTATGATAAGGGGCGGCTACCGGAACTCGTCGCAGACAATCACCCCGAATGGGTGGCGATGTACGACTTTGCTTGGGAGCGCGCGTTTAAGAATCTGCGCCAACCAGAGCCGGGGTCTGGCTTCGTTAGCAACTTTATCGACCCCGCCTTCAACGCCAACATCTTCATGTGGGATACCGTCTTCATGACGATGTTCGGGCGCTATGGGCGGCGTGTCTTCCCGTTCATCAAGTCGCTCGATAACTTCTACGCCAAACAGCATGACGACGGCTTTATCTGCCGCGAGATTAACAGCTACAGCGGTGCAAGCGTGTTTCAGCCGCTCGACCCGCGCAGTACAGGACCCAATCTATTTGCGTGGGCAGAGCTTGAAGACTTTCGTTACAGCCACGATGATGACCGCCTGCGCCGCGTCTTCCCCGCCATCGTCGCCTATCATCGCTGGATGCGTGACTGGCGCACGCACCCCGACGGTTCGTACTGGACGTGCGGCTGGGGCAGCGGCATGGACAACCAGACGCGCGTGCCGAATTCAGAATGGCATCATCGCGGTTACACCTGGGTGGATGCAACGGCGCAGGCGGCGTTGAGTTGTCGGTCATTGCTTGGGATTTCGGTGTACTGCGACTGCGTTACGGACTATAAAGAAGAATTAACGAGTGAGTATCGCCGTCTACGCGATTATGTTGAAACACACTTGTGGGACAACCAGACTGGATTTTATTATGATCGCGCACCACATGCTGGGCTGAGCCAGATCAAGTCTATTGCGGCTTACTGGCTTTTGTTCGTGCTTAGCGGTACTTCCCAGAGCGAGCTTCGGCTCAGCAGCATGACGACGCATCTGAATAATTCGACCACTTTCAATCGACCACATCGTGTTCCGACGCAAGCTGCCGACAGTGACACTTATAACTCAAACGGCGGCTACTGGTTGGGTAGTGTCTGGTCACCAACAAACTACATGCTGTTACGCGGACTCACTTGGACGTACTATGAGATGGAATCTGTGGCCCATCAAATCGCCCGCAACCATGTCGAGAATGTGGCGCAGGTGTTCCGCGATACTGGCACACTCTGGGAAAACTACGCGCCAGAGATGGCTGCGCCAGGGAAACCTGCCGGACGGGACTTTGTGGGCTGGACGGGACTTTCAGCGATCAGCATCCCAATAGAGTTCGTCATAGGCTTAAGAACTACCACACGCGCATTCTGCCAATTGATGTGGGACATTCGTCTTACGGAGCGACATGGTGTCCTGCGCTACCCGCTCGGCGCGACAAACACCGTCGATTTTATCTGTGAAGCACGCCAGCGCGCGGACGAAACGCCTGAGCTCTACATCCGTGCGGATGAACCGTTCACACTGTGGGCTTGGTGGGGTGGGCAGCAGCGTGTGCTCATGATTGCGGCGGGCGAGACACGCATTCGATTAGAGTAGAACCTATTTCAATAATGCCTACTAACGATAAAATACAAGCATGCGCAAACATAAGCTAAATGATGAACAATTGGCGGTGCTCGAACCGCTCAGTCCCAAGAAATCGAGTAAGCGAGGTCGTTCGCGCGACGACGACCGCAGGACAGTGAACGGTATCCTGTACGTGCTGAAAACGGGGTGTGCGTGGCAAGACCTGCCCCGCGAGAATGGTTCCGACAGCAGGTGCTGGCGACGGCTGAATGAATGGTCTTAGCATACACATTGTCATCACGATACCTGCCAGAAACGGTGTAGCGCGTGCAGAAATCTGCTGGCGCGATAACACCAGCGACACCATCGAGATCACCCATCGTTCCGATGAATCTACCTTCTGGTTCACATGGGAAGTGGAAACTCTGACGCGCCTGATTGATGAGGGCGCAGATCAAGTCACCATGTCGGCATCTCTCCCCAATCGTAACTGGCACGCCATTCGCCTTAAGGCATACGAGATTATTGGAGCGCGCAACTTTCGCATCTCACCAAAGCCCATTCGTGACGAGGAGAAGTATGGTGATTACCTGACACGGCTGGAACGGGATGGTGAAAAAGCCAACAAGACCAGCGGAAATCGCTGGACGAACGAGGAGATGGCGGTACTGGAACAGCTTATCGATGAGGAGGCAACGCAGCTCCAGATTTGTGCTGCGCTGCCTGTACGAACGTGGGAAGCGATCCGCAAGAAGATTGTGAAGCTTCGAGGGAACAGCACTATGGTGAAGGACGTTGGGGTGCTTGAGCTAGGGGAGACGATTCACGACTACCTGGCTCGGAACCCTGATGCCGCCACCGCTTTGGCGATGCCAATTTTAGAGAATTCAGAACGACAAAGATCGAGGAAAATGCCATTGCCGCTGCGGCGAGCATGGGGACGAGCAAACCGAACATGGCAACCGGGATGAGGATGATGTTATAAATGAACGCCCAGAACAGGTTCTGGCGGATCGTCCGCATCGTCGCCTTGCTCAGCGTGACTGCCCGCACCACGCCGCGCAGATCGCCGCTGACAAGCGTGACATCGCTCGCCTCCATCGCGATGTCGGTCCCTGTCCCAATCGCAATGCCTACGTCTGCCTGTGCCAGCGCGGGCGCATCGTTAATGCCGTCGCCGACCATTGCCGTGCGCTTGCCTTCGCCTTGCAGCCGCTTGACCGTCGTCGCTTTCTGATCCGGAAGTACCTCTGCCAGCACGCGCTCAATCCCGACTTCCTGCGCGATTGCCTGCGCCGTGCGCTGGTTATCGCCCGTAATCATGACGACTTCCAGCCCAGCAGCGTGCAGCGCCTCCACTGCCTCGCGCGACTCCGACTTGACCGTATCCGCAATGCCGATCACACCAGCGACCGCGCCATCCACCGCAACAACTACCGCGGTCTGTCCCTGTGCCTGGAGTGAGTCGATATATGGATGAGGCGCAGAAGCTTCGTCTACGGACGGCACATTGGACGCCATAAATGGCGTCCGTACCTGGCTCCCCTCGCCCTGAGGGAGAGGGGAAGAGGGTGATGCCAGTACCCAGTTCGGGCTGCCGACCCACACCTGCCGACCATCTACAACTGCACGAACCCCGCGCCCGCTTTCCGCCTCGAACGACTCTGGCTGTGTCAGTGCCACGCCGCGCGCTTGTGCTGCCGCCACGACCGCCGCCGCCAGCGGATGCTCGCTGGCGCGTTCGGCGCTGCCCGCCAGCCGCAGTAATACCGCCTCGTCGTAGCCATTGAGCGTATAGACGGCAGTTACTGCTGGCTCGCCGCGTGTGATGGTCCCTGTCTTGTCGAGCGCGATCACCTGCAAACGGTGGGCGTTTTCGAGCGCCTCGCTGTTCTTGAACAGAATGCCCATCTCCGCGCCACGCCCCGTGCCGACCATGATCGCCGTCGGTGTCGCCAGCCCCAGCGCGCACGGGCAGGCGATCACCAGCACGGCAATTGCATGAACCATCGCTTCGACAGCACCTGCGCCGGAAATCAACCAGCCGACGAAGGTCAGCACGGCAAGTGCCAGTACAATCGGCACAAATACCGCCGATACCTGATCTGCCAGTCGCTGGATCGGGGCTTTGCTGCCCTGTGCCTGCTCCACCAGCCGTATGATCTGCGCCAGCGCCGTCTCTGCGCCCACGCGCGTCGCCTGAACGATGAGTCGCCCCTGCCTGTTGATCGTCGCGCCGATGATCGCGCTGCCTGGTGTCTTGTTGACAGGCAGGCTTTCGCCCGTCAGCATCGACTCATCCACCGCCGAGCGCCCATCCACCACCATACCATCAGTTGGGATGCGTTCGCCTGGCTTCACCACCAGCGTATCGCCCGGCATCAGGTCTGTCACGGCGATCTCGACCTCCTGCCCATCGCGCAGCAGCGTTGCCGTGCGTGGAGCCAGTCCCATCAGCCGCTTGATCGCTTCGCTGGCGCGCCCCTTTGCCCGCGCTTCGAGCAGCTTACCGAGTGTGATCAGCGTGATGATGACTGCCGCCGTCTCAAAGTAGACATGGTCGCCAATCTGCGCCGTCGTTCCCGTCACGATGCCGATCAGCACCGCGATGCTGTACAGGTACGCCGCGCCACTGCCAAGCGCGATCAGCGTGTCCATGTTGGCACTACCGTTCTTCAAAGCCTTCCACGCGCCGACCACGTACTGCCGCCCGACGATGAATTGGACAGGTGTCGCCAGCAGGAAAAACAGGAACGGGAAACCGCCCCACAACAACCAGTTGAGCGCGGGATTCGGACCTTCCATGCTGCCACTCATGATGTGGCTCGCCATGGACGACCCGGCAAAGCTCGCCATGTACAGGTCACGCGCCATGCTCAATACAAACAGCGGCACGGTGAAGAGCAAGCCGATGTACAGCAGCCGCTGCTGACGGTCGATCTCTGCCTGGCGCGCGGCGCGTTCGGCGTCTTCCGGCTGTGCCGCCTGCGAGAGGTCCAAAACGCCGTAACCCGCCGCTTCAACCACCTTGACCAGATCGACGCGGCGCAGGCTGCCGGGCGCATAGCTGACCGACGCCTTCTCAGTCGCCAGATTGACGGTGACTGCCTCCACGCCTGGGGCTTTCTTCAGTGCGCGTTCGACATTGCGTACGCAGCTTCCACACGTCATACCCGTGATGGGGAGATCGATCTGTTGTTGTGTGATCACTTCTGCCATAACAAGACTCCAACCTATCCAGAAAGCTTTAACCGCCGCAGCAGTTGCGCATTGAACGCGACGACGACTGTGCTGATTGACATGAACACCGCGCCAATTGCCGGGTCAAGCGTAATGCCGACAGGCGCGAGGATACCCATTGCCAGCGGGATGGCGACGACATTGTAGCCCGTCGCCCAGACAAGATTCTCGATCATCTTGCGGTACGTCGCCCGACTTAGTTCGATGATCTTCACGATGTCGAGCGGATTGGAGCGCACCAGGATGATGCCCGCGCTCTCAATCGCCACATCCGTCCCTGCGCCAATCGCGATGCCTACATCAGCAGTCACCAGCGCGGGCGCATCATTTACACCGTCACCTACCATTGCGACTTTACTGCCGTTGTGTTGCAGCTCGCGCACCTTATCCGCCTTGTGTTCTGGCAAGACCTGCGCGAAGTAGGTGTCTATCTCCAATTCCTGTGCAACGGCACGCGCGACCGGTTCGCTGTCGCCCGTCAGCATCGCCACCTTTAAGCCGAGGGCATGCAGCCGGCGCACTGCCTCGCGGCTTTCTTCGCGAATGACATCCGCAACCGCGAACAGCGCCAACACTGCCGACTCGCTCGTCAGGTAGATTACGCTCTGTCCGGCTGCCTCCGCTTGCTGCCGGGCGCTTTCCAAGCCGGGTGGCACCTTCAACCCGCGTTGTTCCAGCAGGCGCGGACCGCCCACGAAGTACATCACGCCGTCCACGACTGCTTGCACGCCGCGCCCTGCCAGGCTTTCAAAGTGGCTGACCGGGGCAGGGGCAACACCGCGTTCCTGCGCATACTGCCGGATCGCCTGGGCGATCACATGTTCACTGTCGCCTTCCAGCCCGGCGGCGATGCGCAGTGCGTCTGTCTTGGAGATGCCCTCCAAAGCGAAGTGGGTCACACCCTGCTCGCCTTTAGTCAGCGTGCCAGTCTTGTCGAAGATGATAGTGTTCAGATCTTTGGCGCTTTCGAGCGCGATGCGCTGGCGCACCAGCAGCCCGTTGCGCGCCGAAAGTGCCGTCGAAATCGCTACCACCAGCGGCACTGCCAGACCGAGCGCATGGGGACAGGCAATCACCAGCACTGTCACCATGTTCTTGACGGCTTCCGATATGCTGCCTGTGAAGACCAGCCAGCCTACCAATGTGAGCAGTCCTGCAGCGATAGCGATGATCGTCAGATAAAACGCGGCGCGTTGTGCCAGCGTTTGCGCGCGCGACTGGCTTTTCTGCGCGTCTTCGACAAGCCGCATGATGCCGGAAAGCGCCATCGCTTCGCCTAATTGCTGCACTTCGACGCGCAGCGATCCAGAACCATTTACCGAGCCGCCGATGACAGTCGCTCCCGCTACCTTGTCTACGGGACGGCTTTCGCCCGTGATCATCGACTCGTTAACGCCGCTTTCGCCTTCCACAACCATCCCGTCGGCGGGGATGCTCGCGCCCGGACGAATTAACACACGATCGCCAATCTGAAGCTGACTGACCGGGATCGTCTCCGTTTCGCCAGAGGGCAGGATGCGTTCCGCCGTGTCCGGCAGCAGTTTCGCCAGTTCACGCAGCGCCCCCTGCGCCTGGCTGACGCTACGCAGTTCAATCCAGTGACCGAGCAGCATGACGGTGATCAGCGTCGCCAGCTCCCAGAAGAAATCCATTGGCGCAGCAGCGTCGCCCATCATCGCCATCTCGCCCGTCGGTTGCGGCGGGAAGAGGAAGATCGCGCTGCTGTAAAGCCAGGCGGCGCTGATCGCCAGCGAAATCAGCGTCATCATGCCCGGCTGACGCTGCGCCAGCTCCTGCCGCGCCATACTGAGGAAGGGCAGCCCGCCGTAGAAGAAAATGAACGTTCCCAGTACAGGTGCAATTAGATTGCTACCCGGAAAGGCGGGCGGCGCGAAGCCGAGCCAGTTTTGCACCATCGGCGAGTAGAGGACGACCAGCAGCGTCAGCGGCAGGCACACCCAGAAGCGGCGGCGCATCAGGTCAGCGTGACCTTCGTGCATGACGCCGTGATGACCGCTGTCATGCTGCGCGCCGAGTGACGACTGCATATGTGCGGTATGTGCGTGTTCATGGGTCGTGTGATGCGTGTGATCGTGCATCCTGATACCTCTCCTGACCTGCGTGGGCATTGATGGGTTCAAGCATGTGCGAGGCTTGTACCCATTTCGTCGAGCGTTTAGCTGCTCAGAGTAACGATGAGCGCTTCCATCTGTTCGTTTTCGGCGCTTTGCGCACGAATGATATTTTGTGACAGTTCTATCAGTTCCGGATGCTCCGCGCGGGCAAGAATGCGCTGTGACATGTGGATAGCATCATCGTGGTGATCGATCATTGCTTCCAGCCAGGCAATATCGTAGTCAATGCCCTCTGCATCATTCAACCCTGCCATCATGCCCATCATATTAGGCATATCGCCACTCATACCCCCCATACCGCCCATGTTTTCGCCCATTCCCATCATCGGCATGTCAGCGTACTCAATGTCGTACCAGTCCAGCAACCAGGCGCGCATTTGCTCGATTTCTGGCGTTTGCGCGGCGATCACCGCGGTACAAATCGCCTGGACTTCCTCGGTGGTAGCGCGTTCCAGACAATGGTTTGCCATCATGAGTGCCATCTGATGATGGTCGATCATGCCTTGTAAGGAGCGGACTTCAGCGCGTCCGGCACGTCCGTTAATCGGAGCATCGGCGGCGACGGCGAAAACGAAGATCAGCAGGCTGACAAGTGTCAGCAGCCCAATAATGCGTTTCATTTAGTTTCTCCTTCTATAAACGACTTTACTCATGAGCAAAGTGAGCGCTTGCACGGGCGACCGAGCGGGTCGCCCCTACGAAATGCGTCACTTCTACACAGGAATCGACAAGTTACGCCATTTCCGGCGCGTATTCGATTTCTTCCAGCTTCGCCTGAATTTGCGCCCAGGTCGCCGGGGCTTCCCACTCAACGGTGACGCGCTTGCTATCCACCGCGCCTTCGACACGCTTGACACCTGCCAGTTCGCTGACTTCATTCTTGATGGTCGCGACGCAGCCGTTGCAACCAATGTTCGGGACGGTGAAAGTCTTCTGTTCCATGATTCAAGCTCCTGTTGCTTCAAAACTATGCAAAATCGGGCATTCGCTGACAGGCGCGTCGCCGCCAGGGCAGTCATCGCGCAGGTGCAGCAGCGTCTGTTTGATCGAGACCAGCGCGGCAATGCGCGCCTCAACATCCGCTAGCTTGTCATCCACCATCGCGCGCACATCGCCCGTCGTGCCGTGCGTGCTCGACTGGATCGCCAGCAGGTCCTTGATCTCATCGAGCTTGAAGCCCGCCGCCTGCGCCCGCTTGATGAAGCGGATGCGCGCGATGGCGTCATTGCTGAACAGGCGATAGCCTGCCTCGCTGCGCGCGGGCGTCGTCAGCAGCCCGGTCTGCTCCTAGTAACGCACCGTTTCCGGGTTGATGTGACAGGTTTTCGCCAGCTCGCCGCGCGTCATGCCGTTCATCCTTTTACCTCACGACTCTACTGTAAACCCTGTAGTATGGTACAAGGTCAAGAGGCAATTTGCATAATCCTTTAAAGTTGCGTTACGCTCCATTCATCTTTATGCAGACACGCTGAAATCCATGTCTCTTACGCTCAGATCGCTCAACCTGCGCCTGCTGCCCGTGCAAATCGGTATCCTCGTCTGCTTCGCGCTCATGACGACCTGGCTGCGGATGCCCGTCGCGCTGTTTGGCTTGACCAACTACTACAATGCCCGCTTCTCGTTGCTCGTCGCCATGCTCGTCACCATCGCGCTGTGGTTCGCAACCGGTATGCCCGGCTTCAGAAGGATGGCACGCAGCCGGACACGCGCCCTGTTTATGTTGACGCTGCTCATACTGGTAATCTGGGCATACATGTCCGGCGCCTGGGCATATGTCGCCAGCACGCGTCCGCATATCGCCAGCAATGCCGCACTCGCCTGGACTGTTGCTGCGTTGTTCGTTGTCGTCGTTGCCAGCGCCGCGCCAACGCCGCGCGCGGTCGTCGGAGTTCTCGTCGCCTGCATCACCATCGTTGCCCTTATCACCATCGCTCAGTCGGTTCAGCAGCGTTCGTTGGGACTATACTCGCTCGGCGAATTCACGTTCTTCGCCGGGCGCGATGGTGTGAGCATTCTGAACGCGGGCGAACAACGGTATGTGCGTCCGTATGGGTTGTATCCGCACCCGAACATGCTCGGCGGTTTGCTGATGACAGGCGTGCTGCTGGTGGCAAGCGTTCTGCTTAGCGAAAGAAAAGTGCTCATTCCAGAGGATAGAGAGAAAGAGGCTGGAGAAGACGGCCATCGAGGGGCGACCCGCCGGCTCCTCTCTCCTCTTCCCGTCTCTTCCCGCTTGAATACGCTCTTCTCTTTGTCTCTTCTTGCCTCCCTCGCCTTCATCTTCTATGCCCTGCTGCTCACGTTTTCGCGCGCCGCGTGGATTGGGCTGGCGGCAGGCGCAGTTGCGCTGCTGCCGCATGTCCGGCTGCGCGTGTGGCGGCTGCTGCCGCTGGTGGCAATCGCAGTGGTGGTCGGCGGCGCCTTCGTCTGGCAGTATCGCCCATTGCTGGCAGTGCGTACTGGCGTGGCAACCGAATCAATTGAACTCCGCTCAGTCGCAGATCGGGTGGTCTATACTGACTTCGCGCTGCGGGCGATTGAGGAGCAGCCGCTGCTGGGGCAAGGCGCCGGCAACTTCCCCTGGCGCGCGGCAGCCTACATCGAAGAGACGTTCTTTGACCTCAAAGGCGATCATGTCCATCATGTCTTTCTGGGTGTGTGGGCGGAACTGGGCGCGGTCGGCTTCGGGCTGTTTGTGCTGGCGCTGGCACTGGGGGTGGAGGCAAGTTTGAGAGCAATGAGAAAGCGGGCAGGATACATCCTGCCCTTACCTGCCGTCATCGCCTTCGCGGTCGTCGGTCTGTTCGATCATTACCCCTATTCGCAACTGCCGTTTATGGCGCTGTGGTGGGGGATGCTGGCAGCAGCGGCTTACGAACCCGCTGGATAACGCTCCGTTGCATAGGCATACTGGTGATAGCTCTGCACCAGATTGTCGCGCACGACGTTGTAGTAGCAGACATCGCCACCGCCGAACGGCAGCAGTTCCAGCGGCTCATCGATGGTTCGCTCGGTCAGTGTCCAGCCTTGAGGCAGCGTCGCGTTCAGATTGGGCGTGCCAGTCGCCGTGGCGTGCATGACGTAAAGATTGCCCTGTCCGTCTGAGAGTTCGTAGATGACTGGACCGTCGTAGGTGATGTAGTGACATTTGGCAATGGTGCTGATACTGATGAAGCCAGGGTTCACGATATCGACTGAACAACCGCTGGCATCCGGGTAGCATGACTGCCCCGCAAGCTGTGTCAGGTTCAGCCAGGTGTAGCCGACGATCTCTTCAATGCTAAAGCAGGTATCGCCGGCACAATCCTGTACGGCATTGGGCGACCGAAAGAAGCAGGAACCGTCAAACAACAGATTGCGGGTGGAGTTTTTCAGGATCGGAAGCCGGAAGCCGAAGGTCGCCCAGACGTCATCGGGCATTGGATTGCTGCCGCCCGCCACATAGATATAGTCCGTCTCCAGGTCAATGATCTCTTTGGCGACACCGGTGCTTTCGCCGCTGCCTCCGGCACAGGCTGCGCCCTCTGGCATCATGGTTTGCGTGGTGGCATAGGTGATGTCCAGCGTCGGGAACGCGAGCAGAGACTGGAAATAGTTCCAGAACAGCAGCCCGCCCACGAGAAGGATGGCGAGGATTGCGCCACCGATGGTCAACAGATTACGGTTCTTCATGAGGTGTCCTTTTGGGTGTCAGATATTGCGACTATGATCCCGCACAGGTCACGATGGCGTTGGCGGGATCATGGATTGCTAGGCAGGCTTCAGCGCTTCGACCTTGTCGGACCAGCCGCGTACTTTGAACGCTAGAATGACCAGCATGACGCCGGACACCAGCAGGTAGAACGAAGCAAGGAGAACCAATACTTCCAGAGCAGTGATCGGGCGGGCGATCAGGATGACGCCAAAGATCACTGAAAACAAGCCGTTGAGTGCCAGCAGCCATTCATTATCGATTTCTTCACGTAGTCGCCACGCGCCGATGATTTCGACAATGCCACCCGCCAGCGCTTTGAAGGCGAAGATGAAGAGCACGATACGCACGCTCAACGCGGCGAACAGCAGCGGATTTGCCAGCACCGCTAGCCCGGCGATCACCCCGACAATGCCAAGCAGCAGGAGCAGTACCCACTGACCTTCGCGGCGCATCACGGCGCTGGCGATGGTCGCAATGCCATCCACGAGTGCATAGATACCGAACAGTAGCGCGAAGCTGACTGCGCCTGTCGCCAGTGTGATCCCCGGCGCGAAGATGAGAAACAGCGCGAACAGGATTGCCACGATGCCGCGCAGCAGCAGTGTCCACCAGGCGTGTTTGAGGATGTTTGCCATGTCGTCATTGCTCCGTGTTATGCATTAGCAGCGGGGAGTCCGCTGACACTACGCTGATAGGTATTCAGGAAATCGTCCTGGAGAACGGTGGTTTCGCCGCCGGACAGCAGGATGAAGTCAGCTTCCAGACGGACGGCTGCGTATGTCCAGCCTTCGGGCAGTGTCAGCCGTTCGCCGAGCGTTTCGAGATCATCAATCGTCAGTTCAGGTTCAATGATCTGTGCATACGACTGCATTATGTAGACATTGCCGTTCAGGTCGGTCAGCGCGTAGATCAATTCGCCTGCATAGAATACATAGCGGGTGTCACGCTGTACGGTGTTGGGGGTGTACAGTTGTGCGCCGACCAGATCGCCGCCAATGCGTGTTTCCAGTACCGCGCGCAGCTGCATCTCAATCGTGCCGAAGACCGCCCGTTCACCTGATGCCGTCACCCCACCAACTGCGCCGATCTCATCCAACACCCAGTAACGCGGACCGTTGAGCTTAACATTGAGCGCGCCCAGCTCGGCTTGCAGTGCTGCCGCGTCCAGCGCTGCCCATGCGTCTGCCGGACAGTCGTTCAAACCGAGCGTGTTCCAGATTTGCGTCACTAGCGTGATGCCACGCCGATAAGTTGGCACAACTTCACAGTAGCGGACGTTGCGCGCTTGCATCGGCGCGCTGTCAGGATAGATGACAACATCGACGCTGGTTTCCGGGTTCAATGTGTCTTCGTTCGGGTCGAGCAGGTGCCCAGCTGGGAACGAAACCGACAGCGGTTCGCCGCGCACATCCAGGCATAGCAGGTGGTTATTATCGCCATCGCCTAGGTCTGCCAGCGCGAACGGCGTCACTTCCGTCTCACTGCCATCGGGCAGGCGCACAGTCACGCGGTAGAGCGCACGTTCAGCGTCTCCCGCTTCGTCGCCTTCGGAATTACTGACGCCGCCTGCCCACGTCGCGCGTACTGCTTGCAAGGTGCGTTCCGATGGGCAGCCATCGCCCTGACGCCGACCAGAGGGCTGGTCGAGCCGCCACTGCGCGAATGGGAGGCTTTCCGCAATAATCAGCGAAGGACCGGCGGAGAGTGGGGTGACTTCCACGCTAGCACCGATGAACGACTGCCCGCTGGCGTCACCCGTTAGGATTTCACCGACGACTTCGACGGTGATGGGTGGGTCGGTTTCGGCATTACCAAATTCGCCGACCAGCAGTACTGTGCGCAGTTCGCCTGGGTCAATTGCCGGTTCGAGGATGGCACAGTTCGGCGTAGCCACAACGCCCGCTGCTGTCGTGACCGCAAAATCTTCGGTTTGCAATGTGGCGGGATCGATAACCTGTGAGAAGATAACGGGCATTCCGTCCTGCCCGCCCCCACCGCGACACAGGGTGAGATTTACCTGAGCAGGGATGCCATTATCGAGACCATAGTACGCGGATAGCAGCGTCAGTTGTGCCGTACCCTGCGCCAGGAGCGTGGGTGCGGTCAGCATCAATATGACGCAAGCAAGCAGCACGAGAGGCAATCTGCGCATACAAAGCCTTTCTTAATTGTGTAACGTATTGAAAGTTATGTTACGATATGTATCGTATGCATTGGTCGGGAAGTGTCAAGAAGCACTTGCACCCGGCTGCAACTTATGTAACAGGTGTAACAGATATGACGCATAGTATGGATGATCCGCGTGTGCGCAAGACGCGACGCGGCTTGCAAGAGGCGTTTGTGCGCTTGATCTTGCGCCAAGGCTACGACAGCATTTCGATCCAGGACATCGCGACCGAGGCAGACGCCGCTCGTGTGACGTTCTACCGTCACTACCGTGACAAGGAGGAATTGCTGACGGACTGCCTAAATACGCTTTATGAGGAACTAGCGCAGCGCACAGAACGTTTGTCAATGCAGGGGTTGCTAGGGGGCTATTCACCCGTCAGTGTGCTGTACGAGCATATTGAAGAGCAGGAGACGCTCTATCGCATCCTGTTTTCGAGTCGGGGGACGCAAACAGTGATCGAACGGATGCGCCATCATCTGGCACATCATGCGATGGAAAGGTTGCGCAACTCTGGCAGGCAGCCGGTTGCCAGTACGCCACTTGAGATCATCGCCAATCATACTGCGAGCGCACAATTGGGGCTGGCGATCTGGTGGCTGGATCATGACAAGCCCTACCCGGCACGCTACATGGCGCAGATTTCGGTGTGGCTGAGTCTGAGTGGGTTGATCGAGACGATGGGCGGGAGCGATTTTAAGCCGCCTGTGCCACAGCTTTAATCATCCCACGCCATCGCCAGCAGCAGCCCAGCGAGCGACTTGCCGAGCGCGTCGATACGCGGCGAGCGCGTCGCGCCGCCATCGAGCGCGCCGTGAAGTACGAAGTTGAGCGCTTCGATGTTATCGAGTTCGTAACGCACGACATCGCCCTTTACCTGTGCGCCAAAATAGGCTTTGACGCGCGCGGCTGTCAGACGCGCCTTCAGCTCGGTATAGTCTGACGACGTGCGTGCGATCACGCTGATGTTGGCGATGTCACCTTTGTCGCCTGCGCGACCGTAAGCCAGATCGTAAAGTGTGCGTGCCATAAACAAAGTCTCCCGCGTTGGATTGACTGTTGTGCATCGTTACACCTGAGCATTGCATAGAGGATAGCAGCAAACGACGAAAAGTTGACCGGTGGCGCTTTATATACATCAAACGCTTTTCAGCTTGCCTGTTTTCGATTACCTTTAAGGTGAGTCTCAGCAGTTACGCTGTCGTCAGGAACCTCATGAATTCGCAGCCGTTTGATCTGGGGGTCAACTATTGGCCCCGTCGTAAAGCAATGTACTACTGGTCCAGTTTTGACGCGGGCGAAATCCGCGATGAATTCGCGCTTATCCGCGAACTTGGCATGTCGAAGGTGCGCCTGTTTCTGCTCTGGGACGAGTGGCAGCCGACGCCAGACAGCGTATCACGCGCATGTCTGACACACTTCGGGACGATATGCGATATTGCCGCCGCACTCGGTCTGGGGTTGGACGTGACGTTCTTCACCGGGCATATGAGCGGACCCAACTGGCCCCCGCGCTGGCTGCTGGGCGAACCGCATGACCCCCGCATCACGCGCCCGCTTGCCAGCGGCACCGGGCAAACGCTGCCCATGCGTTACCGCAGCTACTACGTCGATCCGGTGGCATGGGAGGCGCAGAAGCTGCTGCTGCGCACAGTCGTCTCGCAGTTCCATCAGCACCCGGCTATCTGGATGTGGAATCTCGGCAATGAGCCGGATTTGTTCGCGCTGCCACCCGACCGTGCCACTGCGCAGCGCTGGATTACCGAGATGCAGGATACCATCAAGGCGATTGATCCGCTGCATCCTGTAACATGTGGGCTGCATTCGGGCAGTCTGTTTGGCAGCGAAGCACACCGAATTGACGATACCTTCACTGCGCTCGATGTGGCCGTCATGCACAGCTATCCCATGTATGCGGGCGATGTGGTGAAAAATCCGCTTGACCCCGACTGGGTTCCGTTCACCTGCGCGCTGACGACGGCGTTATGCGGCAAGCCGACGCTGATGGAAGAGTTTGGCGGCTGTACCGCTCCACCCGGTGCGCCTTCACAGGTTTGGTCATGGGCGGCATTTGGTGAAGCGCGGACGCAGTTCATGGCGTCGGAAGAAGATATGGCGGATTACCTCCGGCGCTGTCTGCCGAAACTGGTTGAAGTTGGCGCGACGGGCGCGTTCGTCTGGTGTTTTGCCGATTACAGCTCCGAATTGTGGCACAAGCCGCCGTGTGACGCAGCCTGGCATGAACGTTTCTTCGGGTTGGTGCGTCCCGATGGCAGCCTGAAGCCGCACGCAGAGGTCATCCGTGCTTTTGCGCAAACGCAGCCAATGGTTCACTCAGCAACGCGCACAGTCACGCTCGACATCACGCCTGATGAGTTCTACCGCAATCCGGCGCAGCACACACGGCGGCTGTACGAGCAGTATCACACAACGTGAGTTTGAATGGTGCCTGCTCAAGAGGGTGGAGCAAAAGAGGACAGAGAGGAGAAAACCCTCAATCCTCTTCTGCTCTGGTCTGGACGCTTGAACAGGCTTTTTGCAATGGAGTAAAGGGGTCAAGGGTATGCCGTTTCCGAATGAATTTGCATGGGGCACAGCCACCGCTGCCTATCAGATCGAGGGCGCGTTCGACACCGATGGACGTGGCTTGTCTGTCTGGGATATGTTGTGTCGCAAACCAGGCGCGGTCTTTTCCGGTCACACGGGCGATGTTGCCTGTGACCACTACCACCATTTTCGCGACGATGTGCGCCTGATGCAGCAGATGGGGCTGCGCGCCTATCGTCTCTCGGTCTCATGGTCACGTGTTTTGCCACAGGGAGTGGGCGCGGTCAATGAGAAGGGGCTGGCATTCTATGATGCCTTGATTGATGCGCTGCTTGAAGCCAACATCACGCCATATGTCACACTCTTTCACTGGGATTACCCCTATGAACTGTACTGTCGTGGTGGCTGGCTGCATCCCGACAGCCCGGACTGGTTTGCGGATTACACGCAGGTCATGGTTGACCGCTTGAGCGACCGTGTGCGCCACTGGTTTACGCAGAACGAGCCGCAGTGCTTTATCGGGCTGGGGCATTATGACGGCATCCATGCGCCCGGTGTCAGACTTGGCTGGGAAGACATCCTGCGCATGACGCATAACAGCCTGCTGGCGCATGGCAAGAGCGTACAGGTCATTCGCAGCCGCGCAAAGACGCCGCCGCTGGTAGGTGCAGCGCCCGTCGGCATCACGTTTACGCCGTGGACGGACAGCCCCGCCGATATTGACGCTGCGCGCCAGCAAATGTTTAGTCTCACCAAACCTGATCCGTGGAACAACAGTTGGTATGCCGACCCGATGATCTTCGGGCACTACCCGGAAGACGGGTTGCGCGTCTTTGAAAGCTACATGCCCGCTATCGGCGCGAACGACATGCAGACCATCCAGCAGCCGCTCGATTTCTACGGCTGTAATATCTACCATGCCGAATATGTGCGCGCAGGGCAGGACGGGCGACCGGAAATCGTCGATACGTATGCCGGGCATCCGGGGACACTGATGAACTGGTGGGTACGCCCGGAAGCACTGTACTGGGGACCGCGCCTGCTGAATGAACGCTATGGGCTGCCCGTCATCATCACCGAAAATGGGTTGTCGAACCCGGACTGGGTATCGGTGGATGGCAAAGTACATGACCCGCAGCGCATTGACTTTACCACGCGCTATCTGGTTGCGCTGCGCACAGCAATTGAGGATGGTGTGCCTGTACAGGGCTACTTCCACTGGTCACTCATGGACAATTTCGAATGGGCAGAAGGCTACAAACAGCGCTTCGGCATGATCCATGTTGATTTCCGCACGCAGGTGCGCACGCTCAAAGACTCCGCCTACTGGTATCGCGACCTCATCGCCTGCAATGGGGCGAATCTCCCACAGGGTCGTCGAGCAACACCCGACATCAATTACGGATAGCAACAACACTGTAACCGTGTGTCAGGCTGACGTTGTGCAAAATGCACCAATCGCTTGACAGATTTCGGCAACTCATGTAGTTTTAATCTCAATATGAGAGCGCTCCCAAATTTTGAGCGCTCTCTTTTGAGCAAAGATTGGGAGCGCTCCCAACATTACTTTTTTTCGGGGCGTCGTTATGAATCTGGAAGATGTTGCTCGTAAAGCTGGTGTATCGCGCTCGACGGTTTCTCGTGTGATCAACAATCACCCGAACGTCAGTGCGGCGGCCCGCGAGCGTGTCCTTGCAGTCATCCACCAGGTAGACTTCCAACCCAATCATGCCGCACGCACGCTGGTGACGCGCCAGACGAATATCATCGGTGTGTCTATCCCTGAAGCCAGCAACGTCTTTGTGGGGGATAATTCGTATTTTCCCATGCTGCTTCAGGGTATTTCCGAAACGCTGAATCGCCGCAATTACACCATGATGCTCTGGTTGGGCGAACGCCAGGATACGCGCGATGTGTTTGCTCGGCGCGTGGTCAAGCATCGCCAGCCCGACGGTCTCATCATTACATCCGTAGAACAGCATGACCCGCTGCTGGTTTACCTGCTGCATCACAAACGTGTATTCGTGATGGTTGAAACACCGCCGCATGACAGCGCGCGCATCAATTACGTCACTGTTGATAACGTCAATGGCGTGCGCATGGCAGTGCAGCATCTTATCGACACTGGCAGGCGGCGCATTGCTACCATCACGGGACAGATGAATATCTATGACGCAGCAGAACGGCTGGAAGGGTATCGTCTGGGGCTCGAAAGCGCCGGGCTGCCTGTTGAAGAAGCGCTCATCGTGCGCGGTCGCTTTGACTATCGCGCGGGGTACGAGGGTGTCCAGCAGCTTCTGCCGTGTAAGCCTGATGCGATTATTACTGCCTGTGACGCGAGTGCGCTCGGCTGCATCCGGGGTATCCAGGATGCCGGGCTGCGCGTGCCGGACGATATTGCCGTCGTCGGCTTTGATGACATCGTGGAAGCCAGCCGTTCCAACCCGCCATTGACGACCGTCCGTCACGAAATCCAACGAGTCGGTTCTACTGCCGCTCAACTCCTGATCGATATTCTGGAGGAGCGGCTTGAACAACCCCAACAGATAGTCTTTCCGACACAGTTGATCGTCCGTGCATCAACGGTCGGGGTTCAGTAGGAGGTGCAGCGTTCAAACAGGAATTACCCGAAACAACGTGTGTTTCCATTCATTTATAGTACAAGGAAAGAAACGATGTCCAGAAAACTGATTGCTTCCATCCTGATCGTCCTCGTCTTGGGCGCGCTGACGCTTGCGCCAGTTGCTGCGCAGGGGCGCACGGTCGTCACCTGGTTTGTCGGTCTCGGTACTGGCACAAACGAACAGCAAATCGAAATTCAGAATCAAGTGGTCGAAGCGTTCAACGCTTCGCAGGACGAAATCGAACTCGTGCTGAACATTGCTGCCAGCAACCAGGTCGCAGCAGATACCCTCAGCACATTGATTGCTGGTGGTACGCCGCCCGACATTGTCGGTCCGGTCGGTTTCAGCGGTGCCAATGCCTTCTCCGGTCAGTGGCTCGATCTGCAACCGCTGGTGGATGCGGCAGGCTATGACCTCAGCCAGTATCCCGAAAGCCTCGTCGGGCTGTACCAGACACCCGAAGGACTGCTTGGTATTCCGTTCCTGGTCTTCCCGTCGCTGATGTTCTACAATGCCGATCTGTTCGACGAAGCCGACCTGAACTACCCGCCTGCTGAATTTGGCGCGCCGTACATCATGCCGGACGGCACTGAAGTTCCCTGGAACTGGGACACAGTCGCTGAAATTGCCAAGATTCTGACGGTCGATGCCAACGGCAACGACGCCACCATGGAAGAATTTGACCCGGCGGCGGTTGAGCAATTCGGTTTCGCTCACCAGTGGGGTTCGATGCGTGCCGACTTCTCGACGTTTGGCGGCGCGAACTTCTATGATGCCGAAACGGGACAGGTCACCATCCCCGAAAACTGGCGCGCCAATGCCGAATGGACATGGAACGCGCTGTGGAACGAAGGCTTCATGCCCAATTCGACCTACGAAAACAGCACGCTGTTTGCACCCACGTTGTTCGCGTCCGGTCGTACCGCGATGGCGCGCGTCCCGCTGTGGTACACCTGCTGCATCGGCGATCTGGAAGCCGCTTGGGATATTGCGGTCGTGCCAGCGTATGGCGACGGCAGCTACGCACCGACGGATGCTGATACGTTCCGTATTCTCGAAACCAGTGCCAATCCTGAAGCCGCCTTCACCGTGCTGCAATATCTCCAGGGCGAAGCAGCGCTGGACCTAGTGACCGTCTACGGCGCGTTCCCGGCACTGCCTGCAATTCAGGAAGAATCGATCGCCATCAAGGCGGAACAGTTCCCCAGCGTCCAGAACTGGGACATCATCGTGCCGAGCCTCTCATACGCGGTTGCCCCGAACCACGAGTCGGATTTCCCGAACTTCAATCGCGGTCAGCAGCGCTTTGCAGACTTCCGCACGCTGCTCTATGGTGACACCGGCGCTACCATCAACCTGCAAGAAGAGCTTGATAGGCTGCAAGCCGATCTACAGGCAATTGTAGACGAAGCAAATTAAAGCCTGATCGCCCTCCCTGCCTGATGTAGGGAGGGCGACCCGCCAAAAATGCACAACGATTATTGAAAGGATGTTGGCTGTGACAGTCGCGCAAAATACATCTACAGCCGGAGTAAGCAGCGCACAGACAAGGCGTGGCGAACGGACGATAGAACAGCGACAGCGCATCTGGGGATGGGTGTTCTTATCTCCCTGGATCATCGGCTTCCTTGCCTTCACGCTCTTCCCAATGCTGGCATCGCTGTACTTCAGCTTCACGGACTTTCGCATCGGTGAGCCGATCACGTTCGTGGGGCTGCGCAACTGGCAGCGACTCTTTGAAGATGCCAATACGGTCAATGCCCTCGGCGTCACATTCCGCTTTGCCCTGCTGTCTGTGCCGATTGTAGTTGGCTTTCCGCTGCTGCTGGCGACGCTGTTGAATTCCAAAGTGCTGCTGGCGAAACCGGTTTTTCGCGTTTTGTTCTACCTGCCGTACATGGTGCCAGCGGTTTCTGGCATCTTCATCTGGCAAAGTTTTCTCAACGGGCAGACAGGCTGGCTGAACCGTCTGCTGCGCTTGATCGGCATTGCTGAGCCGCCGAACTGGTTGTTTGACCCGCGCTCACTCACGTTTGGGCTGGTGCTGATCGGCTTGTGGGGCGTGGGCAATGCGATGTTGACAATGCTGGCGTCGATGCAGGGCGTACCAACCGAACTTTATGAAGCGGCAGAAGTGGATGGCGCGACGCCGGCTACCAAGTGGCTGCGCATTACCCTGCCGATGATTTCGCCGGTTATTCTGTATAACCTCGTATTGAGCGTCATCGGGCTGATGCAGTACTTCATCGTCCCCTACGTGCTGTCCAACACGACGCGCTCGAACCCGGAAACAAACTTCTTCAACCTCAATCTTTATCGTACAGCCTTCCAGTTTGGCGAAATGGGCTTTGCGTCTGCACAGGCGTGGTTCATCTTCATCATCGCGCTGGTCTTGACCGTTGCGATCTTCTGGACTTCCAATCGTTGGGTCTACTATTCCGGGGAGGGACGCTGATGGCGACCATCCAGGCTGCCAGCCGAGTGCAGCCCACCTCAAGCGTTTACAGTTCACAGTTGCTCCGCTTTGGCATGAAGGCGTTGGTCACACTGTTCGCGCTGATGATCCTGTTTGTGTATTTGCTGCCGCTGGGCAATATGATCCTGGTCGCATTGTCGAGTCAGGATCAGCTCTCACAAACGGCAGACGACTCGGTCATTCCGACGCTGCCAGTGACCTTCGAATATCAGGGTGAGCAGTACGATATCTATCGCGTACCGACCGACAGCGGCATTCGCGAGCTGGCGCTGGTCGATCCCGGTCGTCGTTCCAGTGACTTCATCGATCCCGCCAACCCCGACGCAGGTTTGATCGCGTGGGAAGGCAACTGGCGTACGTTGGAACCCGTTGCGCGCGTATCCTTTGAATGGAATAACTTCGCCGTCGCCTGGGACAGCATCAATTTCCCGCGCCTGTTCACCAATACGCTCATCATCGCGATCTCGGGAATGGTTGGTACTCTGCTCTCGTGCATCTGTGTTGCCTATGCTTTTGCACGCTTCCCGATTCCCGGCAAGAATTACCTGTTCATTATCCTCATTGGGACGATCATCCTGCCCTCGCAGGTAACGCTGATCCCGACGTATGCCTTCTTCGCTGCTATTGGCTGGACGAACAGCTGGCTACCGTTGATCGTGCCACATTTCTTTGCCAATGCTTATAACGTTTTCCTGCTGCGTCAGTACTTTATGACGCTGCCACGCGAACTCGACGAAGCAGCAATGATCGACGGCGCGGGACCGCTCAAGGTGCTGACCTCCGTCATCATCCCGCAGTCGTGGCCCGTCATCATCGCGGTGTCGGTGTTCCATTTTGTCTGGGCGTGGAATGATTACTTTGGTCCGTTGATTTACCTGATCGGTCGTCCTGACTTGCAGCCGGTCTCCGTCGGCGTTCAGGTCTTTAACTTCCAGTATGGTCCGCGTCAGGAACTAGTGCAGGCGACTTCGATGATGGCACTCATCCTGCCCGTGATCATCTTCCTGCTGGCACAGCGCGTTTTCATGCGCGGCGTGGTTGTGACAGGCGTTGAGAAGTAGTCATGCTGCGGATGCGCCTATTCTTGCTTTGTCTGTTCACCAGCGTGTGTCTGTGCCTGCCTGTGGCTGCACAGGCAGCGGGGCTGACCGTGGACGCAAACAGCGTGCTGGGCGACATCAGCCCCTACACGCTCGGCATCAATTACGGTCCCTGGAGTCTGGTCTCGCCGGAGATGCTGCCGCTGGCGGCGCAGTCTGGTGTGACGCATGTGCGTTTCCCTGCCGGGCGCTGGGGTGATGTTAACAACGTCACCGAGCAGCAGCTTGACCTGTACATGCTTCAGGTGCGCTCGTGGAACGCTGCACCCAGCGTTAGTGTGCGGCTGGAAGGCGGTACGCCGGAAGCAGCGGCAGCGTTGGTGCGCTATGCCAATATCGAACGCGATTACAACGTGCGCGATTGGAGCATCGGCAACGAACCAGACCTGTATGAGAACTACAGCATCGAGCAGTTTAACGCTGAATGGCGAGCAATTGCGCTCGCCATGCGCGCGGTCGATCCGACTATTCGCCTGATAGGACCGGAAGTCAGCCAGTTCCCGGCAACGGCAGCCGCGACACCGTATCTGAACGAGCGCCGTGAATGGGTGCGGCAGTTCCTGGAAGCGAATGGCGATCTGGTGGACGTGGTGTCTGTGCATCGCTATCCGTTTCCACGGGTCAACGGCGTCGCGACGACGCTGGAGCAACTACGTGCGGATGCTGCTGAATGGGATATGCTGGTCGAAAACCTGCGCGCGGTCATTCGTGAAACGCTTGGGCGCGATCTGCCCATTGCCCTCACCGAAGTCAACTCACACTGGAATCCGGTGACGGGCGGTGCAGCGACGCCCGACTCGTTTTTCCAGGCGATCTGGTGGGCAGATGTGTTGGGGCGGTTGATGCGGCAGCAGGTTGAAATCGTCAACTACTTCATGATATCCAGTCACGGCAACCTCGGCGGCTTTGGCATTCTGGATCGCTATGCTGTGCGCCCGACGTATTATGTTTACCAGCTTTACCGGCAATTAGGGACGCAGTTGCTCGCCAGCAGTTCAAGCGCTGAATATGTGACGATTACAGCAGCGCGGCGTGAGGATGGCGCGTTGACGCTGATGGTCGTCAATCGCGGTGATGACGAAGCCCGGCTGCCGCTGCACATCTCCGATGCAGGAATGCCGTCGCCCGCCGAAGTATGGCGACTGGATGCCGACCATAACGCCGAACGTAGTGGCACACTGACTCTTGCGGATGGCGATCTGGTGGTTTTGCCCGCGCAATCTGTGACGCTGTATATCATCGCGGACGCAGCAGAATAGAAGCTGATGGCACTTTTTGGGGCTGGTGGGACTCGAACCCGCACCTCGTGAGAGACATGATCCTAAGTCATGCGCGTCTGCCAATTTCGCCACAGCCCCATATCCTCGATTATACGCTTGAAGCAGTTGGCTGAACAGGGTTTGCGTGATCCGTTTTATCCGTAAGCAGGGGCAGCCGGATGCGAAAGAGGCTGCCTTTGCCCGGTTCGCTTTCTACTTCGATCGTCCCCTGGTGTCCTTCGATGATCCGCTTGACAATCGCCAGCCCCAGCCCTAACCCTGAGTCGGAAATGGTGCGCGCCGCACTGACTTTGTAAAACGCCTGAAAAATGTCTGCCAGCTTATCAGGAGGGATACCTGTCCCGGTATCTTCGACTTCCAGCATGGCATCGTGTGGGTCGTGGCGGGTGCGCATTATGATTTGTCCACCTTCAGCCGTGTGATCAATCGCATTGTTGATTAACTGACTGACAGCACGCTCAAACTGCACAGCATCCAAGGCAATCTTTATGTCAGCTTCTGCAACTTCCAACGCCAGGTGCAGCCCTGCGGCTTTGACACGGCTTTCAAACTGTCCATGCAAGAATCGGCATGTGTAGTTCAACTCTGTGGGGCGGGGGTTACTTTCTCCAAGTCCCGCCAGGAGTGATAAATTATCCAGTTGCGTGATCATCTGGTTGGTGATGAGCCTGATGGTCTCCATGCGCGCCGTGATGCGTTCATCTGCCTTTGCATTCAATATGCGCTCGATGAGATAGCGACTGGTTTCAATAGTGGCAAGACGGTTGCGGAAGTCATGAGACATAGCGCTGACGAGTTGATGCACCATGGTGTACTGTTCGCGCTGGAGCGTCGTTTCGAGCCGTTCATGTTCCGCTTGCTTGCGTTCCGTGATATCACGCACCGCGCCATAATAACCGATCACCTGTGTGTGTGCTTCATTCCACTGCGGATAGCGCCTCATCTGTACCCAGCGCAGCACCTGATTTTTGCGGTAGAAACGATATTCTGCGTCGCCCGCTTGCCCCTCCATCACTTTCTGTCGGTCTTCAAGTACGCGAGACAGATCGTCAGGATGAATGATTGAGTCGGTCTTTTGCAAGATTTCATCTGGCTTAAAGCCCGTGACTTTTTCGACCGATGGCGTCACCCATTCTATGACACGCTGACCTCCAGCATCAAAACGCACAGAAAACATGTAATCCGACGTCAGTTCTGACATCAGACGATAGCGGTTTTCGCTGTGTATTACTGTTGCTTGCCGTAATGCTTCGCGCTGTCGCCAGTAGAGCGTAATGAGCAGGAAGAAAAACGTACCACCAAACATGAACATCACAGGACCAAACAAAATGTCCCGGAGTGGCACATTCAAAGCAGGCGACATGAACAGCATACCAACGGATGCCGCAACAGCAATCAGAATCGCAACCGGAATGGTCAGGAAGGTAGCGGCGTAGATACTCACGGTCACCGCAAAGTAGAGCACACTGATACCAGTTGTACCACCTAGCGTGATGGCACCCATAAATACATTGAGCAGCGCCATCAGCGTGTGAAGAATAATCGCGGTTTTGACATGACCAGCGCGCGCGACCAGATAAGGTATCGTGAAGAGCAGGAGAGCCAAAAATTGTGGCAGCAGTTGCGCATCAGGGATGAGCGAAAGGACAGGCAGGGTAAAGGCGATCATTATGACCGAAATCGCCAGCACTGCACCGGAAAAGCCCGCCACCACACGCGCGTGATGGCGTTCGCTATCGTCTTCAATGCGTCTGAACGGCTCAGTCCATGAATGCCATAAATGTGTATAGAGAGGAGTTGAGTCTGTCATGAGCTAGAACTTGTGAGTGACATATAGATAGAACCATCAATTGCAGTATAGCGGTTTCCTTACAAGAAATTACATGAGACTGAATGTGCATGTCCTCCACAATCCCCTTCGCGATACCCCCAATTTGGCGGAGATTCAACGCCCCGAACCTGTCATAAAATGGGATGGGTTTCTTGAGTGAAAGTTCGTAATTGTGCAGCACAGTGTTCCACAAAAACCTATCTCCACTATATGGCAGCGCTATCTGTTTCCAAATGAGCAAGTGCTTTGGGCTGGCAAGCCGGACAGCGCATTACAACTACGCTGGTATGACTATCTGCTTATTCCGCTGGCACTCTTATTTGCAGTCGGTTTTTGCAGCATCGGAACGCTGACTCTGCTGCGGACAGGTATCAGTGGGCTGGTGTTTGCTGTGTTGTTCGGTCTCTTGACACTCGTCGCCTTGTATCTTGCAGTCGGGCGTTTTCTCGTCCTGGCTTTGCGCAAGCGTGCCGTTACTTATCTGGTAACCAATCAGCGTATTCTCACTATTTACAACAGTCTGTTTGGTATACAGGTACGTCCGTACTCTTATGAATCGCTGCCTGCGCTGCACATCTGGCATACGGAGAAGGCGCATGGTTCCATCACGTTTGACCTGTATCATCACCTGCCAACAGGTGACGCGATGGAAGCGCCGCGCTTCGGCAGCCCGCAAGCCGGGCTGTTCGATATTCCGGGTGTGGATGAGGTTTATCGCCTGATTCAACGGCAGATGCGCGAGCGTGGTGCAACAATGCCGGTATCGCCTATTGCCCCTGGCAAGCGCAGATATGTGGTTCCCTAATCTATGACACAAAAGCAGGCGGCTAAACCCATTCAGGCGGTTAATCCGCAGCGGCCAGCTTTTGCGCGCCGCCACTGGTAAACAGGTAGTGCGGTTGCCACGCCAGCGTGAACAACTCGATTTCTATGTCTTTCTTCTTCGGCGCGATGGCATATTCCTCCGTCTGTGCGACCTGCTCGTCAAACTTCACTCGCACGTCTGCCAATGCCTGCTCCATCTCTGCTACCAGCGCGTCACGCTGCGCCGTCAATTCCTGTAGCTCGGCTTTGGTTTCGCCCACTTCTGCTTCTGCGGGTGTCTGCCCGACCGTGCGCGCCGCTGCTTTGCCGATGCGCGTTAAGCCGCTGGTGCGCCGCCCACCGCCGAGCATACTCAGGACGCCGCCGACGATATTGCCGATGTCATTAACGCTCTGCTGCTGGACGCGCGCTTCATCCTGTTGCAGTTCGCGCTCCTTCTTTGTGATACGCTCATCCAGCTTCGCCAGCCGGTCGTCGTACTTCTCGGTGAGTTCATCGACTGCCGCATCTTGCGCCTCGCGTGCCTGCTGGCGAATGCGCGCGGCGAAGGCGTCTGTTGTTTCGTCTGCTTCCCCGTAGACATTCAGCACGCGGCTGTAGGGAATCGTCAGCGTGTAATCCTTGTAGATTGTATCGATCAAATCGTCTTCCAGCGCTCGCAGTCGCTTGCTGTCGGTCAATGCCGATGGCACTTCGCCAAACAGCGCTTCACCACGCGCCTCCGTGTCCAGCCGTGTCTTATCGACCGGCTCCGAACTGTACTCTGCCCAGCGCACATAACCGCTGTCTGCCACATCTGGCACACGGAATGCGTAGTGCTTTTCGGCACGCACTTTCGGTTTCGTATCATCAAACATGACACTCGCCTGCGCCAGCAGCACCGGTACGAACGCAACCTTCGCCTCGTCGATGCCGTCGGCACGGTCACCGCGTGCTGCCTCCCATGTGCTGATCGCTTCCTGCGCGCTCGCCCTCAGTGGCAGGTAGTACTGCCGCACATCCTTGACGACAGGTGGCTGCGTGGTGAAGCCAGCGGGCGTTACGGGAGAGGGGGTAGGGGTGAGGCTTGCAGCGGATGCCTCCTGAGGCATTCCTACAACGTTACCCATCACCGCCTTTCGTTCCTTCATCAGGATGTTGATCTGCTGGCGCGTGAACGGTCCCGCAAGATAACTCATCGCCCAGCGTGCGCTGAACAGCACTGGCACGCCCTTATTGTGGATGTTGCGGAGCAGGAACACGCGCGACTTCAGGTTGGCGATCATTTCCTTAACCTGCGCCAGGTCCATATCGGCACCCTGTGCCGCCTCCTGCAAGCCGGACATGATACGGTTGCGGTCGCCATCGCTCTGCAAGCGCCCAATAAACCATGAGCCGATGTTGGCAAGTCCTTTGTAATCCAGGTCGATCGGATTCTGTGTTGCCAGCAGTACGCCGACGCCGAACGCACGTGCCTGCTTGAGCAGCCGCAGCAGCGGTTCCTTGCTCGGCGGGTTGGCGACGGGCGGGAAGAAGCCGAAGATTTCGTCGATATACAGGATGGCGCGTAGGCTGCTTGTGCCTGCTTGCTGACGCACCCAACTCAGGAGCGTTTCGAGAATCAGTGTCATTACAAACATACGCTCGGTGTCATTCAAGTGGGCGATGTAGATAATCGCCACGCGCGGCTTGCCCTGTGGCGTGTACAACAGCGATTGAATATCCATCGGCGCACCCGTCAGCCACGACTGGAACGACGGCGCAGCGATGACCGCGTTGAGCGCCATGACGAGCGAGAAGCGATCTTTGGAAGGATAGAAATCTTCAACCGAAAGCACACCGAGCTTTTCAAACGGCGGCTTCTGTATCTGCGTAATCAGGGTTTCCAGTGTCAGGTCTTGACCGTTGCGCCAGTTGTGTTCAAAGATGTTCGCCAGCAGCACGTGGCGCGGGTCCTGCATGGGCGCTGCGCTGATGCCTGCCAGCGACAGGATTGCCGTGACGACGCTGCTGATTTGCTCTCGGTTTGCTTCGGCGTTAGCGTCAAAGCCACCTTTGGGCGCACGCAGCGACGCCAGAATGCTGACCGGGATGCCGCTTTCCGAGCCGGGCGTGTAGATGGTGAAATCGGCGGCTGCCTTGAGCTTGTGCATCCGTTCGGGCGTGATGTCCCAGTCTGCCAGCCCTTTCTGCCAGAGTTCCGCTTTCTTCGCCGCCAGCGTTGGCACATCGGTGTTCTCACGCCGTGCCTCGTCTTCCTGCACCCAGGGTTCAAAGTCAGACGGTGTGAAGTCTGGGAAGTTCAAGAGCAGATTACCCAGATCACCCTTAGGGTCCACCATGATCATCGGGATGCCGTCGAGGATTGCCTCTTCCAGCATTCCCAGCGCCATACCCGTCTTGCCGCTGCCCGTCATGCCGACGATCAGCCCGTGCGTCGTCAGGTCGCGACTGTCGTAGTATACGGCTTCGTCTTTTTTGACTTCGCCTGTCTGCGGGTCAAACGTGCGCCCGATGTAGAAGTTCGACGGTGCATCGATAAACGGCATA
>JANRJX010000112.1:0-39560 GCA_033763755.1 Chloroflexota bacterium
CACACATCAATCAGCGCTTCCAGCATCAACTGCACGTCGCGGTTCTTCAGGCGGGTGCGGCGTCCGACTTCGCGCACCATCTGTTTCTTGTTGAGCGTCATGGCGTGATCTCCGGCTGCGTCTGCTTCAGGCGCGCACG
Source organism: Chloroflexota bacterium (assembly GCA_033763755.1). Taxonomy (GTDB): domain Bacteria; phylum Chloroflexota; class Anaerolineae; order Aggregatilineales; family Phototrophicaceae; genus Flexifilum. The sequence continues at coordinate 140 of JANRJX010000112.1, forward strand.
CATCGTGGTGAGCGGGGTCAGCTTCACGGCGGATACGCCTTTGTGCGCCAGCCTCGCCTGCATCGCACGCTCTAACGTGGACGTGTCCGGCTCATCCGGCACTGGCGTGATGGGTGTGTCGCTCTCGCGCGTTGTTCCGCGCTCCAGCAGCAGCGGCTCGGCTGGCGTGCGCAGCCGCTGCGCCCAGTCCTGCCGCTCGTAGAAGCGCGTCAGACGGGCATTGAGGATGACCTGCGTGGCAAAGCCCGCCTCGACATAGCGGGCGAAGATCGTACAGTTGCCGACCTGCGGCGTAATGATCTCGTCGAGCGTCAGCAGCGGACGCTGGCGCAGATGGCTGTTGGGATCGTCCTGGTTGGCGTCGGTCGTCGCCGTGCCGCTCGCCTTGCTGTAGAACTCCGCTGTGTCCGCGTCGCAGCCGCCGTAGACCACCTGCGTCGCCAAACCCGTAAACAATGCCTGCGTCCCCTCGCGCCCGTAGAGCAGTTCAAACTGACCGCGCGTTTGCGCGCCGATCAGGATACTGATGCGCCGCTTGCGCACCAGGTTGACATCGGCGACCAGGCTGTCGAGCTTGCCGAGCGTCGGGAACTCATCCAGAATGACGCCGACGGGCAGCGGCAGCGCGCCGCCGTTCGCTTCGCCGAGCGTGTCCAGATCGAGCATCAGCTTGCGCAGCGTCGCGCCCAGGTAGGAGGCATAGACCGCCCGCATTCTGCCGGGACAGGTCAGCACCACCACGGTCGGCTGCTGGACGATCATGTCCGCCGCAAAGTCGGACGCACGGGTGTTGGAACGCACGTCGGTCGCTGCCCAGCCCGCGAGCGCGGTCGCCAGCGTGGCGATGACATTCGAGGCGACCTTGCCATCGGAACCGACCGAGGCGATGAAGCTGTTGGCGAGCAGCGCCGCGTCGTCCTGCTGCGCCCGCAGCGCCGCTGCCAGCGCTTTGACATCGTTCATGGCGTGGTAGATGTCGCCGAGCGTGTCGAAACGGATCAGGCAGGCGGCAAGCAGCGCGGCGGCGCTGTCCGTCCAGAAGCGATGCTCGCCCGCTGCCGACGGCACCAGCACATCGGCGATGGCACGCGCATCGGACACGGTGTCGATCCCCTGCGCCAGGTTGTAGCGCGGACCGCTGGCGCTGGTCGGGTCATGCACCACCACCAGATGATGGGTGACGGCGGCGTACTTCAGCACATGGGCGGTGAGTTCGCCCTGTGGATCGGCGACGACGAGCGAGTGCCCGGCGAGCATTCGGTCCGCGATGGCGGGCAGGATGATGCCCTGCGTCTTGCCGCTGCCGGGACCGCCGAGCGTCAGGATACCGCGGGCGATGTCTTCGCCACTGAGCGCGAACCGCCCCGTGCCGACATCGAGGCGTCGTCTGCTTTCGCCCCAGAACGCACCGAGCAACGTCAGTCCGTCGGGATCGCTGCGACGGAAGCGGCGGTACTCACGCATCGTGCAAAAGTGGGACGATCCCAGGGCGCTGCGCCTGACCTGGGGCGTGCGCAAGCGGTCGATGCGCTCACGCAGCCAGCCGCCGTCACGCAGGAGCCCGTGCAGCGCTGCGCTGGCGATCATCAACAAAAAGAGCAGCAACACGGCAAAGAGGAAGAGCCGAAGCGCATTCACGCCGCGCGGCGCGCCGACCAGCAGCGCAATGAGCTCTGGCGCAGATGCGCGTCCGCGCTGGACGGCGGCAGCGCCGAGGAGCACGACAAACAGCGCTGTGACCGTGAGCAGCACCGTGCTGAAGGTCAAGATCAACAGCCCGCGCTGCAACGGCGTCAACGTGCGCTCGTGTTCGCTGCGGCGGATACCCACGCCGAGTGCCGCAGCCGCCAGCAGGGTCGTGAGGGGCGTTAGACACAGGAGCGGGAAAAGCAGCGCCGTGAGCAGCGCATATCCGTCGGTGAAGAGCCAGTAGATCATCGGTTGTTTCCTCTAACGTGAGAAGAAGTCGTCGAGGTCAATCGTGCCATCCGGCTCGCGCTGGACGTCCGGCTCGCGCAGCCGCCGCCAGTCGATCCCGCGCGCGTCCAGCAAGTCGACAAAGTCGCGGGCGGCGATGTCGCGAAACAGGCGGTCGTGTCCCTGCCGCGCGTTGTTGTAGAACGGCAGCCGTTCGGCGGCGGTCGGCACCGTGCCGGGCAGGACGACATGCGTGTGCAGATGTTCCTGCGTTTCGCCTGAGGACTTCGTGCGCGCGTTGTGCAGGACATAGCTATACTCCGGCGCGTCCAGCCCGCGCGCGGCATAGTAGTCCTCGACCACGCGCTCAGTCAGTTCGTCGAGCAGCGCGCGCCGGTCGCGTTCCGGGACGAGCGCCAGCACATCCGGCGCGGGCGAGATCACCCACGTCCATGCCAGCACATGCGGACTCTGGAGCGCATCGCAGCCGCGGTAGATGTCGCCGTGATGAATGCCCAGCCCGCGGTCGCGCCAGCGTTCGACGCCGTGCGTGCGCGCAAGATGATTGTTGCGGCGGTCGCGAAACTGAAGGTACTTGAGCGTCGCACGCAAACCCTGATGCCCCGTACCGCGTCCGGTGCGGCGGGGACTCTTGTAGGCGAGGTCGGCGATGATGATGGGCTTGGTCATCGGTCGTCCTGGCGTTTCAGCAGGGCGTCGATCTGTTTGAGCAGCGCCTTGCCATCACTGTGAGCGGCGATGAGCGCATCGGCAATCGCGTCATCGCGCGCATCGCTGAGGGCATTCGCCAGCAGGTAGACCAGCACGTTGAGGTGAAACGCCAGCCCGGTTTCGAGGCGGTCAATCCGCGTCTGAAGCGATTTCTGAAAGTGCCTGCGGCTGCCGACGACATCCGCCTGCTCGTCGAGGTACTGCCGGATCGCCTCGCGGATCAGGTCGGCTTCACGAACCTCGCGTCCGCGTCGGGCGGCCAGCTGCGCCAGCAGGTCGTGCATTTCCGGCGTGATATTGATGCTGCGTTTGATCGTTTTTGTTGCCATCGCTTGCCACTTCTCACCCTTCGCTCCAGTCCTATTGTCGCAAAAGGCACAGGCGCAAGGTGTGAAATATTGCGGTCAGCGCCTGGCGATTTTGCAGTGTGAGCAGATAGGGGTGCTGACGGCGGCTAACCGCGCGGCAAGTGGCGTTTGCATGCGACCGCACGCAGGTGCGGTCGGTGGGCGGCGCTGCTGCCGCCCACGTGCCACGCAGCACCCGCCGGGGCTGCGTGGGTGCGCCACGTCGTGGCGCACGGTAGCCCCCACCGGCGTCTGAGGTGGCGAGGTTTTACCTCGCGCCCAACCCCGCCGAGGCTTCAGCGCTGCTGAGCCCGTCGTCGGCTGCCGCTCATGCGCCCGTCTGCGACGGTGGCATTTGCGGCGGGGTGGGTCGGCATCGCGTTCGCGATGCGGCGCTGCTGCCAGGCAGCGTCAGTGATTGCGCTAGCGCATCAATGCGATCGCGCAAATGATGTGCATCTCATCTTCGAGAACGCTGTGCTGATGACACCATCTTTCACGAGCCTGTTCCATCCAGGTGTCATACCTATCGTCTGGAGGCAGCAGTTCTGAAAGCGGTGTTTGAGGTGTACAACGCAACTGCTGCATGATCCGGTCGCGCTGTTCGGAGTCAAGGAGAATGTCTCCCTTTTGATCAAACAACACAGCGTGTACGCGCTTACGACATGTGAATAGCAGAAAGAGGCGCGGTTTCCCGGCGGCGGTCATCGCACTTCGAAATCCGGCATGCAGCTTCATTACGTCTTTGCGCAGCTGGGTATCGATTTGCAGCAAGTCTGTGAAGAAGCTGCTGGTTCCGATGTCTGCACGTTCAATGAATTGAAGCACATCGTCCAGATCCAGAGAGGTCTCAGGGTCTTTGTGGAGCGCACGCGCAAGCTCTGCCATTGCATAACCTTCGTCGTCGTTACCATTCGTTTGCATGACGGGAATGTCTGCCAGTGCGCGATGTTGTTCGCTGCGCTGCATTAGCCGCTGATGCCAGTTCATCGCAATTTGAATGTCCGGGTTTAACATGGCGGCTGGAACAAAGTTGTAGATGGTGATTTCGCGCGGTTCCGACCAGGGACGCAGCACGCGCCCCATGCGTTGCGCCAACATCAATACTGTCCACGGCAGGTCGTAGTTCACAAGAACGGATGCGTCCTGGAGGTTGTAGCCTTCTGCCAGAGCCGAGGTCACCACTAGAACCTTCACATCGTCTTCCTGTGTTTCCGCATCCAGAACTTCGTTGGCGACAGGCGCAAAGCGGCGCAGCAGCGCATCCACACGTTCGCCAGCCTGCCCCTCGGTGGTATCCGCTTTCACACCGATTTGCTTCAAATGTTCAGAGAGCGCACGCGCGGTCTGGCGGTAATGACAGAAGACCACCAGCTTTCCCGGCGTTTGATTGATGATCTCAAGGAGTTGTCGGAATTTCACATCGTTGCCGCGATTGCGCTGCACATCGGGCACATTGTGATCAACAAATGTCCTGAGTTCTGCCTGGTGGACAAAGCGTGTCTTGGCAAAGCCATCCTCTTTACGCAACTTCCTGAATAGATCTTCAATCTGCGCGGGCGATGAACAGAACTGCTTCATGACTTCTGCCTTGCGTAAACCAGCCCCACGCCCTTTTCGTGGTTCGCCCCATTCGCCGCCAAAGGACATTTGGACATCATGGTTATCCTCCTGGCGGACGTCGAGCAGATGTCCTTTCAAGAGGTTGATCAGGACAGGATCAAGTTCGTTCTCAAAGATCACCGATCTGAGATTGATACGGTGGGGAAAGTAGCGCTTGCCGCCTTTGGTAAAGACCACATACCGATGCCCCTGGTCATCAGTCTCGCTGTAGTAGCGCACAACGACTGGTGTTGTCAGCGTTGGGCAGGGCGGGAGTTCTGGCAGCTGCTGTGCCTCCTGAATGGTCCAGAAGCGCTCATGCGCCATCAGTTGGTGTTTGGCAGCAAAGATACTACGCGGTAACAGCTTTAACTGTGCGTTGACATCCTTGATGCCGCGACTGTACGGCGTTGCTGTAAGCAGCAGCGCATATGCAACGGCTTCGTGAATGGCATCCATCACACGCTGATAGCGCTCCTTCTGGCGCTGTGCCGCGTGCCTGGGATTGCGCAGATGGTGGCTTTCATCTATCAGCACCAGTGTACGTGTATCGGTTGCGCGCAACTCGTATTCCAACTGGCGCAAACTGAAGTATCGTTTGGGGTCCTTGAGCGAAAAGGTGCTGTACGAAAACTCGACACTGAAGATCCGTGCCATCCCCATATGACGACGCCAGTTCTCTTTGAGCCCCGCGGGACAGATGATCAGAACGCGGTCAATCGTTCCCTGCATTCGCAGGTAAGCCGCGACATGTGCCGCCATGACTGTTTTGCCCAACCCGGTTGAAGCGATCATCATTGCGCCACGATAGTTGTTGAGGGCTTCAAGCGTGCGGGAAACGTAGGGCTTCTGATAATCCGACAGAGGTGGAAGCTGCGGCGGTACTTGCTCATCGGGCAGGTCGTAGAGTTCAAGCAACGTGCGGGCATAGACGTAGTAGGGCGGGTATGCGGCAAGCAATTCGCGCAGCCGCTCAATCAATGCCTGTGTGATCGACTCTGCCTGGGCAAAGTAAGCATCAAAACGCTCAACAAAGTAGGCGACATCATCGGCGTCGGTCACGCGAATGCCAGCTTCGATACTACGCACCAGCCCATGATGGGAGCAATTGGCAGACGTGACGACAACTGCTGCTTCATCCGCCATGTAAAGCTTGGCGTGCTGGTAGAGGTAGCGCGCGTCGAGCAGTGTGTGGAAGTTCATATCTGACGTGTCACCCACCGAAATGAGCAGCTGGTTGTTTTCCAGTGCCGTCAGCATCTGACGCATTGCCTGGGTGCGGCGTTCAAGCGGGCGCGCCAGGAACGACTCAACGAACTCGTCCAGCACAGCCTGCAAACGATCTCGTCCGCCTTCGTCGCGCCCGATGAGCAGGTGCAGCCGTTTGCCAGACAGGACATCCTGCAACACGCCGTAACCGGACGCTTCAAAGTAGGCAGTGGCGATGCGGACAAAGTGGGCGGTGTGCAGCGTCTCCTGGATGAGATGGGCGGCGGAATGGGACGCAAAGAAGGGAGATGAAGTGAGCATATGGGTTGGATGTTTTGTATTTACGTAAACGTTGCTTTTATGGTACAGTCTGTTTGCGAGCAGCAAACATAAAGAGTAAGGTTCTGTACATAAAGTCTAATTAAACAGAGCAATCAAGCCATGTGCGGCGCAGCCACCGCTGCGTGACCATAAGTGGCTTCATCCGTGTGTAGAGTTCCGAGACGAAGGCGCTGCCGACCTGATGATTTCCTTGAACATTCACCATTTGAACATCCGCGCTGCCGATGACATTTTTGAGACTTTTCGGCTGCTGGGCTACAACATCAACACGCCGTATGCTTACGAAGACGAAACGCTCGACGACTTCGAGTTCGAGGATAGTGACCGCGCCAACGTGCGTCGCGCCTTTGTCATTGCGCGTCATGAGCAGCACACCGTCTACCTGTATGAGGTGGACGATCTGCGGGCGACACGGCTGCGCAGTCTGGGCTGGCACGCCTTGCAGCGCGGCAACGCCTTGCTCATCGTGACGCGCGATTACCGCGAGGTCATCTTTGCCGATGTTCGCTTTGCAGGTAAGCCGAACAAGAGCAGCGTGCGTGTCAATAAACTCAGCCTTGTGACGCACGACCCGACGCGCCACGATCTCGATACGCTCAACGCCATTCATGCCCATCGGCGCAGCGGGCAGCAGATCTACGACGCGCAGCGCGATGCCTTCAATGTCAATACGATGACGCGGCGCTTTTACGACGAGTACCGCCGCCACTACGAACGCACCCGCGCGGTCATTCGCCAGTACAACAAAGGGATCCGTGAATTCCAGAACGAAGACCAGGCGGACAAGCTGCACGCCTTTACGCAACGTCTGCTGGGGCGGTTGATGTTTCTGTACTTTTTACAGCGTAAAGGCTGGCTGGGCGGGCGTTCCAAATTCCTGACCGAGCAGTATATGACGACGCTGCGCAAGCACAGCGACGCGCTGGATGGCGATGGTGACACGACCTACTACTACCGCGAGGTATTGTCGCCGCTGTTCTTCGAGACGATGAACCTGGAACGACCGGGCGCTGTGACCCGTTGGGAAGGCGTCCGCATCCCTTACCTGAACGGCGGCTTGTTCGACGAAAACCGCGACCCACAGGGCATCATCACACTGCCGGACGCGCTCTTTGACCCGAACAGTAATGACGGGCTGCTGGCGTTCTTCAACCGCTACAACTTCACTGTCGCTGACGATACGCCGCTGGAACAGGATGTCGCGGTCGATCCGGAAATGCTGGGCAAAGTTTTCGAGAACCTGCTGGAAGAACGTGATCGCGGGCAGAGTGGCAGCTTCTATACGCCGCGCCCGATTGTGAGCTATATGTGCCAGGAGGCGCTGGCGGGCTATCTGGAAGAAAGCGCCGGACTGCCACGCGAGACGACGCGGGCGCTCTTTAACCCGGATGCCGATGCCCGGCTGACGCCTGACGAGGCAACGCGCGTAAATGCCGCGCTCGACACCATGACGGTTCTTGACCCGGCAGTGGGCAGCGGCTCGTTCCTGATCGGCATGATGCAGGAAATCCTGCGGCTGCGGCGCGCCGCCTATGACGCTCTGAACTCCCCTCTTCCAGCGCAGCGTTTGGGAGAGGGGACGGGGGTGAGGGCTGAACCGCCGCCCGCGCTCGTCGCCGACTGGAAAGAGGCGATTATCCGTGACACGCTTTACGGCGTGGACATCAAGCCGGAAGCTATCGAGATTGCGCAACTGCGCCTGTGGCTGGCGCTGGTGGTCGATCAAACGCTGGAGCAGGCGCGCCCGCTGCCGAACCTGGATTACAAGCTGATGGCGGGCAACAGCCTGATCGAGACGCTGGATGGCGAGCCGGTGCTGGGCAGCTTTGCCAACAGTGTGCTTGCGAACAGCGACGCGATGGCCTGGGAACAGATCAACCAGCAGTTAAAGATGTTCGACCCCAACCCGGTGCAGGGGCGCATGCTGCTGTTTGACGAGGAGAAGCAGGCGGAAAAGGAGCGGGTGCGGCTGGACGCGCTGCGGCGCGAATATTTCCACGCCTCGCCGGAACGCCGCCGCGCACTGCGCGACGAGCTGAAGACGCAGGAACGGCGCATTGTCTACGCCAGTTTGAAGGAACGCGCCGACGCGCTGCAAGCGCAGATTGATTACCTGGGCAAACAGGCGGGGCTGGCGGGCGGCAAGCTGAAGGCGGGCGACCAGCGCAAACTGACGGCGACGATTGCGCGGCTGGCGCGCATCACGAGTTTGCAGACGGACATGGCAAAGCCGGACTATGCGCCGCCGTTCTTCCTCTATCATCTGCATTTCAGCGAGGTGTTCGAGCGCAAGGGCGGCTTCGACATCGTAATCGCCAACCCGCCATATGTAGATGCGCGGGAGATAACAAATCAAAAGCCCGAATTGAAGTTAGCTTTTTCGGACGTTTACTCCGGTTCTGCCGATCTATATGTCTTCTTTTACGCCCGCGCGTATCAATTGCTGAAGAATGATGGGCAGTTGGCATTCATTACATCCAATAAATATATGCGGACTGTTTATGGAGAAAGTCTGCGTCGTTTTCTCACCACATACGTTACTTTGCATGTCATTGCTGACTTTGGGGATTTGCCGATATTTGATGCTGCAGCATATCCGTGCATTGTTCTTGGTCTTAAGACTTTACCCACTAAAAACGAAATTCATGGGATGCACATTGATGATGCTTCTGCCCTTGATGATTTGAGAAGTCATGTGACGCACAGTGCAGCCAAATTTCCCCAAACGGAACTTGGTGAAAAACCCTGGCAACTTACGGCTAGTAGCTTCAGAAAGTTGGTCGAGAAGATTTGGGACGTTAGCGTGCCCCTTCGTAAACACCTAGCTTCTGACCCCTATAGCGGCATCAAAACTGCCGCGAACGATGTTTTTGAAATCAACAAAGGCACATTAGATCAGCTATTTATAGACGGTACTGTTGCTAGCGATGTAGTGCGCAAGTGGCTTCGCGGACGTGATGTGAAAAAGTGGGCAATCAATACAAGCGGGCTATATGTCATCGCGTTCCGCAATAGCAATGATGTCGGTGTAGCTTATCCTTGGTCAAATGCGCACAGCGAAAGAGAAGCAGAACAGGTTTTTTTGGCAACCTTCCCGACCGTTTACGAGTATCTGAAAAGGCATGAAACAAAGCTTCGCAATCGCTCTGATCAAGGTCAATGGTGGTGGGAATTGCGCTCCTGCACCTACTATGATGCTTTTGCAACTGCAAAGATTGTCTGGGCGAAATATGGGATAACGCCTTCATTTGCCTATGACTCTGAAGGTACATTAGCAACTAACACAGTGTTCTTTCTGCCAACAAAGGACATGTACCTGTTAGGCGTCTTAAATTCGATGGTTACTCAATGGTATGCCACAAGCAATTTCAATCTCGTACAAGGTGGCTACATTGAATGGATACCTGCGAATGTTAAGATGCTCCCTATCCCTAATTCCCCTCCCGCCCTCCGCGAGCAAATCGCCGCCGTCGCCCGCGCCTGCCTGGACGCGGCGAAAGATGCCCCTGAACGCCTGTCCGCGCTCGAAGCGCAGCTCAACGCGCTCGTCTATCAGGCGTATGGGCTGGACGATGACGACATCGCCGTGATTGAGCGCAGCGTGGGTGGCAAGGGCGGGCGCGGGGATGAGCCAAGCCTAGAAGATACAGATTGAGAGCGACATCATGGCAAAGCAATACAAGGATACAGTCGAATACTTTCTCATTTATGCGGAATTGATCACTGCCGCCCAAAGACGCGGACTGGTCACCTATGGCGAACTTGCCAGTCTCGTCGGGCTGCCTCCCTCTGGCAATTACATGGGCAGCGCGATTGGCAATTATCTTGGCGTTATTTCTGAAAACGAAGTCGCGCAGGGACGCCCGATGTTGAGTGCACTCACGGTAGATTCAACTGGTGCGGTCGGCAAAGGCTTTTTCGACATCGCGCGTAGTGTGGGGTTGTTCACGACCGAGGACGTTGAGGCACGCACACAATTCTGGGAAGCACAAAAGAAAGCCGTTTACGAAACGTGGCGGCGCGGGGTGAAACGGACAGGATGAGGACTTGCGCTTCGTAATTTCAAGCGTTTCAACGTCAATTGGCATTAATCAATAGTCAGGAGACTCTGAATTATGAAGCGTGAGGCTAAGTTACTTCTCTCAAAAGCGATAAGCTCTTTAGTCATTAGCGTGGATCATTTCAACGCATCCTCTTCCACTGGGCGTGCCGAAGCAGTATTGATATTTCTCGATCATGCTTTTGAAATGTTACTCAAGGCATCCATTGTCGAGCGTGGCGGTCGAATCCGAGAAAAAGGTGCAAAAAACACTATTGGGTTTGATCACTGTATACGTAAAGCACTTACTGAAGGAAGCATTCAATTCCTTACTGAGGATCAGGCGCTCAATTTGCAAATCATCAATAACTACCGAGATGCAGCCCAACACTACATGCTCGATATTTCTGAGCAGTTGCTTTATACAGCATCACAGACAGGATTAACTTTATTCCGCGCAATATTAAAAAAGGTGTTTGGTAAGGAATTGGCAGATTATTTCCCAGAACGGGTGTTACCAATTTCCACAACACCAGCTATCGACATGGCTGAGTTATTTCACAGCGAGGTCGAAGCAATTCGTGTATTGTTGCGACCGGGTAAACGACAGCAAACTGAAGCTTTGGCACGATTAAGACCTCTAGCGATTATGGAAGAGGCCCTTCAGGGACAAAATCAAACCCCTAGCGATGAACAGCTTGGCAGACTAGGCAAAGCAATTCGCAAAGGCAAAGCATGGCATGAGATTTTTCCTGGAGCGGCATCAATCCAAGTTACTTCAACTGGATACGGACCAGCTTTGGAGATGCACATAGTAAAAAAGGAAGGTATTCCTGTTCAACTTGTTCCAGAAGGAACTCCAAATGCAGGGGTGATTGCAGTAAAACGAGTCAATGAATTGGACTTTTACAACCTCAACCTGACAGAGTTATGTGACAAAGTGGGACTGACTCAATTTAAGTGCCTGGCAGTGATCTGGTCTCTCAGCTTACAGTCTGACTCAGACTGTTTTAAGGCTATCAAAATAGGATCACAAACACACAAAAGGTACTCGCAAAAGACAATTGGCATTATCCGAAATGCAATTGCGCAACAGTCTATTGATCAAATTTGTGAAGCTTATAAACAAGCCAAACCTACTGGTCGGCGTAGAAAGAGCTAAAAGTGTATCATCCACCTGACTACATCGATAACACCATTGGCGAACGCCGTCTCGAAGCCGTTCTCCAGGCAGTCCTGACTCAGTGGGGCGAAAAGGAACTTGACATCGCCAGCGGCTTCTTTGAGCCGGGCGTCTGGACAATGCTTGGGGAGGCGATCAAGCCGCTGAGTCGCTTCCGGCTGCTGTTGGGGCGCGCACCGGAGATTGAGGGTCCGCAGGACGACGATGGCGTCATTGACCTGCGCCGCTTCTATCGCGACCGCCTGCGCACGGACCTGGAAACGCTGCCCTTTAACCGCGATTACGCCCATCTTATTGACGAACTGGTCGCTTTTCTCCAGCAGGAGCATGTCGATGTGCGCTTTTACAGCCGCTCGTTCCTGCACGCCAAAGCCTACCTCATGCCCAACATTGCCATCGTCGGCAGCAGCAATTTCACACCATCCGGCATGACGCGCCGTGCTGAACTCAATCTCGTCCAGCAAAACCGAGCTGTCATCCGCGATCTGCGCCAAAACTGGTTCGAGATCATGTGGGGGGAAGCCGAAGACCAGAAAGCGACGCTGGTCGATACGCTGTTGGAAAGCAAGTTCGGTGGCGCACGCTGGACGCCGCACGATGTCTTCATCAAGGTGCTGTACGAGTATTTTCGTGACCGCATCCTGCCAGAAGCGATGGAGACGCGGCTGGGCGTCGAACTCGCCAGTTTCCAGCAGGAAGGCTTGCGCGAAGCTATCCGCCTCATCGATCGTCATGGCGGCGTCATCGTCAGCGATGCCGTCGGTCTCGGCAAGACCTACATCGGCATGGGGCTGCTCGAACATTACGTGCTGGGCAAGCGCCGCAAGGGATTTATCCCCAAAGGGCTGGTGGTCTGCCCGGCACAACTGCGCGATCTGGTGTGGGAGCCGAAGCTCGATGAGTACGGCATCAAGTGCGATGTCGTCTCACAGGAGGCCATGAGCCGTGAAGATTTCCCCTGGCGCGATTACAATAACCACAACGTCGTCCTGATTGATGAAAGTCACAATTTCCGCAACCCCGGCACCGGGCGCTACAGCAATCTGCTCAAGCTGCTTTCGACCGGAAGCCCCAAGATGGTCATCCTGATGACCGCTACGCCGATCAATAATTCGGTCTGGGATTTGTATAATCAGGTCTCGTTCATCACACGCGGGCAGGATACCTTCTTCCGCGAATTCGGCATCCGCAATTTGCGCGGTTTCTTTCGTGAGGTTGCAGAGGGCAGCGCTGACATCTTCACGCTGTTGGAACAGGTCATGGTGCGCCGCAGCCGTCAGGACGTGAAGCAGCGCCAGGCAGCGGGTGAAGAAATCCGGCTGCCCGGTAAAGGGATTATCCACTTTCCGGATCGGCATCTGCACAGTATTGATTACGATTTGGAAACCACCTACGACGGTTTTTACGAGAAGATTGTTCAGCGGATCGATAACCTGGCGCTCATCAGCTTCAACATCGCCGAATTCCGCAAGGCAGATGGCGATGAGCAGGAGGTGCAGCGCGAACGCCAGTATTCGAGCGCGTTGATCGGTATCCTCAAGACGCTTTATCTCAAGCGGCTCGAAAGCTCACTGGCAGCATTCGAGGTCAGTATTCGCCGCCAGCAGCAGTTCCAGGAGCGCTTTTACAATCTCCTCGTCAACCACGAGCGCCTGCTCGACCCGGCAACGAACCGCCGTCTGTTGGCATTGGAAGCGCAGGGGGATGAGGTTGCAAGCGATATTGACGCGCTGATTGCCACTCTTAACGAAGCTGACATTCGCGAGTACGACCTGAAGGCGCTGCGCCGCGAACTTGAACGCGACATGAAAGCGCTGGATGCCATTTTGAATATGATCGAACTGGCACAAAACCTCAATGATGAGCGCAAGCGAGATGCCAAGCTGACGCAGGTCAAGGCACTCTTGGGCGATGAACTGCGCGGGCGCAAGGTGCTGATCTTCTCGTACTACCGTGACACTGCCGAGTACGTTTATCAGGCGCTCTGCGATGACGACATATGGCAGCAGGGATGGGAGCGCCCACCCGTGATTGCGACAATTCACGGTGGCATAGATGGCAAACTGCGCGAAAAGCTGGTGCGCCGTTTCGCGCCGGACGCCAACAGCGTTGAAGGGGAAGCATCGCCGATCAGTGAAGCCGAACCGGAAATCGACATTCTCATCGCAACCGATGTGCTGAGCGAAGGACAGAATCTCCAGGATGCGGGCGTAATCATCAACTATGATCTCCACTGGACACCCATCCGCATGATTCAACGTGCCGGACGCATTGACCGTCTTGGCTCTCCTTTCGCCGAACTGTCAATCTACAACTGTTTTCCGCAATCGGGGTTAGAGAGCCTGCTCGGTCTCGTCCAACGATTGCAGGACCGCATTCGCGATATTGACCGCACGGTCGGATTGGATGCCAGTGTGCTTGGCGAGACGATTAGTACTCGCTCGCTGGAGCAGCTTCGCCGCCTCCGGTCAGGCGATGTCAGTTTGATCGATGATTTGGAACGCGATGACGAACTGGTCTCTACCGACGAGATGAAGTTTCCGCTCATGCTTTACTTGCAGCAGATGGGCATGGACCGTGTTCGCAGCATTCCGCGCGGGATTGGCTCTGGCATTGCGCGGTCGCCACGTCCGAGTGGTGTGTTCTTCGCGTTTCAGGCGGGTGACCGCCACTTCTGGCGGTTGTATGCCAATGATGGCGAAATCATCAGTGACAAGCGGCGGTTATTCCGCTACCTCAGCGTAACCCCTGATGAACCCCGCGTGATGCAGTCGGGCTTCGAAGTATACGATCTGCTTGATAAAGCAACGCATGATGTGCTGAAGGAGCTTGAGTCCGCGATGCGCGCACGCCAGCAGCTTCCGCGCAAGCTGGGGGCGATCAACCTTGAGCTGAGTACCGCTCTCCAACAAGCATCTTTGTTTGAGACCATACCAACTGACGAGGAAGCGGCGGGTCTTGAAATACTACGCACTCGTATTTTACACATCTTGCAGAACGTACCCCTCGAAGCCTTCAAACGGGATCGACAGCTAAAGGTGATCCGTGAAGAGTACAAGCAGACACAGGATCAGAAGCGTCTGATCCACGCGCTTGACGAGTTCCTGGTGGAGAATGAACTATTCCGCGACATACCGCAGACGCGCTCTACACAGGAGATGGTCAAGGTTGAAGATTTGCAACTGGTCGCTTACGAAGTTTTTGGATGAGTAAGCGCTAAAGCATCAGGCGGCATCGCGGATACGTGATGCCGCCCAAACGCGTGCTAGAAGTCGACCTCCTCTGCGCCATGCCCGTTGTCGCCGTTCTCCGCGCGATCCAGCAGGACGAGGCGGTTGGCGTCGATGTCGAGGCTGGTCTGTGGGGTGCCGGTCGGATCCGACCACGCGCTCATGCGCAGCCATTCCGCCGTCACCTGCACCAGCGACCCCTTGCGCACGTACTGCTGCGCGATGTCCGCCAGTTTGTTCCAGCAGTTGACACGTATCCAGAGGGTCTGCTTCTCGCCGGCGCGGTTCTTGCGGCTGACCGCCACCGAGAACGACGCGACGCTCTGTTCCCCGACCTGACGCACCTGCGGATCGCTGCCGACGAACCCGGTCACCTGCATGTTGAGACTGGTACCCATTGTCTTTTCCTCCGCGCTGACGCGCTTGTATATCCATCGACCCTGTGCCGATTTCTGACCGGAGAAGCGCAGGCGCATCAGAGCAGCGGGTCACCTGCAAGGCGCTACCCGTTTTTGTTGAGTGCAACGGCGCAAGCCAGACAAAAACGGGTGAAGCGACCCCGCTTGCGGGGTTGACCCGCTGCTGCGCCTGCGAGAATGGTCAGCGACAAATCGGCACGTTGCGGGTCGGATGGACACAGCCGCAGTGGAGGAGGCGATTGCGTGATAGGCAGCAGATGACGCGAGCGGCAGCCAGCCTGCATGTCAGGAGCGAACGGTCACGTTTCGACAGGTCAGCGCGATGCACAAGAGCGAGCAATCTGGAACCAGACTGCATAGGAACAGAGGATGAGCAGCGCCGTGCTCAGGTAGAGTGCAGTGAATAGGCGGATCGGTAGCGTATGGGAAACGGGCACGACAAGAAAGAAGCCCGCAGATGCCGCTATCCAGCATTACGCAGGTGAACGGCTCAGGCAGCGATGGGTTGACATCCTGAGATGGCGACAGCGGGAGAAGGGGCGATCAGCGGTCGTGTTCGTCGGGGAAGTAGATAGACTTGAAGTTATACTGCGATGGCTCGCTGCTGTGGCGGATACCCTCGTACAACGCGCCCGTGACTCGGTTCAAGCCCTTGTGCAGCTTCTCCCGGATATAGCCATCATCCTCATGCGCCAGGAGCAGGATGGAGGCATGAGTCAGGTGCTCCACAGCGGCGAGCAGCTCGTATGCCATCCGTCCCTGCCAGGAATGCACACCGTTTGCATGAGCAGTGGCGATCTTGAGATCGTCCAGCCCGCTGTACGCCCGCAGCATGGCTTTGGCGGTGCACTCAAAGTCATCGATGCGAACATCATCCGGGGCGAAGCGGCGAAGAAAGTCGCGCATCGCATCAACGGTGTGGAACGAGAGGTAATTCTGTCCGCACTGCACCGCGAGCGGATGCCACGCCGCAGCGAAATCCGGGTTATTGCAGAGACTTAACGCCGTGTTCTGTAAAGCGATGAGGATGTCCACAACGCGCGATTCATCGCGATCGGCGTTCAGATTGGAGGCGAGAAACTCGCCGATGGCGTTGTACTGCGCCGCGTCGAAATGATCGTGATACCGCTGCATGGCAGTAGCTTTCGGATCTTGAGTCATGAGGTTGTCCTTTTGGGTTAGAGAAGCTGGCTGAGGTTGATCAGAGCGGTCAGGTGAGATTCAATGTGCTTGATCAGTCAGGCAAGTGAAGCTCCGGCCGCGCTGTAAAGAGTGTGCAAGCTGTCGCTGTGGGGCAGCACCCGTATCCCCGACGGCGTACGATTTGCTCGTGTCCGTTTCAACTGTGTCGGTATATCTGGGAGTACTGGCAATCTGCAGCCTGTATCGGAGACAACATTCTTGGCGCGTTTATCCGCTTCGAGCGTCCAGTCGGCGTAGAGCAGCAGTTCGTCTTCCAGCCCTCGAGTAACAGATCGCCCAATGTACTGAATGGCAGACATACGACTTTGAGTAGGATAGCAAGCTGCCAGTCGAGATGGGTGTGAGTGGTCATGGTGCCTTTTTGAACCAAGAGTCACTACAGTAGCTACACCCTTAGGATATGATATTCCCCAAAATGAATAGGTTAACGATTTTTGGGGATGACCATGATGCATCAAGATCTGATTAACTCCGGATATGCTGCTCTTCAGAAAGCCGATTGGTTGGGTGCCAAACATTTTTTCGGACGCGCATTGAAGGAAAGCAATGCTCCAGAATCCTATGATGGCATGGGTATCGCCTGTTGGTGGTTGAACGAAATCCGCGAGGCGCACCAGTACCGCACAGCAGCGTACAATGCATTCAAAGCGATGGGGCAAACGAACAAGGCAGCCGTCCTAGCCTGCTGGCTAGGACGTGAGCAGGTTTTCCTATACTCCAACACCATCGCCATGCAAGGGTGGTTCGCCCGCGCCGACACTCTACTCAGTTCACCTTCTCACAGCCCGGAACGTGCCTGGTGCCTTGTTCTGCGTGCATCGATGGAGGCACCGCCGCAGACTTTAGAATATATCACCAGCCAAACCATCGAAACGGCACGTGAATTTGGGGACAGTAACCTAGAGGCATTTGCGCTGGCTTTTTTGGGGCTAGCAAAGGTAGTACAGGGTCATGTTCAGGAAGGGATGCGCCACCTCGACGAAGCGATGACCATGGCAATCAGCAAGGAGGTACGTGATTTTATGGTCATCAGTGAGATATTCTGTGTGATGCTTTCTGCTTGCGAAATAGCTGCTGATCTGGTTCGCAGTGAGCAGTGGTGTCAGAAAGCCTGGGAGTTTGCTGAAGAACATCAATGCCCATTTCTGTCCGCTTACTGTCGTACTACCTATGGCAGTATCCTAGCGACAATGGGGCGTTGGCACGATGCCGAAGCCACGTTAATGGAGGCGATCCGCGCCTTTGAAGCCGGTCATCAGGGGTTACGGGTTCATGCGGTCATACGCTTGGCTGATTTGCGTGTGAGTCAAAGCCGTCTTGAGGAGGCTCGTATTCTGTTGCAGGGATTACAGGATATGGGAGCCGCCATGGTTCCACTAGCACGCTTGCATCTGGCAAAGGGCGAAGTCAACCTCGCTAAAGCTGTGCTTGAACAATCTCTGCAATCCTGTCCACCCTATACACTGAATCATGTACCTAACCTGGTGGCTCTGATCGAAACCCTGCTCTCCTCGAATGACGAAACTACCGCACGGCACCTTGTCAGTGAGCTTATCGGGCTGGCAGAACGTACACAGAGTGTCCAACTACGGGCTCAAGCAGAAATCCTACGAGGGCGCATACATCTGTATGTGGGCAGCACGAGCATCGCCCGGGAGTGCTTCGTCACCGCTTTGGATGAGGTCAAGGCATTTCAGCAGTCCTTTCTGGCAGGGCAAGCACGGCTGAATATGGCGTACACCTTTCGGGAAAGTGATCCTCCAGGCGCAATTGTTTGGGCGAAAGCAGCACTTGCCACCTTTAGTCGGATTGGAGCTGCTCATTATGTTGAGCAGGCAAAAGGCGTTCTACGGCAATTGGGGGTCTCAGGCGGATTTGGTATGATTCAACAGGAACGCTTAACTCAGCGCGAGCATGAAATCGCCCAGCTCATTGCTCAAGGATTAGCCAACCGGGAGATTGCCGAGCAACTGGTTATCAGCAGCAAAACCGTCGAGCATCATGTCAGCCGAATTCTCAATAAACTGGGACTTCGCAGTCGTACCGAAATTGCTGCCTTCATTGTCGGCGGAAAACTCACCGATTTGAGCGAGTGAAAATAGGGGTAGTAGATAAGGGACATTCCCGATGTCTTAAATCCTCGCTTGACCTATCATCAGTTTAACGATAGCTTGCCAAGCAGGAGTATATAAGATGACGGATCAGGCTAAAGCAAAACCCTATCTTCTACAGAAAGAGGAAGGTCGCGCCTTATGGCACCTAGGGGCCTTACTCAGCTTCAAGGCACTTGGAGAGGAAACAGATGGGCATTTCTGGGCATTGGAAGGACTGGCAGACCGCCAGATGGCCGTGCCACTGCATTCGCACAGCCATGAAGCAGAAATCTGGTATGTTCTCGAAGGCGAGATTCGCTTTATCATCGGCGATGAATCCAGAGTTGGTGGTCCGGGGACATTCGCCTATATCCCGCCCCACATACCGCACACCTTTCAGGTAGTATCAGCGACAGCACGCTGGTTCGGATTTGGCATTGCAGCAGGACTCGATCAATGGTTTTTCGAAACCGGTGAACCCGCAGGTGCCCTCACCCTGCCACCACCACCTGATACGCCGCCCGATGTTGAGATGATCATCGCCAGTCTTAGGCGCTATGGTACAGACACTCTTGGACCGCCGCCTGGAATGGCACAGACATAGCTCACTCCCGTTCAGTACGTCATGATGATCCATTTGCGGCGCGGATTGACCGTACTCAGCCCGACGATGTGACCGATTTCACCGGCGGCGGCAGTTTCGAGCGATGGAAGTTCTGGCGTTTGCAGTGGAGCATCAAGTTGCCTCCAGGCGGGTGCGGATTTCATCCGGGGTAATCGGCACGCTCCTTACGCTCATCCCATCGCTGCTGATGAAGCTCATGAAGGATTGAATGGGCTGGCGGCGCAGCAGGGTAGCGGTGTACTGCCCGACGACGCACGCCATCCAATCGTTGACCAAAATGTCTTGCTCCCCGCGCAGGACGAGTTCGGCGCAGGAGAGCGTAGGCTGAGGTTCCGGCGTGGGTGCTTCGGGTTCGAGCAGCGATGGGAATAGCAGTCCTTCTTTGGGCAGATAAGCATACTTGCTATCCTTCCCATTGATGTGCATGCGCATCACGTCCGCGCCCGCCACATTACCAATGACGACCTGTCCGCCGTCGCGATAATTGCCCGCGCCGATCAGCACCCCTTTCGCCGCGTGCAGTTCACACTTTGAGATTGTGGTAACGTTCGACTTATCAATAGCAAAGTTACATCATCGCCCCTAGCATCGGTGAAGCAAGTAGGACATGGAGAATGGGACGCTCGTAGCTAAATCTTTTCACTCGGTATTGACCACCCGATGCGCGAACATTTGTCGGTACGCGCGCGGGTTCATCCCCTCCCAGCGACGAAAGACGCGCCGAAAATAACTCATGTCGTGAAAACCACAGCGCCGCGCCACGTCGCCAATGGTCAAGTTCGTCTCCAGCAGCAGCTTTCGCGCCTGTATCATGCGATATTTGTGAATTGCATCGGTCAAAGTGATGCCATGAACTTGCCGAAAGATACGCCCTAGATAATCGGGATTACACGACAGCATCGTTGCCAGATACGAGGTACTCAAATTTTCGTGCATCTTCGTCTGGATAATTTCGTTTGCTTGGCTGGCAAGCAGTATGGACGCAGGATGTTCCTCTTGAGCCGCTTCGGTGGAGTGCTTGATTTCGCACAGCATGAGCGCAATTAGCAGCCCGCCCGCAAGACCTGTTACGCCAATACTTTCTTGGTCATCAAGAAAACGGCGAAAGAGTGCCGTCAAGTGATCGGGGCGCTTCACACGCATATATTGTGGAATTGAGAGCGCCGAATTCATCAGACGCGACGGTGGGTCGGCAATTTGGAAGTGCGCCCAGAAAAAACTCAGATTTGTCTCATACTCTTGTAAACCCCGATGACGCTTGCCGGGCCACAGCAGCAAGGTTTCGTTTGCGCCCACGCTAAAATCTCGTTCCTCTTCGGCAATATAGAGCGTGCCTTCTTTTACAAAGATGAGTTCATACGAATCCCATACGCGATCAGGGTGGATTCCAAAACCGCGTGATTTCGCCAATCCACCGTTGACAGCGGTGATTGAATAGTCGAAAGCGATAGTGAGTGTTTCCATAGAGGTCGGAATTGTCCCCTTTTTCTCGTTTTGTATCGTCTTGATCAGATCGCTTTTTCGGCGCACTATTATGAGCATAGTGGAGAAACGTCAATAAAAGCCTGCAAATCAGGGCTGAACGTCTCTAGCAGCAACTTTATACTACTTCTACTCATCAGCAAAACAATAGTCGGTTTTGTCTCTATGTCTCATGGCATCGGCATAGATTGATCTTTGATTTGTCTGTATTGACCTGATACGAGGGTGACTAACCCTACAATAACGAGATTAGATTGATTCAAGGTAATTGACCTATGAATGTCGCTCAAGAGAACTTTAGACAAAATCAGACCACTTTAGACAAACCAAAATGCTCGGCGTTGGATCATGTTCGTCAAAACAGCACGCTATATCTGATGGCAATACCGGCTGTGCTATCGATTATTGTCTTTAGCTACCTGCCGCTGTTTGGCTTGTCAATTGCGTTTCTCGATTTTTCGCCTTTTAGGGGCATCTTGGGCAGTGAGTGGGTTGGCACGGCGAACTTTGCTGATGCGTTTAATAATCCATTTTTCTGGGCGGCGTTACGCAATTCTTTCATCATTAGCACCTTAAAGTTGATGATTACCTTTCCGTCAGCCGTCATTTTGGCGCTGCTGCTCAACGAAGTTCGGAAGCGTTGGCTGAAAGTCGTCATCCAAACCTCCACTATGCTGCCATTCCTCGTGTCGTGGGTGGTGGCGGGGGCAATGTTCCGAGCCATTCTTGGTACCGATGGCTTGGTTAATTCTGTCGGCACTTCCCTCTTCAATACCGATCCGATTGCGTTTCTCTCCGACCCACAGCCCTTTCGCTGGGTGCTTATCTTGCAAGATACGTGGAAATACGCGGGTTATTTTGCCGTACTTTATTTGGCGGCAATGGCAACCATTGACCCGAACCTCTACGAAGCTGCCGAAGTCGATGGCGCGAGTCGATGGCAGCAAACCGTCCATGTGACACTGCCGGGCATCTCGAACACCATGATCACTATTCTGCTGATTTCGGTGGGTTATCTGGTGGCGGCGGGCTTTGAGCAAGTGTACGTGATGTACAACGTTTCGGTCTACGAGACGGCTGATATTTTGGAAACCTTCACCCTGCGATTGGCGCTCAGTCAAGGCAATTATGGCTTGGCAACCGCCGTCGGCTTGGTACAAGGCGCAATTAGTTTAACGCTAGTGCTGATTGTCCATTTTACCGCCAAGCGCCTTGGCCGCGGCGGACTTTTTTAAGCGAGAGCTGTATATGACCAACATCACACTAAAACCACACGCCATATTCGGATTAACGTCGGGGCAATTGCTGATCCGTCTTGCCTTACTGGTGATATTTGCCCTTTGCGCCTATCCGTTCTTCTACATCCTGTCGCTCGCGGTGATGCCCTACGAAAACTTCATCAGCAGTCCTGTCCATTTTGGGCCCAACGGCTTTACGCTCGAATACTTTCAGCAAATTTTTGGCAGCGCCAACCTTCAGCGCGCCTTCACGATTTCCGTCTTCAAGACCATCATGGGAACAGGGTTGAGTGTCGTCACCACCGTGATGGCAGGCTGGGCGTTATCACGACCCGGACTGAAGTATGGGCGCTTGCTCTCGGCGTTATTCATTGTGCCGTTGTATGTCGGTGGCGGTTTGATCCCCTACTTTTTGGTAATCCGCGCCACAGGCATGTTGAACACCTTTTGGGCATTGATCATCCCCAGCATGGTTTGGCCCTTCAACTTCCTGATTGCCCGTGCCTACTTCGCAAATTTCCCCCAAGAAATTGTTGAGGCTGCGAAAGTGGACGGCGCAAGCAACTTGATGATTTTCAAAGACATTGTGTGGCCCACATCTACACCCATTATTGCCACCCTTGCTGTCCTCTATGGCGTAGGGCATTGGAATGACTATTTCTGGCCCAGTTTCTTAGTCCAGCCGGATTTGTATCCCATCACTGTCGTGTTGCAAAACCTCATTTCTGGCAATGTGATGGCATCGCGTCTTGGCGTAAGCGGCTTTCAGTCCGTTTCTCCGCAGTCATTCATCGCGGCAGTCGCAGCGGTGTTGATTATCCCGGTTTTGGTTGCGTATCCCCTCTTTCAACGCTACGTGGTCAAAGGGATTTTAGTAGGTTCATTGAAAGGCTAAGGAGGTGATGGCTATCGCTTGAGTTCAGGGTTTGACAAGCATCCACAGACTTTTGATCGTTCCTATTGATGAAAATTGGGGAGAAAGACATGCTTCTTAACTCGCGCATCACGCGCGTCGTGATAGCACTGACCTTCGCGCTGGTCGCCTTCGGCGGGATGGCGCTTGCACAAGACACAGATACGGTTGTCATTTGGACACCCGGTGACGCAAAGTTTGCGACGGAAGACTTACAAGTCGCAGAGGCAAATCGGCTCTTGCAAATGATCGAAGAGTCGACCAACACGCAAATCGAGATCGTGCAGATTTCGTGGGATGGCTATGGAGATCGTCTCCGCGCAGCCGCTGCCAGTGGCGAACTGCCCGACATCTTCTCGTACTATCAGCATAACGACAAGAACTTGATCACGCAGTTTGCGGAAGATGGCTTGATCTTGCCGTTTAACGGTGATCTCGCTTCTCTCCTACCGACAGTGCTAACCGAATACGAAGGCACGCCCTTCACCAGCGAATTGAATGTGGATGGCAACATCTATATGCGCCCCTCAACGTGGGGCGGCGGCACCCAGCCGAATCTGAGCCTTGTTCATGTGCGTCAAGACGTGCTGGATACGCTGGGTTTAGCACAGCCAGAAACCTTTGAGGACTTCGCCAACTATTTGACCCAATGCCAAGAAGCAACGGGGATGAATGGCTTGGTGTTCCCCGGTGGTGAAGCCAGCATTTTCTATGTCAATGTTTTCGCGGGCGCGTTTGGGCTGCCTTTCCAAGGCTGGGTACGCACCGATAACGGCTTCGAATCGCCGCTTATCCAGGCTGGAATGCGTGACGGCTTGCTCATCCTGCGCCAGATGATCGCCGATGGCTTAGTTGATCCTGTGACATGGGAATTGACCAACGGCAACGAGGCGAAGGAACGGTTCATTGCTGGCTCTAACTGCGCCATGCTCTTCAATGGCGGTCCGATTGACCTCGAAATTCAGGCGGCATTGGAAACCAATGTCCCCGATGCAGTCCAACTCACGCTTCCGGCGTTGACAACGGGGGACGGCGTGCGCGGCTATACGATGGAACCGCAATGGGCAACCGCGACATTTATTGCCGGACTGCCCAATAACCATCCCGAAGCGGCAGCGCGCGTGCTGGATTATTTGACCACCGCAGAGTTTGCGCGCTTATCAGTCCTAGGCATTGAGGGTGTCCATTACGACATGGTGGATGGTCAAGTCCAACTCAATGAAGAGGCGCGTCTGCAAGACGGCTTCCGCCCGACGAGCGACACGGTATTTGGCGCGCACCCGCTTGCCGGCGGCGTGATGGTCGATTGGCTCAATGCGTGGCGCGATGCCGAAGCGTATGAAGTCTACATAGGGTGGGGCAAGTCTTCCGAAGCTGTTGAACGTTACAACACATGGCAAGAAAACGCCGGTATGTACCAGATTGAAGCGTTCGGTATGTTCTCTAGCACGCCAGCATTGGCGGAGTATCAGCCGACGCTCAACGAAATCGTCATCCGCGATTTCCTGAGCATCATCCGTGCAGATACGGCGGAAGAAGCAACCACGCTGTTCGATACCTTCGTCCAATCTTGGTTGAGCGCAGGCGGGCAGCAAGTACAGGACGAGATGAGCGCCTATCTGCTTGAAGTCTACGGCAACTAGGCACGGAATTCTACTGCACAGATCAAGTCATGAGAGGGAGTTATCCCTCTCATGGTTTATCAACAAGCCTATTGGAAACCTTTAGACAGGAGCAGGGTTGGGTGTTCAAGATACCTGAGCAATGGCAGCGCGTTGGGCTTGTCCTCTCTCATGCCCAAGTGGGGCAAAACACGCAAGTGGTTGGCGATCCTTGTGTGGTTTGGGATGCCGAGGAGAGCGTGTGGCGCATGTTTTTGTTTATTCAGCCGACAGGTCATGGTCAGGCAGTTTATCAAACCGACTCAGCTACGGGCAAAGCGCAATGGCACTATCGCGGGGCATTAACCTTTACCAATCCCCATGCGCTCATCGGCGGCACCACCCATAAGCCATTCGTTGTTATGGATGCCTATCGACCTAATCAACCTGCGCGTATTGATGGGCGTTATGGATTAGTAACTGTTAGCTTTGACAACAGCCATAAAGTCGTGCAGCAAGCATGGTCAGATAGACTCGCTGGACCGTGGACAGTCGATGAACATCTATTGATTGATCGCGGGCAAGCTGGCGCTTTTGATGAAAAGCATGTTGATGCGGTCTCAGCTTATTATTTTGCCTCGAGAAAAGAGATTTTGTATTTCTACATGGGCTATCCCTATGAGCGTCAACCTTTCGCCTTAAGCCCCTACGGATCAGCTTTAGGCAGCGCTATACAAAAGGTCGATACAGGCTATACAACCAAAGTTGGTCTAGCTCTCGAACCTTCCGGGCGTTTGGGGCATTGGGGATCAGGCTATGTCGGCGGGATGCAGTTATTTCCGGGACGCGATCATAAATGGATTGGCTTGGTCAATGCGTCTCCGACCCCGCCACATCCAAACGATATGTCGCCTTGGCGAGAAGAGCCACCGCCTAGTTTGGCGGGTTTCGTCTATTGTGATGAGGAAATTCCAACCCATCACTGGCATTGGTATGAGCATCCGATAGAGCAGATTGATGAGATACCCGATTACGCACTCGCATGGGGAGAACGCACAAATTTTTGGCGACAGCATATTTGGATTCAGTTGGATGGGAGAGCGCTGCTGCTGTACAACAGTGGGTTGTATGGTAGCGAGCAGCTTTTTGCGAAAGTGAGTGATGTCGCATTTCAAATCCATGACACAATCGCAATGGAGCTTCCATAAGTCTGTTGAAGCAATACTTTAGCTCTGCGCTCGCTCACTGATAACGGAGTAGAACAATCATGCCCATCATTACTTTCATCGGCGCAGGCAGCGCGATTTTCGCCAAAAATTTACTAGTTGATATTCTCAGTTACCCGGAGCTTGCTCAGGTGGAAATCCGCTTACACGACATCGATGAGTCACGCCTTAACACGTCTCTTTTGGTCGCCCATCGCGTCGCGCAGCAGCTAGACGCGCATCCCACGCTCACAGCTACGACTGATCGGCAGCGTGCGCTCGACGGCGCGGATTACGCCATTAGTATGATTCAGGTTGGCGGCTATAAGCCGTCTACTATGATTGATTTTGAGATTCCCAAGCATTATGGCTTGCGCCAGACCATTGCCGACACATTAGGCATTGGCGGTATTATGCGCGCCCTGCGGACGATTCCTGTCCTACTTGAAATGTGTCATGATATGGAACGTCTATGTCCCGATGTGACCTTTTTGCAGTACGTCAACCCGATGGCGATGAATTGCTGGGCAATCAGCCGTGCCAGCAAAATCAAAACTGTCGGCTTGTGCCACAGTGTCCAGCACACCGCTCACGACCTTGCCTATGATATTGGTATATCGCTGGACGAGATCAACTACCGCGTCGCGGGCATCAATCACCTCGCGTTCTATTTGACATTTGAGCGCAACGGTGAGGATTTATATCCACATATTCAGCGCGTGCTGGACGAGGGGCGTGTGCCAGAGGGCAATCGGGTGCGCTACGAAGTTTTCAAACACTTTGGATATTTCGTGACCGAAAGCAGCGAACACTTTAGCGAGTATGTGCCTTGGTTTATCAAACGAGATCGACCCGACTTAATTACCGAGTTCAATATTCCGCTGGATGAGTACCTTCGTCGCTGTCAAGTGCAAATCGCTGATTGGGAAGGTCAGCGTCAGGCATTAGAGGGCGGGTCGCCGATTGAGGTGACGCCCAGCGTCGAATACGGGTCTGGCATCATCCACAGTCTTGAGACAGGCACGCCGCGCGTCATCTATGGCAACGTACCGAACGACAGCATCATCGACAATTTACCGCAAGGCTGTTGTGTAGAAGTGCCGATATTAGTCGATAAGAACGGTTTGCAGCCCACGAAGATTGGCACGTTGCCTCCTCATCTTGCGGGGTTGATGCAGACGAACATCAATGTGCAATCACTGACTGTGGAAGCGGCGCTGACGAGAAAGCGTGAGCATATCTACCATGCCGCCATGCTTGATCCGCACACTGCTGCGGAGCTTGATCTCAACCAAATCAAGCAGTTAGTCGATGACCTTATCACCGCTCACGGTGATTGGCTCCCTGTCTATTCATGAAGTCTACAATCCATCAAGGTGAAATCGTTGTGGTTGTGTGAGCTACGGGGCAATTTGGGGGTCTTTTGATTAGACCGACATCATCTGGAAAATCAGCTTATCCATAACATCTATCAGAGAACTGTCCAACCATGCAGAAGATTATTCTCGATACCGATATTGGCAGCGATATTGACGACGCGTTGTGCCTCGCCTACCTGCTGGCGCAGCCGCAATGTGAGTTGCTGGGCATCACGACGGTTTCGGGGCAGCCCACCGAACGGGCAAAGCTGGCAAGCGCGCTTTGCTACGAAGCGGGCAAGGGGGTGCCAATTTATCCCGGGGTCGAACAACCGCTGCTCGCCACGCAGCGTCAGCCAGCCTGCCCCCAATCGTCGATGCTCGAACGCTGGCGGCACGACACGAGTTTCCCGCAAAACGCAGCAATCGACTTTCTGCGCCAAACGATCCGCGTCAACCCGCATGAGATCACGCTGCTGGCGATTGGTCCGATGACCAATATCGCGCTGCTGTTCGCTGTTGATCCCGAAATCCCCAGCCTGCTCAAGGGTTTAACGATGATGGTGGGGATGTTTGGCGACGGCGCGGACGGTACAGCGCAGTTTGGCGAGTGGAATGCCATTTGTGACCCACACGCGATTGCTATGCTCTACAACACCCCTGTCACGGCGCATCGTTCGGTTGGGTTAGACGTGACGCTACAAGTGACGATGAACGCTGACGAGGTGCGGCAGCGCTTCCAAAAGGGGCTGCTGCGCCCAGTTCTCGATTTCGCCGAAGTCTGGTTTCAGGAGCGCCCAGTCATCACCTTTCACGACCCGCTGGCAGCCGCCACGCTGTTTGACGACGGCATCTGCGTCTTTAGGCGCGGCAGCGTGACCGTGGAACTCGCCAACGCACAAACGGCAGGGCTAACGCGTTGGCAGGCAGGCGACGGCGGGCATCAGGTGGCGCTAAAGGTGGACAAGGAACGATTTTTCGAGCATTACTTTAGCGTATTTTAGTATTAAATTGACATGCATTTCTGATAGCCGCTGTGTCAATTTGTGTAGCACTTGAGCGCTTGTCTGTACTTCGACAAATTGGAGCCAATTAGCATCGGTGTTGTCTTGCTCATCGTGGAGTCGTGGCAATGGACTGCCTCCGTTTCAGTGGAGAAAAACTGACGCAACAGTTGGCGGATTGTCTTCATCACGCTCTATTTGTTGCCCAATCTTGTCATGGTCGGGACGATGGCAAAGTTTGAATTGCATGTGATGGCAACGTGAAAAAAGAGCGAGCGGCATTGATAACTGCTCGCACCCTGCACATAAGGAACTTATTAGGATTTTTTACCAACGATGAGATGACGCAGGTTGATCAGGACTCCTTAATCGGCAAGATCTTGGAGGTCTTGGCTTTCTTCGTCCCCTGATAAGCCACCACCTCGCCGCCTTTCTTGGCAGGCGCGTGGCTTCCGTCAAGATTCAGATGATGTGTATCAATCTGCTCACGGATGCTCAGGATACTGTGCAATCTATCGAAAAGTCTTCCCCGTGTCCTGAGCGGGTTGAAAGCTCGCAAAACCTCGGCGATAGCCCATGCCTGCACGAAGCAGCTGCGCGGATAACGGGGGCGGCACCATCAAAAATCTCACTCAAGTTTCCCATCGTATGCTCGAAAAACAGTTGCAGCATCGGCATCAGATACGAGCGCACTGCCTACTTATCTCCCTCCATGAGCGCGCAGATACGCCTTGACAAACACACCGATCAGTCAGCCCCAGACTGTTCCTTGATGATAAGCACTGTCTGGTTGGAGCGATGTGCCCGCATATTTCGGATGATGGCGCTCTAAAGTACGCAGCCAGTACCAGGTTAGAAGCGTTCGACTGCATATGTCCAATTCTTTGCCGAGGCTGCGCTTTTCAACGCCACATTGGTCGGACGCTTCATACTTCTTCGCTGCTCGGCACCCAATCAACCAATCGGGCGTCTTCTGACTAATGTAACTTTGTGAGCATGGGTGGCATAAGAGTCTTGTGCCACCCATGTCTTTCTCACCGTCCGCGCAAGCGTGCTGTCTCTACCGTGTCGATGCTCAGGTCGTCGTTCAGCATCACGCCGTACTGCTCGCGTGCTGCCTCACGGCTCACATAGCCATCCAGTACATCCAACCGCACGCGCTGCGGGTCACGCTTCATCGCATCGCCATAGCCGCCACCGCCGCCCGTATGCGTGCGCACGACCGTCCCGCTGGGGATGGGCTTGACGTTGACCTTGAGCAGATGATCCAGCTTGCCATCTGGGTAAGTGACTTCCACATCGGGACCCTTACCCGACCCGCCGCCATACAAACCCCAGGCGGGCGTGACCGACCGATCAAACCAGAGCGACAGGTAGCTTTCGGGACCGACCGTGTATTCGCGCACCAAGCCGCAGCCGCCTCGGAACTCGCCCGCGCCGCCCGAGTCGGTACGAATACGATAGTTGTGGAGCATGACCGGAAACTTGCTCTCGTAGACCTCAATCGGCAGGTCTTTGAACGCGCCGTTCACGTTGTTGATGAGCGCGTCCTGACCATCGCCGTTATGGTACGCGCCCCAGCCGCCGGGCGTCGGCTCGACCGCCAGGAACGGTAGCTTGCTGCGCGGATCTACCCCCGCCAGAAAGATGACCATCGAGTCGCCGTAATGCGCCGCCGCCACCTTATCGGGCATCGCGGGCGTCATGGCGGTGATGAACAGGTCGATCAGCAACCCGAGCGGCGTGAAGTACCACTGACAGGCGGCGGGTTCCTGCGCGCGGAAGAGCGACCCTTCTGGCGCTTTGATCGTCAGCGTCTTGAACGTTCCGCCATCGACCGAACGTCCCGGATTGACCAGCAGCTTGAAGGCGACGCGCGCCGCCGAGATCGTCTGCGCGAAGCCGCAGTTGACCGGACCGCGCGCCTGCGGCGAAGAGCCTTCTAGGTCGATTTCCATCGTCTCGCCGGAGACCGTGACCTTCATCTTGACCGGGAGGGGCGCGCTGCCCAGTCCGTCGTTATCGATAAAGCCCTCGGCATGATATACGCCGTCGGCGATGGCGCGCACCGCCTCGCGTTCCAACTGCTCGGACTGGCGGAAGATTTCGTCGCGCGCCGCCATCACCGTGTCGTAACCGAAACGTTCGAGGATGCCGCGATAGCGTCCCTCGCCCGTGCGTCCGGCGGCGACCTGCGCGTTCATATCGCCAATCGCCAAGAAGCCAAAGCGTCCGTTGCGCCGCAGCACTTCGATGATGTCTTCGCGCGGCTTATCATTCTCGTAGATGCGCGTCGGGGGCCAGCGCATACCTTCCTGGTAGATTTCCGACGAGTCCATCGGACCGCCTGCGTCCTTCGCGCCCACGTCCAGCCAATGCGCGCGTGACGCCGAAAAGCCGACCAACTGCTCGCGCCAGTAGATGGGGGCGAAGACGGTCATGTCGTTGAGGTGCGTGCCAGTCATGTACGAGTCGTTCATGATCAGCACGTCGCCGGGGCGGAAGTAATCCCAGCCGTACAACTCGGCGGTCAACTGCACGCAGACCTGGAGGTTGCCCAGGAAAAGCGGCAGCCCCAGCGACTGCCCCAGCACATTGCCGTGATTATCGAGCAGCGCGACCGAGCAGTCCTTGCCTTCGTAGATGATGGGCGAATAGGCGCTGCGGATGAGCGTCGCGTTCATGTCCTGCGCGATGGAGATGAAGGCGTTGCGGATGATCTCTGTGGTAACGGGGTCAATTCTGGTCGTCATGGTTACTTCCTCGTGATGATCACATTGCCCAGCGGATCGACGTATACAACATAGCCCGGCGGGACGACGGTCGTCGCGCTCGGCTCGTCGATGATCAGCGGCCCCTCGTACTGCGTGCCGATGGGCATCGCGTCGCGGTTGAGGATCGTCGTCGGCATCTTCACGCCGTCGATATAGACATCGCGCATGCCCTTGATCGGATCGCCCGCGTCCGCCAATGGCTGGAAACCCATGATCTCGCTGTCGAGCCGACCGAATGCCGTCAGTCGCAGGTTGACGAATTCCAGCGGCGCGCCGGGCGTCGAATGCCCGTAGCGAATCTTATAAGCGTCGTGGAAGCTGCGGTCGATCTCCGCGATGTCGTAGGGCGCGTGGATCGGAATGGTGACGACGTACTCCTGCCCGATGTAGCGGATGTCTGCTGACATGGCGAAGTAAATATCGTTATCGGCGATCTCCTCCTCGCGGATCAGCGCGCGCCCCTCTTCGACCAGCCGCGTAAACACGCCGTTGATCATCTCCGCCGACGTATCAGCAGCACGATGGAAGAAGTTGCTCGTCAGGTCGCGACGGATGTCGGTTTGCAGCATGCCCCACGCCGAGAATGTGCCGGGACTCCAGGGGACGATGATCTCTTTGATGCCCAGCTCACGCGCCAGCCAGACGGCGTGCATCGAGCCAGCGCCGCCATACGCCACCATCGAGATGTCGCGTGGGTCGATGCCGACCTGAATCGTGATCGTGCGGATGGCGTCCGCCATCTTCGCGTTGATAACGGAAAGCATCCCTTCGGCAAGCTCGACATCGCTCAGGTTAAGCTCCGTCGCCACCGAATGCACGGCGCGCTCTGCCGCGCCATAATCGAGCTGCATCCAGCCGCCCAGCCGCGCGTCTGTGCCGATGCGACCGAGATAGAGATTGGCATCGGTCACGGTCGGCTGTGTACCGCCGCGCCCGTAACAGGCGGGACCCGGCAGCGCGCCCGCCGATTGCGGACCAACACGCAGCGCCCCGGCTTCCAGCCATGCCAGCGAGCCGCCACCTGCGCCGATGGTGTGGATTTCGACCAGCGGCAGGAGCAGCGGCAAGCCCTGCTGTTCCGTCTCGTTCGAGACGCCCGGCTTACCGTCAATGATCAGGCACATGTCGAACGATGTACCACCCATATCGACACCGATCATGTTCTTGCGTCCGGTCGCCTTCGAGAGTGCCGCGCAGCCAATCGCCCCGCCGACAGGACCCGATAGCAGCGTGTGGACAGGCTGCTCGCGGGCGGTCTTGGCGCGGATGACACCGCCGCTCGACTGCATGACATGGACGGGCGTGCGCGTGCCAAAATCGGCAAGCTCATGTTCCAGGCTGCGCAGGTAGCGTTCGACAATCGGCGCGATGTAGGCGTTCATGATGGCGGACGACGCGCGCTCATACTCGCGCCACTCGCGGGAGATCTCGTGGGAAAGCGTGACCGAGACGCCATCGCCTAACGCCGCGTTGAGGAATTCGCGCGCACGCAGCTCGTGCGCCGGATTGACGTAGGCATGAATGAAGCAGACGGCGACCGACTGGATGCCCTCGGCGCGAATCTTGTCGATGATCGGCGCGAAGTCTTCTTCGTGCAGCGGTTCCAGCACCGACCCATCCCAGAGCAGCCGCTCGCGCACTTCCATCACGTCGCGGCGCGGCACAAGGCGCTCCGGCTTGCGATACTGTACCTGATAGAGCGTCTTGCGGTCGCCGCGCGCGATGGTGTACGAGTCGCTCACGCCCTGCGTCATCAGCAGCAGGACGCGCGCACCCTTACGTTCAAGGAAGGCGTTCAAGCCGACTGTCGTCCCATGTACGAAGAAATCGACCGACTGTGGATCACCGATCATCTGGCGCATCCCGTCCATGACACCCTGCGCAGCATTGCCGGGTGTGGTCAGGACCTTACCTGTTGTGGTCACTTTGTTCTCGACATCCGCGAGAACAAAGTCTGTGAATGTGCCGCCAATATCGACGGCAACGCGGTAGCCCATGTGCTTATGCCTCCGGTTGCGTGGAAACAAGGATTTCGCTGACTAAAAAGAGCGGATTGTCTATTTTCTTGATGTCTTCGCGCAGCTTGTCCTGCGCTTCTTGCGAGAGAAACGCGCGTTCAAAGCTGGCGCGGTCGGCGAAATCCGCGACCGTCATGAAGCGATAGGGTGCGCCCATTTGAATTCCAGCGGGCGTCCACTGCTGGTCGATGCGCCCAAAGTCGGTCGTGACGACGCCGGGCATCGCCGAGTTGCTTTCCTGGTGTTCGCCCAGCCGCCAGCGCAGGAATTCCGCTTCGTCCGTCCCCGGCGGCAGGTTGTACAGTACGGTCAATCGAATCATCCTTCTCTCCTATGCCTCATCGCATCGAGCGCGACGGCGAACAGGATGATCAACCCCTGGAAGACATCCTGGTAAAACGTATCGACATTGATCAGGTTGAAGCCATTTTCAATCAAGCGCAGCAGCAGCACTCCCAGCACCGTCCGCCAGACCGCCCCCTCGCCGCCCATGATGCTTGTGCCGCCGATCACGACCGAGGCGATGGCGATCAGCTCCAAGCCCTGCCCCATGTCGTTCTGCGCCTTCATGAACTTGGACGCCGAGATGACGCCCGCCAGCCCCGCCGCAAAGCCGCTGATGCCGAACGTGATCGTGCGCACGAGATTGACGTTGATGCCGGACAACCGTGCTGCTTCCGGGTTGTCGCCCGCCGCGAAGACGTAGCGCCCGAAGCGCGTGCGCGTCAGCACAAACGTCAGCAAGATGGCGAAGCCGAGCCAGATGAAGATCGTGTTGTTGATGCCGAGGATGTCACCGCGCGCCAATGCCTGAAAGCGGTCGTCCTGCACGCGCACCTGCTCTGCCTGCGTGATGATGAGCGCCAAGCCGCGAATGACGATGCCGGATGCCAGCGTGGCGACAAACGTATTGATGCGCAGCACGGTGACCAGCACGCCATTCAGCAAGCCAAAGAGTGTCCCGACGACGACCCCCGCCACCCACCCCGCGTAGGGTGCGATGTTAGCGAAGGTTGCGCTTGCCTCCAGGTCGCGCGCGACGAATGCCGCGACAACCGCAGACATAGCGAAGATCGCGCCCATCGACAGATCGAAGCCACCCGCGATGATGACGACCGTCACCGCCAGCGCCATTAAGCCGATCTGATGCGCCTGGTCAAGGATGTTGAGCTGGTTGCGCATCGTCAAGAACGCCTCTGCCCGGAACGCCAGGAAGAGGAAGAGCGTGACGAAGGCGAAGAGGACGCCGTAATCGAGCAGCAATCGGGTCAGGCTGCGCGGCTGCCCGGACGCGGTTTTGCCAATAGCCATAGCTCGGTTATCCCTCTACTCGCTGCGCCGCTTCGGTTCCGAATGCCGCGCGCATGATGTTGTCTTCGGTGAGTGTGCCGTCTGCCGCCGCCAGCTCCGTGACGATTTTGCCGCGATGCATGACCAGCACGCGATGACACAAGCCCAGGATCTCTTCGATCTCGGACGAGACCATCAGAATCGCCATGCCTTCGCTCGCCAGCCGTACAATCAGCTCATAAATCGCCTGCTTCGCGCCCACGTCGATGCCGCGCGTCGGCTCGTCAATGATCAACACCTTCGGGCGCTTGAACAGCCATTTGCCGAAGAGCGCCTTTTGCTGGTTGCCTCCGGACAGGTTGCGGATGCGCGTGGTCGGCGCACCGACACGAATGTCGAGCGCCTTGATCAGCTCGCCGATGCCACCTAGTTCGCGATTGCTGTTGATGACACCGCCGAACGTCGCTACCTCGCGCAGGTGCGGCAGCGTAATGTTGAGCTGCACGCTCTGCTTGAGCAGCAGCCCTTGCTCCTTGCGACTTTCCGGAAGCATGTACAAGCCAGCGCGGATGGCATCCTGCGGCGTCTTGGGCGTCATGCTCACGTCATCCACCACAATCGCCCCGCCGCTGATGTCTTCCGCGCCGAAGAGCGTGCGCACCAGCCGCGAGCGCCCGCTGCCGACCAGCCCCGCCAAGCCGAGGATTTCGCCCGCCCGCAGCCTGAGATTGACGCCCATGAAGACCGCGCTTTGCAGGTCGCGGACTTCCAGTGCAATCGGCGCGTCAGCGGCGGGTGGCGCTTTCGGCGGGTACATCTGCGCGACGCTCTTGCCGAGCATCGCCGTCACCAGCGTCTCCACCGTCTCGTCGCGCGTCGGCGCAGTCCGCACGACCTGCCCATTGCGCATGATCGTCACCGTGTCGGCGAGATCGAGCACCTCGCGCAAAAAGTGCGAGACGTATATGATGGTCAGCCCCATGCTTTTGAGATGGCGCACCGTCTTGAGGAAAAGTGC
Source organism: Chloroflexota bacterium (assembly GCA_033763755.1). Classification (GTDB taxonomy): domain Bacteria; phylum Chloroflexota; class Anaerolineae; order Aggregatilineales; family Phototrophicaceae; genus Flexifilum. Next base: position 34,982 of record JANRJX010000112.1, read on the forward strand.
CGTCTCCTCGCCAGAGAGCATGGCGGTCGGCTCGTCCATGATGACGACCTGTGCCTCGCGCGCAATTGCCTGCATGACCTCGACCTTCTTCTGGTCTGCCATGCGCAGGCTGTTGACGCGCGCCTGTGGGTCAATCTCAAAGCCTGTCAGGTTACGGATGTCATCGAAACGACGCTGCATTTTGCGAAAATCAAGCACGCCGCCGCGCGAGTCTTCCTGCCCCAGCAGTACATTCTGCAAAACCGTCTGCTTGCCAGAGAGCGAGATTTCCTGCGTGATCGTGGTAATGCCGTCCACGAGCGCGGCGCGGGGCGAGGCGTAGGCGACCGTGCGCCCTTTGACGATCAGGTCGCCGCTATCGGGGCGGAGAATGCCGCTGATGACCTTACCCAAAGTCGATTTCCCCGCCCCGTTTTCGCCAACCAGCGCGTGGATTTCACCCTGCCGCACCGCCACATCAACGTTATCCAACGCCTGGACAGCGAAGAAACGTTTTGAGAGCGCACGCGTTTGGATGACGAAATCTGCGGTCATGGCGTTTTATCTTGTTTGATGATGGGTAGGGGCGACCTGGCGGGTCGCCCCTACGGATTTACCACTGCGGGGTGAACTCTGCCGCGTTTTCCTGCGTGATGATGGGACCGCTCGGCGGGATGGGCGGTGCCTGGTCGTACATGTTGACCGAACGCACGATCAGCGTGCCATCAATTGCTTGCAGCGCCATCTGCCCTGCGATTTGCCCGTTGGTGAACGGGATGTTCGCAATCGTCGCAAACCAGCGCCCTTCGACCACCGCTTCGTAACCAGGACCACTCGCGCCATTGCCGATCAGCTTGACCTGATCTTCCAGCCCAGCATCCTGCACCGCCAGCTCCGCGCCGACAATCATCTGGTCGCCGACCGAGGCGACGACATCCAGACCGGGGTTCGCTTGAAGGAGATCGGTCGTCACATCAAAGCCAACATCTTCCAAGTACTGCGCTTCCTGCACTGCGACCATCTGAATATTCGAATGGGATGCGATGATGCTGTTGATAGTGTCCACGCGGTCGAGGTCGAGCGGGAAGCCCTGGAAGCCGATCAGGAACGCGACTTCGCACGGGTCAATGCCCTCGCACGCCATGACGATGGCGTTGCCAAGCTGCGTGCCATCGCCCACGCCTGTACGCGCGATTTGCCCAGCGACGTTGACATACGGCACGAGCGTCCTGCGGTCGGGGTTGATCGGCGCATCGAGCGCGATGACCGGGATACCTGCCTCGGCAGCCGCGTCCACACCCACCGTCACACCCACGCCATCCACCGAGTAGATAACGAAGGCATCAAAGCCGCCGGCGGTGATGGCGTCGTTGATCTGGTTGAGTTGTTCTTCGGGGTTGAAGCCTGCGTCAAATGCCTGAACCGTGCCGCCAGCTGCTTCGACGATGCTGCGGACCCCCGCTTCTGCGGCGGCGACATAGGTGTTGTTACCGAGCGGGTTAAACAGCGCGATACTCGGACCATCCTGCGCGGCTGTGCTAAAGGCAACCGAAAAGAGCAAGCAGAACAGCAAAACTGTAAGCTTCTTCATCTTGCGCGTCCTTTCAAAAATAGACTTCTCTAGGCGCACAGGATTATAGCGAGATTAAAAATCAGCGGCGCAACTTAAGTCAAATGACTTATGGTGTTGGGTCATTTGACCTATAACTCTGTCCCAGGCGTTTTCGGTGCTTCGTCCAGCCGCGCGATGCCTTCGCGCAGTGCGTACAGCGCCGCCTGTGTACGGTTCGCCAGATGCAGCTTGCTCAGGATGCTACCGACATGGTTGCGCACCGTGCGCTCGCTGATGACCAGCAGCGACGCGATCTCCTGGTTGGTCAGCCCCTGCGCGACATGCTTGAGAATTAGCACTTCGCGCTCGGTCAGCGTCTCGTTCGCGCTGTTGGCGGCAGCGGCTGTCGTCTGCGGCGGATGATGGAGCTCTTGGAACAGCTTGAGCGCAATCGACGGCGCGAGCGATGGCACACCCTGGTAAACATTCACGATTGCCTGCAACAACTCCTGCGGCGCGGAGTCTTTGAGCAGGTAGCCGAGCGCGCCCGCCTTGATCGCCGGGAATACGATGTCGTCTTCCGTGAAGCTCGTCAGCGCCAGGATACGCGCATTGGGGTTCTCCAGCTTGATGCGCTCAATCGCCTCGATGCCGTCCATCTGCCCCATGATCAAGTCCATCAGGATGACATCCGGCTTAAGTTCACGCACCCGCTGCACGGCTTCCTCGCCGCTCGCCGCCTCGCCGACGATTTTCATGTTTGGCTCTGTGCTGATGAGCGCGTGCAAGCCTTCGCGCACAATCGGGTGGTCGTCGGCAATGAAGATGCGAATGGGGGTTGTCATGCTCGTATCTCATAGTCTGCTGGCAGTATAACACACACCTGAGTCCCTTCTTGGGGGGAAGATACAATCGACAGTGTGCCTCCTAATTCTTCAGCCCGTTCGCGCATATTGCTCAAGCCCATCCCGCCCGCAGACTGCGCCTCAACCGTAGAAAAACCAATCCCGTGATCGTTGATACTCAGCGTGATGCTCTCCCCTTCATGAGCCAGGTCTACGCTCACAACAGAAGAGTGCGAATGTTTCAGCACGTTGTTGAGCGCTTCAAGCGTAATGTGGTAGATACCTTCTTCCAGCCGGGGTGTCAGCGTTGGTAGTGGAGTTGTGATCAGATGCGCACTCAGCCCGGCACGGCGCTCAACCGCATCCAAACGCTGCTGAATCGCTTCGATCAGCTTGCCAGACTGAAATGCCAGCGGGCGCAATTCGTAAAGCAGCAAACGCATCTCACGCAGGGCATCCTGCGCTGTTTTGCCCAATCGGTCAAGATATTTCTCGACACGCTCATGATCGCCCACGCGCATCAGGCGCTGCCCAGCTTCGGCAAACAGGGTAAGGCTGTAAAGCGATTGCGTAACCGAGTCGTGCAGGTCACGCGCCAGCCGCCGCCGATCTTCTGAGATTGCCAACTGCTTGGACTGCTCATACAGTCGCGCATTTTCAACAGCGATGCCTATCTGGTCGGCAATCGAGGTCAGCAGGGCTATCTCATCCTGACTCACCTGCGTTCGATGATCGATCAACAGCGTAATCACACCATACACCTGCCCTTTGGCGCGCATCGGAACGCTGAGATACTCGTGCGGAGCGGGCGAAAAGCACGGCTGACCAATGTCGTAGACCTGTTGAACAAAGCTTGGGTCGGGAATATCTGCCGACTCGATTTCGTGCATGGCGCTGACCATCAACTGCTTGCGCTGCTCGTCCCACAGATGGATCACACCGCCATCACTTCGCATGGCAGCGAGGATACGATGCAAGGCGCGCTCTAAAATAAACTCAAGTTCTTTTACTTCGCTGGTGAGCGAAGCTATTTCATAAAGGACGTGTAGCTCATTGTGCGCATTTTGCAAAGCGCGCTCGGCAATCTTGCGATCCGTCACATCATAACCAAAGGTGATGAAGCCCTGTATGCTATCGTCGTGGTCAATGAGCGGTACTGAGTACCAAGCAATGGTCTTGTAGGTTTTGTCTTTACAAAGAATCTGCGTTTCCAATTCGTGGATAATGCCGTCTTCGACCAAGACCTGAGATGCCATGCGCTGAATATCCTCACGCTGATCAACATCGGGGTAAAGCCAATCCCAGACGCGCCTGTGTCCGATGACCTCCTCACGACTGTAGCCACTGGTGCGCTCCGCAGTCGGATTCCAGACAAGAATGTTCAAGTCGCGGTCACAGACATTGCCCCAGACATTGATGCTCTGAATCAGCGTTTCGGCGTAGTATTCACGCAGCAAGGTCGGGCGTGCGAGACTTGTCACAATAGCTACCCCACTGGGAACATAAAATACGGGACAGTTGCGCGGCCAAAAACCCCAATTCCAATATGAAAGTGTCCGTCACTTGAAACACTGCGACGGTGTTCTGGATGCGCTAGGCGCGCGGTTTGCCCGCTTGGCTGAGGTACTTTCTGGATATGGGCGGATTCAAGGCATTCACGACCCTGTTTGAAGACCTGCACGGTTTGATTCAGCTTCCGAGCTTTGTGATGCAGTGGTTGATAAAAAGGGCTATGTCTTTAGGCGCGGACGGCGATTGGAAGACGGTGGATGGTACGTCGATCTTATAACATTATACCTGCCGTCTCCCTCTGTCCCAGAATGGATGAAGCTACTGACGTGCACATGTTCGAGATTTGCCAGACATGTGCGACGACCAAGCCAGCGTCACTTCAAGAATGAATTACGTTGGAATGATTAAGCACCTTCATTGCCTGTCGATAGTGATGGAGCATACGCACTCTCTGTATCAATCTTGTCATGGTCGGGACGATGGCAAAGTTTGAATTGCATGTGATGGCAACGTGAAAAAAGAGCGAGCGGCATTGATAACTGCTCGCATGCTGTAGATGTTGTCTAGAACGCGATGTCCGCCGCCGGTTCCTCCTGCTCCACGCGATCCAGCAGCACCAGGCGGTTGGCATCCATGTCGAGGCTGACCTGGGGCGAGCCGCTCTGGTCAACCCACGCGCTGGGGCGCAGCC
>JANRJX010000113.1:0-177279 GCA_033763755.1 Chloroflexota bacterium
CCCGAACGCTCTGATCTGGAGGCAAAACTCTACCAGCATCTCAGCATCTTGTTCACTCACCTCAACAAGTTGAGAATGGGGCGTAAGTTTGCCCGACGTGCTTTTGCCCTGTGGCGTCAACTCAATTCGACACAGGGAAAACTCGACTGTTTGATGGCGCTCGCCTACAACGCACGTTGGGAAAAACGCCTGTATCAGGCTGAGAGGCGTTTGAAAGTTGTTCAGGACAACATTTTGCTTGGGCACCATTACACACAATACGCGATTGTTCTCTATGAGCGGGGGGCGGTAGCGATTGAGCGTGATGCCTATGACGAAGCGGAGCAGATGTTGCTTAAGGCAAATGAATTCTTTCTCAGCCTGAATATGCAGCATCACCTCGCATTGACCTATCAATCGCTTGGCTTGGCTGCTACTTGTCAACAGAAGTTCAGATCAGCGCTAAAGTCATTACGTCAAGCGCGCGAACTATGGAAAGAAGTTGGCTACGCATATGGAGTTGCTGATATTCGAGTGGCAGAGGGTTTCCTGGAATACAAACGCGGACACTTGACGAGGGCTGAAATTCTTGTTGACGGCGCCGAGGAGTTGAGCACATTTGTTAATGATGTTACGCTACGAACATCATTGCAGGACTCGATTGATCATCTACGACGTTTGATACGTGGCGACCAGCAACGTTAATTACCTAACACGGCAAGGGCGACATGTATGTCGCCCTTTTGCGCATTAGACTCGTACCTGACTCGGATTTAGCCCCCAGGAGGAAGCGGGGGACGCGGACCATCATAGCCGCCGGGCGGCAGGGGCGGGCGGGGACCATCGTACCCACCGGGGGGAAGAGGTGGGCGCGGACCATCATAATTAAACGTGCTGTTCATGGTAGTCAAGCCTTTCATGACGAACAAGAGCGATGACCCCATCTTCTTCGATTTGTGCTTTGTAATCAGAACATATGGTCATGCTTCGGGCATGATTCGGTCAACTTTCCGCAGTCTGTCTCGTCTGGCGGCTCGGTGCGTCGTTGGGTAAGCGTTTGGAAAATGGCGTACGTGACATTTGGATTCAGGCGGATTTCGACATATAGTTAAGAGGATTAAACTTTCACTGATGCGCACCCGAGGGGCACCCATGCGTAAGGCGATCCTCATCACGCTGGTTTTGCTGTTCATGGCAGCAGCCGCACTCGCCCAGGATGTCAACCAACCTGATTACGAAGTCAGAGTCGTCAACCGTACCGTCAGTGTTGATGGGACAGTGCTGATTCTGCAATTTGGTGTGTACAACCGGGGCGACGCAGCGGATGTGGATGCGACGGCAAACCTGTATATTGAAACAGGCGGCGAACGCCTGTTGCAGTCACAGATCGTCGCGCCGCTGGGCGGGCAGGGCGATACGCAAATACTGACGTTTGAAGTCCCACTTGCGTCAATCCCCGAAGGCAATGTCGATTTCCGGTTGGAGGTGGGGATTGGCGAAGTGGAAGCCGCCAACGCCGCCAATATCGAAAACAACATTGCGCGGCTCGGCTACCTCGTGCCAACGCCTGCCGCACCGCGTCAGCTCATCACGCCGACCGCGCCTGTCATCGCGCCGACACAGCCGGGCATCGTCGCCACGCCTGTCGCGCCTGTGCCGGATGGGGACGCTCAGAGCAGTCAACCTGACCTGTGGACGGCAATACGCAACCTGGATTTCTCAAATCTTGATCTCAGCAGCATCGACCTTTCCAGCCTCGATGTGACCAATCCGCTGGTTGTGGCACTGGTGATTGCTGCGTGCGGGGCGGGGTTAATCCTGCTGTGGGTGCTAACGGTGATTTTGCGGCTGATCTTCCGTCCGCCTAAGAACAAGTTCGAGGTCTGGCAGCCACCCTATGCCGCGATACCTCCGCAAGACCCGAACACGCTGTCCGGCAGGCGGCAGCTCTGGCAGCACAGCGCGCAAAGCGACACGATGTCTGTCCCTTGCATTGAAGGGCAGTATCATATTCGCAAGCAGTTGGTGGGGCTGGATGGGCGTAACCTCTCCAGTTGGCGCGTCGGCGGGCTGCGGCTGAGCCAGTACGACATCTATGGGCGCGTCGCGCGCAGCCAGACGCTGGCGCCGAAAAGCCTGGTGAACCGGCTTGACAAAGCCGCGCGCAAGGCAGCAACGCTCTCCGAATCAGAGATCGAAAAGCGTGTCCGTCCGATTGCGCGCACGCTTGCCAGTCGTTTTGTCAAGAATGTGCATCGTCGCAGCGCCATGCTGCCCGTCGCCTGCGATATTCTGTTTCGCGGGACACACGGTGAGGTCAGGATTCTGTTCGAGTTGTACCAGTGCACCAACGGCAGCATGAAACAGATCGACCGTTGGGAGCCGGAGATGAAAGATGTCCCGCGCACCTTCCAGGACAACTATACCTACACCCTAATGGGGATGCGGCAGGACGAAAAGCGCGGGGCTTTCCAGAAACGGCTGGAAGCAGACCTGCGCGCCACGCTCAAGGCAATGCTCCATAAGCCGAGCGCGCCGCCACCCGCACCGCTCGAAGTGCCTGTGTCGCCAGCAGTTGAAGTCACCAGCGTAGCGCCATCGGCATCGCCCACAGGCACAACGCCCGTTGTTGAGGGTGGTACTCCGCCGCCGACATCATCGTGATCAAACCGTAGGTGGCAGGAGCACCTTGTCTAATGCGTGCATCACGCCGTCGTCGCCTTCCATGTCACGCAGCATGATTTGCGCATCCTGAACATAAAGCGTCTGCCCATCAAGCCGCACGTTCAATTCTGCGCCTGCCAGTGTAGCGACAGGTGCATGCAGCAGCAAATGTGCGGCAAGATATTTGCCTGGCAGCACATGATGGCGCAGGATGCGCTGCATCAGCGCTACATCCTGCATTAATGCACTGCTGCCTGTGGGGAACAGCATATTGAAGGCATCGTCGGTGGGTGCAAGCAGCGTGAACGGTGCGGACGACGCCAGGATGTCGGTCAGGTCGGCTGCGCGCAGAGCGTCAATCAATGTATAAAAGCGCCCATCTGCCAGCGCGATATCAAGAAGTTTCGTCATAGACAATATCCTTTGATAAACAAAAATCGGGGTCTGGCAAAAGCCAGACCCCGACAGGAACCCGCAGCGAGTTCAAGTGTACGGGCAAATTACGGCGTGCCGCGCAGCACAAACGACGGGTTCGTCGGCGTGCCAATCGCCGCCAGGAAGTAGTTGACACCGCTGGTCAGCGTCACACCCGGCAGGTCGAGGATGACGGGTTCGGTCGCGCCGTTCGGGACAACCTGGAAGTCATAGGTCGCCACCGCAACGTTGACCGTATCGACACCGTCGTTGTCACCAAGCGTTCCCGGATAGCCGAGATTGCTGACCAGGACGCCGCCGTTCGCCAGCACATCGACTGCCGGGGCATTCTGAATGGCATGGAAGACGGTCACGCGCGCTGTGCCATCGGCAACCGGGCTGTAGTCTTCGGGGATGAAGCGCAGGTCAAAATCGCCAGACGCCGCAATACCGATTGCCGCGACGGTGATATGTGCGCCACCGGGAACGCGGGTCGTGGTCGTGCGAATGAAGTCATCGCTGCCAGCCGCAGCAACTTCAATCGTGTAGACTCCTGTCACGACCGGAACCCAATCGCTCAGCGTGCCAAATGTCACGCCTTCGAGCAGCAGGTTGCCATCGACATAAATGTCAACTGGACCGCCATCGGGTGAGAAGTGACCGACGCGGACGTTCGAGGTCGCGCCTGCCAGCACTTCGCTGACCGATGCCGGGATGATGACACCGCCGAGAACGTGGACGACGCCGCTGCTGACCAGACGATCCACTGATGTAACACGTACACCATTTGCCGTCAGTGCGCCATCTGCCAGCGCGAAGGTCACCGGCTCGCCGCCGAAGCTATCGACGGTTGCGCCCGCTGCCACATCGCGAACCAGAAACTGACCGGGGATAACATGGGTCGTCAAAACCGCAGCCAGAGCTTCCGGGTTGTCCAGCAGGAAGTCAAGTGCGCCCAGAGGCAGTGCTGCAAACGCATCGTCGGTCGGTGCCAGCACCGTAATTGGACCTTCTGTACCGAGCGCGTCGGTCAGACCAGCAGCGCCGACCGCCGCCAGCAATGTATTGAAACGTCCATCGTTGATGAGAAAATCAGCAAGAGAGGGGCGTTGCGCCATTGCAGGTGCTGCGACCATCGTCACCAACACCAGAATGGCAAGAACCGTCATTAACTTGCGCATCCGTAGCCTCCACATGTACAGGGTATCAGTACCGAGCTATCGCCATCGTCACACGGGTCTGAGGAGGTGTGGACAGCTAACGATAGCCATTACAGATGCAAAGAATACCGCAGCCAGATGAGTTTCGCCAACAAAGCAAGTCGTTTTGGTTAAGAGATAGCTAAATTTTTGCGGTTTTTTCTGTATCCCGGCTGTCGCGCGCCGGAATGCCGCCTGCTGCGAAGATGATGACACCGATGGACGAGAGCAGAAAGCCCCCGATCACGCCGATCAACTGAAGCTCGCCAAGGACGACATCGCTGGTGGGGGTGGGCGTATGCGAACCGAAGCCGAGGAAGTCCGCCAGCCCGGACATCGCGCAGAAAATCAGCCCGGTCCAGGCCATGCGGACACCCACTTGCTGTACCAGATTCGACGGCTGCTGGTCGTAAAAGGCATCTTTGACGTAGATGATCGCCCCAATGATCAGCAGGAAGAAACCGACCAGAATGATCAAGAATTGAATGGCGCCCACGCCGGGCGTCGGGTTAACGCCCATGACGCCGGGAAACAAGCCCATGAGCGCCAGCATAAAGCCGAGTACCCCAAGAGCGACACCCAGTTGCGTGAGTTTCATCATCGCAATGCGCTACGGAAGCGCTTGCCTCAACTTTCGCAGCATATTCCCCCCTTGCACCGCCGCGACATCGTCCTCACTGAAGCCGCGCGCACGCAAAGCCGCCCCGATCTTCCACAGGTCGGCAACCGTATCAAAGCCCTCCGGGATGTCTTCCACGCCAAAGCCGCCATCAAAATCGCTGCCGATGGCGACATGCGCGGCGCTGCCCGTCAATTGGCAGATATAGTCGATAATGTCGACCACGCGCTGAAAGGGTACGTCCGCTTTGGGCGAGCCGCTGCGCCACTCGCGATCGAGGAAGGCATTATACAGCACGACGCCCATCACACCGTCGCGCTCCGCCAGCCGCCGAATCATCACATCGGATAGGTGGCGATCTGTATCGACAAAGCGGCGCGGGTTGCTGTGGCTGGCGATGAGCGTTTCGCCTTCAAAACGATCCAAAGCTTCCAGATAGGCTTCCTCCGCCATGTGCGACAGATCGAGGATGACGCGAAAGCCCGCCAGAACTTCCAGCAGTTCGCGTCCCAACGTCGTCAAGCTGCCCGGCGCGCCAGTGCCGCCCGCATAGCGTGTGCGCTCCCAAGCTGGTCCGACGATACGGACGCCGCGCTCGTACCATTCCTCGAACTGCTTCGGTTCGAGGATCGGGTCTGCGCCTTCCATCAGCAGCACGAGTCCCTGCTGAAGCTGCTCCATCGGCTGCCCATCCTGCCAGCGCGCCAGCACTGTGTCCAGGTCTGCCTTCGTCGTTATCAGGCGCAGACGCTCGTCTTCATCGACCAGCCGTTGGTAGTAATCCCACTGGCGTGTGGCGGCTGCATATGCCTCGCGCGGGGATGTGTAGCTGACCGCCTCATAAATGGTCGTTGCTTTACGCGGGCCGACGAATAATGTGGCAAACGTAATCGCGACGCGCCCGACCAAGCTATCGCTCAAGCCCATCGTTGCACGACCGACACGGGCGACATGTGGCGCGTTCAGTTCCAGTTCTCGCTTCTGGTAGGCGCTGTGGCGGTAGTCACGCCCGAAGGCGATATAGTTGTAAGCGATGTCTTCGTGGGCATCGACGATGATTGTGGGTGATGGCATGATGAGAACACAGTCACAAATAGTCAAACCTGTGCCAGAATTGTACGAAGTCTACGCCCAAAAAACCAATCGACAAATCCACCCCTGTTCATCACGGTGTAATCTTTGCGGTAGACACTGATGTACAGGACTTCACGAGGAGCAACATAATGATGAACACAAAGCTGAGCGGGTGGACGAATCTGCTTATCGCTATCCTGATTACTGTGCCATTGTTGGTGATCATTTCACTCGGTCACACGTTTATGGGGCTGCCGTCCCTCCCTGCCGATGTCTTCAATCCTGTGCGTGACGCGCTGCCCGGTGACCTGATCGTCTTCGGCATTCAGCGTATGGTGGATGTGATCATTGGTCTCAATCTGGGGCGCGTGGACGAGGCGGGAAAGATCGCCGAAACCGCAATGGCGGCGATTATGGTGCTGGTGCTCCTTATCATCGCGGGTGTCATCCTGCTCACGGTCTTCCAGCGCAGCCAGCGCCAGCAGGTGCAGCGCCTTGGCTTGATCGGCGGCGCAGTTGTCGGTGCGATTATGGCGGCTATCAGCCTGTTGTACGGCGTCAGCGCAACTATCGATCCGCGTATCATCGGCGGCATCTGGCTGCTGCTGCTGTTCGTTGGCTGGGGGCTGGCGCACGCATGGGTCTATGAGCGGGTGACGCGGACGGCGGACGCCGCCGCAGTATCGGAAAGCGCTGCCAGCGCCAATGCGCTCAATCGCCGCCAGTTCCTGGTCACGGTCGGCGCGGCGTCGGCAACCGTGACGGTAGTGGGCGCAGGACTGAGCGCACTGCTGAACACGCGCATCAGCACGCCGACTGAAGAACCCGTTGCTGCTGCCGGCGCTGGCGATGTGCTGCCCAACGCTGATGATCCGGTCGTGCCTGCGCCCGGCACGCGCCCGGAAGTGACGCCTGTCGAAGATCACTATCGTATTGACATCGCAATTGTGCCGCCCGTCATCAACGAGGCGAACTGGACGCTGCCATTCACGACCCAGATCGGTGGGGAAGCGCGCACGCTCGCCCAGTTCACTCTCGACGAGATCAAGGCATATGAGTCGGTCGAGGCGTATGTCACCATGTCATGTATCTCTAACCGTGTCGCGGGCGATTTGATCAGCACGACCAAGTGGACTGGCGTGCAAATGCAGCGCCTGTTGCAGGATGTGCCGCTGCCGGAAGGCGCGACGCACCTCAAGATGACGTGTGCCGACGGCTTTGACGAAACCGTGTCGCTCGATATTGTCAATAATGACGAGCGCGTGATGCTGGCGTATTTCTGGGAAGACAAACCCCTGACGACCGAACACGGATTCCCGATCCGTATTCACATCCCTGATTTATACGGTATGAAGCAGCCGAAGTGGATCACGGGTATTGAGGTGTTGGGCGAAGACGAAGACGGCTACTGGGTGCGGCGCGGCTGGGACAAGGAAGCGCGCGTAAGAGCGACTTCCGTCATTGATACGATTGCCACCGATATGATGGTCATGGACGATGAACAATCGCTTATTCCCGTTGGCGGCATCGCCTGGGCGGGTGCGCGCGGCGTTGCGGCAGTGGAAGTGCGCATTGACGGCGGTGACTGGCAGCCCGCGCGTGTGCGTGCGCCTATCAGCGACCGCACCTGGGTGATCTGGCGCTATGACTGGGCGTTCACAGAAGGCGAACACACGTTTGAGGTGCGCTGCATCGAAGCGAACGGCGCGGCGCAGATCGAAGCAGAGGCAGGCGTGCGACCGAGCGGCGCGACGGGCATTCACGAGATGAGGGCGATGATTTAAGCCAGCAGTTATGCTCCTGTTTTTGGACGACAAGAGTGTTGTCCGTACAGAGAGATCCGAAGTTGTGGGGACGCCATGTATGGCGTCCCATTTCTTTAGATTTCTGACGATTGCGACACCGTGTAGTATAAAAAGGCATGACATTCATCATGTCCGACGACACTTTACAATCAACATTACTTATGCTACTCTACGCTCAACACGCGGAAAACAGTCCCTTATCTGCAAGTTTGTGAGTTCTTCGGCACAGCTTTTCGCTGTGTCTTTGTGGTTTTAGGGTGGCGGCGTGAGGGTCGGTTGTTGCAGGAGATGAGGCGGACAGTATGAATAACCAGGTCGAGTATCTGACGCCTGAAGGGTTTGTCGAGTTGGAAAACCAGCTCAAGCATCTGCGGGAAGTGCGTCGTGCTGAAGTTGCCGAGCGTTTGCGCCAGGCGATGGAAGAGGGCGGCGACTTAAGCGAAAATGCGGAATACGAAGATGCCAAGAACGAACAGGCATTCATTGAAGGCAATATCCTTCGCCTTGAGTCGATCCTGAGCAGCGCACAGATCATTGAAAACGGTAACGGCAAGCACGACCATGTGGTTGTCGGGGCGCATGTGACTGTGCAGGAAAAAGGCAGCAGCGATAAAGAAGTCTATCATCTCGTCGGTTCGGCGGAAGCAGACCCGGCAGAGGGCAAGATTTCTGTCGAAAGCCCTCTGGGCAAGGCGCTGCTGGGTGCGAAGGTCAAGGACGAGGTGCGCGTTCATGCGCCCGCCGGGGAAATCCTCTTCGTCATCAAGGCGATCAAGTAGCCTGTTCGCATCTTTTTTGGATAACCTCTCAAAACCCCGTAAACTATTACGGGGTTTTTAATTTAGCACCAGTCATTGAGGCTTATGGATGATGTGGGAACCACACCGTCTTGAACAAGAACGCCTGGACAAAGTCCGGGAACTGGAAGCGCGCGGCATCGAGGCGTTTCCGGCACGAGTCGAACGGACACACACAACGCAGCAGGCGATTGCTGCCTATGAATCAGCGGAACCCGTCACTGAGACGACGCCGCCGATTGAAGTGACGGTGTGCGGGCGTGTGCGCCGCGTCAACCTGACGGGCAAAGTCTCGTTTATGCATATCGAAGACGAAAGCGGGCGTGTGCAGTTGTTCCTGCGCATCAACGAACTGGGCGAGGCGGCGTACAGCCTTCTGACCGAGAAGTTGATCGACACCGACGACTTTGTGCAGGCGCGTGGCACGATGATGCGTACCAAAGCGGGCGAAGTCAGTGTGCGCACGATAGAACTGCGGCTGCTCGCCAAATCGCTGAGTCCGCTGCCTGTTGTCAAGCAGCAGAAGCAGGACGATGGCACGGTTGTGGAGTATGGCGAATTCACCGATGTCGAAACACGCTACCGTCAGCGTTATGCCGATCTTGCGGTCAATACTCGTGTGCGTGATGTTTTCCTAAAGCGCGCAAAAGTTGTGCGGGCGCTGCGTCGCTTTTTTGATGACCGCGGCTTTCTCGAAGTCGAAACGCCTGTGTTGCAACCTGTCTATGGCGGTGCGGCGGCGCGCCCGTTTATCACGCATCACAACCAGCTCGGTCAGGATTTGTTCCTGCGCATCAGCTTTGAACTGTATCTCAAGCGGCTGCTCGTCGGCGGTTACGATGCCGTTTACGAAATCGGGCGTGACTTCCGCAACGAAGGCATCAGCTACAAGCACAATACTGAATTCACGATGCTGGAGTTCTACAAGGCATACATCGATTACCGCGGCGTGATGGACTTGACGGAACAGATGGTCTCGTTTGTGGCGCAGGAAACCAATGGCACGCAGCAAACGACCTGGCGCGAACATCATATCGACTTCACCCCGCCCTGGCGAAGGGTGACGATGCGCGATGCCATCAAGCAAGAGACGGGCATTGACTATATGGACTATCGCGATGAGGCGTCGCTGACGGCGGTCATGCGTGAGAACAAGATTGACTTCAAGCCGGGGCTGCCCTGGGGCAAGCTGATCGAAACGCTGCTGGGGGAACGTGTCGAACCCAAGCTGATCCAGCCGACGATCATTATGGATTACCCACGCGATATTTCGCCGTTTGCCAAGCGCGTGGCGTATGACGATATGCATGTTGAGCGCTTCGAGTTTTATATTGCGGGCATGGAGATGGGCAATGCCTTCACCGAGTTGAACGACCCGCGCGACCAGGAGCAGCGCTTTCTGGATATGGCGAAGACGTTCCGCGCGGGCGAAGATGACGAGACGCCGCTGGACGAAGATTATCTGCGGGCGATGCGTTACGGGATGCCGCCGAACGGTGGCTTTGGCATGGGCGTGGATCGGCTGGTGATGCTGCTGACGGATCAGGACAGCATCCGCGACGTGCTGCTATATCCCCATATGCGTCCTGAGAACAAACAAGAGGCGCGTGATGAAGACTGAACGCAGACCTGACAGCCAGGCGGTCATCGACGGGTTGGGGCAAGGGACGTTGTTGTTTGATAGTAACAATCGGCTGGTGCAGTACAACCAGGCGGCACGGCGTATTCTCGGTGGGGATATGCGGGCGGTGGCGCGCGAGGGGTGGGTGGGGGCACTCAACTATTTTGACCGCCGCTTGCCCATCGAATATGAGAGCCTGAACAGCATTCGCACCAAAGCGTTGACCTCCAGCCGTCCTGTGCGCTTCAAGATTGATCGGCACGGGGCGTTCGTGCCGTGTTGGGCGGCGGCGGTTCACGGGCAAAGCGGCGAAGTCTACACGATGATCACGATTGAGCAGCCGGACTGGGCGGCGATGGGCGAACTACTGCGCCATTACCTGAAAGAGGCGAATGATGCGATTGACGCGACGGCAGGTCATGCCCGCCTGATACAACGCAGCATGTCGAACCCTAAAGCCAATATGACGGTCGAGCAGATCGCGCGGCGCATCGGTGGGTTTGCGCGCATCATCGGCGTGCATATGTTTAGGATGCGCCAGTTGACGGACATGATGGTGCGTTGGGAAGTCATCCGCACCGACCGCCTGCGCGAGACCGTCAGTAGCCAGCGCAGCAAAGTCTTGTTGGAAGATTTTTTATCTGAGTTTATGGAGTCGCTGGGCGATACGCCGCTGGTAGACCCGGAGACCAGCGATGAAAGCCCGCGCCCGCGCATCAAAATGATTGTGCCTGCCAATCTGTACATCGTCGCTGCGCCGCACTATCTGTCGCTGGTGTTGCGAGACATATTGCGGAATGCTATTATGTACAGTATGCGCGCGACACCCGTGTACATTGCTGTGCAAGAGATCGGCGCAGACGATAGTATCCAGATTGACGTGACCGACGAAGGTTATGGCATTCGGCGTACAGAGTATGGCACGGTCTTCGAGCCGTTCGTGCGCGCAAAGCAGCCGGAGATCATCGGTGAGTTTGGCTACGGTCTAAGTTTGTATCTGTGCAAGCATGAGGTTGAGGCAATGGGCGGACGCCTGTGGTTCAAGAGTGACGAGGGACACGGGACTACCTTCAGTTTGAAGTTTCCCGCGTGGCGTGAAGACGCCGCTTCGTCTGCCTCTGAGTCGAGTGGTTCGTGATGCCCACAGCCTGAATGCCGTGAGTTAGGTTTTATGCACGCCTCGCCCGGTGATACAGGTGAGGCGTTTTTATTGGTGGAGGGGATGTGGCAGAGTTTTTGCGCAGTCTGACGCCCGAATTTTTCGACACGGTGATCATTGTCATCATCATCATCGGTCTGGCGGCGGCTGTCGTGCGCCTGTATGCCGATTTCACGCGCAAACTGCCGCCCATGCCGACGGACGACACGCAGCCCACAGCGCCAGAAAAGGACGGTCGCTAACATGATAGACATCAACCTTATTCGTGAGAAGCCGGACTGGGTAAAAGACCAGATACGCAAGCTGAACGACCCCGCCGCGATGACCCGTATCGACGCGATCTTCGATCTTGATAAGCAGCGGCGCGCCCTTCTGAGCGAGTCGGAGACGTTGCAGGCGGCGCGCAACAAGCTGAACAAGCAGTTTGGGATGCTGCGCGGCAACAAGAAACTGGATGATGCGGCGAAGGCGGGGCTGGCAGCGGCTGCGGTCGTGGCGATCAATCATGGAGATTTCGACCACGCGGCTGATATTCTCGCAAGCGGCACGCCGCACGCTTCTGTCAGCAATGGCGGTGCGATAGACGCGCTGATGGGCGCGCTCAAGCAGATGGGCGAGCGTGTTGAGGCGCTCAACGACCAGCTTGCGGGTGTAGACGCGGGGTTGCAGGAGAACCTGTTGTGGATCCCCAACCTGCCACATGAAAGCACCCCTGTCGCTGACAGCGAAGATGCCAATATCGCGCATACGCCGGAAGGCGAAGAGCGCCACTTTGACTTCGAGATTGTGCCGCACTGGGATTTGGGACCGTCGCTCGACATCATTGACTTTGAGCGCGGCGTCAAAATTCATGGCAGTCGGTCATTTGTGTTGAAGGGACTGGGAGCGCGTTTGCAGCGGGCGCTGCTTAACTTTTATCTCGATTCGGCGCAGGCGCACGGCTTCACTGAAGTCTATGTGCCGTACATGGTCAAGGAAGAGATGATGGTTGGCGCGGGGCAGTTCCCCAAGTTCCGCGAGAATGTCTACAGCGATCCCGATGCTGAGCTGTATATGCTGCCAACCGCCGAAGTCGCCATCACCAACCTGCATCGCGACGAAATCCTGGACGAGTCGCAGCTTCCGCTGTACTACGCCGCGCATACGCCGTGCTTCCGCCGCGAGCAGATGAGCGCTGGGCGCGATGTGCGCGGCATCAAGCGTGTACATCAGTTTGAGAAAGTCGAACTGTACAAGTTCACGACGCCGGATACGAGCTACGCTGAACTGGAAAGCCTGACGGAGGCAGCGTCGGATGTGCTGCGGGCGTTGCAACTGCGCTTCCGGCGGTTGGAGATCGTGACAGGCGATCTCGGCTTTAGCGCTGCCAAGAAGTACGACCTGGAAGTGTGGGCACCCGGCTCGCAGGAATGGCTGGAAGTCAGCTCATGCAGCAACACCGAAGCGTTCCAGGCGCGGCGGGCGAACATTCGCTATCGCGGCGGCGACAGCAAGAAAACGCAGTTTGTGCATACGCTGAACGGGAGTGGGTTGGCAACTACGCGCGTGATGATCGCGATTATGGAGAATTATCAACAGGCGGACGGCAGTGTGGTCGTGCCGGATGTGCTGCGCCCGTACATGGGCGGCGCGGAGGTCATTCGGTAAAAAAGAGAAGAAAAAGCTTATCTAAGAGGATAGAAGGGTTTTGCAGGGGCGATCCACCGGGTCGCCCCTGCAGCCCAATTTCTCCACCCTCTTGAATAGGCTTTTGATTCTGACTTACACGCCGATGTCGCGGCGCTGGTAGGCTGCCAGACTGAGTATCGCCAGAATGAGCGCGACGATCAGCAGCAGGGTGAAGTTCCCGGCGTTGAAGCCGAAGCGCAGCACATTCGTGCCATCGTAGTAGCTGTGGAACGAGATTGCTCGCAGCCCGGCAACGAACGAGTTCGCGGCATCACGCCCCAGCGTATCGATAAAGTAGCTGCCAACCAGGAAGAGGACCGCCAGCGCTGTCGCAAGCCCTTTGCTGCGCACCACCGTTCCGACAAGTGCCGTGAACGCCAGCACGACGAGCATCCCCGGCAGCACATTGACCGACCCCAGCACGATCTTGCCCATGTCGATACCGAGCGCGGGTGTCAGCGTGACCGCCAGAATTGTCAGCAGGCAGATGACCACAACCACGAAGATAGACATCAGCGCATACGCCAGCAGCTTCTCCAGCACCAGTTGCCAGCGGGAGATGGGCAGCGCCAGCACATTATCCATGACGCCGCGTTCTTCGTCGTTGGCAGTCACATTTAGCCCGGCGACGATCGCGTAGATCGAGACGAGCAGCAGCAGCAGCCCGAACGTGCGTGTGGCGACATAGCCTTCCGGTGTTGCCAGATACTGCGTGTCGTTCAACCCGAACATCTGGGCAAATGCCGGCGGGACGGTTTCCATCAATTCAGCAAGTTGCTGCAAAGCATCGACATCAGGCAGTACAATGATTTGCAGGAACGTGAGCGCGCCAATACCCAGCCCCCAGAACAACGCTTGCCGCCAGTGACGACGCAGCATTTCGACCAATACAGACCCAACCATGATAATTCCTCCTGACGGGAAGTTAAGCGCGGCGCGAATGTCCGTTGACTGCTGGCAGATCGCCATAATAGGTGAGGAACACTTCCTCTAGCGTCGGGTCCTGCGTGCGCAAATCGACAAGATAGCGATTGCCAACGGCGGTCAGCAGCGGTTGAATATCGCCACTGAGGCGCATCGAGGCGCTGTTCCCGCTGACGCTGACTTCCTCGATACCCGGTACTTTCTCGAACAGGTCGGCAGGCACTGCCTCTTTCATCGTCAGGCTTACCCAGCGGAAGTTGACCTTCGTCAGCGCTGTAACGCTATCTACTGTTTGCAGCTTGCCGCTGCGGATAATGCCGACGCGATCACAAACGGCTTGCACTTCGCTGAGCATGTGTGACGACAGAAAGACGGTCTGACCGTTCTGGCGTGCTTCCTGCATCAATTGGATAAAGACCTGCTGCATCAGCGGGTCCAGCCCACTGGTCGGCTCATCCAGAATCAGCAGTTCCGGCTTGTGCATCAGCGCCAGAATGATGCCTATCTTGCGCTTGTTCCCGGTCGAATATGTCCGCATCTTGCGGTTCATGTCGAATTCCAGCCGCTCAGCAAGCTGGCGAACAAACACCATGTCCACCCCACCACGTACACGGGCGAAGTAACGCACAATATCCGCAGCGGTTTCGTTGTCCCACAGGTTCAGTTCGCCAGGCAGATAGCCAATGCGCCGCCGAAGTGTTACGCTGTTGGCGCGCACGTCCATCCCAAAGATGCTGGCGCTGCCTTCTGTCGGGCGGATGAGGTCGAGCAGCATACGAATGGTCGTCGTTTTGCCCGCGCCGTTCGGTCCCAGGTAGCCGAAGATTTCCCCCTGATTGACGGACAATGTGAGCTGGTCTAACGCATGGACACGCCCGCCTTTTGCGGCGTAGTGCTTACTGAGACCGTTGGTTTGAATAACAGGCATGATATTCCCCCTATACCTGGTGGGCGTAAATACTTTCGGCACTGCCCACATAGTGCCTGATAAGGCGAACGGCTTCGCCAGTACCATCTTCGCGATTGATGTGTTCGGCGATGCTGGCAGCCTTTGCCTGCATCGCTTTGTTACTGACCAGCGTGCGGAGTGCATTTGAGAGTGCTGCTGCCGTCAGTTGTTTATGTGCAACCGGTTCAGGTGACACGCCGAGTGTGTATAGTCGCTGTCCCCAAAAGGGCTGATCTGCCAGAAACGGGACGATGAAAGTTGGTTTGCCCGAGCGCAGTCCTGCGGCCACCGTACCCGCGCCGCCATGATGGACGACCGCCGCGACACGCGGGAACAGCCAGTCATGCGGCGCTTCGTCCAGCATGAACATGCCTTCCGACAGTGCCGATGCTTTCAATCCGCCCCAACCGCTGGCGAGCAGTGCCCGCTGCCCGGATTGGCGCACGCCTTCCAGCACGGTCCGGCTGAATCCTTCCGTGTCCTCTGCGACCATGCTGCCAAAGCCGACATACACCGGTGGTGTACCTGCTTCGAGAAATCGCACAAGTTCCGCTGATGGCTGCCAGTCCGACCGCTGCTCCGTAAACCAGTAGCCGGTCATATGCGCCGTTGCAGGATAGTCCGCAGGCACAGGGATGACCGCCGGACTGACGGGATACAGTACCGGGATAGGCTTGCCATGAACCGCGCTTCCCGTCACCGCCGTTGACTTACGCGATAGTCGGAGCGTTTGCTCGCGCCAGTCGCCGATAATGCCGTTAAACGATGAGGTTGCCAGCGCGATCGCTGAATAGGTCAGTCGGTTTAGTGTCCCTCTCAGGTCGCGATGGATAACGCCCGGCGCAGGAAACGCGGCTGTAGGCGTCATGATCGGTACCGGGATGGCGGCTATCGCCGGGATGTTCAGTTTTTCCGCCAGATGCGGCGCTGACAGCACTTTCGGATGAAAGATAATCGCGTCTGCACCCTGTGCGGCCTGCCAGCAGTCGTCGAGCAGGCGGCGCATCAACGGGAAGATCACACTCTGCATCTGGCGCATCACACGTATCGGATTGCCAGACTTGAGATCGCGCCCTTCCGGCGAGTCCATCAGTTGATAATAATCGGCGCGCAGCGGCGCAAACGAAATGCCATAACTGCTGACGAACTGCTCAAAGTTGGCAGGTGCACCCAGCGTCACGCGGTAACCTTCCTGCTGTAACCGCTGCGACAGCGCAATGTAGGGTTGTGTATCGCCGCGCGATCCCGCTGTGAGAATGACGATGTTCATGGTTCTTTCGCTTTCATATTGCTGCGTCGGTCTTCGATGACGCGCCTGCCAAACTCAATGAGTTGCTTGAATGCCTGCTTGCCCGCTTCGCTATCGCCGCCCTCTGGTACCAATGTCAACCGCAGCATATCGCCGATGATCGGTGCAACCTGTTCAAGCGGCGGCGGATTGTTCATCGGAACGGCACTGTCAATCGTCAGCAAGCCGTAACGAATGACCGCCAGAATGTATGTGATGACGTTCGAGGGGATGTCGCTGCGCAGCAGTCCGGCTGCCTGCATCTGCTCAACGAACGCCAACCCAAAATCGAACCCCTGTTGGTAACTGCTCGTACGCGCCAGCTTGCGAAAGTAATCGCCCAGCACCCGCTGATCGCGCGTGTAAAGCGCCCGTAGCAATCGGTTTTCAGCGATTGCGAGCAATCCCTGCGTAAAGATCGAGATGATGCTGCCGCCTTGCGGATCGGCTGTCACCCGATCCATGAGCGTATCGCTCACACGCTCCGCCTCTTGTAGCAAAAGCGCCTCAAACAGGTCATCCTTGCTCTTGAAGTGCAGGTATAGGGCGCCTTTCGAGACACCTGCCGCCTTTGCAATCTCATCCATCGTCGTCTTGTCAAAACCGTAATGAGCGATGAGTTCCGCCGCCGCATCGAAGATGCGCTGCTGTCGTTCAGGATTGGGTTGTGCAGATGCCATCTGCCTTTTCGTCCTCGTTGTGTAGTGTTCCTTTCACTCAAGCATAGCGCATCCAAAGCGGGTAGCTTACATCAAATTGACCCATTGACCGATTTGACGATTTCGGTCAAACAGTTCTCATCTTATGACAAATCCGCCCAAAGTGTCCCCCAGAAATTGGGGGGCTGGCAGTTGGTCGGCTTGACCAGTCAGGCTACAATCGAGGGGTGTAGTTATGCCAAGGGGAGTCACTTCGTGAATACCGCATTACAGATAACGCAGTTTTTGCACTCATGGACGCGCTGGATATTTATGGTTATCGCAGTCGTGGCTATCGTTTACTTCGTGCTGGGGCTGGTACAGCAAAAGACCTGGGTCAAGCAGGCACAAACCCTTTTGACGATGTTTAGCAGCTTCATCGGCTTGCAGTGGATCATCGGCTTGGTGCTGTTCCTGATCTATCAAATTCCAGCAGGCTTCGGCATTCGCCATCAGTGGGAGCATCTGGTAACGATGACGATTGTACTGGCGGTCGCACACGTGCATTTCTCATGGCGGCGGCGCGACATGCCAGACGCGCGGCGCTGGCGCAATGGGTTGCTGTTGATGGTGGGTGTACTGGTGTTGGTGGTGGTGGGAATTAGTGTGCTGCCTGCGGCACTTCAATGGCGCTTCTATCTGCCGTAGCGCGAAGTTTGGACAACTCTCACAGAATTTTCAGCCTCTTTTCGGTGGGAAAGTGTGTCGAGAAGTTTAAGCGCGTGTTATAGTATCCCGCTGTGGGTCTGAGCAACCCCGTGTGAACACCTCTTTTGTAGCAGGAGAATCGCAAGATGAAATTTACTCGTATGCTGTTCGTCGCGCTCAGTCTGTTGGCGCTGGTCGCAATGATCGCTCCGACGGTCGCGGCGCAGGACCCGCTGATTGAATCCGTCTGCCTTGTGACCGACCTCGGTCGCGTCAACGACGGTACCTTCAACCAGTTTGCCTATGAAGGCATGGTGCGCGCTGCCGAAGACTTCGGGCTCGACAGCACCTTCATCGAAACCCAGGCACAGACGGATTACACCAATAATATCCAGACCTGTCTGTCTGAGGAATATGACGCCATTGTCACCGTTGGCTTCCTGATTGCGGACGCCACCCGTGAAGCGGCAATTGCCAACCCCGATGTCTTCTTCATCGGCGTTGACCAGTTCTATGCGCCTGACCAGGCACTGCCGAACCTCGTCGGTCTGCAATTCCGTGAAGATCAGGCAGGCTTCGTCGTTGGTGCGCTCGCCGCGCTGATGTCCGAAAGCGGCACGGTCGCCGGTGTGTACGGTATCGATATTCCCCCGGTCGTCAAGTTCCGTAACGGCTTCGAACAGGGCGTTCGCTATGTGAACCCCGAAGTTGAAACGCTCGGCGTGTATATTGACGATTTCGTTGCTCCGGATCGTGGCGCGGCGGCTGCCGAACAGTTCATCGGCGAAGGCGCTGACGTGATCTTCGGTGCAGGCGGTCCGACGGGTTCGGGTGGCATCACCTTCGCAGCGCAGGCGGGCGTGTTCGTCATCGGCGTTGACCAGGACGAGTACGGTACAACCTTCGGCGGCGGCGATACCCCCGGCGCAGAAAATATCATCAGCAGCGCCCTCAAGCGTGTTGACAACGCCGTCTATCAGGCTATCGAAATCCTGGTGGGTGGCAGCGATTACAGCGACCTGCCTGGTATTAAGGTCTTCAGCGCGCTGAACGACGGTGTTGGTTTTGCGCCTGCGCACGACTCGCCCGTCCCCACCGAAGTCACCGAACAGGTGCAGGCAGTCCTGGACGGTCTGAAGGCTGGCACGATTGTGACCGGCGTTGACCCGATTCTCGGCGGTCTGCTTGGCAGCATCCCGGAAGTCGTGGTTGCGGCGACCGAAGCAGAAACCCCTGAATTCACCACGCTGCTGGCGGCGGTTACGGCTGCTGATCTGGGCGGCGCACTGAGCGATGCGGGTCCGTTCACCGTCTTCGCACCGACGGATGCGGCATTCGCAGCAGCACTCGAAGCGCTGGGCGTATCGGCGGAAGATGTCCTGGCGGATACCGAACTGCTGACCAGCATCCTGACTTACCACGTTGTCGCGGGTGTTGCCGCAACATCGGAAATGGTCGTTGGCATGTCGTCGGTGACGACGCTTCAGGGTTCGGACATCACGATTGAAGTGGTGGACGGCGGCGTCGTGCTGAACGGCAGCATCAATGTGATCGCGGTAGACATCCCGGCGTCGAACGGCGTGATCCACGTCATCGACGGTGTGCTGCTCCCGCCGATGTAAGATTGTTTGGGGCAGGATGTATATCCTGCCCCTACGCTATCTGACCACAATGGGCACGCGGTGCCACGCGTTGTTCATGTAGCCCTTGATGTTCCAGACGGTAGCGATCTGCTCCGGCTGTGTTTGTGCCGCACTATCCCACGCGCGCACCACCAGCATATGCTGACCCGGCGCTAACTGCACTGTAGTTTCCCACTTGCGCCATGCCCATCGTTCTGCTTCGCCAAGCAACCGCGCCACGCGCCACGTTTGCCCACCATCACACGAAACATCGACCCGCACCACCGCGCGCTCGCTGGCGTAGGCATAGCCCTGCACCTGCATATCGCCGCTGGCAAGCACCGCGTTCGGTGCTGGCGACAGGATGACCGAAATCAGCGGCAGTTCGCCGAGCATAACAGCAGCGTCTTCATCCTGCGCGTCAGGCGGCAGCAGGCGGTAGGCAACCGACTGATAGTAATTGTCGGACGGCTGCGCCTGCGCGGTGATCTGTGACAGCCATTTGACGCTGCGCGCCCCGATATAGCCGGGGATCAGCGCCCGCAGCGGGTAGCCGTGCGTCGGCGGCAGCGGCGCGTCGTTCATTTCGTAGGCGAGCAGCGTATCGGGGTGGAGCGCCTTTGCCAGCGGAATCGACCCACCGAAGCCAAAGGTTTCGCCATCCTTGGCGATCTCATCAATACCGAGCATGGCGACATGCCCAGCGCCAGCATCAATGCCTGCCTGCGCCAGTACATCGCGCAGCCGCGCACCGCGCCAGACCGCCGTGCTAATCGCCTCCTGGTCCCATTCGAGTTCGTTGGGGATGGGCGCAATCGTCGCCAGCTCGACGCGGCGATTGCCCGCGCATTGCAGCGTGGCGGTCACGGTGTGGGCGGGTAGCGACTTGATGTCATCGAGCGTCAGCGCCAGCGGCTGGTACAACATTCCATTGACCGTAAGCCGAAAGTCAGACGGATTGATCTCGGGGATGTCGCCATGATTGCGGACGAAGAAAGCATCGTTGGGCGTGATGCTGCCTGCGTTAAGTTGTTCCAGCGTTGGTCCGCCATTAAAGGGGTCGGTTGCGCGGACGAGCAGGTCCGCGCGTTTTTCATTCAAGGTCGTCATATCAAGCCGTGATCTTCAGTGCAGAGCTGATGTCATCGGCGTGCTGGCGTTCGTGCAGTGCCATCCACTGCAAGACTTCGCGAATCGAGAGGATGCGCAGCGAGGCATGGCGACCCGTCTTGTCGAGCGTGGACTCGTCTAGCGTGTCCAGCCAGGCGTTCAGCGCTGCCCGCGACTCATGGAGCGCGGCGCGCGCCTCTGCCAGCGTCATCTCGGCACGCTTTTCGGTGACGCGCTTGTTGTAGCGTTCGATGTCGAAATCTTCGGGGATGATGTCTCGCCCTTCGGCAAACGCCATGATCTGGTTGTTATGCCCGCGATCGGCATCCGAAAGATGCACGGCAATCTGGCGGACATTCCATTGCAAGCCGTCGGAGTAGACCTGAGCGTCGGGGTGGTCGGTAGCGGCATCCAGCACCGTGTTAAGGTGCGCACGGGCGGAGTCAAGATTTTCGCGTAATTGAGCAATGGTTTCTGGCATCAGGAAAATCCTTTATCTATTTGGTGGAATGCAGGGGCAGGATGCATCCTGCCCCTATGAAAACGGGCTTAAGTCGTTTGAATACAGTATAGCAGGGTGATTACAGTTGCACGAAGCTGTTCTCCGCCAGGATAAAGCGGTGCGAGGCGGGGACATGCGTGGCAGCGGTCAACTGCGAATTGTCTGCCAGCAGGCTGGAGTCGATGCGCCCCTGGATGTTACGCACCGTGCAGTTTTTCATGACGATACTGGCGTCGATTTCGCTGTACTCAATGGTTACGTTATCGCCAATCGCCGTGTACGGACCGATGAAGCTGTTCCTGATGGTGACATTATTGCCAATGATGACCGGTCCGCGCACCACGCTGTCGATGATTTGGCTGCCTTCGCCCACTTCGACGCGGTGCGAGACATCGCTCTTGCCAATAATCACATTGCCATCGGTGAGCGGCGGCGTGTACGGCATATCGCCCATCACGAACTGATTCGCCTGCATGATCGAGTCTGGCTTGCCTGCGTCGATCCACCAGCCATTCAGCACATAGGGCTGCACGTTGTGCCCGTTGGTGACAAGCCACTGCATGGCGTCGGTGATTTCGAGTTCGTTGCGCTTGGACGGCTTGATGTTGGCGATTGCTTCCCAGATGGACGGACGGAAGAGATAAACGCCGGAAATGGCAAGGTTGGAAGGGGCGGGATTGGGTTTTTCGATCAACTGCTCGATCTTGCCATCCTTGACAACCGCCACACCGAATCGCTGCGGGTCAGGGACGGGGACGAGCGCAATCGTCGCTTCGGCGTCGGACGCTTCAAAGCCTGTCAACAGCGGCGTCATTTTGTCCTGGAAGATGTTATCGCCCAGAAATACGCAAAACGGCTTTTCGCCCACGAACGGTTTGCACAGACTGATGGCGTGCGCCAGACCGAGCTGCTGCTGCTGCACAACATAATCAAGCTGTACACCGAGCGCCGCACCGTTGCCCAGCTGTGTAACAATCGGGGAATCCATGTCATTGACAACGATGGCGATTTCCGTGAGTCCCGCTGTTTTCAAGACATCAATCGAGTACATGATCAGCGGCTTATTGGCGACTGGTACCAGCGGCTTTGGCATCGTCAATGTGACCGGGCGCAGGCGCGTTCCCTGTCCGGCGGCGAGAATGACTGCTCTCATCGGCGTTCCCCTTGTAGTGAATATTTCGTTGCAACTCTTTTACAAATCATACTCGACGAAACCTTGCAGCTACAAAAAGAACTTCGCCCGGTGGGGAGAGCCGGGCGAAGTCTGGGGGAGAGGATGCATTTATTACTTACACTTTCAGGATAGGCGAAATGCGGTTTGAAATCATCATGGGCGCGTAAACAATTTGTAAAGGAAGTGTAAATTAGGAGCAGGATGTATCCTGACCAACATCATGCAAGGTAGGATACAACCTGCCCCTGCGAAATGGGATTTACAGGCGTCCCCGGCTATGTTACGATCCATCTTGTCACGGGGGTGAATCAGTTTCGACAGAGGAGGCTGATGCCGTGTGGCAGGTCGTGGCGCTTAACCACGTAAAAATGAGCAACCAATAGGTGCCAACAACACCAAACCTGCTTTCGCTTACGCCGCCTAAGGTGTAAACCGAAAGTGTTGGGTCATAGTAACCCAACCGTCCACCCAGCTCGTGTCCATCCGGGTTGGTACGTGGGCGTCACCAATGATGGAATGCGGCTGCGTTACGCCGATAAGCGTTAGCCAAAGACCAAATCGGCTGGTGGGTGGCGAACCGTGTTCGTCGGGCTATCATCCACGAGATGCAAATAACGAACTAAACCTGTAGAGGCATTGCGTCGAATCTTTTGGACCGGCATGGCGGAGTGCCGCACCTCCATCTGTGAAAGCAGCCCTGATACGAAGAGTATCAGGGCTGTTTTCATATCGGTGGGAGAACGCTGCTTGTCAGTTTAATGCGAGTTGCTAGACTCAGGGATGAGTGGTGCAAGTGATTTTGCGCCGGGGTACCTGAGTTTTGGCAGTCGTCAAGAATGGGTGTGATAAGCAGTATGTGGAAATGGATTGCTGGTGTATGCCTTTGTGTCAGCCTGAGCGCGTGTAACTTCTTCGCACCACCTGCGCCGGAACAGACGCTTGCGGCGGACCACAGCCTGATGGGAACGCAGGTTGCAGTGGCGCGCATCACCGCGACGGTTGCCGTAGACAGGCTGCTCGTGACTCAGGACGCGGCGCAAACGGCAGTGCGCGAAGTCGATGCGGAGTTTGGGCGCATCAATGCGACGGTCATCGCGCTTGGCACGCAGGCGATCAATCCAGCGCTGGTAACGCCTGTCCCGGTCGTTGGGGCGGGTGGGACTCCGGTCGCAACGCTGCTGCCGATCACACCTGGTGCGGTTGCGCAGGGGTCTGGCAGTACTGCGGGCAGCGTCCCGACTCCCACGCTCGCACCCGTCGCACCTGTGGACCCGAACGCGCCCGCGCTGCGCAATGTTGTCACGGCGGCGCAGGTGGGCGCGGATGATTGCGCCATCGGTCCGACCAGCACCTTCAGCAGCACAGCAGCAGGGGTGTATGTTGTCGCGACGGCGTTCAATCTGTCGCCCCAGAACCAGGTCAGCTATCGCTGGACACTGGATGGCGCGGAGGTGTGGGTGGACAGCTGGTCGCCTGCAAGCACGGTCAACGGCGCGTGTATCTGGTACTACCTGACACCTGACCAGGTGGCGTTAACGGCTGGGGCGTGGGCGGTTGAGCTTGCGATTGACGGCGCGGTCATCGGTCCGCCGAGCGCGTTCACAATCACACCGTAACTGCTCATTTGTACAGGCGACAAGCTATACCGCATACAGCTATAGTTAAGCGCTGTGGTTTCTTGACTGAGAGGCTGTTATGTGGCGGTATGCGTATCCGCACTCTGACGGTGATGGCAAGGCAAACTGGTCGTGGGCGCTGCTGCGCCGCGTCTTCGCCTATGCCGCGCCGTACCGGGGGGCGCTCATCCTGACGTTTGTTCTGATCATGATTCAGTCGGCGTTGGGGCTGTTGACCCCGCTGATCTTCCGTGACTTGATCGACTCCACGCTGCCCAATGGCGATGCTGAGCGCCTGAACTGGCTGGCATTTGGCTTAATTGCTATCCCTATTGCGACAAGCGTGATGGGCATCATCATCAGACGACTGAACGCGCGCATCGGCGAAGGCGTGATCTATGACCTGCGACGCGGCTTGTTCGCACACTTGCAGGGCATGTCGCTGCGCTTCTTCACGAACACCAAGACGGGCGAACTGATGAGCCGCCTGAACAACGATGTCGTCAACGCGCAGAACGCCATCAGCAACACCATCATCGGCACGGTAACGCAGACGATTCAACTGGTGGCGACACTGGCGGTCATGCTGGCGCTGGAATGGCGCCTAACATTACTCGGCTTGCTGGTACTGCCGATTATCTACTACCCTGCGCGGACAATAGGTATCCGGCTGCGCGAAGTGGCGCGCCAGCAAATGGACATCAACGCGCAGATGAACGCTATGATGAACGAGACGCTCAATATCAGCGGGGCGCTGCTGGTCAAGCTGTTCGGGCGCGAACGGGTGGAAAGCGACCGCTTTGCCGAACGTGCCGCGCGCGTGCGCGATATTGGCGTGCGCCGCGCGGTCATGGGCAGCCAGTTCTGGGGCTTGCTCGGTCTGATTAGCGTTGTTGGTACGGCGCTGGTCTACTGGATCGGCGGGCATCTGGTGTTAGGTGGCGTCTTCACCGTCGGCACGATTGTCGCTTTCGCTGCCTATCTGGGGCAGATGTACGGTCCGCTGGAATATCTCGTCAATGTCCCGGTCGAAATTTCGACTTCGGTCGTCAGCTTCGAGCGCGTCTTTGAAATTCTCGACCAGCCGCACGAAATTGCCGACAAGCCCGACGCCAAACGACTGACGGACGTGCGCGGCGAACTGGTGTTTGACGATGTGACGTTCCGCTACAAAACGGACGGCGACGGGTTGTTGAGCGAAGTCAAGCGATATGGGCGAATGGAGAATGTGAAAGCCGTGCTGTCTGGCGATGCGGTCTCTACGAATGGCGGCGGCGAAAAGGCAACCACCAGCCAGGCGCGCGAGATGGCGCTGGAGAATATCAGCTTCACGGCGCGGGCGGGGCAGTTGGTCGCGCTGGTCGGTCCCAGCGGCGCTGGCAAGACGACTATGACCTACCTGATCCCGCGCCTGTATGATCCGTCAGAAGGACGCATCCTGCTTGATAGCTATGACTTGCGCGATCTGGCGCAGGAGACGATTAGCGCGCAGGTGGGTATGGTCACGCAGGAGACCTATCTGTTTCATGATACCATCCGCACCAATCTGGTATATGCGCGTTTCGATGCAACGCAGGCGGAGATCGAGGCGGCGTGCCGGGCGGCGAACATCCACAACTTCATCATGGAACTGCCTGATGGCTACGACACGATCGTGGGTGAGCGCGGCTATCGCTTGAGCGGTGGCGAAAAGCAGCGGTTGGCGATTGCGCGCGTCATCCTCAAGAACCCGCGCGTGCTTGTCCTCGACGAAGCGACCAGCCACCTTGACAGCCAGTCGGAAGCGCTGATCCAGGATGCGCTCGAAAAGATCATGGCAGGGCGTACCAGTATCGTCATCGCCCATCGCCTGAGTACGATTCTGTCGGCGGATATGATTCTGGTGATGGATCGTGGGCGGATTGTCGAGCGCGGTACCCATGACGAACTCCTGGCGCAAAATGGGCTATATGCCCAGTTGTACGAAACACAGTTCCGTGAGACAGTCGCGTAGCATATAATGGGAGGCAACGCGAAGACCATCACGCAGGTGTACAACGATGCCAGACCAGTTCTTGATCGTCGGCTTGGGTAACCCCGGCTCCAGGTATGAAAAGACGCGCCACAACATCGGCTTCCGCGCGGTCGATCTCCTGGCGCAGAAGCACGGCATCCCCGTGACCAAGCTGGAGCAGCGAGCGCTGGTGGGCAGCGGTACGCTTGGGGGAACCCGTGTGCTGCTCGCCAAGCCGCAGACGTTCATGAATGTCAGCGGCGATTCGGTCGGTCCGCTCGTCAGCTTCTACAAGATACCGCACGAACGCATCCTAATCCTGTGTGACGATCTTGACATCCCGTTCGGTACGCTGCGGCTGCGCAAGAGCGGCAGCGCGGGCGGGCAGAACGGCATGAAGCACATCTTGCAGCGGCTCGGTACGCAGGAGATTAACCGCGTGCGTATGGGCATCGGTCGCCCGCCGGGGCGTATGGACCCGGCGGATTATGTGCTGTCGCCGTTCAAAGGCGACGAAGAAATCACTGCTATCGAAATGACTGACCGTGCCGTCAAAGCGGTCGAAACATGGCTGGCAGACGGCATTGAAGCAGCGATGAACCGCTACAACGGCACAGGTGAAGCAAAGCCCAAGCCGGCGACCCCACAACCCGAATCGGAATAATATGCACCTCAATGCCTTACTGCCGCTGCTGCAAGAGACGCAGCCGTTTCGTGCGCTGCGTCAGCACCTTCAGGACGGACGTTCGGTGCACGCGCTCGGCGTGCTGCGCGCCGCCCGCCCATATGTGTTGGCGGCGCTGGCGCAGGAGTGGCGCGCCCCGGTCATCTACATCACAGCACGCATTGACCGCGCCTACAACGTCTCGGAGCAGCTTCCCGTCTGGCTGCGCGATGCGGCGCTGATCGATCGTTTCGCCGAGCCGACGCCGTTCCTTTACGAGCGCGCGCCCTGGAGCGAGGCAAGCATTCAAGGGCGGCTGGAAACGCTGGCGGGGCTGGCGTTTCCGTCTGAACAACCGCTGCTGATTGTCACGTCGGCGCGGGCGATTATGCAGCGCACACTGCCTGTGGATGTCTTTCGCGAGCGCACGCTCACACTGCGTGCCGGGCAGCGAGTCGCGATGGACAGGCTGATCGGGCAGTGGGTACAGGTGGGCTACGAACCTGCGACCGTCGTCGTCAAGCAGGGGACGTACAGCCGACGCGGGGGTATTCTCGATATTTTCCCGCTGGCGAGCGAGCAGCCCGTTCGCATTGACTTCTTCGACGACGAGATCGACTCGCTGCGCCTGTTCGACATCAACACGCAGCGCTCAGGGGATAAGCTCGATACGCTGCTGATCCCGCCCGCGCGTGAAGCTCTGCCCGTGTTCGCGCCCGCTGCCGCTGAACGGCTGTCGGATTGGTTTGCATCGCTGCCGGCAACTGCCAACGACCCGACCAGCCCACAGGAAGACGCCGAGGCGTTGGCGAGCGGGACGGCATCCAGCTACCTCG
This sequence comes from Chloroflexota bacterium, assembly GCA_033763755.1. Lineage (GTDB taxonomy): Bacteria > Chloroflexota > Anaerolineae > Aggregatilineales > Phototrophicaceae > Flexifilum. Next base: position 27,024 of record JANRJX010000113.1, read on the forward strand.
AACATTATCTGCCGTATTTTTACGATCAATCCGCCAGCCTGCTGGACTACGCGCCGACAGAGGCACTGATCGTGGTGGAAGATCGCGATGAACTGCGCGCGTCGGTCCAGGATATCATGCGGCGGGCGGACGAAGCACAGGCGGAGAAGCGCACTAGCAATGTGATCGCGCCCGATCACCCGCGCCCGTATCTGACATGGGACGACTTGGAAGCTGTGCTGAATGCCCGCCAGAGCGTCGATTTTGGGGCAATGGTTGATGATGAGCAACCTGACGCCGAATACGCGCTCCGTGGCGTTCTGACGCCGGAATTGCGCTTTGGCGGACAGCTTAAGCCATTGTTGGCGCAGATACGCGGCTTGCGTAATCAGTCTGACCGCGTGGTCGCGGTGACCGTACAGGCATCGCGGCTACATGAGCTGTGGCGCGAAAGTGACGCCAGCCCTGCCACGTTTGTGGGTGCGGGGGCAGGGGCAGCATACATTCTGCCGCTACAGCCGCAGAGCGTGACATTCGTGGATGGCGCGCTGCAAGAAGGCTGGCGGCTGCGCGGCGTCGGCGGCGATTTGCACATGTTCACCGACGCAGAAATCTTCGGCTGGACGCGACCGGAACCGCGGCGTCGCCATGTCAGCAAGCGCAAGACCGCGCCACCTGTGCAATCCAGCGATTTACGCGAAGGTGATTACGTCGTGCATATGGATTACGGCGTCGGGCGCTTTGCCGGAATGCGGCGGCGTACGCTGGAAGGCATTGAGCGCGAGTACCTGATGGTGGAGTATGCCGGGACAGACGCACTCTACGTACCTATCCACCAGACCGACCGCCTGACGCGCTATGTCGGCGCGGACGATACCCCGCCGACGATCACGCGGCTGGGGCAGGCGGAGTGGGGACGCATCAAGAGCAAGGCGCAGAAGGCGGTTGAGGAAGAAGCGCAGGAACTGCTGGCGATTTACGCCGCGCGTGCCAGCGCGCCCGGCCACGCTTACGCCGTTGATACGCCCTGGCAGCACGAGATGGAAGCCGCGTTCCCGTTCATCGAGACGGAAGATCAACTCAAGGCGGTGCGATCGGTCAAGCAGGATATGGAGAAGCCGCATCCGATGGATCGGTTGATTTGCGGCGATGTCGGTTATGGCAAGACGGAGGTCGCGATTCGCGCGGCGTTCAAGGCGGTCATGGACGGGCGACAGGTGGCGGTGCTGGTACCGACAACGATACTGGCGCAGCAGCATTACGAGACCTTCAAGCGGCGGATGAGCAGTTTTCCCGTTGTGGTCGAGGCGTTGTCGCGCTTCCGCACCCGCGCAGAGCAGATAATCACGCTGGCAAAGCTGGCGGCGGGCGATGTCGATATCATCATCGGCACGCACAGGCTGTTGCAGGACGATGTGCAGTTCAAGAACCTGGGACTGGTCGTGATTGACGAGGAGCAGCGTTTCGGGGTCAAGCACAAAGAGTATCTCAAGTCGCTGCGTACACAGGTGGACGTGCTGACGCTGACCGCGACGCCGATCCCGCGCACGCTTTACATGGGGCTAACGGGTGTGCGCGACATCAGCATGATCCAGACGCCGCCCGAAGAACGGCTGCCTGTGATCACGCATGTTAGTACGTTTGACGACAGGTTGGTGCGCCAGGCGATTATGCGTGAAATGGAACGCGGCGGTCAGGTGTTCGTCGTGCATAACCGCGTGCAGTCGATTGATCTGCTGGCGGACAAACTGGCGCGCATTGTACCAGAAGCGCGCATCGTCGTCGGGCATGGGCAGATGGACGAGCGGCGGCTGGAAAGCGTGATGGAAGCGTTCGGCAACGGCGAGTACGATATTCTACTGGCAACATCCATCATCGAGAGTGGGCTGGACATCCCGAACGCCAACACGCTGATCGTTGATCGTGCCGACTGGTTCGGAATGGCGCAGTTGTATCAGTTGCGCGGGCGCGTGGGGCGCAGTGCGCAGCAGGCATACGCTTACTTCTTCCATCCTGCTGACAACCGCCTGACCGACGATGCCCGTGCGCGGCTGGAGACATTGAGCGAGTACACCGATCTCGGCTCTGGCTACCAGATCGCCATGCGCGACCTGGAACTGCGCGGGGCAGGGGACATCCTCAGCACGCGCCAGACCGGACATGTCGCAGCAATCGGGCTGCATCTGTACACGCAAATGCTGGCGCAGGCAGTCCAGCAGTTGAAGGGCGGTCAGGCAGACGGGGTGCTGCCGAAACTGAGCGAAAGTGCGATCATGATCGACCTGCCTATCCCCGCTTACCTGCCGACGGATTACATCCCGGAACTGGAACTGCGGCTGCAATTGTACCGACGCATCGGCGGCTTGCAGAACGAGCGTGAACTGCTGGCAATGCACGATGAATTGCAGGATCGCTTTGGTGCGCTGCCGCCTGCAGTCGAAGGCATGTTGTATCAAATACAGGTCAAGCTTGGGGCAGAGGCGGCGGGCGCGACAGCGGTGCTGCACCGTGCCGGACGTATCGAAATCCGGCTGCCGTATCTGGTCGAGGCGAATCGCGATTTGCTGGCGTTGTGGCTGGGGAATGACTTACGGGTCACGCGGACGGCGGTCGAGATTCTGCTGGAACGTGACCGCTGGCAGACGCGCGTGTTGACGATACTGGGCAAGCTGGCAGAACGTTTCAGAGCAGCGCGCGGATCTTAGTAAATGTCTCGAACAAGAGCTTGAAACGGCTTGTTCGATGTAGACGTTAGCTACTGTTCGTCTCGTCGCGCTTTATATCTGCCAGTTTGCCGCTGCTCATCTGCAACAGTTGTGACAGCGTTACCGGGAAGATGGCGTTGTGTGCGCCGCCGGCTGCGTAGAGGATGTCGAAGCGTTGCAGCGACTGATCGATATAGACATGAATGCCCGCCGTGCGGTGTGCCAGCGGCGGCATACTGCCGGGCGGGTAACCGTAAATCGTCACCATATCATCCGGCGAAGCGACGCGCACCTGCTTGCGCCCGACCTCGTAAAGCGCGGCGATCTTGCGGTCATCGACCTTCTGGTCGCCGCTGGTCAACACGATCACAGGCTGGTCTTTGACGATAAAGGCAATACTCTTGACAATTTGCCCCAGCTGGCAGCCGATGTTATCAGCCGCCTGTTGGGAAGTCGCGGTCGTGGTGTCAAAAAACCGAATCTGGATGCCCAGATTCAGTTTGTCGAGCGCTGCCTGCACATGCTCTGGCGTCAATGGTTCAGTCATGACGAGCCTCGCGCGCAGTGATGTTAGTCTTGATCGATATCGAGGTCTTGCAGGTCCGCCAGCACGCTCAGGAAGGCATCCAGGTCCTCACTGGCGAACTGACGCCGCATCATCGTATCGACTTCCTGAGCCGTACGATGCACTTCTGCGCGGTACTTTTCACCTTCCGCAGTCAGGAAGATGTGAACAGCGCGGCGGTCGGTCGGGTCTGGACGGCGTTCAATCAAACCCTTCGATTGCAGCTTGTCCAGATTGGGGGTGAACGATGTCGCGGCACGACCGACTGCGCGGGCAAGTTCACTGGCGTGCTGCCCGTCGCGCTCGAATAGTGCGCGTAAGATATACCATTCGATGATAGTGAGATTGAGCGAGCTAATCACGCGCCCGATCACCTGATCGAGGCGACGTAGTGATATATCGAGATTAACCCACAGGGAGCCATTGAAGCGCAGGTGTGAGTTGGGCATGATTTTCTGAACCATGATGCGAGCCTCTATCCCTTACGATGAATTACAATGAAGCGCTAATCGAACGCCTGCTCAACAACGAGTTGCAACGTACCTAAACGTAAGTAATTGGTGGATGACAACGAATAAGGTGTGTCTGGCAGCAGGCGCTTTCCATTCAGGAATGTGCCATTAACTGACCCCAGATCGAGTATATGTGGATGACCCTGGAAGCGCACGACCGCAATGTGACGCCTTGAAACGCCCATCTCACGTGCTCCGTAACCAGCCAGGTCAATATCCGGCTGAAAGTCGCTGCTTTCATCGGAACGACCGATTACGTAGCCCTCTTCATGCGGCGTTTTCAGTGTGAACATGGGCGGGCTATCGGGTTCTAATCGAATAATCAGCACTGTTACGCTCCATTTTCAACACTACAGGTCTCTCAAAACCTGAGTGACCACCTTAGCTTACTCCACTTCATTATATTATGGAATCGATATGAGTAAAGCATAAGTTTATAATAGATGCAAGTGCCATTTTTTCGTAACGAACAATGCAAAACAGCGTAATTAAGCTTAATTATCAGCTATTTCGAAGAAATCCGCCTCTCGTAACCCTTGGTCATAACGAAGTTGTAATCTTTGACCGGTCGTTTGATTATACAAGCCCACCCGAAGAACAAGTCCATCCAATGCCAAGTTTTCAAACAGATAGTCATCCACAATGTATTCACCAGGCAGCCATAAATGTGTCGGGTAGGCATTATTGCCAGGCATTCTATCATATTGTGCTACGATGTCGCCAGTAGTGTTGACTACATGAACAAAAACTGTGTAATCCTGTGGTGTAACCACTAACGACTGCCAGATGAGCGTCAAGCGAACAGCGGCAGCTTCTCGGCTCAGCGTGTAGCCGTCCAGCAGAACGATGTCTGCGAAGGTCGCATCTATGTCAACAGCTGCCTCTGGCTGCTCAAATATGCGCGCGAGGCCTTCAATGCGAAGTGCTCCCAGCGAAAGTTCCCCCCCTTGCCACGCCAGTACGATCTCATAGTTTCCACTTGTCTGCCTTCGATCAATGACCCATCCGACTGAATCTGTGACAATTTCGCCGGCTATCCATGAGGATGCTGGATAGGCGGATGAAGGTTCGCCCATCCACAGTGTTGTGTCTTGCTGTCCGCGCAGCAGGACACGATATTGTGTCCGGGCTGGCGCATCATGCAGTGCCTGCCAGACGAGCCGCGTGCGCAGCGTTTCGCCAGGACGGACACTCGCAGGCAGTGTGTCGTGACCGAGCAGCCGCAGACCGTCACTGATGGCTATGTCAAGCCGCCTCTGTATCGGGACGTTGTCAGGGGAAGGCAGCACAGCGGGGCGCACGACTTCGATACTTCCGATTGCTGCCCAGATACCGGCTTGCCCGCCTGCCTCGCTCGTGTACGCTTGATAGCGATCTTCTGCTCTTGCGACCCACGCCACTCGAACGGGGTAAGCACCCGGCGCTGTACCGTGCGGGATAGAGATCGGCAGGCGGATGAACAGAACAGACCCGACTTGCCAGCGGTCGGTATCAGTCATATAGACATCCGCACTACTGAGAATCTGCCCTGTATGATCTTCAACCAGAACCAACGGAGTCAGATCGCTGACGGGGGGAGGCGCGTCAATCGTCCACAACGCAATGATCTCGCTGCGAGTTCCCGCCGCCATCGGCTCGGCGTAACTGCCTATCAGTGTCAGATACGGATTGCGCGTCAGTTCGTCGGATGCTTGGACTTGAGGCAGTGTTGTTGTCGCGGACAGTCGGAACGCCTCAAACGCTGTGCGTCCGTCTGGCGCAAGCGGCAGGCCAGTGATGCGTCCGGGTTCGAGCCACGCTAACCAGTCCGGCGGCGGCGGGGCGCTGCGTGGAAACACGTATAAACCAGCTTCGCCAGCGGGCGGGCGGAATAAGGTGTTCGTGCCGATCCAGGTGATAGGCGGTGTGGCTTCAATCGACACGGTTGGGTGCGAACGGTCGCGGGCAGCGAGGTAAACCTGTGTTTTCGGCGGCGTGTGGTCGTTCAGCCAGCGTGCCGCCAGTGATAGGTCGGCGTCGGTTTCGTAAAACAGGTCCGCCCGTCCTGCCCAGTCGAAGTACGCCTGCCCGATGCTGATACTGCCAGGCAGTAGTATGGCGAGCAGTAGAGCAGGCAAGGCGCGCGGCGATTGTAATTGTGGCAGCCGGGCTTTACTCCATTGCCAAATGGCTTCCACGCCAACAGAGACCAGCACGAAGATCAGCGGGATCATGCCGAGCGAGCGCATGTGGCTCGGTGGCAGACCGCCCACAGAAATCACGCTCGGAATGACCATCAGCGGCGATAGCAGCGCCAGTGCGTAGGCAGCACGTTCTATCGGGGCGATGCGAGGCGCACGCAGCCGCCACACACACACAGCCATGCCGAGCAACAGTAGGGTGCCTTCGGGCAGCGTGAAGTATGGACGACCGGGGATGTTGTAGCGTAGGTACGGATCGCCTTCGATGAAGAACATGCGCAAGTGTAGCAGAATGCTTTCCGCGAGCGTGATCGACTGCTCGCTCTGCGTGACCTCGCCAAGCCGTCCCCAGAAGATGTCCGGCTTTTCCAGCGCGTAGACGATCATTGGCAGCATCGTGATGAACATGATGCCGAAGACGACCGCGCTCTGTACCCACCGTAATCTCGCATGAGCACGGTCTGTCCACAACAAGACCAATGCGCCGAGCCCCAGCCACAGCGGGAACAGGCGCGATGCCATGTAGGTATAGACTGTCCCGCCCGCAAAGAAGCCGCCGAGCGCCAGCCACAGCCAGCCGCGTTTGGTCGTCAAGCCGCGCCAAAGGAAGAGCAGCGCAAACGCTTGCATGAATGGCAGTGTGACCGCGCGGAACGCCTGGCGTGCGATAAAGATTTGCGGGAACGATAGCGTCGCGATTACGCCGATTGCCAGCGCAACAATGATGCCGCGTTCGCCGCGAAACATAGTGCGCCCTAACCGGATGGCGGCGGCAATGGTAAGGAGATTGAGAAAGGCACTGGTGAGATGGAGCGTGTAGATGTGGTCGCCAAAGAGGTGCAGCAGCGGCGCATTGAGGTACATATACAGGACTTCGCGTCCCTGATACGCTTCGACAATCGGAAAGAAGCGCGCTCCACCGAAGGCAATGCTGCGTGTGATGAGCAGGTATGCGCCTTCATCGTAGTGCGGTCCAGGCGGATATTGATGAAGCTGCCAGAGGCGCAGAATGGCGGCAACCAGCAGAATTACGGTCGCCAGCGGGAGAAAGTAGCGGCGCATCGCCCCTCAACGCTGATAACGAAATGCCACTACCTTAACAGAGAGCAGGGAATTGCACAACGAGGCGAAAACGCTAGGACGCCAAAGACGCCAAGAATATCCTGTTGATCTTGGCGTCCCTCTGTGCCTTGTCGCTTATACGTTAATTGTTTTGGTTGCTGCCGCTCTTGACCGGGATCATCTTGGGCTGTGCAACTTCGCCCTTGGGCAGTGTCAGCTTCAGGACACCGTTCTCGAAGTTCGCTTCTGCCTTGTCAAAATCGATGTTCTGCGGCAGACGCAGGCGGCGGCTGTAACGCCCGTAACGACGTTCCTGAATCAGCGGACGCCCGCCCTCTTCGCTCTTCGTCTCTTCGCGCGTTTCACCCTCGATGATCAGGTAGTCGCCTTCATGCCGAATCTGAATCTGATCCGGCTTCATACCTGGCATGTCGGTCATAATGGTATAGGACTTGTCGTCTTCATGGACATCCAGCGCCAGCGCGCGGGCAGTAGTACCGCCGTTCGCTTCTTCTTCAAATGGACGCCAGTCTTCAAACATTCGGTCCATGAGGCGCTGCATCGTGCTGAGTTCACGTAGTGGGTTCCAACGAGTAATCATGACATCACTCCTTTAAACTCCATGCTCTGGTTCGAGCAACTTACACCTTAGAGTCTAAATGTGAATTGTAAGAGTGATGTCAGAGCGATGTCGGTGCTGCGTAAAATCGGTCAGGTGGCTTGTGCTGTCGGGCGGCGCACGCGATGCTGAAAGCTGTGCGACGGGGCGAACTGCGCCGCTTCAGGGTTATCCTCCGGGATCACGCTACATAGCACAGTACGATCTGAGTCCTTGAGGTAGTAGATGCGGTAAGCCTGATTGGGCAGTATCGGAATACGCGGCGCGAGCCAGTGCGAAAAGCGGTATACATTGCCTGCATCATCATAGAAGACAGCGGTCTTCGTGAGCAACCGACGCAGCATAGGCTGCTCTGCCGCGTACAAAACGCCAGTCTGCATCGGCAGCCGGGCATACCGACGCGCCCTGAACAGAAGCATTGCCAGCGTGCCAAACGCCAGCAGCACCAGGAAGATCGGCAGAAGGCGGGTAAATGCGCCCAACCGTAGAATCATCACTATGAGGATGGGGGTTAGCAATATCAGCACGGTGATCAGCGGCTCAACAGTAATCGAGAGCCACTGTTCTGCTGTCAACCGTCCATCGCGATTGCGGCGCAGGCGTTCGACCATTGCTGTGTAAGTGGTGTCACGTTTGGGTTTCAGCATTTTCTTGCCCTCACTTGCCTGTTGCTTGAGCGTACCCCGCCGAAAGCAGGATGACAGCCCCCGATTTCGGGGGTAAAAAGTATACGTCGTGTCTGTTGCTACGGTTCTATTCGGGCGGGGCGATGTCTACACAACAGCCACTTGGGAAGATCCGGAATATTGGTGAGAAGACGTCAGGTTGGCTGCGTGAAGTAGGCGTGACCAGCGAAGAGGACTTACATCGGCTTGGTTCGGTCGAAGTCTACAAGCGTTTGAAGGCACGCTTTCCAGACAAAGTCACGCTGAATGCGTTATGGGGTTTGGAGGCAGCGCTGCTCGGTATCTCGTATCTTCAGCTTACTGACGACATCAAGGCAGCCCTGCGGGCGCAGCTTGACGAATAAGCCACGCCCGATTGTCTTACGGTTCGCTGGCTGCGCAGCGGAAACCATAGCTGATGTCCGATTTTGTAGGGACTTCATTGCTGCGGGTTGATGCAATGATAAAACCTGATCCGCCGTCCCACCATGCACCGCCACGAAGACCGCGACGAATGTCATCTCCCAAGTCATGGGCTTCGCGCCCATCCGTGGCATCATAGGGGTAGAGGTAGATGAAGTCACCCTGACTACCTTCATTATCCTGTGCCACGCCGCTGTTGACCCATTCCCAGGTGTTGCCAATCATATTGAGGGCGCCAACCCACGAAGCGCCTTCTGCAAAACTACTGACCGGCTGTGTTTGCGCTTGACCTATAGCCGCTACTTGCGCCTGAAGCAGATTGCCCCAAGTGTAGGTCAGGCTCAGTGGTCCACGAGCCGCATATTCCCATTCCAGTTCTGTTGGCAATCGTAAATTACCGGGACGACGATTTTCGCAGAAATCCCTCGCTTCGTACCAACTCACCGTGTCACGCGGTTGGTCAGGCTCAGCAAATCCGGGTGGATTTTCCGCCTCACCATCAAACTGCTCCCATTGCGCATTGCTTACTTCAGTTCGATCAAGCCAAAAGGGTTGGTTGATACACTGGTAAACGACGGGTTGAGCGTTCGGATCGCGATAAGATCCCATGTAAAAGCAACCTGCTGGAACCTGTACCATCTCAACGCCATCAATTTCCTCAATGACTGGCTCACGTTCCATTAGCACCGATACAGCAGTCATGGTGGCTGCGAAAGGTTCAAACGGTTGATCGAAGTTGGGCGTAATGATGATATTGCCGGGCGCAAGGGTTTGCGGCCAGCCTAGGAATACTGCATTGCGGGCGACCTGAGTCGCATTTTCACTGACCAGTGCTGCTTCTTGCTGAGCAAGGCTGGTCTGGAAAAGCGCGAACCCGCTGGCGATGACAGCGAGCGCAAAAACAACGCTAAAGATCACGGCGGCGCGAATGAAATTCTGCGCACGGCGCGCCGTCTTCTCCTGCTGTTCTTTTGTCGCTTTCTCATTCGCGACAGACATGTGGATGAACTCGGTCTCATCCTTGCTGACCATGTTGCGCCCCGCCCACGCCAGCGTGTCCACCAGCGCCGTACCGCGATACAACCGATCAACAGATTTCCCACGCCGCAGCCATTCCGCTACCTGGCTGCTGAATGCGCGCTGAATGCGCTGGTCATCGCGCGCTTCGCCCACCCAGTCGCGCAGCCGTTCCCAGGCGCGGATCAGCGCTTCATGGCTGATTTCGACTGTGCCTTGACCGCTGTCCTGCTGCGAAACCAGCAGCCTGGCTTTGAGGAAGGTTTCGATGACCTCGCTTAGCACGCGCGCATCTGTAGAATCCGCGACTGTCAGTTCGCTCATTGTCACGCGACGGCGCGTGCTTTCACTGTCGGTGCTGCCTGGTTCGGTCAGGCGCAGGAACATGCCGCGCGCCAGCCGCCTGTGATTGTCAGTCGGGAGCTGCTGGTAGGTCGCCTCGGCGTGTTTCGCCAACGCGCCCTGCACCCCGCCAATCGCTTCATAGGCGTCATGCGTCAGGCGATGCCCGTCACGCTTGCTGAACAGTTGATCGAGCGCGAATTGCAGCAGCGGTAGGCTGGATGGCTGGTCACGAACGGCGAAGACCATTTCGCTGACCAAGCCGTCCTCAAAAATCAGGTTGACTTCAGGAAGCTGCGCCGGACGTTTGACAACTTCCGTCAATTCTTCGGCGGTCATCGACATGACCGATTTGCTGTACTGTTCGAACAGTTTGCCCAGCGCCGGGTACTGCATCGGGCGATCGTAGAAATCGGCGCGCAGGCTGACGATCACAATCAGCGGGCTGTCTACGCCATTGACTGCGCTTGTGAGCAGGTGAATGAATTGGCGGCGTTCCTCGTCTTCTGCGAGCGTGAACAATTCCTCGAACTGGTCGATATAGAGAACGATGCGCTCATCCGCCGACGCGAGCAGACGCGACATCATGTACAAGCCGCGCCCTTCCGATCCTTTCAGATCGCGCGCGATATGGGTGATTTCGCGATCTTTGATGACGCGCGCCAGCGAAATGGTCAGATTCTCTATCGGCGTGCTGCCGGGCATGACAGTATCGAGGTAAATCCACTTCTCGCTGCCGGGTAGTGCGCCTTCGCGCAGCGCGGGTAGCAAGCCCGCCATGACGACGCTCGATTTGCCGCTGCCGCTGGCGCCGACCACTGCCAGAAAGCGCGGTGGTTTGCCCGCTTTTTCCAGTGCCGTCAGCAGTTCGTTGATGAGCGCATCGCGCCCGAAGAAATCACGCCGATCTTCTGCCTTGAACGCGCGTAAGCCCTTGAACGGATTACGCGGCTCTGTCTGGGCGGTGGGGCGCTTTTCCTGTATGCCAGCGGTATTGGGAATAAGGGGTGAAGTGCCGGGCTTGACGAGGGAAACTGTATCTTCGACATCGCCTTTGCCCGCGACGGCGTTCACAAATGCCTCTCCCAACGCCGCCGCCGTCTGGTAGCGGTCAGCGGGCGCTTTGGCGAGCGCGCGCTTGAGGACAGCGTTCAAACCTTCCGGCAGCCCGGACTTATGTTCGCTGAGCGTCGGCGGCTCTTCCTGCGTATGCTTGAGCATCATGCGAATGGGGGTGTCGGCGTGAAACGGCTGCTGCCCGGTGAGCATTTCGTAGACCACGACTGCAAACGAGTAAACATCGCTCCGTCTATCCACCAGATCGCCATTTGCCTGCTCTGGCGACATGTACGCGGGCGTGCCGACGATGCCGGATGGGGCGGTCAATCCCACATCCTGGTTGTCGCTGGTCATCAACTTGACAATGCCAAAGTCCGCCAGTAGTGCGTTACCATCCTGATCAAGCAAAATATTGCCTGGCTTGATGTCGCGATGAATCACGCCCTGACGATGCGCGTAATCCAGCGCCGATGTCAATTGCTGAACAATCCGCCGCGTGCGCTCAAACGGAATTGCGCCTTTGGAAATTTCGTCTGTCAGTGTGCCGCCTGACACGTATGCCATTACCAGGTAAAGCAGCCCGTCCTGTTCGCCGTAGTCGTGCAGGGGTAGGATGTAGGGGTGTTGAAGTTGAGCGATGGTACGCGCTTCGAGCTTGAAGCGCTCAATGAAGCCGGGTAGTTCTTCCAACGATTGTGGAATGACTTTCACAGCGACATAACGACCCAGGTCCGGCTGAAAACCTTTGTAGACCGCCGCCATGCTGCCGCCGCGCCCGATCAACTCGCGAATCTCTGTCTTGCCGATAATCTTTCCAATCAAAGAAAATGACGTAGACATAAGCAGTTTCACTTGTTAGACATTGTGAGACACTGCTTATACTGTAACTTAAGTGTTGTGTTACTGTCAAACATCAGAAAGTGAATGTCACTTACCCCCGATCCCCTCTTTAACAGAGAGGGGAGGGGGTGCATGTGTATTGATTGTGTCTGAGCAAGTGGCGCTGTGCTACGGCAGCATATGGCTTGCTGCCATGAGCACATTGCTGGTCAGGTCGGTTGCCAGGAACGGCACAATGCCGAGGATGAGCGTTCCCGCAAAGCAGGCATATGCCGCCCAGTTCAGATACGGCGTCGCGCCAACTGCGGGGTCGCCCGCGCCTTCACGGAGGTACATGTTGACAACGATGCGCAGGTAGTAGTAACCGCTGGCGATGCTGGTGAGGACGCCGATAACCGCCATCGCGATCAGACCTGCGTCGAGCGACGGACCGAACACGAACACTTTGCCGAGGAAGCCTGCCGTGCCGGGAATACCCGTCAGACTGAGCATAAAGACAGCCATCATCAGCGCCAGCGTTGGGCGCGACTTTGACAAGCCGACAAAATCTTCGATGTTTGTCCCTGTGCCATCATCTTTTTCAAGCGCCATCGCAATCGCGAACGCACCCATGTTGGTGAACATGTAGGCGATCAGGTAAAAGAGCGCGCCCTGCGCCGCCGCTTCCGGCAGTCCGGGTTGCGCCGTACCAGCCGCCGCCACCGCCATCATGATATAGCCCGCGTGCGCAATCGACGAGTACGCCAGCATACGCTTGATGTTAGTCTGCGCGATTGCCGCCAGGTTGCCGATGATCATGGTTGCTGCGGCGATGATCCAGCTAATCGTCTGCCAACTGGCAATCGTCTGGTCTCCGCCCGCCACGATCAAGCCCGGCAAGCCAATGGCGAGGATGCGCAGCAGCGCGGCGAACCCGCCCGCCTTCGCGCCGATGCTCATGAACGCCGTCACGGGCGACGGTGCGCCCTCATACACGTCGGGCGTCCACATATGGAACGGCACCACCGCAACCTTGAAGCCCAAGCCCACCAGCATCAAGCCCGCGCCTAGCAGAAGCAGGACAGGCACGCTGCCGCCTTCGGCAAGCCCAAGCGCCACAGCGTCGAACATGGCGGGGATGTTGGTCGTTCCGGTTGCGCCGTAGACCAGTGCCGCGCCGTAGACGAAGAAGGCGCTGGCGAACGCGCCCAGGATGAAGTACTTGAGACCGCTTTCTTCCGACTTCAGTTCCGGCGCACGGAAGGCAGAGAGCACGTACAGCGGAATGCTCAACAGTTCGAGCGCGACGAAGACCATGATGACATCGTTGGATGCCGCCATGAACATCATGCCGGAGGTGCTGAAAAGCAGCAGGACATAGTACTCGCCGCGTTCGATCTTGGTGCGTTTGAGGTAATCGACGCTCATCAGAATGCTGATGAACGCCGTGCCGAGGATGACGATGTTCAGAAACGCCGTGAACTGGTCAGCGCGAAACATGCCCATGAAGGCGTCATCATTGACATTGAACAGGAAAGCATTCGCGACGAACGCGAACACGACACCTCCCGCTGCCAGCCATGCTGTCGTCTGTTTGCGAGTGTTCGGCACCCACAGGTCGATCAACAGCAAGAGGCACGCCCACACCGTCAGGCTGAGGGCGGGCAGCGTCAAATGAAGATTGAGGTCGTTCAGGCTTGGAACCGGGATCATAGCATTACCCTTATGGCACCTGAGCGATGGTGGTCACGAACTGCGACACCTGCGCCACGATTTGCCCGACGGTAGAGTCCATCGGTGCGAAGAACATGGCGGGATAGATGCCGATCAGGAGGATGACGATGACGATCGGGATCAGCGCCGCGTATTCCTGCCAGTTCAGCGGGTGCAGGTGCTTGTTTTCTTCCTTGTCCAGTTCGCCCATGAAGACCTTCTGGAACATGTAGAGCATGTAGACAGCGGCGAGAATAACGCCGAGCGTGGCGAACAGAGCGAAGAAGAAGCCCAACACATCGCTGCCGAATGTACCGAGCAGGATGGTGAATTCTCCAATGAAGCCGTTCAGACCGGGCAGCCCCATGCTGCTCATGGTGACGAGCAGACTGATCGCGCCGAAGATCGGCAGCGCCTTCCAGATCCCGCCGTAAGCGTCAAGTGCCTTGGTGTGACGCCGTTCATAAAGCATACCGACGATCAAGAACAAGCCGCCTGTGCTGATGCCGTGATTGATCATCTGCAAGACCGCGCCCTGGATGCCCTGAGTGTTCAGCGCGAAGATGCCCAGCACGATAAATCCCATGTGGCTGACGGACGAATACGCGACGAGCTTCTTGGCGTCCGTCTGCGCGTAGCTGACCCACGCACCATAGATGATGCCGATGACTGCCAGCACACCGATGATAGGCGCCCAGGCAATGGATGCTTCCGGGAAGACGGGCAGCAGGATGCGGATCATGCCATACGTACCGAGCTTGAGCAGCACGCCTGCCAGAATGACAGAGCCTGCGGTCGGTGCTTGAACGTGCGCGTCTGGCAGCCAGCTATGCAGGGGCCACAGCGGGACTTTGATCGCCATCGCGATAAAGAAGCCGAGGAACAGGAACGACTGCGTGCTGAACAAACCGCTGAACGGGAAGACCAGCGCGCCGCTTTGCACCTGGGCGATGATTTCCGGGATGGCGAACGTGCCTGCCTGGTTGCCGACATACAGAATTGCCAGCAGCATCAACACCGAACCCGCAAGGGTATACAGGAAGAACTTGACGGCTGCGTAGACGCGCTGTTCTGAACCCCAGATGCCGATCAGGAAGTACATCGGCACGAGCGTGATCTCGAAGAAGATGTAGAAGACGATCAAGTCCTGGATCATGAATGCGCCGAGCATTGCCCACTCGAGCAGCATCATGAAGATGTAGTAAATCTTCTCGCGTCCGCGATCTTCAAAAATGTGCGACGCCATTGACGCGAAGATGGCGACGGGCATGATGAAGCCCGTCAGCACGATCAGCAGCACACTGACGCCATCGACGCCGACAAAGTAACTGACCCCAAACGATGGCAGCCATTCCCAGCGCTGCACCATTTGCAAGCCAGGCAGGGCGGGGTTGAAACCCGCCCACATCACCAGCGTCAGCGCGAACGTCACCAGGCTAAAGCCGAGCGCCGTGTAACGAATGTTACGTCCCTGCGCTTCGGGGATGAACATCATAATCGTCATGCCGACCAACGGTAAAAAGAGGATTACCGTGAGCAGCGAAAGTCCGGTCGCTTCCATGTGCGTTCCGTCTCCTCCAATTAGCCGCTGGTATTCAGCAGCGGCAGCAGTAACACAATAATCACAACCACGACGCCAAGCAGCAGCGTAATCGCATAGGTGCGCACGTAACCTGTTTGCAGTGTTTTCGTGCCGCCCGCAATCCAGCGTGTCAGACGACCAATGCCGTTGACCACGCCGTCAATAATGCCCAGATCGACAGGCTTGCTCAACAAGCCGCCCAGGGCGTTGAAACCATCACGGATGACCGTGTTATGGACGTAATCGTGCCAGAACTTCCAATCGAGCGTGTCCGCCAGGAAGCGCGACAACGCATTGAACGGACGCTCGAACAGGCGGTTGTAGATGTCGTCCCAGTACAAGCGTGCGTTCGCCAGCCCCCATACGCCGCCAACCCCTGGCATGGCTTGCAGCGGGTCCTTCTGCTCTGCGCCAACCAGCGGGTTTTCGCCGCCGTAGCGTGCGCGTGCAAAGAAGATCGCGCCCAATGCTAGCAGCGTCGCCATGATAGCGATACCCAGTTGGAAAGGCGGCGCGTGCGAATGAACGACCGATTGCTGCATCCAGTAGACGAAGTTGTAATGCCCGAAGATCGAGTCGAACAGGAAGAACCCACGCGGGATTTGAATGAACCCGGCGACGATGCTGCCGAACGCCAGCAGGATCAGCGGCAGCGTCATCAACCAGACGCTTTCCGGCGCTTTGCGCGCGGCTTCGGTGCGCGCCTTGCCGTGGAAGACCAGCTCGATCTGGCGCCACATGTAGAACGCCGTCAAGCCTGCCGCCGCGAACAGCAGCAGGAACGCAATCCAGCCGCCCAGTTGTTGAATGGCGGTTGCGCCTTCTTCACCAATCGCCCGCAGCCACGAGTCGGCGAGGATTTCGTCCTTCGACCAGAAGCCGGACAGCGGGAAGATACCTGCCAGCGCCAGCGTGCCAATGACATAGGTCAGATAGGTCACGGGCATCTTGCGCCACAACCCGCCCATGTTGCGCATGTCCTGCGGGTCAAAGTTGTCGTCATGCCCATGCGAGTCATCGTGAGCGTGAGCGTCCTGATGCTGCTCTTCGCCATGTACAGGATGCGGGTCGTGCTGCTCGTGACCGTGATCCTTGTCATGCCCGTGACCATGCCCGCCATGCGCGATATGATGCCCGTGTTCGACGCCGTGAATGACAGACCCGCTGCCAAGGAACAGCAGTGCCTTGAAGAAGGCGTGTGTGAACAGGTGGAAGACCGCCGCGCTGTACGCTCCGACGCCCACCGCCGCCACCATGAACCCAAGCTGGCTGACGGTTGAGTATGCCAGCACGCGCTTGATGTCCCACTGCCCGATGGCGACGAAACCCGCCATAATCGCGGTGCTTGCGCCAACAATGGTCACGACCAATGATGTGATTTCTGCTTCGTGATACCAGACGTTCGCGCGCACCATCATGTACACACCCGCTGTAACCATCGTCGCAGCATGGATGAGCGCGGAGACGGGCGTTGGACCTGCCATCGCGTCTGGCAGCCAGACGAAGAGCGGAATTTGTGCGGATTTGCCAGCGGCGCCGAGCAGCATGAACAGCGTGATGATGACCAGCACGGTTTCCAGCGGCAGGTTGAACGGACCGAAATCGACCTCGTGACCGCCTTCTTCCAACCAGCGTTCGGTCTTGCCGAACACGCCCAGGTCTTCGGTCGCGATGTGGTTGTTGTTCAGGTAGACAACAGCTGCCTCGCCATGACCTTCTTCTTCGCCGTGTCCTTCGCCTTCCTGCGCGACAGCCCCTTCAGCGTGGGCTTCGCCTTCCGCAGCGGCTGCTACTTCGCTATGTTCACCTTCGGTTGCTGTGCCTTCAGCAGGTGCTGCTTCCTCGCTGTGTTCGCCTTCGGTCGCTGCGCCTTCGGCGGGTGCTGCTTCTTCGCTGTGCTCACCCTCAGCCGCCGCGCCTTCTTCGCCGTGTTCACCGTGCGTTTCCTGATACAGGTTGTAGGCGGGTGAACCCTTCGGTGCGTAGTAGCTGCCTTCTTCCAGTTCGACATTCGCGACTTCGCCGGGGCGATAGTAGTCGAGCGTACCGAACGTCCAGAAAATCAGGAAGACTGCCATGAGCAGACCAAAGTCGCCGACGCGGTTGACGATAAACGCCTTGCGGGCGGCGTTGCTGTTACGCCAACCAACGCCCTTGGCTTTGTCGAACCAGAAGCCGATGAGCAGGAATGAACACAGACCCACGCCTTCCCAGCCGACGAACATCATCAGGAAGTTGTTGCCCGTAACAAGGATCAACATGAACGCCAGGAACATGTTGAGATAAGCGAAAAAGCGGTGATAGCGCGCGTCACCATGCATGTAACCGGCAGCGTACATATGGATGAGCGAGCCGATGCCCGTGACGACCAGCATCAGCGTGACGCTCAACGTATCGACGCGCTGCTGCCAGGGGATGATGACGCTATCGCCCATCCGTATCCAGCCATCCAGCAGTGGAGGATTGACGACCGCCGCCTGATAGTTGTTATTGACAAGATAGACATACAACAGCGCCGAAGCGACGAACGCCAGTGCTGAGGCAACGGTCGCAATGCCGCTGATCCACTTTTCCGACAGGCGCGCACCCCAGAAGAGGTTAATGAACGCACCGATCGCCGGAAAGAGGATGACCAAAGTGACTAACTGCGGATAGCTTTCCATGTGCATGGTCGGCTTAACCTCTCATCTGATGCAGGTCGTCGATGTTGATGCTTTGCTTGGTGCGGAAGATGGCGACGATCAACGCCAACCCGACGGCAACTTCTGCTGCGGCGACCGTGATGATGAAGAACACAAATAAATGCCCCGATTCCATTCCCCACTGTCGCGAGAAGGCGACCAATGCCAGATTGGTCGCGTTGAGCATCAGCTCGACAGACATGAAGACCAGAATCGCGTTCTTGCGAAACAGCACACCCAACACGCCGAGCGTGAACAGGATGGCGCTTAGCAAGACGTAAAGGTCGGTTTGTACCATAGTGCGGGTCTCCTGTGGGTGCGCTAGTCGCCAGATGTCTCGCGCTGCTCGGTCGTGGCGGGCAGTTGTGGTGCGTTGTCCTCCACCACCTCATGCCCCACCTGGCTCGCAAGCACGTTCGTCAGCGGGCGGGCGACACGGCGGCGCACGTTGGTGCGCTTCTTGGTTGTATCGACATGGCGGTGCGTTAGCACAATCGCGCCGACCATCGCTGCCAGCAGCAGCACCGCCAGCAGTTGCATCGGCAGCATATATTCGGTGAAGAGCATGATGCCGATGGCACGCGGTCCGCCGAACGACGGGCGCGCTTCCACGCCGACAGGCACAAGTGCGCCGTTCACCGTATCCGTCGTTACATCGCGACGGGCGGTCACGACCAGCAGTTCTGACTGATCACGGTCGAGCTCAAATTCGCGCGTACGCACGACAATGTTATTCAGCTCAGGGTTCACATCGCTCGCACCAGCGCCGATGATGTACGACCAATCCTGTGTGCCTTCTTCGACATAGAACGCTTCCGACGCCGCGCCGTAGGGCAGGTCGTTGACGAGTGTGCCTGTGTCATTTTCGTCAAACTCAGAGCCGAAATCCACCAGGCTGATGTTGGTGTCTGGCTGATAGGCGTTGAAGACGACGAGACGGCTGCTGCGCGACTCGCTGACCGTCGAAAGGTCATTATTGACGACACCGAACTGGACATTCGCGCCCGTGCCATAAGCGATGATCGAGGTCGCTGTCCCCGCCGCCAGCGTGATGTTCGTTGTCAGCGGTGCGCCACCTTCCGGCGTGACCGTCACGGTGTAATCCCCCGCTGCAATCGTGGCAAACGAAGACGCTTCCGTGAATTCCAACCCTTCCGCAACCGTCAGCGCGTCCAGCGCCACTGTCACGGCTGGCACATCCGTCGCTGCGTGAATGACGCGCACCTGTGGCGCAGCAGCGGGGATTTCGCGCGCGTTCAACTGGTTGCTCAGGATTGGCAGGGCAATCGCCAGCACCAGTGCCATCGCCAATGTGACACCGAGCGCCGGGAACCATGGGAACTTGCGGTCGCGCAGGTCAATTTGTTCCGAGCCGAGCAGCATGATCACAAAGATAAACAACACCATGATCGCGCCCGCGTACACGGTGATCTGGATCATGGCGAGGAACGGGGCATCCAGCAGCAAGAACAGGAATGCCAGCGCGCCCATCGTCGTCACCAATCCAAGCGCGCTATGAACAGCGTTCTTGCTGATGAGCATGATAACCGCGCCAAACAGCGCAATGAGTGCGCCGACGCTAAATAGGACTGTCTCTGTCATCGGATTGTCCTAAAGTGTGCAGAACTGATTGTGCAGTTTATCGCAATCACACACCATTTTCAAATGTGCGCAACGGCGCTTCTGCACGCAATCTCAACTGTAATACGACCACTTCACACGATTGGGGCGCACATATATGTGCGCCCCAACAGTTTAACCATTGACCAACTTTGCCGCCACTTGTTACTTCGGGTTCGGCATGTCTGGAATTGCGCGATTGAACACACCGGGTTCGACCTTTTGCGGCGTAGCAGGTGCACCGTTGACTGTCGGGTCGATCAGCATTTCTTTCGTAAAGATCGCATCGCGCCGATCAGTGAAGCTGAGTTGATGTTCATGCCCCAGCTCAATCGCCTGTGTCGGGCAGGCATCTTCGCAGTAACCGCAGAAGATGCAGCGCAGCATGTTGATTTCATAGGTCTTGGCGTAGCGCTCGCCAGGGCTAAAGCGCTGCTCGTCGGTGTTCTCCGCCGCTTCCACCCAGATCGCATCTGCCGGACATGCCGCCGCGCACAGCGCACAACCGATGCACTTTTCCAGCCCGTTGTCGTAGCGGCGCAAGTGATGACGCCCTTTGTAGCGCTCACGATAGACGCGCTCCTGCTCCGGATACTGGATCGTGACAGGTTCTTCCAATACATGCTTGAATGTCGTCGCAAAACCACGAATGATGTTCATATCTCGTGCTACCTCTAAAACCGGACAGGGCATTGCCCTGTCCCTACACCGATTGGGTTAATCACCGCTGCCTTCGGCTTTGCCGGTCGTAATGGCGGTGGTCTGCGTATCCGGCTTTTCTGCTTCGACACGATCAGCGGCGGCTGCCAGGTTATCCAGCCACTTGAGCGTCGCGCTGTAAAGCGAGAACGGCACGGACAGGATTGCGCCGACGACTTCGAGAATTGCCCAGCCCAACCCCTTGCGTTCACCCGTAATGATCGGGTCGTCTTCAAACGCGACTTCATCATCTGCTGCGCCGGAACGCTTCAGCAGCCAGTAGCCAACGCCGACCACAATCACGAAGATGATGCCGGAGACAATCGCGTAAGCAATCGGGCTGCCAATCGTGTCCGCAATCAGGACAGCGATTGCTGACCACAGCACGGCGACGAATGCCAGCGGCAGCATGATCTTCCAGCCGAACGACATCAGGCGGTCATAGCGGATGCGCGGCAGTGTCGCGCGAATCCAGACCATCAAGATCAGGAACGCCAGAATCTTGCCGATCAAGACCAGCGGACCGAGGATCGGGATGCTGTTGACCAGCCCAAAGCCATCCTGGTAGCCGCCGAGGTAGAGCGTAGCGACGACAACGCTGATGCCGATCATACCCAGATATTCAGCCATCATGAAGCTGGCGAACTTCATGCCGCTGTATTCGGTCATGTAGCCCTGCGTCAGTTCCTGCTCGGCTTCCGGCAAGTCGAATGGCGCGCGGCTGATTTCCGCAAGCAGGGCGATGAAGAGAATAGCAGCTGCCAGCGGGTTCTGGAAGATGAACCATTCGTAAATGTAGGTCTGCTCGCGGATGATGTCGCCCAGGCTCATGCTGCCCACAATCAGGATCGGCACTGCCATCGTCAGACCGAGACTGAGTTCGTAGCTCAGCATTTGTGCCGACGCGCGCAGACCGCCGAGCATGGCGTACTTGTTATTGCTTGCCCATCCCGCCAGCACCACGCCGTAGGTTCCGATGCTGGTGACTGCCAGCAGCCACAGCACGCCGACGTTTGGATCAGACAGACCAAGAGGCACGTTGTACCACACGCCATCGAACCAGGGGACGTTGAGGTTGGGTCCCAATGGGATGACCGCCAGCAGGATGAGCGCTGGAATTGTCTTCAGGATAGGGGCTATCAGGTAGACGATGCGGTCTGCGCCGCTGGGCGTGATATCTTCTTTGAAGATCAGCTTGACGGCATCCGCCGCTGGCTGCAAGAAGCCGCCCGGACCAACGCGGTTCGGACCAACGCGCTGCTGGAAGAAAGCGATCCACTTGCGTTCGAGCAGCGTCGTGTAGGCAAAGCCCGTGACGATGACGAAGAAGAAGATTAGCGAGTACAGCACCGAATGGACAATCGGGCAGCCGCGTCCTTCCGGTCCGTAACATTCGACCACCTGTGCCGAACCGACACGGGTGTTTGGCTCAAAGACAAAGCGAAGTGCGGAATCGCCCGCGTTGAAGAGCGCGCCCGCGTTAGCAACGATCAGCACAAGACCGATCAACAGGACGACGACGACCGCGATCACCCACAGGGGAATCGGAAATCGACGAGATGGTTGTTCAGGGACTTGAGTCGCCATGTCTACCCCTCTTTAGTAACTACGACAGCGACCGGTGCCAGCGGTATGGCGACTTCGGTCAGGTGGCGCGGGATGATGACTGTGCCGGACGGCGCATTGCCGCCCACGTTGGCGCGGGCGCGCAGCGCGGTTGAGCCGTTCACCGTGACCTGCACTGTATCGCCTGTCTTGATGCCCATGTTCTTCGCATCAATGACGTTGAGTTCAACAAATGATTGCGCAACACGCCCGCCCATGAATTCTGCTTCGCTGGGACGGAAGACGCGCTCGCGATTGTACAGGCGTGTAACCGGAATGCCGATCATACCACCGCTGAGTTTGGCGGGCAGGTTGACCTTGCCTTCGCTGACCGCGCCTTTTTCGGCAGCGGAGGCGATTTGCACGCCCAAACCGCCCGTGTTCTTGTAGGATGTGCCGCCGTAATACAGGTCATTGCCGCCCACATCCGGGAACTGTTTGCTGACTTTCGCCAGTTCGGGGTAGCGGCACCCTTCCCAACCGGGAACCTGCTGGGTGATTTCCATCATGGTGGCGGCGGCGCTGGTCTTGGGGCGTCCCTGACCGAGCTTCTCGCCTAGTCGCTGAATCGCTTGCCACGCAGGCAGTGCTTCGCCCATCGGACCCTGCGCCGTGTAGAAGCGCTGGACACGACGGTCGCCGCTGGTGTACGTGCCATCGCGCTCGGCGAAGCTCTGCACAGGCAGGGCGACGGCTGCGCGCTGGGTCGCACCATCCGGGAACAGACTCAGGCTGATGATGGTGTCGACCTTGCTTAGCCATGCTGCCGCGTGCGGGTCATCCGCCATCACGTCCGCCTGGGCGATGATCAGCACCTTCGGCGGGTTGTTGACAATGTCCATCGTCGCTTCCGGCGAGAAGCCCATGTAATGGAGCCCCATGCCATTCGCGCCGGGCAGCGTCGCCATCAAGCCATTGTTCGCCTTGCCGACATGCCCGCTGTTGATGAGGAAGTTTGCCGCCGCCTGCATCAATGCGCGACTGCCTTCGAGCGTCAAGCCTTCCGCGCCCGCGACGATAATCAGGTTGTTCGCGCCCGCAAGCTGCTTGCCGATGTCCATGCCCGCCAGTTCGTTCATGAACTGCGCCGCGCTGCCTGTTTCGTAGTGCAGGCATTCGTTGGCGAAATAGTCCATGCGCGTCGGGCGAGCGTTGGCTGTGACCAGCAGCGCGCCGCGATCTTTCGCAACCTTGAGGCGATGCCGCCAGATCGGGACTTCTTCTTCCAGGTCGCTGGCGATAATGAGCACGGCGTCGCCCTTGCCAAGTTCGCCCAGGTTCGTCCCCGTGCCAACCCCGACCTGCGCCACCAGGTCTGCGCCTGCGTGTGTGGGAGGCCATGCACCGAGGCGTTCGCTGCCAGCGCCCTTCACAAGCTGGCGCAGCGACCACAAATCTTCATTGCTCATCATCGGACCGGCGATTGCCGCGACGCTGCCACCCGCCGCTTTGATCTTGTCGGCTGCCAGCGCCAGCGCATCGTTCCAGCTTGCGGCGCTCAGGCTGTCGCCCTTGCGCACCATTGACTGTTGCAAGCGATCGGCGGCGCGGGTGAAGTGGTGCCCGAAGCGCGCCTTGTCACTGATCCAGATTTCGTTGACAGCTTCGTTTTGCCGCGCCATCACGCGCTTGATCATCGCCCTACCGCCGAATTCGCGGTCAAGACGGACACAGAGCGTGATGTTGGAACCTGCCGCATCGAACGGATCAATGCTCGGAATGTTCGTCAGTTCCCAGGGGCGCGCACCAAAGCGGAAATCGCCTGAAGTCAGCGCACCGACCGGGCATATGTCCGTCGTGTTGCCGGAGAAGTAGGTGTCGAACGCCGGATCCCCAACGGTGATGATTTGAAGCGAGCGCCCACGCTCGTGGAACGCCAGAACCGGGTCGCCGACGACTTCATCCTGATAACGGACACAGCGCCCGCACTGGATGCAGCGTTCCTCGTCGAGGAATATCAGGTCGCCCAGCGGGACGTGCTTGTCCAGGTGCAGCTTGTCGTCAAAGTTCATACGACTCGTGCCCGGACCATGTTCCATCGTCAGGTTTTGCAGCGGGCATTCGCCGCCTTTGTCACAAATTGGGCAGTCCAGCGGGTGGCTGGTCAGGATGAACTCGACCACGTTCTTACGCGCGTCTGCCACCTGTGGTGTGCCAGTGCGCACACACAACCCGTCATAGACCGTCTGCGTGCAGGCGGTCTGAAGTTTGGGCATCCAGCGAATCTTCGCCTTGCCCGCCTCATCTCTCAGGACCTCGCCCGTCGCCTTGTCCTTCTCAATCGTCCCCATCTCGACGAGGCACATGCGGCACATACCGACCGGCTTCATCTTGGGGTGATAGCAAAAGACCGGGATGTCGTTATCGGCGTGGAACTTCGCCACATCGACCAGGTTCGACCCGGCAGGTACTTCATATTCGTGCTCGTCGATATAGATTTTGACGTTCGGCATCGTACTGCCAATCCTCTACCACTCAACCGTTGATGTTCAGAAGCGGACGGCTGATCCCCCGCGATTGTACCCTAACTCTGTTCAAATCTTCCACAGCCCTGCCTGCGCCCGGTCGCGCAGCGTTTGTGTGACGAACCCCCAGCGCTGCGTTTCAAACTGTGCATCAGCAAGCATAAGCGCGCGTTGGAAATCTTCCGCGGCGCGCTCCGGTTCACCCATGTCCAGATACAGCTCACCGCGCACCACGTAGTTCACCACTTCGTTCGGGTGCTCTTCGATGGCGCGCGTCAGACCGATCAGGCGCTCTGCACGAAATGACGACATTAATCACCCGATGGTGCGGGTGAAGCCGCCGCGCCCTTACGCGAGCCGCCACCTGCCGCCGGAGCTGCCGTCACTGCCTTTTTGCCGATATGACTCTTGAAGTCATCCGGGAAATGCTTGATGGTGTGAATGATCGGGTTGGCGGCAAAGTCGCCCAACGCGCACAGAGTCACACCCTGCATGTTCTTGGCAACGTTGTTGATCAAGTCAATATCCGAAAGCTGCGCATCGCCCGCCATGATGCGGTCGAGCGTCTTATCGAGCCAGTACGTGCCTTCGCGACAGGGCGTGCACTTGCCACAGCTTTCGTGCTTGAAGAAGTGCGTCACCTTCGACGCGACCCAGGTGATGTCAGTGTCTTCATCCATGATGATGATCGACGCCGAACCGAGGATCGTGCCCAGCTTTTGCAGATGCTCATAGGTCAGCGGTGTATCAAGCGCTTCGTCGGTCGCCGGGAAGATCGGACCCGAACCGCCAGACGGCAGGATCGCCTTGACCTTCTTGCCGCCGGGAACGCCGCCGCCGTACTGTTCATCGTAGATCAACTGACGCAGCGTGATGCTGCCCATCACTGCCTCGTAGTTGCCGGGCTTGTTAACATGCCCGCTCAGGCAGTAAATCTTGGTGCCGGTACTTTGCTCCGTGCCAAGCTTCTTGTATTCCGCCGCGCCGTTCACCATGATGTATGGCACGTTCGCCAGCGTTTCGACGTTGTTGACGACTGTTGGCTCGCCGTAAAGACCGCCGCCTTTTTGCGCCGGGAAGGGCGGGCGCACGCGCGGTTGCCCCAGCTTGCCTTCCAGACTTTCCAGCAGCGCGCTTTCTTCACCGCAGATATACGCGCCCGCGCCGAGATGCGTGTAGACTTCGCACGACCAGCCGCTGCCGAGTACATTCTTGCCTACAAATCCGCCCTTGCGCGCGTCTTCAATGCACTCGTCAAGGTGCATCGCCACGTCCCAGTATTCGCCGCGCAGGTAGATGTAGACTGCGGTTGCCTGAATCGCCCATGCCGCAATCACTGCGCCTTCGATCAACTGGTGGGGGTTGTTCTCCATGATCTGACGATCTTTGAACGTCCCCGTCTCGCTCTCGTCGGCGTTGACGACCACATACTTGACTGGCTCGCTCTGCGGGATGAAGCTCCACTTGACGCCTGTCGGGAAGCCCGCGCCTCCGCGCCCGCGCAGATTGGACGCCTTGACCTCTTCGATCACATCAGCGGGCTTCATACCGATGGCTTTCTTCAAGCCTTCGTAGCCACCGTTCTTCACATAGACATCATACTTGTGGATGTCTGGCACATCTTTCTCACGGAAGAGAATGTTCACCATAATGTCTTACGCCTCAACTCATGCGCCATTTGCTGATTTTGCCTGCTCGCGCATTTCGGCGATCAAGGCTCGTGCTTGCTCAATATCCAGATTGTCGTAGCGCTTGCTGAAGTGGAAATTACACTGCATCATCGGCGCACGGTCACACGCGCCCAGGCACATGACATGCTCGACGCTGAATACGCCGTCTTCGGTCGTGTCATGGTCGTGATCCAGCTCCAACTCGTGCAGCAGTTCATCGTAGAACTCGTCCGCACCCTTCAGCGCACACGCCAGATCAGTGCAGACCTGCAACCAGTACTTGCCTTTGGGGCGCTCACGATACATCGTGTAGAAGCCAGCAATCGACCGCACCTGCGTTGGGTCAAGGTCGCACAGCGCGGCAACTTCGTTAATGCCCTCTGGTGTGATGTAGCCGTATTCTTCCTGCGCAACATACAGCAGGGGCATGACCGCCGACCGCTTGGTGGGGTACTTGGAGAAGATTTTTTCGATGCGCTCGGCGTACTTTTCTGCCAGCATCATGCAATCCTGTTCGTTGATAATCGCAATTGGGCAGAACACAGCCTGCCCCTACAGATGATTAACGGTCACTATCGCCCAGTACGCAGTCGATGCTGCCGATGATGGCGACGAGATCGGCGAGCATATAGCCTTCGGACATCTTGCCAAGCGCGCTGATGTGCATGAACGAGGGCGTCTTGAAGCGCACACGACGCGGCTTCGAGCCACCCGTGCCGTGCATGTAGCAGCCGAGTTCACCACGTGGGCTTTCAATCGCTACGTACACTTCTTCGTCCGGCAGTGAGAAGCCTTCCGTCCACAGCTTGAAGTGGTGAATGACCGCTTCCATACTGCGACCGAGTTCCGCGCGCGGCGGCGGCACAAACTTGCGATTTTCCGAACGGAAACTGCCTTTTGCGCCGCCCAGTCGCTTGATCGCCTGCTCGATGATGCGCACGCTCTGGCGCATTTCCAGAATGCGAATGTAGAAACGGTCGTAGACATCGCCATGCTCGCCCAGCGGCACATCGAAGTCGTACTGCTCGTAGCCCATGTACGGCTGCGCTTTGCGGATGTCCCAGTTGACACCGCTGCCGCGCAGACATGGACCGCTCATGCCGAGCGCCAGCGCGTCTTCCGGCTCGACAATGCCGATGCCCTGTGTGCGGTCGATCCAGAGTGGGTTATTCGTCAGCAGCGCTTCGTAGTCGTCTACGCGGCGCGGGAAGTAGCTGAGGAAGTGTTCCAGCTTGGGGAGAAACTCCGCTGGTAAATCGCGCCAGACGCCGCCCGGACGCATGTAACTGCCCATCATGCGCTGACCGCTAAGCATCTCGAACATGTCGAGGATTTCTTCGCGCTCGCGGAAGGCATACAGGAAGACGCTCATCGCGCCCAGGTCGAGCGCGTGCGTGCCGAGCCATACCAGATGGCTGTTCAGGCGCGTCAGTTCCAGGCAGATAACGCGGATGACCTGGGCGCGTTCTGGCACTTCCAGACCCGCCAGCTTTTCAACCGCCATGCAGAATGCTGTGTTGTTCGACATCGGCGCGAGGTAGTCGATGCGGTCGGTCAGCGTGACGCCTTTTTCGTACTGCTTCGCCTCGATGTTCTTTTCAATGCCCGTGTGCAAGAAGCCAACATCGGGCAGACAGGTGACGATCTCTTCGCCGTCCAGCTCCAGCAGCAACCGCAGCACGCCATGCGTGCTGGGGTGGTGCGGACCCATGTTCAGCAGCAGCGTTTCGCCCGTCAGCGCGCGGTCACTCACCAATCCGCGCAGCTCTTCAACGTTGCCTTCCCACGTCGTGGGGCGAGTCAATTCCTGAGCCATACACTACAACTCCACAACTTATTCTTTGGCGAACGGCTTGTGCTTGGCGATGTCTTCGACGTTGAACGAGAACATGATCTGCTCGTAGCCCAACGGGTAATCGCGGCGATGGGGGTGTCCGTCCCAGTCGTCCGGCATCAGCACGCGGCGCAGATCGGGGTGTCCTTCAAAGACGATGCCCATCATGTCATACGCCTCGCGCTCCAGCCAGTTCGCGCCGGGGAAGACTTCAGTGCAGCTCGGCACGGTCACGTCATCCTCGAACAGGTAGACCTTGACGCGCAGCCGCCGATTGTAGAGCATCGAGTACAGGTGATAGCTAAGACCGTAACGCTGACCATCCATCCGCGTTTCCGGGTAGTAATCGACCGTGCTGATGTCCGAGAGGAAGTTGTAGATCAAGCCCTGCGTATCGCGCAGATAGTGGAGTATCTGCGGGATGCGCGACGGCTCAACGATCAGCGTCAACTCATCCCGGAACGTCTTGGTATCGAGCAGAGCATCCGGCATGGCGCTTTTCAGCGCTGCCGCCGGGTCGAGTGCTTTGGGTACGTTCATGCCATTCATCCAGTGACCAAATTAAAGGAGACACGCACGCGCGTGTCTCGACATTGGACTTACTTGCTCATCCAGTCAGCGAAACGCTCGCCCTTGACCTTCTCATGCAGGGTCAGAACGCCGTGAATGAGTTGTTCCGGGCGGGGGGGGCAGCCAGCGACATAGACATCTACCGGGATGATCTCGTCCACACCCTGCACGACCGCGTAGTTGTTATAGACACCACCGCACGATGCGCAGTCGCCCATTGCAATCACGTACTTGGGCGATGCCATCTGATCATAAAGCTGGCGCAGCACGGGCGCCATCTTGCGCGTCACGCGCCCTGCCACAATGATCAGGTCGCTCTGGCGCGGGCTGGCACGGTTAAGTTCCATGCCAAAGCGCGACATATCATAGTTCGA
The DNA here is from genome assembly GCA_033763755.1 of Chloroflexota bacterium. Classification (GTDB taxonomy): domain Bacteria; phylum Chloroflexota; class Anaerolineae; order Aggregatilineales; family Phototrophicaceae; genus Flexifilum. The sequence continues at coordinate 55,784 of JANRJX010000113.1, forward strand.
CGCCTGTGTGCTCATCATTTCGATGGCGCAGCACGCCAGACCGAACAGCAGAGGCCACATCGCCCCGGTGCGTCCCCAGTTCACAGCCTGCTCAAGCGTCGTCGTAACAACGCCGAGATTGCCGAGTTTAGACGATACTACTCCCATTCCAGCGCTCCCGTTTTCCACTCATATATTAAGCCGATGGTCAGGATTGTTACGAAGACACCCATAGTAATGAGCGCGTACACACCCATATCGCGGAAGATAACCGCCCAGGGCAGGAAGAAGACCACTTCAATATCGAAAAGAATGAACAACACCGCAATCAGATAAAAGCGCACCGAATAGCGGCGGTTCGCCGGACCGATAGGTTTCATGCCGCTTTCGTAAGGCGCGGTCTTGCGCGATGACGGGCGGAACGGACCGAACAGGTAAGAGAGGAGTGAAATCAGGATGGAGACCAGCACCGCAACGGCGAGCAATGCCGCGATGGGTGCGAATTCATTCAGAGCAGTCATGTGAATCCTTCTGACCGTTCAGTTTGTTCAAAAAAGCACAATCAAAGTGAACTGAGGTTAACATAGAGATTCAACGAAGTCAAGATTTATCAACCCAGCCGAATGGACTGCCTGAGAAGCGCGAACGCCTGTTCATGTAGATTGACAATATCCTGCACGATCAACTCGCGATTTTGAGCGTGTGCGAAGACCGAATCGATGCCGACGCTGAACAGATAGTGTGTGCCCGCCACGACACGAATATTCTGTGCCGGAAACTCCAACTGGTTGAGCAAGTCCATCATGGCGATAACATCCACCAGTCGATCGCGATGACCGAGGATGACGCGGAAGAGGTCGAAATTGCGAGCGATTTCGCGGTCGCGCAGCAACCCCATCGCCACAAACGTCGCCGCCGTCGTGCTGCGCGCGGTCTCGTTATACTGAATGTTGTGCGTTTCTTTGACATAGCTGCTTGCGCCCTGGCACAGCGCATCGATCACGCTTGGTTTAAGCGCGCGTTCGACAATCTCGAAGACGGGCAGGAAGTTGACGATACCGATGCCGATGCCAAGCGTGGTGAAGAAGACCTGATTGAGTTCGTCTTCCAGCAGCAGGGCAGGCGCGACGGCATAGCGCGTTTCTTCGCCCGTCTTCCACTTGAGCGGATCGAGATAGAACAGCGCCGCGCCGCCCATGCTGTGACCGACGAAGTTGATGACCTTTGGCTGGGGCTGGTTACGCAGGCACATCAAGTCCACCCACGCCTCAATCGTCTTCATGGCGGCGGGCGGGTTGCAGTTTTCAAGTCTCGGCGTGTCGTCGATCAACTCTGATTGCCCGAAGCCGTTATGATCAACCGAGATCGAAATCAGGCGACGGTCATTAGCAGCAACGAGCGCAGGCAAGCTCTCCCAGATGCTGTGGTTGCCCGTCCAGCCGTGAATGAAGACGACATAGCCTTGCCCAGCCGAGAAGCGGGCGTTGATGACTTCCGGCTGCGTCTCACTGTCATCCGCCCACGTCACTTCCCAGACAAAGTCAGTCAAGCCTGCTTCGATCAAAAAATTGCGGGCGCTATCGGGGTCAATCAGGTTTTGCGCGATCAGGTCGTTCAGGCGGTAGCTGGCGCTGTAGACGCCGGGGATTTCGCTAGTGCCGCGTGTATAGTAGCCGTTCGCCCAGGTGATGGGAGTAGTGGTCATATCGTCCGCGCCTTCCAGTGTGCTGTGTCTTGCACAATTGTAATGCAAACCGGAAGGATTGCGGTGAATGTTTCAACCCGTTGGATGCGCGATTTCGTGCAGCGTGTCGATTGCCGGGTTGTCCAAGGTAAGCAGCGTGCCATCCAGCCACTGCACTTCGATGCGCGTGACTGTGGTCGTTTGCCCCAAACCGAAGTGCGCAACCGGCTCCATCTGGCACAGGTAGCCGCTGCCCGCGTCAATCGCGCGGATTTGCGTGCGCTCCGGCGTTATCAGGCGGACAATCGCTCCGCGCGCAGGTGCGCCATGCTGTGTCAACGGCATCACACGTAGGAAGTGGTTGTCGTTGTAGGGGGCGTGATAGTAACTGAGTGGCTGCATTCCGGACTCGCCGTGTGCGATCAGGAGTTCCAGCCGCCCATCGTCGTCAAAGTCTGCGATTGCGGCGCCTGTGCCGAGACCGTTCGGTTCCATCGCTTCGCCAGGGCTGATAGCTTCCCAGTGTCCGTCACGCTGTGCGAACAAACGATTGGGTTCGCCAATGTTGTTGAAGAAGATTTCTTCGTAACCGTCGTTATCGAAGTCAGCCGCGATGACAGTTCTCACGCGCGACGGAATCGCCATCTCGCGCGGTGCTGCGTTGCGGAACGGTCCGTTGACCTGCTGATAGTACAAGCGGTGCGCGCCTTCCCAGTTGCCGATTACGATGTCGAACAAGCCGTCGCCATTGCCATCCAGCACTGAGATGCCGCGCGCGTTCTCAAACGGGTCGGCAAGCCCCATCTCAATCGCGATTTCGTCAAAGGTGCCATCGCCCGCGTTTCGGAAGAGGAAGTTTGCGCCGCCTTCATTACCCGCGAAGATATCCATACGCGGCGTGAGCAGCGGCAGCGCAACCACGCTGCGCCCGCCCGTCACGTAATCAAGGCGCGCAGCCTTCGCCATGTCGCGCAGGATGCCATCTTCGTCCAGTTCATAGAGGCGCATCGGACCGCCATAGTTGGCGATGAAGAAGCCATACTGCCCGCTGCCGTTGCGATCCACACAGGCGACCGAACGCCCTGCGGTCAGATTCAATACACTGCGGTTGATAGGCAGCGAGAACAGGTCTGTCCACTGCCCGTCCACACGGTCGAACAGTCGGTCTGCAAAGCGCTTTGCGCCAGCAAAGCTATCGGTGTTCAGGATGTACAGTTCTTCGCTGCCGTCGCTGTCAATGTCGCAGGCGGCGACGCCAATCGCCTGGCGTGCCGGGTCTGCCAGCGGCGGCGGGGCAATGTTGACGAAGGATTCACCCATCCACTTGAGAACGACGTTGGGAAATCCTGCGAAGCCTGTTATGAAGGCTTCAAATTTGCCGTCACCATCCACGTCGGCCACGGCTATGCCGTAACTGAGCTGCGGTGGGTTGCGACGGATAAGCTGCGTGCGGTCCGTAAACATGAAAGCGGTCTCTCTGTACGCTGCACAATTGTTACTAACACTATCATTATCATGACGCAGGCGCACGATTGTAAGGTTAAGAGATAGATGAGAGCGTTTAGATGGAACAAGGCGCTTGAGCAAGGGGCTTAAACCCCTTGCTCGAACACTTATCAACGCACGCGCAGTTGCAGAACAGCGCTTTCGTTGAAGCCAGATGCACTATAAAAGGCGCGGGCGCGTTCGTTGGCGCGGTCGGTGTTGACCATAACATAGTTGAGATTGAGCCGATCCGCGCGCCGCAGGACAGCGGCAAGCAGCGCCGCGCCGACCCCGCGCCGTTGGTACGTCGGCAGTACCGCCATATCGTTGATGAATCCGCGCCCTTCGGTCAGTCCGCGCACAATCGAGAGCGCGATGAAGCCGATCAGAATCGGCGGCTGCTGCTGAGCGACGGCGACAAAGACTTCCACGCCGTTTGCCTCGCGGAAGCGCAGATAAATATCACGCCACTGGTCACGCGGCAGGTCGCGGTTGGCGGGGATGAGATGCAGCAGCGCCATCAGTTCGTTGGTATCGTCGGCGTCTGCCGGGCGGATGACAAAGTCTTCGCCCTCTTCGTCTTGCACTGTCGTTTCCTGGTCGCCCATTCCGTTCTCACGGCTGCGGTCGCGCAAGTACTGCGCCATCGCCTCGCGGTGCGTGCGGAAGGGGAGGGTGGGCATGTCCGCCAGCGGGAACACGCGCGCGTCGCTGGCATCATCGCCCGCCCGCAATTCGCCACCAACCGGACGCGCTCGGTAGAAGATCATGATGCCGCTGATGGGCGGTCCTTCCGGGAACGAATTGATCCCCGCCAATTCGATGATATCGACCTTAAGTCCAGTCTCTTCTTCTGCCTCGCGGATCGCGCCGTCTTCGGCGCTTTCGTCAGCCTCGATGAAGCCGCTTGGCAGTGTCCATTCGTCTTTGTGCGGCGGGTGTGCACGTTTGATCAAGACGACCCCGCCTTCATGCTCGATGATGATGCCAACTGCGGGGATAGGGTTGACGTAATGGACATAGCCGCAGTTGGGGCATGCCTGGCGCTGGCGACCGCCTTCTTCGCGCCATTCCAGCGTGTGCCCGCAGACGGGGCAGTATTGCAGTTCCCTAGCCATTGACCACCGCGAATGCAATCATCAGAGCGTCGAGGAAGGCAGTCAGGTAGCGGCGGTCAGGGTCTTTGGTCGGGTCGTAAATCGTAATCTCCATCCCGACGATCATATCCGAGTCAATAAAGCGGCGCAGCAGTCGGGCAAGCTCTTGGTAGTTCATGCCGCCGGGCATCGGCGAATCAACGGCGGGCATGAGCGTGCTGTCCAGCACATCGACATCGAGATGAACGAAGAAGCCAGCAACCGCGCTTTCCTCGAAGCGTTGAATGGCGGTGCGCGCTACGCTGTCAATCGTCCATTCGCGCAGCTTGTCGAGCGTGAACAGGTTGACTTTCGAGTCGAAGATGGCGCGAGCGGGGTACTTTTCCGGGCTGGTGATGTCCCGGTTGCCGATCAGGAAGACATCGCTATCGCGTACATAGGGTCTAAGATTATTGATGTTGGTCAGCAGGTCGGGTCCGCGTCCGGTCGCCAGCGCCAGGTCCATGCCGGCTGCCCCGGCGCTGCGCGAGGTCTCGGGCGTATGGAAGTCGGTATGTCCATCAATGAAGACCAGCCCGAAGCGCCCGATTTTGCGCAGCCCGATGAGTGAGCCGAGCAGGATGCTGCAATCACCACCGACGACGAGCGCAAACTGATCGCGACGGACGACTTTTTCGACCGCTTCACCGAGACGTTTGCTGTAGCCCGCCATCGGAGTCGCATTGCGAATGCCGATCAACGCCTCCGTCTTCGGGTGATAGGCGGGGGCGGGGATGCGCGTGTAGAGCATGGCGCGCAGCTTTGTCCCTAGCCCCGCCTCACGGAAGGCGTCCGGCGCATGGATTGTGCCGGGCAGTACGCCGGGAGTCTGCGGCATCAGCCCCAGGTTGGTCGGCGCTTCGACAATGGCGATGGTCTTTCTTAGCGGCATAGCGTTATCTCTACCCTACATCTCCAGATAGTCCCGCAGTTGACGGCTGCGGGTGGGGTGGCGCAGCTTGCGCAGTGCCTTCGCTTCGATCTGGCGGATGCGCTCGCGCGTGACGCCAAAGTGCTTGCCCACTTCTTCCAGCGTGTGATCCTGCCCGTCCGCCAGCCCGAAGCGCATCTCTAGCACCTCGCGCTCGCGTTCGCTCAATACGCCCAGCGCCGAGCGAATCTGTTCTTTCAGCAGTTGGCGGCTGGCGGCATCCACCGGTCCCATCACCTTGTCGTCTTCGATGAAGTCGCCGAGCAGACTGTTGTCTTCCTGCCCAATTGGCATTTCCAGGCTCATGGGCTCTTGCGACAGGCGCATGATCTTGCGCACTTTCTGCGCGGCACGGCGCAGCTTGCGCGCCAACCCTGCGTCCATGCGCGCCCCGTCACGACGAATCAGGCGGATGGCGTCGGTTTCGTCGCGCGTCAGGAAGTCCATCTCCAGCGCGATTTGTTCTGCACTTGGCTCCGCGCCCAGTTCCTGCGTCAGTGTGCGCTGCACCCGCATCAGGCGGTTGATCGTTTCGACCATATGCACCGGGATACGGATAGTGCGCGCCTGGTCTGCGATGGCGCGGCTAATCGCCTGACGAATCCACCACGTCGCATAGGTGCTGAACTTGAAGCCTTTGGTATGGTCGAACTTGGCGACCGCGCGCAGCAAGCCGATATTCCCTTCCTGAATCAAGTCGAGGAAGTTGATGCCGCGTCCCATATAACGCTTGGCGACGCTGACAACCAGACGCAGGTTAGCGCGCGTCAGTGACTCGGCGGCAAGCTCCGACTTGTTTTCGATGGTGATGTGTTTATCCGGCAGATCTTCAATGCCAAGATCGTCTTCTGCCAGCCAGCCGTTGAACATGTCCTGTGATGGCAGCACTTTGTTCGCGTCGTAGTATTTGCGGATTTGCACCAGTTCGCCGAGCGGGATCAGGTAGAGCGCGTGGAACGATTCGAACAACTGATTTGCCAGTTCGTTCCATTTTTCATCGCGCCCCCAGTCTTTTTGGCGCAAGTATTCGCGGATGTAGGAGGTGCCGCTGACATCCCACTCGTCAATGACGTGCTGAAGCTCGCTAATGATCAGTTTGAGGTCGGGCGGGTTGATCTTGAACAGCGGCGCGAGCGCAAGCACTTTTTCCCATGCCTGCTTGAAATGGGCATATGCCGCCTCCGTAATCTCTATCGTATCGGGCAGCGCCTTGTTCGCCGGGCGCGGCTGCGCGCATAACATGTCGATCAAACGCTGCAACAACTGCTCAGCGGCAATCTGTGTACTGAGCCACGTTTCGCGGTTCGAGTCCAGCAGTGGAACCTGACCGATTTCCTTGAGATACATGCGCACCGGGTCATCTGCCAGCGCGAACGTATCCAGGCGCGTGCTTTCCAGCAGCGCTTCCTCGTCCAGTTCTTCCAGTTCGTCGTCCAGCGGCAGTTCAATCGGGTCGTCTTCACGCAGCGCCAACGAGTCGTCGAAGTCATCGAAATCGTCTTCGATCTCTTCCACTTCCTGATCGGCGGCGTCATCGATATTGACTTTCGGAAATTCATCCGATGTGCGGATGTCCTGGTTGGGTTTGCTACGTTTGTTCGCCATACGTCCCATCTCAAAAAGTGGCAGGTTTAGGGTTTATGCTATGTTTATCACGTCATACGTGATGCTGGCGATGGTGTCGATAGTTTATTGTAATGTCCTGCTCTGTTCGCGCAAGGCGGTATCGATCAACCGCTGCGCCTGTGCCGAGAGCCGGATGTAGGTGTGATAGGTTGCGTCTGTGCTCGCGTCTTGCTCTTGCCCGTCCAGCTGCAAGAACAATACCTCTTGCCGTTCACGTTGTAAACGCTGGCTGCGCAGCCGCAGCGCTTTGTGCGTGGCATCCAGCACCGGGTCAATCGGGGCGCGGGTGCGCTGCGCCAGCAGCATCACCGACTCCAGATCTGCGGACAAGCCGTGCCGCAGCAGCGGGCGCAGGTGTGCCAGATCACCCGCCATGATCGCTTCCATCTCGCGCAGCAAGTCCGCTTCAAGATGGCGGCGCATGTAGTCAATGACTTCAAGTTCGTCCTGTTCGAGCGCCTCGCTGTAAACGCTCGCCAGCGCCCGGTACTCGCTGTGGACGAAATCATCGAGATGCAGATCGTTAAGTGGTCCCGCCAGCAGATCAGCATTACCATTCGCCATCTCACGGAACTGGCGATTAATCTGGTAGATCACGTCCGGCTGCTGCAACAAGGCGCGCAGGCAGTCGCGTTCGAGCGCGGCATCGGCGCGGCGCTGGGGTGTGACGGGCGCGAGGATGGTCAGCGGCGCGTCTCCGTCGGGATCGCTCCAAACATCCATATCCAATGGCGGCGGCTCACCAAATGTGTCCATCGCAGGCGGCACCGCCGATGCAGGCTGTGGCGGTTGCGTTAGTGGGGCGGCGGGGCGCGGCGCTTTCAGGCGTGCGATCACGTCCTGGTCATTTGCCCATGCCAGCAGGTCGCGCTCCGGGATGCGCAGCTTCATCGCCAGCTTTTGCAGATTATCCTTCTTATACAGATTGCTCTCAGATGCATTCAGGATCGGCAGCAGACGGCGGGCGACCGCTTCCCGTTCTTGCAGCGATGCCTTAGAAGAGAGTTCCGCGACTTCCATCCCAATCACATAATCGGCGACAGGTTCGACATTGTCGATAAGACCCTGCCATGCCTGCGGATGCTCGCGGATCAGGTCGTCCGGGTCTTTGGCGTCCGGCACCGTCAGGATACGAATATCGACCGAGAGTCGCCCGCCATAATCGGCTTGAAGCGTTTGCCGCGCGACTTCGAGGCTGCGGCGGGTGGCGCTCTGTCCGGCTGCATCTGAGTCCAGCGCCAGAATAATCTTGTTTGCCCAGCGCGGCGCGACCAGTTTGAGCTGCGTCTCGGTCAGCGCGGTTCCCATTTGTGCGACGACGTTGTGATAGCCTGCCTGATGTGCCTGAATCGCGTCGAGATAGCCTTCAACGATGACGACGGTCTCGTTCTGACGGATAGCGTTGCCCGCCAGATCGAGCGCGAACAGTAGCTTGCTCTTGTCGAACAGCGGCGTTTGCGGCGAATTGAGATATTTGGGATTGTCTTCTGCTGCCAGCGCCCGTGCCCCAAAGCCGACGACGCGCCCGCGTTCGTCACGGATCGGAATCATCAGGCGATTACGGAAACGGTCATAGACGCGCCCGTTATCATTGCGGATCGCCAGCCCGACCGTGACGAGATCGTCTTCCGTGTAGCCGAGCGCGATGTACAGGTCGGTCACGGTGCGCCAGTCGTTCGGCGCATAGCCGATCATGAAGCGCTCGATGGTGTCGTCGGTCAGGCCGCGTTTACTGCGGACATAGTCAAGCGTTCTGGCGGAGTCGGCGTCGTCCGCGTCCAGCAGACGGTCGTGATAGAACTCGGCTGCCGCTTTCATTAAGCCGCGCAGTCGGTCGGACTGGGCGTCGCGCGCCTGCTGCTCTGGCGAACGCGGTGTGACTTCCACGCCCGTCAGCTTGCCCAATTCTTGCAGCGCTTCGCTGAACGTCCAGCCGTTTTGCTTCATGGCGAACGTGAAGACATCGCCGCCCGTGCTGCACGCGCCGAAGCAGCGCCATGTCTGCCGCGCTGGGTCAACCGTGAAGCTGGGGGTGCGTTCGCTGTGGAAGGGGCAGCACGCCTTATAGACACGCCCGGCGCGCTTCAGCGGCGTCGTGCGTTCGATGTACTGCACGATGTCCAGTCTGGACTTGATTTCATCAACGACGGACATGTCTGTTTCCCCCAATACGTCATTGCATTATAGGGTCGTCCGCCTGTACGTGCAATTCTGCGCAGCGTACATAGGGGCTATTGACGGCGCTGACGTTCGAGGATGATCCACAGCACAGCGATGACGATGACAATCGAGGCGACGACGAAATAGACGCCTGCCGGGTTGTCCATCGACAGCGGCCACATGACCTCGAAGTTCATACCAAAGAAGCCGGTGATGACCGCCAGAATACCTGTCGCGATGGTGATCAACGTCAGACGGTTGATGTACTGGTTCAACTGCTGTGACTGTGCTGAGAAGAACAGGTCTACCGCCGTCGCGACATTATCGCGAATCGAATTGGCGCTGTCGTAAATGCGCAGGAGGTGATCGTAGACATCGCGCAGGTAGTAGCGCAGCGTCGTCTGGTTGATATAGGGCGATTCTTCGCGCATGAGCAGACTGAACATATCGCGCTGCTGGGCGGAAATCCGGTAAATCTCCGCGACATCGCGCTTGAGATGGAATAACTGTGCCAGCTTGTCCTGCGTCGGTCGTTCGATGATGTCGTCTTCCAGCCGTTCGAGATTCTTCTCGACTTTATCCAGCACCGGGAAGTATGAATCGACCACCACCTGCACGATGCTGTAGAGCAGGAAGCCGACCGTCACCCCTTTGAGCGCGCACGTCTCATTCACTCGATGACGGATCGCTTCGATATTGGGTTCAGGCAAACGGTGAACCGTGACGATGACATTTTGTTTGACGAATATATCGAGTTCCTGAAAATAGACATCGAAGCTATCCATGCGCACAGAATTCATGATCGCAAACAGATGTTCAGCGTATTCTTCGACTTTCGGGCGCTGTTTGTGGTCAAGCACCTGCTCAATCGCCAGTGGGTGAAAGCGGAATAACTCTTTCATCACGCGCTGGTCTTCATGCGTAGGACCCATCATATCGACCCAGACGACATATTGATCGCTGCCGAACCAGCGCTCCCATTCCAGCGTTTTGGCATCGGTAACGGTGTAGCCTTCATAAACGACGATGCGCATCATTCCCCCTGTGCGGTCCAGCCGCCACGTGAACGTGAGATTATACAGCCCCTGCGATATAGCGCGAACGTTAACGCACCTCTAAGACTTCATAGTAATTGTGTGATCATGGCTCCACAGCAAATGAAATCCGGTTATGCTTTTGTTACAAGGTGAGCAGTTTGTGAGGTAAGTTCTATGACCCTCCACGGCGAAAATTTCGTAGCGCGTTTGCTTCATGGGCTGCCATCGGATATGTATAGCTGGTTTGCGCATCCACCGCTGCTGAACTGCACCACCTCGTTCGGGACACCCCACTTCGTCATCCTCAGTCCGATGTTTGGCGCGCTCGTGCTGGAACTGCGCACCTGGTCTACGATCACCAAGGTGACGACCAACAGCGTGCAGGTGCAGCACCCGGACGGTAGTTTCAGTACGGAAGTCTACCCGCTTAATCTGGCGCGTGAATATGCGCGCTGTCTGGGTGAACGCGCTAAAGACCGCTATCTGGCGATGTACAGCAATCACAAACGTGCCGATATGCGCTTTCCCTGTTCGTATGCCGCTGCGCTGCCCAATCTGGATCGCAACGATATTGAGAAATGGCAGAGCGTTGGCTTATGGGAGCATGAGCGTATCCTGACGCGCCAGGAACTCAATCCGGTGCGCTTTGAACGGCTCGTGCGCAATCTGGCGGCGGCAGGCGACGTGAGCGCGGCGCTGGATGAGGAAATTATCCACATCATGCGGGGTGTGCTGGACCCGACGCTCGTTATGCGCGATGCCGCCGGAATGGATGTTGGGACACTAACGAGCGAGCAGGCGAGGCTGATCCGCGAGCCAGCCATCAAGAACAAGGCAGAAGAACTGAAGGAAGTTTTAGAGAACCTGCCGCAAGAAGCCGTCGAAGCGGCGGACAACTACAACGTGCGGCTGGTGCGCGGCGTGGCGGGCAGCGGCAAATCCCTGGTGCTCGCGCGGCGGGCGCAGCACCTTGCGGAAACACACTCCGATCAGCGGCTGATGGTGCTGGCGTACAACCGCGATCTCGTGGAGGACTTGCAGCGGCGCATCCCAAACGCGCCGCAGATCGAGATCTTCGCCTTCGATGATCTGTGTGCGCACATCCTCGGTGACCGCTGGTGTCCACCGATTGATCCGCAGGTGTGGTTGGAGCAGAACCCGAACACCGCGCGCCTGATGCAGCAGAACGGCTTCACAGCGGACTTTGCGGCAGAAGAAATCGCCTGGCGCAAAGAGATGAACCTCTATAACGGCGAAAAGTACATGATCGTGGATCGCGAGGGGCGCGTACGCTCGTTGAGCAAGGGCAAGCGCTCAATCATCAATGTGCTGTTCGACCAGTATGTCGAGGCGTGCCGACGCGGTGAATGGGTTGATCAGTCCGATCTGGTGTCGATGTCAATCAATGCGCTGTCACATACCCACGCGCTCTACCGTGCCTACGATAACGTGCTGATCGATGAGGCGCAGGACTTTGCGCCGTCATGGATCACGCTGGTCAAGCGGCTGATCAAGCCGGGCGGCAACCTGTTCCTGTGCGATGATCCGACGCAGAGTCTGTTTCGCGCCTTCTCGTGGCGGCGGCGTGGGGTAGATGTTGTCGGTCATGCGCGCACGCTGCGCGTGCCGTTCCGCAACACACGACAGATTGCGCAGGCGGCGTTCAGCCTGGTCTATGCGGATGAAACGCTGGCGCGCTCGAACGACATTCCCAAGCCCGATATGGAGTCATACCCGCTGCGTACTAACGACAAGCCGCTGCTCGCCAACTGCCAGGACCCGGTGCGTGAAGCACGGTTGGTGGAGCAGTATGTGCGTCAGTTTATCTCATCCGGCATTTCAGCAGACTCGATTGCAGTGCTGTGTCATCGCCCCTGGATTGTTCGGCGCTGGTCGTACCTGCGCAAAGAGGGTGTGTACGTTAAATCATTCAACGAGATGAAGGGGCTGGAGTTCACTGTCGTCATTATTCCGCAGTTGCAATCGCTGTTCGAGCAGGACAGCAGCCTGACAGATGCGTCTTTTGTGAGTGAGATGCGCCGCCGTGTGTTTACGGCGATGACGCGTGCTCGCGAAATCCTGATCATGACCTATGTCGATACGCTGCCAAACGAACTCAACCTGCTCCTGCCCTACGTGCGTCAGGAGTTGACGCGTGTGGAACGCCGTCGCGCTTAGGAAACGAAAAGTGGCAGATTTACTGCCACTTTTCGTTAATGATAACCAGATTGTGATAAATGGATTAGAGACGGCGAACGATGTTGGAGAAAATGTTCCCGATCGCGGGGCCAATGAGTGCTAGAATGACGATAACGACGACCGCCACCAGGACAAGGATGAGGGCGTATTCAACGAGGCCCTGACCTTCTTCACGCGGACTGTAGATCATGATGATAGCTCCAAATATGACGCCATGAAAATTAGGCTATGTTCGCAGTATACAGGAAAAAGTTCTGCCCAGTCCATGAAAAACATGAATTTCTTATGAATTGTCTGCGAAAATCATGTTAAGTATTTATCGAAGAGCGGGATGGATGGGACAGCAAAAGCCATCCCATCTGTGATTCACTCAAAACCCGACCAACTGGCTTAAATCGGCGCGCCCGTTCTGCATGGCGCTGATCGATTGCAGCAAGCCCAGGCGCGTGCTGCGAACCGCCGGGTCTTCCGAGTTGACGAGCACACTGTCGAAGAAGTGCGTAACGGCGGGCAGCATCGGCTGGAAGGCATTCAGAAACGCATCCACGCTGGCATCATCCCCCATCTGCGCGAACGCCTGTTGATATGCCTGATACAACCGGATTTCACTCGGCTCCGTCAGCCGCGCCGTCTCGATGACATGGCGCGTCGTTTCGCCGCGCGTGATGCGGACGCAGCGGGCAAAGCTTTCGAGCGTTGCCTGCCAGTCTTCACGCTGGACCCAGGCGCTCAACTGGCGGATGCCTTCGAGCGCGCGGTACGGGTTATGCGCCTGCTGCGCCAGCACCGCCGCGATAACATCGCGCGCCCAGTCCTGCTCTTCCAGCCAGGCGCGCAGCCGCCCGGCGATGAAGTCCAGCACCTGCGCCTGCGCAGCAGCATCAACGGTGATGGGCTGCGCGCCTGCTACGAGACCGACCGCATCGGCAAGATTGAGTTCAATTTTCTGGTCGATCAGGATTTGGATGATGCCCAGTGCCGCGCGGCGTAAGCCATACGGGTCGGTGGTTGATTGCGGCGCTAATCCGGCGGCGAATAGCCCGACCAGACTATCGAGGCGGTCGAGCAGCGCTACGATGACGCCCGGTTTGCTGGCGGGGAGTTTGTCGCCCGCGCCGCGCGGCAGCCAGTGTTCGGCAATCGCGTCTGCAACGGCGGGCGGATAGCCACTGCGCAGGGCGTAGTCCCGTCCCATGGTGCCTTGCAGCGAGGTCATCTCGACGACCATCTGCGTCGCCAGGTCTGCCTTTAGCACGCGCGCGGCGGTGGTGGCAGTGCTGATGGCGGCTGCGTCACTGCCGAGCAGCGCGCCGAAGGGCTCGACCAGACCGGCGATGCGGTTATTCTTGTCCAGCATTGAGCCGAGCTTTTCCTGGAACGTCAGCGTGCCGAGTCGGGGCAGGAAGTCATCGAGCTTTTTCTGTGTATCCTGCGAGAAGAAGTAATTGGCATCGCTGAAGCGAGCGCGCAAGACCTGCTCGTTGCCGTCTTCCACGAGTTCAAGATGCTGTTCGTCGCCATTACGCACGGTGATGAAGTAGGGCAGCAGGTTGCCCGCTGCGTCTTCTATGGCAAAGTAGCGCTGCTTGTTGCGCATGACCGTGACCAGCACTTCGCGTGGCAGTTTCAGATACTCCGGTTCAAAGTCGCCGCGCAGCGACGTCGGCGCTTCGACGAGGTTGGTCACTTCGTCCAGCAAGCCTTCGTCTTCCAGCGCGCGCCCGCCGACCTGTGTTGCCAGTGCGTTGACCTGTATCGCGATGCGCTGACGGCGCGCGGCGTAGTCGATCAGGATGTGCTGCTCACTCAGGATGCGCTCGTATTCTTTGAGACTGAAGACGCGGAATTCCGGCGAGCCATAAGGACGCAAGCCGCGCGTGACGCGCCCGCTTTGCACGTCGGCATAGCTGAATGGGATGACCGCCTCGCCAAGCAGCGCGACGATCCAGCGGATAGGGCGCGAGAAGGCGACACCACTGCTGTTCCAGCGCATCGTCTTGCCAAATTTGATGCTCGCAATGATCTGCGGCAGCTTTTCTGCTAGCACCTGTGCCGCGCTGCGCCCGGTCTCCTTGACCGTTGCGACGACATAACGACCACCGTCCATGTCTTCGATGCGCAAATCTTCGACAGCCACGCCCTTGCCGCGCGCGAAGCCTTCCGCCGCTTTCGTCGGTTTGCCATCTGCACCAAACGCCACCTGTGCCGACGGTCCGCGCTCGACACGTTCGACATCGTGCTGGCGCGGCGCGACCTGCTCCGCCGTGATGACGAGGCGGCGCGGCGTGGCATAGACATTGACCGCACCGTGATCGAGGCGCAGGTCGTCGAGCAGCGTGGCGGCGATGGCTTCAAGCTGTTCCTGCGCCAGCTTCACATCGTCGGCGGGCAGTTCTTCCACGCCGATCTCGAAAAGCAGGTCAGACGGTGTGCTGATGTGCGTCAGCGTGTCTTCGTTGGCGACAGGTGCTGGTGCACTCCAGGCGACATTGAGTTTCTCCAGCGGATATTCCATCTGCTGGCGCTGCTCGGCGAAGACCTTCGCCACCCGCCGCGTCATGTCGCGCATCCGGCGGAAGTAGCTGGCGCGCTCGGTCACGCCAATCGCGCCGCGCGTGTCCAGCACGTTGAACAGGTGGCTGCACTTCAGCACGTAATCGTAGGCAGGCGCAACCAGACCGGCTTCCAGCGCGCGTTTGCTCTCGCGCTCATAGACATCGTAGGTCTGCTTCAATCCTTCGACATCTGCGATTTCGAAGTAGTACTTGCAATGTTCGACTTCAGAACGAAACAGGATGTCGCCATAGAGCAAGCCGTTGTCCATCCAGTCGATCTTCCAGACAGCGTTTTTGCCTTGCAGCGGCAGCGCGATGCGTTCCAGCCCATAGGTGATTTCGACTGAGGTCGGGTTGAGTTCGATGCCACCCGCCTGCTGGAAGTAGGTGAACTGCGTGATCTCCTGCCCGTCGAGCCAGACTTCCCAGCCCAGTCCCCATGCGCCCAATGCCGGGCTTTCCCAGTTGTCTTCGACAAAGCGGATGTCGTGTTCGCGCGGGTTAATGCCGAGCGCTTCCAACGATTGCAGATACAGTTCCTGCGGATTGCCAGGGTCAGGCTTAAGGATGACCTGATACTGGTAGTAGTACTGCATGCGGTTCGGGTTTTCGCCGTAACGTCCATCGTCCGGACGCACGCTCGGCTCGACATAGGCGACGCGCCAGGGTTCCGGTCCCAGCACGCGCAGCAGGGTAGATGGGTTGCCCGTGCCAGCGCCGACCTGGACATTATGCGGCTGCCAGAGGACGCAGCCCTGCGCCGCCCAGAACTCATGCAGCTTCATGATGATTTGTTGAAACGTCAACGGTTGGGTCATGTTGTTTCCAGATGTGAGTGATCGACAATGGGCGCAATTATAGGCAGCAGCAGCGCGCTTGGCGAGGTGATGTCCGCCGCGTATAATCGCACACATGAGCAAAATCATCCCGCGTCGCCCGATGAAGCGCGACCTTGTTCAGGCGGATACGCCGTTTTTCGATCTTGTCGCGGTGCTGCCCGGTCGTGCCAGCAGTCGCCACAGCCAGCGCGCTTACTACCGTTGGATCGAGCGCTACCTGTCGGACATGGCGAACCTCGAACGCCCGAAGTCGATGACGCGAGAGCAGCACATGAGTGCGCTGCCGCTGAAGTCGCTGCTGGAGACGATGAGCGCCCAACAGTTGCGCGCGTGGCTGGGCGGGCTGGTGGGCGAGGGACATGGCAAAGAAGGCGTGAATCAGGCGCGGTCGTCAGTCGTGACGCTGGCGGCGTTGCTGGCAGAGGCGGAACTGCTGCCCGATTACATCAGCGCGGGCATCAGCAATGTACGCCCGCCAAAAGCGGAGGATGGGCAGCGCCCCGGTCGCTGGCTGTCGATTGACGAGCTGCGGCTGCTGATGGCTTCAGCGCGCGACATCGCCACCAGCGATAACATGCGGCTGCGTAACCAGGTCGTGGCAACGATGCTGTGTACGATGGCACTGCGCCGCGAAGAACTGTCAATTGCGCGCTGGGGCGATCTGTCAATCCAGAACAACCGCGCCGTCATGCGTGTTCATGGCAAGGGGCGCAAGTCGGCGATGATCGATATTCCCAAGCCCGTATTGAATGCGCTCGATAGCTGGCGCAGAGCGATGGTCAATAACAATGCCAAAGCCGCGCCGGAAACGCCGTTGATTCGGCGCATCTGGAAAGGTGGGCGCATCAGCAAATGGGGACTGACGACCGAGGGCATCTGGTGGATGGTCGGCGATGCAGCACAGGCAGCGGGCATCGGGCATGTTGCCCCGCACGATTTGCGGCGCTCGGTGGCGGGCGCGTTGCAGGAAAGCGGCGTGCCAATTGAGAAGATCAGCCGGCTGCTGCGCCATAGCAACGTCGCCGTGACCGAGCGCTATCTCAGCCGTCTGCCACAGGCGAACGAAGGCGCGATCCTCATGAGCGGGGTGCTTGGGCTGGAGGACGAAGACCCGTTTGACTGGCGTGAGTAGCTACCCCGTAATGAACGGCACGAACAGCACGAGGAGGTTGACCGTGATCTGGCACAGCCACGCCGCCGCCAGCCCGTTACGGTCGCGCACATAGCTGTACATCAGGTTCATCAGCACCAGCGCCACGCCGATCAGGATCGCCACGCCGGGGAAATTGAGCAGATCAAGCAGCGGCGCGAACAGCACCAGCGACCAGACCGTGCTGAGGATGCTGACCAGCCAGAAAGCGCGTGTTTCTTGCAGTACGCCGCGAAAGAAGAGCGTTTCCGCAGTCGGCATGACGAACACAACATACGCCAGCACGACGCCAGGCGAGAGCAGGGGGGCGTTGGGCGCAGTGCCCTGCCGGAACAGCCGCTCGACCGCGTTGGCGAGTGTTTCGCCCCCGACCAGCAGCAGCGGTGCGCCGATAATCAAGCCGAAGATGACACCCCACGCCACGCTTTCGACCTCTTCTTCGCCGATGCGCGTCAGACTGCCGAACAGCCACGCCAGCACGCCGAAGCCCGCCATTACCCCCCAGACGAGGGTATAGCGCATGTCGGCGTTGGCGGGCAGGATCGGCGTCAACCCAACCGCCAGCGCCAGCACAATCAGATAGCCGAACGTGGCGTCATTGTTGCTGGCGCGATAGCGCACACGTTCTTGCCCTGCCTCGCTTTCGGATGAATCCTCGATTTCGACAGGCGGTTCTGGGATGACACGCTCGTTGTCGCGTTGGGGTGGCGTGTACATGGCTAGTCCGCCGCCAGCCGTTCGCGCTGCGCCGTCGGGAGGAGCAGCGCCCGCAGCGCCGCAATCGTCCGCTCGATATGTTCCGGCGTGATCCAGTAATGCGTGACGACACGGAACTTGCGCTCGCGCTGGTCATATGGGCGCATCAGAATATCATAGTCCGTTTTCAGCCGTGCGGAGAGTTCATCCAGGCTGTAGGGTGCATCAGCGCTCAGGTTGAAATAAACCATGT
Source organism: Chloroflexota bacterium (assembly GCA_033763755.1). Lineage (GTDB taxonomy): Bacteria > Chloroflexota > Anaerolineae > Aggregatilineales > Phototrophicaceae > Flexifilum. The sequence goes on from JANRJX010000113.1 coordinate 73,514, forward strand.
TCGTCCTGACGCGGCTGAGATCAACCTGGATGTATGGCAGCGTCGCGATGTCTTCCGCGAACTGTCGCGCGGTGGCGTGGTCTTCGTGCAGCCGCTGCGTCATCTCGCGCAGCGCGATCAAGCCTGCCGCCGCCAGAATCCCCGCCTGCCGCATTCCGCCGCCAAGCGACTTGCGGATGCGATGTGCGTGTTCGATGAACGCCTTGCTGCCGACAATGACCGAACCGACAGGTGCGCACAACCCTTTGGACAGGCAGACACTCGCGCTGTCCGCATCTGCAACAAGATCACGCGCATGGACGCCGAGCGCGGTGGCAGCGTTGAACAGCCGCGCACCATCAACATGCAACCGCAAGTTGTGTTCGCGCGCAATCGCGCCGACCTGTGCTACATAGTCAACGGGCAGCGGCTGTCCGTGTATCGTGCCTTGCGTGTTTTCCAGGCAGATCAAGCGAGTGGGTGGGAAGTGAACGTTATTGCCGCGTATCGCCGCCCGAATGTCATCAAGGTCAAGTGTGCCATCCGGCTGCACGGGCAGGGTATTTGGCTGGAGCCCGCCGTACATCGCCGCGCTGCCCGCTTCGTAACGGAAGATGTGCGCCTCTTTGCCGACGATGAACTCGTCGCCACGTGCGCAGTGCGCCAGCACGCTTGCCAAATTGCCCATCGTGCCGCTGGGGACGAACAAGCCCGCTTCTTTGCCAAGCATGGCGGCTGCTTCTGCCTGCAACTCGTTCACGGTTGGGTCTTCGCCATACACATCATCGCCGACGGGCGCGTTTGCCATCGCCTCGCGCATGGCAGGGGTGGGGATGCTGACGGTGTCGCTGCGTAAATCGATGAGCTGCATCATCGCCTGTCTTCTTTCGTCCGACTGGATAAAACGCAGCGAATCCTAGTGCCAGTGCTGACGTTGTGCAAGTGCAGTTAGCGCGCTTCCCCACGCTTGAGTACGCTTTCGACCAGCGTTTCAATGCGCTCAAACTCGACTGGCTTGACCAGATACGCCAGCACGCCGAGTTGACGACAGGCGTTGATCTCGACGGTTTCGTCGGACGTAGACATGATGATGACGGGCAGGTTGTACAGGCGTGGATGTTTGCGGATTTCGCCCAAGACCTCAATGCCATCGCGGATCGGGATGTTGAGGTCGAGAATGACGATCAACGGCGTGTTATCGCCGCTATCGGCGTAGGCGTTGAGATAATCCAGCGCGAGTTGCCCATCGTCCACGCACACGACTTCGCCATCCATACGGGATCTTGACAGGCTGCGGGCGAACAGACGTTGGTGCGGAACTTCGTCTTCAACCAGCAGCACTCGTAGCTGCTTCTTGTGTGAGATCACGTTCGGCGTCCTTAGGTTCGTGCGCGGGCTGGGTGGGTAAAGAGAAGCTAAATGTCGAACCGACGCCGACTTTGCTGGTGAACCAGATGTCGCCGCCGAGCCTCAAAATGATAGTGCGGATGCCGTACAAGCCCAGACCCTCACCATCAATATTGCGATTGTCCCCCGCGCGGCGGAACGGTTTGAAGACTTTTTCGTAGTCCTGCTCGCGGATGCCACGCCCGTTATCGCGAATGTGGAAGATTGTGCGCTGGTCGTTGCTTTCGGAGGAGATGAAGATCAGCCCTTTGCGCGTTGGGTCGAGATATTTGATGGCGTTGCTAATGATGTTGGTGAAAATCTGCTCCAGCGCCAGCGAGTCGGTTGTGACATACGGCAGGCGCGCAATCACGCGCGCGGTCGCGTCTTTCTCGCGCAGGGGCAGCATCAGGCTGGTCAGGATTGAACCGACCATCTCATGGGTATCAATCACGGTCATGGCATATTCGCGCTTCTTGTCGCGGTTGATGCGCAGCACGCCTTTGGTCAGGCGCTCCATCTGCGAAACCGCCATATCCAGCGACTCGAGTGACTCCGGAATGCCGTAATCGAGCGCGTAGCGAATCTCTTTGGCGTTCGGCGTCAGTTCATGAACGTTAATCGCGGGCTTGATCGTGCGCAGGTCGAGCGTGATCTCTTTCAGGAAACCGCGCGCACTGACGATGGGACTGCGCAGGTCGTGAGACACGATGCTGGTGAAGTTGAGAATATCGTCGTTAGCGGCGGCAAGCTGCACATTAGCGTGTTCCAACGCCATTGTGCGTTCGCGTACCCGCGCTTCCAGCATTTCATTGACACTGCGCAGTTCGCTCTCCGCTTTGGTCAGGCGTTTGATGATGTTGCCTATGCGCGACACTGCCGGGCGGATGATGAAGAGCGAGACCAGGATGAGTACAGTCAGAATGATAGCTGAGATGATGTTCTGTGCGTTGCGGATTTGTGCGTAGTCTGCTTCTGCACCGCGCGTGTACTGGAACTGGATCAAGTCCATCAACCGCAGATACTCACGCTCGTTGGTCGAGATGATTTCGCGATACTCCGTCATCGAAAGCGGACAGCGGGCGCGTTCCAGCGAACGCCCCTCGACTGCCCAGGCGCGCATACATTGTGCCGCGCTGTCCATCGCTGCAATAGAGGGCGCTATTTCGTCAAAGCTGCGCCGTATGATGCTGAGCTGTTCCGCTGGCAGCGTGATGTCATCCAATCCATTGATGAGCCGTTCATTCATCGCCTGCCAGGTTTGAATAGCAGTTTCGATTTCGGCATAACCGCTGTACAGCTCATCTGGCGTCTGCGCAAATTCAATCATCACGGCTGCCTTGCTCAGGCGTTGGCTGTAGGTGTTCGCACGTCCAGCGACATTGACCGTCTCGAAAATGCTGGACAGGCGTTCCTGTGCTGCTTGAAGCAATATTTGACCGATAATGATGAGCGCGGCAATAAACACAAAGGCGAACAAATAGCGCACCCAGAGGTTGCGTGTACTGGCGGCAGTCCGTGACTCAGGAGATACAAGCGGTTGACGCATAAAGCGATACACTATCGTCTGTCTTGTATGAGAATATTCCGCACTGTAACAATGGTGCCCGCAATTGTCGATGCAAGTAATGTTAAGTTTCGTTGAAGAATTATGGTTTTAGGAGTTGCGGATTATGACTGTGATTAGTCTGGATCATCTTCGCAAATCGGTGGATCAACTCGATGGCACGAAGGTGCGCACTGTGCCGATTATTGATAACGTTTCGCTCAAGATTTCATCCGGCTCAGTTGTTGCTTTTCTGGGTCCGTCAGGCTGCGGTAAATCGACGCTGCTGCGGCTGGTCGCCGGGTTGATCGAACCCGATGGCGGGCGGGTGCTGTACGACGATGTGGATGTGCGCCAGATACCGCCAGAGAATCGCGGCATCGGCATGGTGTTCCAGGAAGGTGCACTTATCCCGCATTGGTCAGCGGGTGGCAACATTGGCTTCTTTCTGTCGCTGCGTAAGCGCGAGGCTGAAGTGCCGGAGCGCGTTGCGCGCATCAGCCAGATTACGGGCATCGGGCTGGAGAAGTTACTGGATCGGCGACCAGGGCAGCTTTCCGGCGGCGAACGCCAGCGCGTCGGCATTGCGCGGGCCCTGGCGCGCGACCCGCGCGTGTTTCTGTTCGATGAGCCCTTCTCAAACCTGGACGCGAAACTGCGCACGCAGGCGCGAGTTGAACTGAAGCGGCTCCTGCACGAGTTCCCCGTAACCAGCCTGTATGTGACACACGATCAGGTCGAGGCAGTGTCGCTGGCGGACAAAACGGTCGTCATGCGCGCGGGCAGGTTTGAGCAGGTAGGCGATTATCTGACATTGTACGATAACCCGCTGAATCTGTTTGTCGCAACGTTTATCGGCACGCCGACCATCAATTTGTTTAGTGGGCATGTGCGCGAGCATCGCTGGTATGGCGACCAGTTTGGCGGCTATCCCATTCGCTCCGATTTGCCGGACGGCTCCAGCGTCACGCTCGGTATTCGCGGTGAACACATCCGCCTGAGCAACGTTGGTTTAAGCGGGCGTGTCGATACGATCACGCCACATTTCGCGGAACGCTGCCAGTGGGTGGAAGTCAGTGCCTACAGCGACCACTGGACTATGGTGCTGCCGGAAGATATTCGGCTGCATGTGGGCGAAACCATTACCTGCGAGTTTGACCCACAGCGCCTGATGTATTTTGATACGCAGACTGAGCAGCGGATTGGGTGAGATTCAGTGTAGGGGCGATCTGCCGGATCGCTCCTACCATCATTCAAACGTGATGAGTGCTGCGATATCCGCCAGCACATCAGGACCGATGCCTTCGACCTGATCGAGATCGTCAAGTGACGTGAACGGTCCGTTTGCCTCGCGGTAAGCAACGATACGCTCTGCCAGCGCGGGGCCGATGCCGGGCAGTTGGTCAATTTCGTCAGCAGTCGCTGTGTTGATGTTGATGAGCGTCCCACCGCTGGCGGTGGCAATGGCTGCGCCGGCATCGCCGACGGCTGGCACGTGTACCTGGTCGCCATCGCGTAACAGCGCTGCCAGATTGATGCGCTCCATGTCCGCACTCGGCAGGATGCCGCCTGCCGCAGCCAGTGCGTCTTCCACGCGGCTGCCGGGTGGCAGCGTGATGGTGCTGCCCGGCTGCGCGACCGCGCCCGTGACATAGACAATGATTGGCGCAGGGGTAGCGCTGGGGAGTGCGGTAGCAGTTGGCGGTGGCGGATTAATGGTAATGGTGACTGGTGCGGGGCGTGTCGCCAGCAGCAGAGCAGTGCCAGCGATGATCGCCAGAATTAGCAGGGCGAAGAGGATGAGTGTGCTGCGGCTGCTGTTTTCTGGCGATCCGTTTGTCATGCTTTACTCGATTACTACGGCTGTCCCGGACAAACTGACCATGAGCATTGAACCTTGTCCGACAGTCTCAAAGTCCAAATCGACACTCAAAATGGCGTTGGCACCCAGTCTTTGCGCTTCTGCAATCATTTCTTCGGTGGCGATGCGCTTCGCCTCTTTGAGCGATTCTTCATAAGCCGTCGAGCGCCCGCCGATGATGTCGGTGATCGAAGCCATGAAGTCGCGCATGATATTTGCGCCCAAAATCGTCTCGCCCGTGACCAGACCAAGATACTGCGTCACGCGCTTGCCTTCGATATTGGGTGTTGTCACAACCAGCATAACCAAGTCCTTTTAGGATAACAATACACTGTTAGATACGACAAATTATTGCGCGAAGTTGTGCGTTTGCTACACCAATCTTTAGGGGAAGCTATCCGTAGACTTTGCCCTCCAACAGTTCAAGCAGGGATGGTTGTGTCTGAAATGCGCCGTTGCAAAATGTCGCTGCTGCGCCATACGCCGCAATTACACTGTCGAGCGCGTCGCCCCGTGCATTGTCCAGAACCCGTGCACGTAATGCCGTGTCTACAAAAGTCACCCCTGCACCTTCGAGTGCCGCCATGATGCGCTGGCGTGTCGCGATGCTTTCAGCGCCATGCTCTTTATAGTTTGGCAGGCGCGCTTGCAGGCGGCGCAGCGTGACCGCCGGACAAACCTCGATCACAACAGGCTTATTTCCTTCAGGCGGCTGCATCGGGAAGATGACCGCCGTTTGTGACCGCACCAGCGGCGCAAGCAGATCGCGAATGCCATAGTACGTCTGGCGATACATGCGCAGGTTGCCCGCGGCAAATGGTGTACCAGTGTCCAGATCGGTCTGGCGGCGCAGTTCGTTCCCGCGTCCGCCACAGGCAGCGCGAAATGCGTCGGCGGTGGGGTAACGCTGTGCAAATGCTAGTGCAAAGTCCGTCCATGTGTTTGAGTGAAGCTGGCTTTGGTGTAGGCTGAAGGGGAAATCGAGTCCGAACAGTGCATGTGTGCTGTTTGCGATGTGGGTGCGCAGTGCGGTGATTGCCTGTTGGCGGTCATTGCTGCTGTTGGGTAAAGCACTTGCGGGGAAGCACTGCTTAATCGTCAGAACGTTATCGGTCACTACCCCGTTCGCAATCCAGATGTGTTTGCCTGCGTTCGCTGCACCGCTGAAGTCAACCCCGTAAACAGACTGGAATACGACCATGCTGTGCCTTTAAGTGCAGACAGGCGGTTGTGCGCCGCCTGTCTGACTCCCCTGATGCGGATGTGATCTAAAGTTTCTTGTCCAGCTTTTCGAGGACGGCGAGAATCTTCTCGTCTGTCGTCGGACCGGCGGGCGGCGGCGCAGGCGGTGGGTTTAGACGGTTGGCAGCGCGTACAATCAGAAACAGGACGAAGCCAATGATGATCAGATTGATCAGTGCTTGAAAGAAGTTGCCAGTGGCGAAAAAGACTTCGCCCATCGGCGTCGGAACGGTGATGCCCTGCCCGGCGAGATTAATGCCTCCCGTCAACAAACCGATGATAGGACCGATCAGGTCAGTGACGATGGAATTGATGACTGCGCCGAACGCCGCACCGATAATGACACCGATGGCGAGATCGAGCGCGTTACCCTTGATGATAAAATCACGGAATTCCTTGATCATGTTCCTCTTCCCCTTGTGAGTGAAACAAATGTGTTGCGACCTGGCAAATATCTCTCAAGTAGAGGTAATCGTCAAGTCTTATTTTACAATAAAACACGTTTTGCATATAAGGGTTGCGCTAAATTACGATAAACTTGTTTAAATGATTCGGGATAGTGGGACGACCATTCAAGATCGCCCCTGGTGTTCAATGGCAGAGAGTTTAGTAGCGACGCACAATCGACTTGTAGACGAGAGGCTGGCGGTTCTGAATGAGCTGGAATTCTTCGCGGTTTTTGCGCACTTCGTCGAGGTCAATGCGGGCGACTGCGAAGCCTTCTAACGGTGCGCCGGTGCTGGGGTCAGTTTCGTTGGCGAGCGAGGCGTAGATTTGCCCGCGCGGACCGACAATCATGCTTTCGCCGCCGAATGTGAGCGTTACGTCTTCACCGACGCGGTTTGCGCCGACCATGAAGACCGCGTTTTCATAGGCGCGGGCGCGCAGGTACGTCTTCCACTCGTCAATGATGGAAGCTTCCCAGTTGCCAACAACGCATAGAATATCCGCGCCATCCAGTACCAGACTGCGCGCGACTTCCGGGAATGCGACATCGTAACCGCACATCAAGCCGATGTTGCCCACTTCCGTTTCGATGACGGGCAGCTTGAAGCCTTCGCGGAACGCCATACGCTCTTCGCCGCGCAGGTGGATTTTGTTATAGATGTCCAGTAGTTCGCCTTCAGGACCGACCAGTACCGCCGAGTTGTACAACACGCTTTCGACCCGCTCCTTCGTCACCATGCCGAAGGCGATGTAGACACCGTACTCGTTGGCACGTTGGGCGATCAGGTTAATCGTCGGACCAGGCACGCGCTGCGCCAGTTCCGTAAAGCGCAAACCGAGTTCATAACCGCTGGTAATCAATTCGGGGAAGACGATCAAATCGACTTTTTGCTGGGAGGCGATCTTGGAGATCATTTCCGACATCTTAACGAGGTTATCTTCCGCCTCGCCCAGTTTCGGTTTCATTTGCACGGTCGCTACAGTGATTTCGCGCATTGCTCAAGTCCTCTCGTAGATGGTGTGATTATGCCGCAGGCATGTTAAGAATCATAGTCTTTGGTTATACAGGCGTCAGATCGTCCAGTATGTTTTGCAGGCGCGGCGGCAGCGGTGTTTCAAAGCACATGCGCTCGTTGGTGTGTGGATGATCGAAGCACAATTTCGCCGCGTGCAGGAATTGCCCGCGCAGGAGCTTGGCACGGCGATAGCCGTAGACCGTATCGCCTACCACCGGACTGTTGATGAATGCCATATGCACGCGGATTTGATGTGTGCGCCCCGTCAGCAGCCGGACGCGCACCAGTGTCGCGCCTTCGCGGTAGCGCTGCATGATTTCAAATTCGCTGATGGCACTGCGACCGCCGCGCTGCACCTTCATGCGCTTGCGGTCCGCGGGATCGCGGTCAATTGGCGCTTCGATGCGTCCGGTGGTCGTTTTGGGCGGGCGCTCGACTAGTGTCAGATAGACCTTCTCGACCGTGCGCGCCTGGAACTGCTCCATCAGTCGGCGCATGGCGGTTGCATTGCGCGCAATCAGCAGCACGCCGCTCGTGTCCTTATCCAGACGATGCACGATGCCGCGCCGTTTCGGGGCTACGGGCATATCCGCAATTTCAGGATAGCGGGCGAGGATAGCGTTGACGAGCGTGCCAGACTGGTTGCCCGCGCCGGGATGCACGACCAATCCAGCAGGCTTGTCGATGACAGCGATATCGTCGTCTTCGTACAGCACGCGCAGAGGGATCGGTTCGGCGGCGACTGCTGCGTCCTGAGTGGGCGGCGGTACATGAACGATGATCGTCTCGCCGCCTTTCAGCTTGATGCCCGGCTTGGCGACTGCGCCGTTGACCTGCACCTGCCCATCGTCGATCAGCTTCTGCACCTGGGCGCGTGAAAAGCTGCTGCCGAGCAGCTGCGTGACCACTTTATCGAGCCGTTCGCCTGCTGCCGTATTGGTAAACGTATACGTCTGAACTTCATTCATGCTTGCCTGCTTTGGTAACTGTACTATGATAGCACGGATGTGCTATTTCACAAGATTGAACGCTGTAAACAACACATCATCTGTTATAATTGTGCATATGGCAATGACTTCTCAACTCTACACCCCTGCACACGACCTTTATTACGAACGCGCTGGCTTTGGCGCGGATGTTCTGATGATTCACGGCTGGGCGTCTTCCTCGCTCATGTGGACAGAACTGATGGAGTCGCTGGCACCGCACGCGCGCTGCTGGGCGGTCGATCTGGCAGGCTTTGGCAGGTCGCCGCTGCCCGCGCATATCCGCCCCGATGTAGACGCACATGTCAACTGGCTGATCGATTTTATCGAGATGCACAACATGCGCCCGCGCGCGATCATCGGGCATTCGATGGGTGGCTTGCTGACGCTCAAACTGGCACAGGCGCGTCCTGATCTTGCCGAACGGCTGGTACTGGTATGCCCGGTGGTGACAGGGCGCTTTGGTTTCAATGCCAATCATGTGTTCGCCTCGCAGTTGTGGATGATGGTCTCCGCCAAAACGCAGGAGTTCTGGACGCTGGCACAGTCGGACTCGCTGGCTCCGGTATTCAGCGCACCGCTGTATGTGGATCGCAGACATCATCGCCGTTATGTGCGCGATTTCCAACGCACCCGTTGGGACGCAGCGATGGCGGCACTGGAGAGTCTGGCACACACGACGATGGAGCCACACCTGCCCCAACTGAAACAGCCGGCACTGGTTGTGGTCGGCTCGCGCGATTATACAGTGCCGCCGGAAGAGGGGCGGCTGGTGGCGGCAAAGATGCCGAATGCTCGGTTGATCGAATTTGAACGTGCACATCACCAGCCGCTCGACGAGCAGCCGGATCATTTTGTGCCACTGGTGCGTGAATTTATCTGTAATGAACCGTTGTGAACCTTATGTATCGTGCTATACTGAACTTTAATGGGAGCCAACTGAATTAGGATGGAGTCGATTCTGGACGCACAAGAACTGGCGCGTTTCGCCGCCACAACACTGGAAGACAAGAAGGGGGGCGATATTCTCGTCCTGGACCTGGGGGCAGATACCCCAATTGCCGATTACTTCGTCATTTGCAGCGCTAACAGCGACCGACAGGCAAAGGCGTTGGCGGATGCGGTGCGTGAGAAAGTCAAAGAGACGTATCAACGGCTGCCATTTTCGATTGAGGGTAAGTCGAACAGTGGCTGGGTGCTGCTCGATTACGGCAATGTGGTCGTGCATGTATTCCTGGAAGAGGAACGCCGCTACTACAACCTGGAAGGCTTGTGGAAGCAGGCAACCGTGCTGCTCAATATTCAATAACCTTGTGTACGGGCAGGATACATTCCTGCCCTACATCACATCCTGTGGTCGCGGTTTAACGTCCACCCTTTAACTGGTCTGCCAGTTTCTTAAAGCCATCCATATCGCCAGCCGCCAGCAGTGCTGCCTGCTTGGGCCAGGACTCGGTTTGCCCCTTGATCAGCTTGACGCCGTGCTTTTCGTTGACAATCGCGAACAGATCGGCGGGGGACATGCTGGCGACCTGCGCCCATGAGACGATACCCTCTTTGTTGAGCGCTTCGTTGCTCTTGGGGCCGATGCCTTCGATGATCAGCAGGTCATCGGGCTTCGCGGGTGCGAAAATCCAGGCATCGGTATTGCGCGACCACGCGGGCAGCAGTTCACCTGCGCCAAAGAAATTGGCGACTTCGATACGCCCGTTTTCTACGCTGTCTGAGCCATGTACCAGGTTGTAATCGACTTCCAGCGCGAAATCGCCGCGAATGCTGCCCGCTTCGGCTTCGTAGGGGCGAGTCTTGCCGATGGTCGTGCGCGCCGCGACGATAGCGTTCGGTCCTTCGAGCGCAATCGCGATGACTGGGGACGAGGTGATGTAACTGACGAGCTTGTCGAAGAAGTCCTTGCCTTTGTGGATTTCGTAGTGCTTTTCTGCGAGTTCGCGTGAAACCTTCATCAGCTTCATGCCAATGATGCGCAGACCGCGCTGCTCAAACCGCTTGATGATTTCGCCCGAAAGCCCGCGCTGCACTGCATCCGGCTTGATGATGATCAACGTGCGTTCCACAACCTGCTCCTTGAACGTGAGACATAAACAACATGTGGTGAGCTTAAACTCACCACATCGAATGGCTAGTATAACACAGGGGACTCGCGCTGGCTTAGAGCAAGTTGAGCGCGTCGCGGTACGTATTAAGCGCTTCCTGCAAGCGCCCCTGCCGCATCAGGCTGTCGCCCAGCACGCGGAAGATCACAGGGTCTTTCTTTTCGCGTGCCATCGTCGCCAGGTCGTTTGCCACGTCTGCCAGTGACTGGCTGGCGCGGACGAGCAGCTCGTAAATGACAACGCTGCCGCCGACATCACCGCTCTGGTAGCGACTGCGCGCCTCGGTCAGGCTGCTGGATGCTGGCAGCGGTGGCGGCAGCACAGGCGCAATGACCGGCGGCGGGGGTGGTGGGCTGAAGATGATTTCGGCGCGTGCAGGTTCGGGTTCCGCCTCTACAGGCGTGAGCCAGTCAAGCATCGGCTGCTGCTGTTCGTCTGTGACCAACCAGTTGGGCAGCGCTTCTGCCTGCGGTGCTGCTGTCTCGACGGGCGGTTCAGGCGCGACGACAATCGGCACTGTTTGTGTCGATGTGATGCGCATGAATTCCGGCACTGCCTGGCGCTCGCCAGCGGGCAGGCTGGTTTCTGCGGGCAGCGCAGCATCCGCCAGTTGTGCGGGCAGCGTAATCGTGATGATGGGTTCTGCCTGCGCCGCCGGGGGCGGAACGAAGACGGGTTCTTCCGGGGCGAAGAAGGCAGCCGCAGCGGGTTCTGAGTCGATTGGTGCGGGCATTTCGCCCGTGACGGCGGCGATGCGCGCCGGGTCGCTGATGTTACGACGATACCATTCCGGTTCGTCGTCCTCGCTTGCGCCCATCTGGAATTCTTCGTCCAGCGCTGCCACCCAGGGGTCATTCTGATCGACGGCTATCTCTGGCTTCGCAGGGGTACTTACAGGCGAAACATCATCAATGGCGAAGATCGCCTCGATATTCTCAGTATCTGATCCCTCGTCCACCAACCAGTCAGGGACATCACTGACTTCGGAAACGGGCGCAACGCTATCAAACAGCGATTCTAGGGGGCGCAGCGCTCCTGTTTGAGGAGGCGGTTCGGGTTCCGCCGGCTTCATCGCTTGCAGCCAGTCGGGAATTTCGACGGGTTGAGCGGGCGCTTCATCCTCGAATACTTCGTCGACGACATCTTCGCGCGCCGCCGCACGCTCCATCTGCACTTCCTGATAGTGCCTGATCTGCTCAGGCGTCACTCGCCCCTCGCGGATCGCGCGCTCGATGCCTTCGATGCTCATGTCTTCAGCGGGCTGCTGGCGCATTTCCGGCACAGCGCGCACCGCGTCATCTTCAAAGCCCGCCTCGACTGCAAACATGTCCAGTGCCGCAATCGGACTCTCCAAGGACAACGGTTCGGGCAGTTCATACTCCTCGACGGGCATCCCGGCTTCTGTTGCAATCGAACCGAGCCACGCCGCTGGGTCGCTGCTGGCAGGGGGTGGCGATGCGGGTATCGTCTCGTCCGCCAGCCCTTGCAGCCACGACACCGGATCGCTCTTCGGCGTGGGTGTCGCCAGCGGCATCTCCGGCTCGAGCGATGACAGGTCTAGGTTGAAGTCGGGCACTCCCTGATCTGCTGCCAGGCTTTGCAGCCACGACAGCGCATCTTCGCCAATTGCCGACTCAAGCGGCGTGTCCACCACTGGCGGTGGCGGGGGTGGCGCGACAGGGGGTGGCGGCATTTCCAGCGGTCGCTGATAGACGGGAGGTGGAGGCGCAGAGGGGCGGGTATAGACAGGCGGCGGAGGCGGCGCAACGGGCGGTGGCGCTGGGGCGCGTTGTGCCGCAGGCTGGATGATCGGGGCGACCACGGCTGGCGGCGGTGGTGCTACAGGCGGCGGCGGAGCCATGACAGGCGGCGGTGGCGGCGGCGATGCAGCCGCCTTTTTCATCTTGTCTTCCTGCCCATATGGAACGTAGCCCGGCTCATCGATCACCACCGAGGTGGGGTCGATTTCCGGGATGTCCAGGTCGGCGGCGGTGGTCAGACCTTCTGTAGCGCCCTGGCGTTTTGCCAACGACTCCATCCACGCCATAATTTCTTCTGGCGTCATGTTGTCGAAGTTGGGCGTGTTATCGGTGGGAGACATCGCGCAATTTTACTCCGTCGTTCAGCGCAGCCATGCGGGTAAGTCATCGTCAGTATTGACCGTCTGCTCACGCTGCTCAAGCAAGCGGCGCAACCAGAGCGGCGGACGCGAGAATATGAAGCGGGGCGCACGCGCAGCAACTGCTGCGACGGGCGCGTCTGCCCGCGTTTCTTCATCAACCACTTCATTCAACCAGCCATAATCGTCAGGCATGGCGGGCGCAGGCGCGGCGGTCGTTTCTTCCGCCGTCTCTTCGCTGGCGGCATCGCTTTCGCCTACATGCGTGTCGATGTCCAGCCCTGGCACCATCGCATTCAACCAGTCGGGCGCGTTTTCCGCCGGGGTCATGATGGTGCTGTCTTCTTCCAGCGCAAAGTCGTCGTCAAACGTCTCAATTTGCGCCGCAACGGGAGCTGCCTCTTCTTCAAACAGGTCTGTTTCGGCAACCAGCTCGTCTTCATAAACGGCTTCAGCACTGGTGAGCATGTCCGGCTCGATGATTTCAGGTTCAACCGTGTCGAAGTCCCAGTCACCTGGCTCTGTCTCCAACGTGGGCAGGGGTTCCGGCTCGGTCGTCTGTGCGACCGCTGCCACCGTCGCGACTCCTGCCGCAATGGGCGCAGCATCCATCAACCAGTCCGGTAAGCCCGATGGTTGCGCATCTGCTTCCGACGCAGCTTCCAGATCGTGGACGAACTGCGCACTCTCGGTGTCTTCCAATCCCTCGGTTTCGGCGACGGGCGCAACATCGCTCATCCATGTTGGAACGCCCTGCTCTTCAGGAATGTCGAGCACGACATCGCCAAGCCCTTCTTCGCCTGCTTCGACATTCACATTGGCGTCGTAGACCTCTGCGGCGGTTTCGGCGGGGATATCCACCAGATCAGCAGCGTAGAGTTCCGCCACAGGTTCGGCGTCCAGATCGTCAACCGAGGTATCGTAGGCGCCAAGAGGTTCGCGCATCCAGTCCGGTGTCGCGTCTTCAGCAGTCTGCGGCGATAGTTCACCTGTAGACGGGAACCAGTCGTCATCCTCAGCTGCGACGGGTTCGGGTTCCAGTTCTGCGTCCCATGCAGCGACAGCTTCCTCAACGACAGGCGCTTGTGTCTGCGGGTCAAAGTCACTCATCAGCCAGTCGGGTTCGGCGCTGGCGCTGGCAGGTTCTTCGACGACAGGTGCTTGTGCCTGCGGCTCAAAGTCGCTCATCAGCCAGTCGGGTTCGGCGCTGGCACTGACAGGTTCTTCGACGACAGGCGCTTCTACCTGCGGCTCGAAATCGCTCATCAGCCAGTTGGGTTCGGCGCTGGCGGGTTCTTCGATGAGAGGCGCTTCTGCTTCGGTTTCGTCCTCGTTCGACAACCATCCGGTCGTGATGCTGGCGGAGGGCACTTCTGCGGCAACCGGGGATTCCTCTTCGTCTTCGTAGTCACCGCTCAGCCAATCCGGTTCGGACGGCGCTGCTTCTTCGTGCGGAATGCTGCCTGTCAGCCAATCCGTACCGGGCAATTCGCTGGTCACAGCGGGGGGCAGTTCAGGTTCCGGTGCTGGCACGGGTTCAAAATCAAACTCATCGCTGAGCCAATCGGGATTCTCCGCCATGGGCTGGGCTTCCGGCTCCGGCGTCACCTGGCTCATAAAGTCGGTCAGCGCGACAGCCGGAACCTCCCCAGTCACGTCCTCGTGCCAGGTTTGTGCTTCCTGTTCCCATTCAACTGCTCCGGGAGATGCGTCGCCCGGTGTAGACGCACCTGCTTCTATACCGGCGTCCTCATACATGGCGGCAAGCCACTCGTCTTCGGGCGAGCCGCCCGCCAGTTCACCCGTCATGCCGGATTGCGCGCTGACCTCGGCGCTGCTTAGCCAATCGAGCATATCGGTCGCGCCCGTGCCTTCACCCGTCGTCACAGGCAGATCGTAAGCGGGCGGCGCGGGCGGTATTTCCTGCGCCTGGTAGGGCTGCTCTTCATCTTCAAGCTGGTACAGCCAGTCCGGGGCTTCGGCAGACGGGATTTCTTCCGGCAGCTCCTCGTAATCGCCCTGTGCAGACATCTCGGCTGAAGACAACGGCATAGTCGGTGGCACGGGGCGGTTCTGCGATAACCAGTTGATCATCCCCGTTGAACCTGTGGATGGTTCGGGCGTCGGCTCTGGAGGCGGCGCACCATAAGCAGGGTTTTCTGCGCTGCCCAGCCATGCCAGCGTGCCTGTCGCCCCTGTTGCATCCGGTGGTGGGTTCTCCGGCAAATCCAGACGTTCTTCAGTCGGGTCTTCCCCGATCCCGGAGAGCCAGTCCAGCATCCCTGTCGAACCGGTGCTTGGCGTTTCGTCTGCTGGCTGAAGGTCATCGTCTTTCCAGTCAAATTCCGGGTTGCTTTGGTCAGACATGAAGTTATCCTTTTGGGGCGGTTGCGCAGCGTCAAACTGTGCCCACTCGTCGGTACTGAAGCGGGGCAGCGGGTTTGTTTGGGCGAGCGATGGAGACGTAGCCGCGCTGAACAAATCCGTCATGTCGGTTTCAGGAGTGAAAGCGGACTCATCCACACTGTCAGAGAGTGCCTCCAGCCCAAGCGACTCATCCAGCAAACTCTCTGCCAGCTCCCAGTCATCCAAAGACTCCGCTGGTGCGCTGGCAGGCACATAGTCGAACCGACCGGGCAGCACCGTCGTTCTGGGAATGTCTCGCGGTGAGGCGGATGTGAGCGGCTGATCGTCCAGATCGACAAATGATGCGAAATCTTCAAAATCGCTGTCGTCTTCCGATGGCTGGGGTGCAGCGTCCCGCTGTGATTGCAACAGCACGGCTGGCACCTCGTCGGTGTCCTGCATTGATAATGCAAAGGGATCATCGGCAGCCATTTGTTGGGCATCGGCTTGCTCAGCATCGCGAGCCAACATGTCGGGGTCGTAGTCTTGCAGCCAACCCATAGGATCGGCGTTAGGGTCTGCAAACGTCAGTTCGCTGGTTTGCGCCCGTGACGGGTCCAACGGCGCTTCATCCACAATTTCAATGCCCTGGTTCTTCATCCATGCGAGTGGGTCGTTAGGACCAGATGCTTCATCCGGCGTCGCTTCCGGCACGTCCATCGATTTCAACCATGCCATGGGGTCTTCGTCAGGGGGTGTTGCTTCAATATCGTCCAATGATGCCCACTCAATGCCGAGAGTATCTGTTTGCTTCGGTACATCGGTCAGCATCGGCGGTGTTTCAGCATCTTCATCCTGGTCGTAGCTATCCAGGGCACCTGTCATTGCCTGCAACGCAGCAGTGTTCACATTGTAGTTCAGGTCAATTGCATCGAGTTCGGTCAGCCAGTCGTCTTCCAGAGACGGTTCCGCAGTCGCCTGTGGCTCCGGCTCGCTGATGATACGACTGATCAGCGAAGACTCTGCCAGTGCACCCGTCTCCACGGAAGTCTCTGCGGGCGCGGCTGCGTCAATGCCAGACAGCCAGTCGGGGCGCGCTGCGCTCATTTCTGCCTGTGCACGCTGCTGGTAATCAAGTTCCGGCAGTTGGAACATATCGTCCGCGACGGGCTGCTTGCGTACCAGCTCGAGCGCCAGATATGGGTCGATCGCCTCGACGCGGTTCAGGTAAGGCTGGGCATCTGACGGGCGACCTTCCTGTAACCAGAGCGTCGCCAGCATCCGGTTGGCAACCAGCGAGTCTGGGTACGATTGCAGGACATCGAGTGCCGTCTCGGCAGCCTCGATCTGTTCGCCGTGCTGCCACAACGCTTCTGCCAGCAGAACGCGCAGGTCTGCGCGCGAGGGCGAACGCGACAGGGCAGAGCGCAGCGTTTCGACCGCGCGGTCGAATTCTCCGGCGCGAATGTTCTGGCGCGCGACGGCGGCGGTTGTCAGTTGTACACGCGGGTTGGCAACGCCGCGATATTCCCGGTACATGCGCTGCAACTCATTGACGATCTCGCGGTCGCCAGGGTCGCGTTCAAAGGCGCGTTCCATATGCCAGATGGCTTCATTCTGGCGGTTGCGGCGGATGTTGATCTCGCTTAACAGCCGATGCGCATCTTTATCGTCGGGCAGCACGCTCAACACGCGGCGCAGCACAGCACTGGCTTCGTCCCAGCGCCCCAACCCGAGCAGTGCGCGCCCCACGAAGCGGTAGGCATTCACGTTGCGCGGATAGTGCTGGAGGATATGGCGTGCGTGCCACAAGACCTCGTCGGCGGAACCTTCTTCAATAAGCTGATCCAGCGCCTTCAGGTAATCACGGAGGCTAATATCAGACATGAACGTCTGTGCCCTTCCTAAACATCATCGCGACGACGAAAGCCTTGCTATGTTGCCAGAACATTATATCTCTCAAAGAGCATAACACGAAAAATGTGAAGTAGACGTGATAAATTGTGCCTATTCTGACGCGCGTGTGCCGCGCGCATTGCATGAATTGTACAAGGAAATTCGCATTGGCTTTGGATACCCTTTGTCTCGCCACAGATATTAAAGCTTGTTAAATTATAAGGCGTTTGGTGTTTTTGAGCTGAGGGAGAAGAGCATGTTGCGAAAACTATTTCTGGTGATATGCCTTGCGGCGTTGGCGCTGGTGCTGGCGCTGCCCACATTGGCGCAGGACGAGTTTGTATTCGGCATGATACTGGTGGGTCCGCGTGATGACCAGGGGTGGAGTCAGGCGCACTATGAAGGCGGCTTATATGTTGAAGAGACCGTCCCCGGTGCGCGGATGCTGGTGTTTGAACGTCTGAACCCGGCGGACTCGCCTGAAACGACCATGCTCCAGGTCGTGACCGAAATGGTCGATCAGGGCGCGCAGTTGATCTACACCACTTCCGATGACTTCAAAGCGGATACGCATGAAGTCGCAGCTGCCTTCCCGGATGTTCAGTTCATTCATGCATCGGGTGATGGCGCACTGACGGGCGAAGCGCCGCCGAACGTTGGCAACACGATGGGGCAGATGGAATGGGGCAAGATGATCGCGGGCTGCGCCGCCGCGCTGACCACGCAGACAGGCAGCATCGGCTACCTCGGTCCGCTAATCAACGAAGAAACCCGCCGCCTGACGGCTTCCGCCTATCTCGGTGCGCGTTACTGCTATGAGAACTATCGTGGCATGAGCGCGGATGATCTGACCTTCACCGTGACCTGGATCGGCTTCTGGTTCAACATCCCCGGCGTCACGCTCGACCCGACAGAAGAAGCGAACACGCTGCTGGATAACGGCGCGGATGTGCTGATCTCCGGTATTGACACCCGCCAGGCGATTGAAGTTGCCGGGCAGCGCCGTGAGCAGGGTGAAGAAGTGTGGGGCATTCCCTACGACTTCATGGATTCGTGCGGCGAAGAAGGCTCCGTGACCGCAAACGCCTGCCTGGGTGTGCCGTACTTCCACTGGGGTCCCGAATACAAGGGGATTACCGAAGCGGTGATCGCCGGGACCTACGAACAGACGTGGACGTGGTTTGGACCGGACTGGTCAGACCTGAACAATCTCGATAGCAGCGGCATCGGTTTCGTCAAGGGTGCGGCACTGACTGAAGAAAACAGCGCGACCCTGGATGAATTCATCGCGATGCTGGCGGAATTCGCAGCGGAAAACCCTGAGAACTTCGCGTTGTGGGTCGGTCCGCTGAACTACCAGGACGGGACAGAAATGGCGGCAGACGGGGAACTCGTCGATCGTCTGGATGTGTGGTATCTGTCGCAACTGCTCGAAGGCATGATTGGTGCCAGCGAGTAGTCACATCGACAGGCGCATTTTGTGATGAACAGGGGCAGGTGATACTGCCCCTGCTTGTTTCCGAATACGTTCACGCGCGGTAGAATAACTCTCATCATATTCTCATATTCTGGTCTTTCGGATGGATATTGAACTCCGTCACGTATACAAGCGCTTTGGGCGCGTTCACGCCAACAATGACATCAACGTCGTCTTCAAGGGTGGGCGTATCGTCGGTATTCTGGGTGAAAATGGCGCTGGCAAAAGCACCCTGATGAAAATCCTGTCCGGCTACCAGCCTGCCGACAGCGGTGATGTCCTCATCGACGGCACGTCGGCGGTATATCGCGGACCCCAGGCAGCAATTGCAGCAGGGGTCGGCATGTTGCAGCAAGACCCGCTGGACGTGGCGGCGTTTACGGTGCTGGAAAATTTCACATATGGCCAGGCGCGCGGCTTGAGCAACAGGGATGCCCGCGCCCGACTGGAACAGATCAGCCGTGACTTCGGCTTTGACCTTGACCCGGATCTGCCCGTCGCACAACTCAGCATCGGGCAGCGGCAGCAGCTGGAAATTGCGCGATTACTGGCTCAGGGCGTGCGTACACTCATCCTTGACGAGCCGACGACGGGCATCAGCGCACAGCAGAAAGCGCTGTTGTTCGACGCGCTGCGGGCGCTGGCGCATGACCAGGGGATGCTGGTGCTGCTGGTTTCGCACAAGCTGGAAGATGTGCAGGCATTGTGCGACGAGGTAATCGTGCTGCGCGCGGGCAAGCTGGTGGGCGGGCTAACCATGCCGGCGACGACGGCGCAGTTGATCGAGCTGATGTTCGGGCAGGTTCTGTCGATCCCGCCGCGTCCCGATGTACCTATGGGTACGGCGGTGCTGCAACTGGACAATCTGCACCTTCGCGACAAACGAATTCGCGTAGAAGCTTTATCACTTCAAGTGCGCGCGGGCGAGGTGATCGGGCTGGCGGGTCTGGATGGCAGTGGTCAGGAATTGCTGATGCGTGCCAGCGCTGGGCTACAGCGGGTCACTCATGGTCACATCCGTCTGCGCGATACTGACATCACGCATGCCCCCTACCGCGATCGGCTGCATGCCGGGCTGGTATTCAGCGCCGCGGGACGGTTGGAAGAGGGTTTAGTCGCAGGGCTGACCCTGATGGATCATATGGCGCTGGTGATGAACCAGGCAGCGATGATTGACTGGGGCAAGGCGCGCGAGCGTTCGCAGGCGCAGATCGAACATTACAATGTGCGCGGGCGCGCTGAAGACCGTATCGAAGCGCTTTCCGGCGGCAATCAACAGCGCTGGTTGATGGCGCTGCTGCCCGCACAGCCCGCCGTGATGGTGTTGGAGCAGCCGACGCGCGGGCTGGACGTCGACTCGGCGCAGTGGGTATGGCAGCAGTTACTCGAACGGCGCGCACATGGCACAGCGATCCTGTTTAGCTCGCCCGACCTGGACGAGCTGATCGCCTACAGCGACCGGATCATCGTCTTCTTCGCCGGGCGCTATTACGAAGTGCGCGATGCGCGGCGTGCTACCGTCGAGCAGCTTGGGCGCTTGATCGGCGGTCAGTTTGAGGAGAGGGCGTCGTGAAGATCAATACTGCCGCGTTTCGTTTGCTCCTGACGCTTGCGCCTATTGCGCTGTCGCTGGTTATCACGGCACTCTTGATTATCTCCATAGGGCAAGACCCGGTCGCGGTCTTCACCGCTGTCTGGGAGGGCGCGTTCCGCAATCCAGCGGCGTTCGCGGGTGTTGTCAATTTCTGGATACCGCTGGCACTGTGCTGTATGGGGCTGGTCGTCACCTTCACCGCGGGTTTGTGGAACATCGGCGTAGAGGGACAGATGATGATGGGTGCGATCTGGGCGAGCTATGCCGCGCAGTTCGTGTCTTTGCCGCAGCCACTGCTCATCGGGATGGAGATTGTGCTGGCGATGATCGGCGGCGCATTGTGGGGGCTGCTGATCGGCTTGCTCAAGACGCGCTTCAAGGTCAATGAAATTTTTGGCGGTGTGGCGATGAACGGGCTAGCGAACATCATCGCTATTCATCTCGTTAGCGGGCCGTGGCGCGAGGCAGGCTCGAACGCGCTGGCGACATCGCCGTTTCCGACTGAGTCACTGCTACCGCCGATTTCGAACGAGTTTCCGGTGAGTTTGTTGACGCTGGTGCTGGCGGTCGTCAGCATCATCGGGGTAACGCTGGCGCTGAACAGCACGCGCTGGGGGCTGCAGTTGCGGGCGGCGGGTAAGAACCCAAGCTCGGCGCTGCTGCTCGGTGTGCCGACGGAGCAGGTATCGCTGTCGGCATTCATGGTCTGCGGCGCGCTGGCGGGCATCGCCGGGGCATACCGTGTGCTGTTCACGTTCGGCAGTCTGCGCCCACTGGTGTCTGGTGGCATCGGCTTTCTGGCGCTGCTGGTCGTGCTGGTCGTCGGCACGCGCCCGCTGTGGGCGCCCGCCGTCAGCCTGGTCTTCGCGGCAATTCTGGCGGGCAGTACGCGGCTGCGCGTGGCGTTGCAGCTCGATCAATCGATTGCGGGCGTGTTGCAAGGCTTGACCGTGCTGCTGGTGTTGATGGGCAATGGTTTGCGCGCACGCATGACCGAACGCGCAGGGAGTGATACGCCCGATGTTGCGCCTGTTACAACTGAATCGCCGTTGAAGCGAACTGAGGCTGCTGCCCATGAATGAAGAACTGATCAATCTGCTCAACAGTCTGGTGGCGACGGCGACGCCGCTGGTGATCGCGGGCATTGGCGAGACGATTACCGAACGTGCGGGCGTCGTCAACCTGTCGCTCGATGGTAAGCTGGCGCTGACAGCTATGGCAGGCTTTGTGATTGCTGTGCTGACGGGCAGCCCGATCATTGGCTTGATGGTGGCGATGGTGGTTGGCGGCTTCGTGGCGTGGATCATCGCTTTTGCCGATATTCAACTGAGGCAGGATCAGGTTGCGATTGGCTTTGTCTTGACGCTGCTGGCAGCAGATATGGCGCAATTTCTGGGGCAGGGCTTTACAGGCGATCCCGGTCCAGTGCTGCCGTACATGCCGATTCCGCTGCTGCGCGATATTCCCGTCGTCGGTGAGGTCTTTTTCGCGCATAACCCGTTGGTCTATGTCAGCTATGGGCTGGTATTCCTGAGTTGGTGGTGGCTGTTCCGCACGCGCGCCGGACTTGCGCATCGCGCTGTTGGCGAGCGACCGGAAGCGGCGTTCGCGCGTGGTACCGATGTCAACCGTCAGCGCTACCTCTACACGATCATCGGTGGGATGCTGGTCGGGCTGGCGGGGGCGGCGTACTCGTTAGCGATCAAGCCTGGCTGGACGAACCCGCCTGCCATGCGTGGTGATGGCTGGATTGCACTGGCAATCGTGATCTTCGGCGGCTGGCACCCGTTCCGCGTCGTCTTCGGCGCGTACCTGTTCGCCGGGTTGCGCGCGCTCACATCTGCCATCCAGCGCACGCCGGACATTGAAATTCCGCTGGTGCTTCTGAACGCGCTGCCCTGGGCACTTCTGATCGTGACGCTGCTGCTGGTGAGCAGCGGGGCGATTGAGAGGCTGCTGCGCGCGTTACCACGTCCATTGCAAAAGTCGCTGCGTGGCGTGCTGCGGTCTGATCCGCCTGCCGCGCTTGGGACGCGCTTTGAAAGCAAATAATCGGCGTATTCGGGTGTGACATTCTGATTACAATCTCTTAATCTTCGACAAAAGCTTGCAACCTCATTCCTTCACAGCGCGTATCCAAAATGTAGAAGTCGCAGTGAGGATGAGGTCTGAGGCTTGGCTCACATACAGGCACGATGGCTCTTTTCGACAGTCGGGATTCTGCTTGTCGTTTTCGCACTCAGCGTCTTTCAACTCAATCAGGATGGGGTCTGGTTCGACGAATGGTGGTCGCTCTATAACGGTGGCGACCCGTCGTTTGGCGCAGCGCTGTCGCCTGCCGAAATCTGGCAGCGCGCTGCACAGGACCCGGTACACCCGCCCGGCTACTACTTCCTGCTTTCGGTGTGGAGCAACATCGCCGGGTGGGATTTGGTGGCGGGGCGCCTGCTATCGCTCTTTGCCGGGCTGCTGGCGCTTGCAGTCACCTATCAGCTGGCAATCACGCTGACCCACGATGCGCGCGTCGGAGTGGCGTCTGTCGTCGCGCTGGGTGGCAGCGCCTGGTTCCTACACTTCACTCATGAACTGCGCATGTACGCTTTCATGGTGCTGCTTGCGGGGGCACTACTCCTGTTGTACATCCGCATCATGCGCCAGCAGCGACCGCCATTTGTTGCATATCTGGCGTTGGCGCTGGTGACGGCTGCGTTTGTTTATGTTCATTATTTCGCGATCCCGTTTCTTATCATCATCGCCCTTTGGCATCTCAGCAGGCTTGCCAGCGCACGACCCAATCGGCACTGGTGGAGTGTTGCGATCACCATGACGCTCGGCACTGTAACGCTGCTTCCCTGGCTGGATGTGCTGCTACACGCCACTGAGTTGATCGCCGGGGAAGATCGCATTACCTGGACGGGCTGGGGCGTCCTGGCGCTGCCTGTGGACATCCTGATGATCTTCAGCAGCGGCGCCCTGGTACTGCTAGCGTTGTATGCCTGGAGCAGTCTGGCGCTGCGACCGGCACGGATGGTGTGGCTGCTGGCGGTGGGTGTGATCTTCATCAGTCTGCCCGTGTACTATACGCTCAACATCAACGAGACGCGCTATTCCGTCAGCGTGATGCCGCTGCTGGCGTTGGGCGTCGGCATGGGGATGGCGGCACTGATCCGTCGGCGTGTGCCGCTGTTGGTACTGACGATAGTATGGTTCGGCGCAGGACTGCTCGTCAGGGGTAACGCTGACTTTATGCGCTTGATTCAGCGTACACCCAGCCAGCCATTGCGCGAGATGGCGGCGGTGATTGCGCCTTACGTGCAGGAAAGTGATGTGACCATCAACCATGTGGCGGATGACATGGTCTCAGCCATACAGGGACATCCGTTTGTACATTACTTCGGCAGCTTGCCGGGGCGCAAAGAGATCGTCGAGATGGAAACCCTGCCATCACCGGAAGCCTTTGTCGCGCGGGTGGATGAGGCGGTCGGCGATGCGCGGCGCGTGCATCTGGTCTATGCGCCGCAGTACCCATCTGCCGAATGGTCGCTGCTCCTGCAACGGCTGAACGAACTCGGTTATGCTCAATGCGCTGTACATGTCGACTCATTGCAGATGATCGTTGCCAGCTATGGGCAGACGCGCGGCGCGCCTGCCGTAGAGTTCCAGCAGGGCATCCGCGCACATCTGGTAGATACGCCGATTGCGCGCAATGATGTGCTTCAGGTGTGGCTGATTCTGGATAGTGCTGCGCCGCCTGATACCTACTCGGTTGGTGTGCATCTGCTCGATATGCAGGGCAACCTCGTTGCACAATCGGATTTCGGGCTGGCTTCGGGCGGCAACTGCCATCTGGTGACTTTGCCGCTGACAGCGTTGGCGGCAGGGGAGTACGAGCTTGCGCTGCTGGTTTATGACTGGCGCACCGGCGCGCGGCTGACGCTGGCGGACGGCAGTGCCGAGACCTACGGTCTGGCAACAATTGAACGCTCACTATTCGATGATTAACTTTCATGGGGCAATACAACGCTATAATGGGGAATGCTTAATTTGCCTGTGCATTTATCCCAATGTGGTCGTGCTGCCCTATGCAACGAGTGATTTTTTTCGCCAGCGCTCTTCTCTTGCTTACGTTTGCTCCGCTCTATGCGCAGTCGGATGCTGTGATCCGCGCCGACCGCCTCGGTATTGCACATATCAGTTCTGTCGATGTACCGCGCAGCGATGAACGCTACCAGCGCGCACTTGATCTCGGCGCAAGCTGGAATCGTTGGCCCCTGTACTGGGATCGGGTCGAGACGCGGCGCGGTGCGTTTGACTGGTCCGCATATGACGAGTTGGTAATCGAAGATCTGAGCCACGACCTGAATCTGAATGTCATCCTGCTTGGTATCCCGGCGCATCGGCGCGAAGGCGATACGATTGCCAACCTGCACGAGCCGATCTTTAACGACGATACCGATCTGCCAGATGGGGAGAAGGCGATCAATCCACAAAACCCCTGGGCGGTGTTTGTGCGCGATGCGGTGCGGCGTTACATGCCCGGCGGCGTGCTGGCAGAGCGCGAAGGCTGGACGGATGCACAGGGCGTGCGCGTGTGGGAAATCTGGAACGAACCGGATTACGAGTTCTTCTGGAGCGGCGGCGTGCGCGATTATGCCCGGCTGCTGCAGGTGGCGTATCTCGTCATCAAGGCGCATGACCCCAACGCCACCGTGATGATGGGCGGTCTGCTTTATCCGACACAGGCGAATTGGCTGGCGCGTGTGCTGGCGATCTATCACGATGAGATCGACCCTGAGGCAAACAACTGGTACATGGATGCGGTCGCTATCCACAATTATGGCGATGCTTGGCGCACAGGTTGGCTGACGCTGGTGGTGCGTCAAACGCTGGTCGAATATGGCTTGGAGCGCCCAATCTGGGTGACAGAGACAGGCGTGCCATTGTGGGACGATTACCCCGGACCAACATGGACAGCGGATGCGCCGGACGCGCGCGGCTTGCTGGCGACCGCCGAGCAGCAGGCAGCGTTCATGGTCCAGAGCGCTGCCTATGCTTGGGCGGAGGGCGCGCGTGTGATCATCTATCACCAGTTGTACGACGATTGTGGCAACCAGCCGCCGGGGACGGACTTCGCGCCCGGCGCAACCGCCACACCGATTTGCCAACCGGGTGAAATTTGTGCGGGCGACGTATTTGGCATGTTCACCAATCCGGAGAGCGCGATCTGTTTCTCGCAGCACCCACAGCCGGACAGCGCGCGCCCGGTGGCGAATGCGTTTCGTCTGCTGGCGGACGTGTTCGCGCAGCCATTCAGCCGTCGCGGGGCGATAGATGATGTGCGTGATGATGCGGCAGTACTCATCAGCTTCACACGCCCGGAAACGGACGAACGCATCGTCGTCATCTGGAACACAGCAACGGAGACGCTCGAACTGTCGCTGCCCGCTTACGGCGCGAACGCTGCGTTATATGCGATGGATGGACAACGCAGCATCGCGCCTGTGGATGGTGCGTACACACTGCGCCTGCCCGCTGCGACGACGCCACGTCAGCGCTTTCTGGAGCAGCGTCTGTCAGTCGATATTGGTGGGATGCCGCTGATCCTGGTTGAGCAGATGACCGACGCAGACGCGATTGCGCAGTTGGAATTCGACACGTTTGAGGCGGAAACGCAGCCCGTGGTCGTTACATCGCCAGTGCAGTCAGCATTAGGCGAAGCGCAGATCGCTGAGTTAAGCGCTGTATCCCCCACTGGCGTCTTCTTCTACAGCATGGACAACGCTCGTCTGCGCAACCTGCCATCGACCGAAGGCACACAGGTTATCACGACGCTGCGCATCGGGCAGAGTGTGCCGATTATCGGACGGCTGGCGGATAACAGTTGGTGGCAGGTGCAGTTCGAAGGTCAATCGGCCTGGGTGGCGGAATTCCTGGGCGAAGTCTACGGGGACGTGAACGCTGTGCCTGTGGTCGAAGTGGCGCTGCCGACGGCGGAAGATAGTTCTGGATAAGAAGAAAAAAGCTTGTTCGAGACGATGGAGGAGAAGAGGAGAGAGAACCCAAATTTCTCAAACCTCTTTATGTCCGACCTCTGGAACAAGCTTTTTATTTACCGGTCGCGGCGAGGACCGCGCGGTGGACGGTTGCCGAAGTCACGGCGTGGGCCGCGGTCGCGCGGCGGGCGGTCGCCATAATCACGGCGTGGACCGCGGTCGCGCGAGTGGTCATCGCCGCCGCTGAGGTCGCCTTCCGGCGCACGCTTGACATTGCCCCACTGTCCGCGCAGGTTGATGCGCGAGGCGTCGCGCAGTACCTTTTCGGCATGTTCCTCGCGCACATCGAAGAACGTCACGCGCCCTTCAATGTCAATCGCGCCGATGGACTTGCCGGGAATGCCCGACTCGCTGGCAATTGCGCCGACGACATCGCCGGGATTGACGCCGTCTGAACGACCGAGGTCGACCATCAGCCGCACCATACCTGCCTCTCGCCCCGTCCGGCTGCGTGGCGGGCGTGCATCGCGGTCGAAGCGCCCGCCGCGATCCCCACGATCGCGCTCGCGGTAGTCGCCGTCACGCTGCGGGCGGTCTTTGCGTTCGGTCACGACCTCGCGAACATCGGCAATCGGGCGCACACCTTCGAGATGGCGCGCCAGCCGCATTGCCGCCGCCGCTACGTCTTCAATCGCATAGCCAACCTGCGTCATCTGGTTGACGACTTCGCGCTCGCGTTCCAGCTCTTCCGTTTCCAGCACATGCTGCACGTGCGAGAGGAAGCGCGTGTCGCGCATCGCCAGAACGTCTTCGCGCGAGGGCAGCGTTGTCCGGGGGATTTGCTGGCGCGTAAAGCGCTCGATATTGCGGATCAGGTGGCGTTCGCGCGGCGTTACCAGCGAAATCGCCACACCTTCGCGCCCGGCACGCCCGGTGCGCCCGATGCGATGCACATAGTCTTCGCCGTCGTAGGGAATGTCGTAGTTGAAGACATGCGATACGCTTTCGATGTCCAGCCCGCGCGCCATGACATCCGTCGCTACGAGCGTTGTCACCAAGCCCTGACGATAGCGGCGCATGACGGTTTCGCGGACATCCTGCGCCAGATCGCCATGAATCGCCTCGACGGGGTAGCCGCGTGCGATCAACGTTTCTGCCAGCGCCGCTGCACCGATCTTGGTGCGTGTGAAGATGAGCGCATTTTTGACATCTTCAACTTCCATCAAGCGCGTGAGTGCCGCCAGCTTGTCCTCTTCATAGACGAGGTAGTAGCGCTGCTCGGTGTTTTCGACGGTGAGTGTCTTGCGCTCGATGCGAATGTTGACCGGCTCCTGCATATAGGTGCGCGCCAGCCGCATGACATCTTCCGGGAAAGTCGCGGAAAAGAGGGCTGTTTGTCGCCCCGCGCCCGTGCCCGCCAGAATCGATTCGACATCATCAACGAAGCCGAGGTCAAGCATCCGGTCTGCCTCGTCCAGCACGACATAGCGTACGCTGCTCAAGTCCAGATCGCGCCGTTCGATCAGGTCGATCACGCGCCCTGGCGTGCCGACGACAACCTGCGCCCCGCTGCGCAACTGGCGAATCTGCTTGCTGTATGACGAGCCGCCATAGATGGGCGCAATCTTCGCCCCACCATATTTGCCATACTGTTCAATCGCCTCTGCCACCTGGAGCGCCAGTTCGCGCGTCGGTGTCAGCACCAATCCCTGTACGTAATTCTCGTTCAGGTCGAGTCGTTCGAGCATAGGCAGCGCGAATGCCGCCGTCTTGCCTGTCCCCGTCTGCGCCTGCCCCAGCACGTCCCGCCCTGCCAGCAAAGGCGGGATCGCCCCCTGCTGGATATCGGTGGGTTGCTCGTACCCCAGCTCCGTGATTGCGCGGACAAGGTCCTCGCGCAAGCCGAGAGCCGCAAATGGATGTGTCATTCAGTCTCCTGGAACCATTGAAAAAACCCTGCCGGGTGGTGGCAGGGCAAAACCAGCAGTCTATCTCACTGCTCACGTTGTCATTATAGCAGGGTTCTTAGCGCTGAGAAGTGGGGCTACACGCCCAACTGCATGTGCGCTACTTTGATGCAGACATCCATCACGAGCGGCGTATTACCATCGTCGGCGTGCTTTTCGGCGTCGGGATGCACGACTCCCAACTGCGCCCAGACCGCTTTCGCACCCGCGTTGATCGCGTCTGTTACTACGTCCGGCAGGTGTTCGGCGCGGCGGAAGACATTCACAATGTCAATCGGCTGCGGGATGTGGGCCAGCGATGCGTAACTCTTGTCGCCGTCGATTTCCTCGACCGTCGGATTGACGGGAATCACGGTATAGCCCGCGCGCTTGAGATACTGCGCGATCTGGTAGCTGGTGCGCGACGCATCCGGCGAATAGCCAACAACGGCGATGACTTTGCTATCTAGCAAGAGTTTGCGCTGCGCATCGGGGTCATTTGAGATGTTCATTGACATGGCAATTCCTCTTCTAATGTAGGGGCGGGGCGACCCGGCGGATCGCCCCTTCCAGAAGTGCGAGCGATTAATCCCCCGCTGCGTGTGCTGTTGCCAGCGGGGCAGCTGCTGGAGGCGCATAATGCGGGTCGCGGACGAACAGCGTCAGTACGGTGACGGTCAGCAGGCTGGCGACGATACCGAGTGTGAACGTCGCGCCAAACCCCGCTGCATCCGCCAGCCAGCCGCCCAGAATGGGCGTGAGTAACGTGGCGGGCGCGGCGCAGGTGTTTGCCAGCGCGATGTAATACGGGCGCTCCGCCGGAACACCGAACTCGCTCGTCAGCGTGTTGATGTTGGTCCACAACGTCGCCGTCGCCACGCCCGCCAGCGCGAATACCAGATAGAACCAGTTAATCGACGGTGCAAACATGGCGACTCCGGCCGCAATGCCTGTGAGCAGGATGCCGAGCGCCAGCGTCGCGCGGTGCCCCCAACGGTCGCCCAGCCAGCCCAAGCCGACATTGGCGACGATCTGGGCGATCATCAGCACGGCTGTCATCACGCCCGCCAGTTCCTCGCTCATCTCGAAGCGGCGGGTAGCATAAATCGTGTAGAAGGCTGCACCGACTGCCGCGATCTGAGCAAAGATACGCGCAAGGATGAACCAGCGGAAATTGACATCCTGCTTGAGAATCAATCCCAGTCGCGCGACAAACGCCGCAGTGGTAGGTGGGTGCCGATGCTCTTCTGATGGCGGGACAGCGGGTTCGCGGGTCCACGCCAGAAACCCGTAGCTGACCATCATGCCGATAAAGGCGATGAAAAAGCACAGGGCGTAATTGAACGGCTGGCTTAACCCGCCCAGGATGATGCCCGCCAGCAGCGCGCCGCCTGTGGAAAAGGTGGCTGCCGCCGATGATTGTGAGCCGTAAAACGTGCCGCGCATATCCAGCGGCATGATCTTGGCGACCATGCTTTGCCAGGGCGTGGCGCTCAAACCGCCGCCGATGCCCTGCCACGTCAGCAAAATCAGCGTCAGAATTAGTGCCGCTTCGCGCCCGATGGTCGGGATAAGCAGGGCGACGAGCGCCAGCAGCAGGAATGGCAGCCGCTCCTGGATCGTCATCAGCAGCACCATCGGCTTGTAGCGCGGCAGCCGGGCGACACGCTGCGCTGTCAGCAGCTGCGGCAATTGCCAGCCCGCCAGATGCAGGGTCGAGACCAGTCCGATGATGGCGGTATTGTCGGTCAGTGTGGCGACAAACAGCGGGATAACGGTGATGAACGACGCCACGCCGAGCGCGATGCCGAAGAAACCGCCGTCCATAACATTGACGATAAAGTTGTGACGCAGGTGCTGGCGCAGGTCGTTGTGCACAATCATCTCCATATAAGGGGTTAGTTGTCATTCTACCGCCACACCTCAGGCGTGCATAGCGCCAGCGACAAATCTTAACCTGTTGCTGTTACCAGGTGGTGCAGCACATTTTTAATGTCCGTTGGGATGGCGTGGCGGGCGATTGGATTTTCCCAGAACGCGGGTTGCGTCTCGTGTTTGACGACAATCCCGCTCAGGTGCTGGTATTGCTTAAGGAAGGCGTATGCACTTGCAAAACCGCGTTTGGTGAAAAATGCTTCGTTTTTGCTTTCTGCCAACTGGCGCAGCCCGATAGTCGCGTGGAGTAGCACCGGTTCAGGCAGCGCGCGTTCGGCAGCCAACCATAACGCATTGACAATCGCTGGCGGCATCTGCCCGACTTTATCACACACCACTGCCATCAGCTTGCCGATCCGAGTATTCTCGTCGTCGGTGTCAACTTCGGTATCGCGGATACGCCGGACTTCGATATTGAACGTTGTGTGTGTTTTGAAGGTGATGGTGAAATCGGGTCCACGCTGCTTGGTTGCGGCATAGTGTTCGTATTCCAGGGTAAAGCGCTCTTCACGCAGCAGCAGCACTGCTGTTTCCAGTTCCGCGCGAACGTCCTGAATGCCGTGCTCGTCAGGCGCGTTCCTGAGTTTGCTGCGTATTTTGTCGCGGTAAACGATGGCGAAGGCTTTGAAACGGCGCGATCCACGCACCCATCCGGCAAAGTCGGGGTAAAGCGCGTGCTGCTTGTTTTCAAAAATGTGGCTCAGGAGTTCATCTACCACTGCCATGTTTGCGCCTCATTCGGCACGCCTATACAATCGCGCAATTCGCGCCACTTTCCTGACGAGGCTTGCTATGTCCGACTTACTGCTGCGTAACGCCCTGGTGCTGCAAATCGACCCCGATGGCAGGCGCGCGACGATCCTGCGCGATCATGACGTGCTGATCGGCGGCAACCGCATCGAGAGCGTGCAGCCCACCGGACAGGCAGACACCTCGCACTTCCGCGATGTGATCGATTGTACAGACCGGCTGGTGATGCCGGGGTTGATCAACACACATGCACATGTGCCGATGGTGATCTTTCGCGGTCTGGCGGAAGACGTGACCATAGACAAGTGGTTCAACGATTACATCTGGCCGCTGGAAAGCAATTTGCAGGCAGAAGATGTCTATTGGGGAATGCAGCTTGGGCTTGCTGAGATGATCGAGGCAGGCGTGACTTCGGTTGCCGATCATTACTTCTACATGGATGAGGCAGCACAGGCGGTCGAGAAAGCAGGGACGCGGGCGCTGCTGGCATGGGCGATCTTCGGCAGCCAGGGTGAGGCGATGGTGGGGCGCACAGCCGAGTTCGCGAGCAAATGGCAGAATAGTGCCAACGGACGCATTCGCACCTGGCTTGCGCCGCACGCCCCGTACACCTGCGACGATGATTTTCTGCGTGCGTGTGTCAAAACGGCGCAAACACTAGGCGTTGGCATTCACATCCACGTTTCCGAAACGATGGATCAGACGCAGGCGAGCGTGAGCAAGCGCGGCATGACGCCTGTGCAGGTGTTAGCGGAAGTAGGCGTGCTGGATGTGCCGACGATCCTGGCACATGTCTGCGGCGCGCTGCCACAGGACATCGAGTTATTGGCGAAGTACCCGACGGGCATCGCCCATGCGCCCAAGACCTACCTAAAGCTGGCGATGGACATCGCGCCTGTACTGGCATTCCGTGTGGCGGGCATTCCGGTTGGGTTGGCGACCGACGGCGCGGTCAGCAACAACACGCTCAATATCTGGGAGTCGCTGCGATTGCTGGCGATGATGCAGAAAGACCGTGCCGAAACGCCGGAGGCAATGCCGATCGCCGAAGCACTCCATATCGCCACGCGCGAAAGTGCACGCGTCTTCGGACTGGGGCATGACCTGGGCGCAATCGAGCCAGGCAATCTGGCGGATGTGATTGTCGTAGACTTGAACGGTATTCACCACCAACCGCTGCACAGCATCACCGCCAGCCTGGTCTACAACGTGCAGCCAGCGGATGTACAGACCGTCATCATTGACGGCAAGGTCGTCATGCGCGACCGCCAGCTGCTCACGCTCGACAAAGCGGAGATCATCGCGCAGGTGCGGGCGAGTATGGCGCGGCTTGCCCAGCGCCAGCCGGACAAGCGCATCCAAAGCTATAACCCTTAACTCACTTGAGTTGGTGCATGTCCTCTTTAAGCGTCGGGTAGAGCGCGACGAACTGCGCGTAGCGTTCGTTGTAGAAAGCGTGGAGCGCCGCGTCCGGCTGCGTTGGCTCGCTGTAGCGCGTCACGCGCGTCTTCGCGTCCTCAAAGCTGCTGTAGATGCCAGCGCCGACGCCCGCGATCAGCGCCGCGCCGACGCCTGCTTGCTCACTCAGCAATGGCTTTTGCAGCGGCAAGCCGATCACGTCCGTCATGATCGGTCGCCAGACATCGCTTTCCATCGCTCCGCCCGCACCGATCACGCGTTCCGCCTGTCCGCTGAGCGACAGACTGATCTCCAATGCCTGACGCATCGAAAATGCAACGCCTTCCATGATCGCCCGCACCAGATGCCCGCGCCCATGCGCCGCCGTCAAACCGATGAACGCGCCGCGCGCCCGCGCATCCATCAACGGCGTGCGTTCGCCCGTCAGGTATGGCAGGAAGAGCAAGCCCTGTGCGCCGGGCGGCACGGCGGCTGCTTCGCGGCTGAAGGTCGGGTATGCCTGTGGGTCGTGCGTCATGCCCATCAGGTCGCGCAGCCAGCGCAGCGATAACCCGGCGGAAAGTGTCGCGCCCAGCACGTAGAACAGGTTCGGCACGGCATGGTTAAAGACATGCAGTCGGGCGTCGGTGCGCAGTCTGCCATCGGCAGCAGGCAACAGCGGCACCAGCACCTGGCCGCCGCTGCCGACCGTGACCGATGCCACACCGGGCGCGATCAAGCCGTTAGTAACTGCCTGCGCAGGCTGATCAGCGCTGCCCATGACGACCGTCACGCCCGCGGGTAAGCCCATCGCAGTGGCGGCGGTGGGACGCAAGGTCCCGGCGATGGCGGACGACTCGTAAACGGGCGGCAGGAAGTGCGCCGGAATGCGGGCAAGATCGATAATCTCCTGTGCCCACCGTCGCCCTGCCACGTCAAACATCCCGCTGGCGGCGGCGTCGCTCAGTTCGGTGACTGCTTCGCCCGTCATTTGCAAGCGCACATAATCCTTCGGGAAGAGCAGCCGATGCGTCTGTTGCAACGCCTGTGGCTCATGCTCCGCCAGCCACAGCAGCGTGGGCGATGTGAACCCCGCGGCGGGCAGCGTGCCGCAGATTTCGGCATGGCGGTCTGCACCGACCAGCTCGATTAGCCGAGCAACTTCGTTCGTCGTGCGCTGGTCAGCCCAGATAATCGATGGGCGCACAGGCTTGCCATTCACATCGACTAATGTGACGCCGTGCATATGCCCGCTGAAGCCGATGGCGCTCACATCGCTGCGTCCGGCGCTGCTGGTGGCGCGGCGCACGCAGCGCACGGTCGCTTGCCACCAGTCATCGGGATTCTGCTCCGCCCAATCCGGCTGCGGTTTGGAGATAGGGTACTCTTCGCCCGCTACGGCGAGCGTTTGGGAGGTTTCGGGGTCGAACAAGACCGCTTTGACGCTGGACGTACCGAGATCGATGCCGAGCAGGAGAGCCATAATGAGTGCCTGAGGTGTAGAGTTAGAATGCCTGCTGAATGTAACGAATCGACTATTCACGTGTCAAAGCATTTGCATGGGTGCCATAAAGCGCTTAAATTCACTCACGCTTGTCATTATTCAACTATAAACCTGCTGCACGCGATTTCACGATCTATGCGATAATCTGCATAAAGTGCGAAAATAGCGCGGCGATTGAATACGAAGGATGTACTATGTCATCTTCATTTGCGATTGAGACGCGCGACGTGCGGCGCGTTTACAAGATACGCGGCACGAAAAAGAACAGCGAACCGACTGAACGGATCGCGCTGAACTGCGTGAACTTGCAGGTCAAGCGCGGGGGCTTGTTCGGCTTGCTCGGTCCCAACGGTGCGGGCAAGACAACGCTCATCAAGATTCTGGCAACGCTGCTGCTGCCGAGCAGCGGTACGGCGCTGGTGGATGGGTTGGATGTCACCAAAGATGTTACCGAGATTCGGCGGCGCATCTCGATGGTCAGCGGTGGCGAAACCAGCGGCTATGGGTTGCTGACCGTCGAAGAGAACCTGTGGATGTTCGCCCGCTTTTACGGACTGGACAGCATCGTTGCCAAACAGCGCATCAATCACATGCTGGAGGTTGTTGGCATCGCTGACCGCCGCCGCAGCAAGATCGGGGATCTGTCTACCGGGCTGCGACAGAAGATGAACTTTGTTCGGGGTTTTATCAGCGACCCGGACATTTTGTTTCTGGACGAACCTACACTTGGCTTGGACGTGACAGCGGCGCATGATGTGCGCGACTTCATCAAAGGCTGGCTGCGCGACCATCCCGACCGCACGATTTTGCTGACCACGCACTATATGGCGGAAGCCGACGAACTCTGTGAGCGACTGGCGATCATCGACAACGGCAAACTGCTGGTGGAAGATACACCGTCTGCACTAAAGCGCAGCGTGCAAGCTGAGTCGATGTTTGTGCTGAAAGTTGCACCGCTGGGTAAGCCGGACAGCGGTGACCGCATTGAAGATGTCGCGGGTGTGCGCCACCTGACGGTTAATGATTGCGACGGCTATACCGAATTGCACATGGCGCTGGCGGGCGAAGACGCGCTGCCCGGCGTGCTGGCCCACCTGAGCAGGCGCGGGGCGGGGCTGGTCGCGTTGGAGAAGCGCGAGCCGACACTGGAAGATGTGTTTATCCAGCTCGTCGGTCGCCGACTGAGCGAAACTACGGAGGCGACATAATGGCGGCTGAACGGGTTGTCAAAGCGACGGGGTTCTCGCTCTTTTGGCGCATGATGTGGGCGCGTGCCTACCCGCGCATCATCGGCGCGCTGCGAGAACGCGACTGGATCTTCTTCGAGACGGTGCTGCCGCTCGGCACGACGGCAGCATTCGTTTTCATCTATCGTGCGGCGGGTGCGCCACCAGAATTCACAGGTTTTGCCGTGCTGGGCGGCGCGATGACCGCCTTCTGGCTCAACGTGCTGTGGTCTATGGCGAGCCAGTTGTACTGGGATAAAGATGCGGGCAATCTGGAACTCTATATCCTGTCGCCCGGACCGCTGATGGCGATTCTGCTCGGCATGGCAATCGGCGGCATCTTCATGGCATCTGTGCGCGCCGTGACCATCATCATCCTTGCATCACTCATGTTTAGCGTCAGCTATACGGTTTCGAGCGTGCCGCTGCTCATTCTGGTGTTCTTCATGACGAAGGCAGCGCTCTACGGCATGGGTATGATGTTCGCCTCGCTGTTTCTGACCAGCGGGCGCGAAGTGTGGCATCTGGCAAATCTGTTTCAGGAACCGATCTATCTGGTTTCCGGTTTTTACTTTCCGGTGAATGCGCTCGGCTTCTGGGTGGCGACGTTCGCGTCGGTTATTCCGCTGACGCTCGGCATGGACGCCATGCGCCAGATCATTTTCAGCAATCAGGCGGGGTTGGGCTTCCTGCCTGTCGAGCTCGAACTGCTGATTCTGACGATCCTCGCGGCGCTGTTTCTGTTCGGGGCGCGGTTGCTGCTCACCACGCTGGAAAAGATCGGACGCCGCGAAGGGCGCTTGACCGAACGCAGACGATAGAGCAGACCTAGAGACCGGGCAGCGAGACGCGGAACGTTGTGCCTACGTTCAGCGTGCTTTCCACTTCGATTGTGCCACCGTGCAGGTCTACGATTTGCTTGACGATGGCTAAACCCAGGCCCGTTCCCTTAACGGTTGATGACTTTGCATCGTCGGTGCGGTAGTGATACTCAAAAATGTGTTCGAGATCGTCATGGGCAATACCGCGTCCGCTATCAGTGACGGTGAAGTGAATCGTATGGTAGCTGCGCTCTGTTCTGACGTTGATCGTCCCCCCTGGAAGGGAATACTTGATGGCGTTCTCGACCAAATTCTGGATGACACGACCAAAGGTTTCGACGTTCAACAGGGCGTAGCCTGTGTCAGCATTCAACTGTTGGACGAGGCGGACACCATGCTGTTCCGCAACGTCCGCGTAGATTGAAACCACGCGTTCAACCAACTGATTAAAGCTCACCTGCTTTTGCTCAATAACATCGCTTTCAGACTCGCTCAGTGAAGCCATGCGGTTTGTCAAGTCGCTGAGGTAGATCACGCTCTGCTGCAAGCGCCGCACCCCAGCGCGCAGTTTGTCAATCATCTGGGCTGTTGGTGAATTACCTTCAAGATCTGGCGCTTCGCTAGGTGGTTCAGCATATTTCTGAATCAGTTCATCCGCCAGGCGCTGAATTACATGTGCGGACGTTCTCATAACTGAAAACGGTGTCTTGATGTCATGCATCATCTCTTGCAGAAATGTTTGCATGATGCGAGTTTTCTCACGTTCTGCGGCGAGCGCTACTGCCTGTTCCGCTGCCCGCCGCCGCTCAGTAACATCATACTGAATGCCAATGAAGTGCGACAGTTTGCCCTCAGTATCGAAGACTGGCGAAATCCACATCTCGATCCAGTACAGATGACCCTGCTTATGATAGTTGCGGAGCGTGACTGCACATTCACTGCCCGTCTGAAGTGAATGACGCAGTATCTTCAGGTCGGGCTGATTTCGGTCTGCACCTTGCAGAAAACGCAGGTTGCGCCCGATTATTTCTTCCTGGCAGTAGCCTGTGATTTGCTCGAAAGCGCTATTGGCATACAGGACAGCGTAATCGTCTGCACGCTGCGCGCTGCAAATCACTATCCCGACTGTGGCTGCTTCCACTGCCTGGCGCAGCAGATGTAGCTGCAAGTCTCTTTCTTTAAGCGGCGTGATGTCCTGGGCGATGCCGTAAACACGTTCCACTCGCCCGTCTTGAATGAGTGCTTTTCCAATTCCGCGTATCCAGGCAGTCGTATCGCCGCGTTGAATACGGTGAACATAATCGATCTCTTTTCCGTATTGCAGCAGTTCTGTCAATATCGCCTGGGCGTTTGCAAGGTCTCGCTCATCAACCTGATCAAATACCCGTGCTATGGCGAACGAGTCTTCTTTACCAACCTCTCCGAGTAACTCGAACAAGCCTTTCGTCATTTGCAAATCGTTGGTTGCAGGGGTGTAGTTCCAACCCCCTAGATGACCGACCTCTTCCATCATCGCTAGGAATTGCGCTTGCTCATGTACAAGATCATCTGCCAGCTTTGAGTCGTGAATATCGGTTATACAGCCGACAATTTCCTTTGGGTTTCCTTCTGCATCGTACAGTAATGTCACATCATCCTGTATCCAGCGGTAGTGGCCGTCCGGGAGATAGATACGATATTCCAATCGCAGCTTTTGATGTGCTGGCAACGCGGAAAGCTGTTGCCGGATATGTGGTGCATCTTCTGGATGCATCTGTTCATAGATTGGAAACGGTGTCCCTGTAAACGATTTCACTTGATACCCAAACAACCGCTCGACATTACTGCTGATAAAGTTAACGACCTTTGTGGATGCCTGATAACTGTAAACTACTACAGGGGTTGTTGTAATCAGCAGGTTAAGGCGCGACAGTGTTTCACTCAGGTTGAGCAGCATGCGCTCGCGCTCTGTGGTGTCCAGCCCAACACAGCTAATGCCTGTCACCTCGCCCTGTTCGTTTCTAATCGCCTGAAAGACCCAGTCAGTGAAAAGTATTGTGCCATCACTTGTGGATTTGCGCAGTGTTACAAGCTGCGGTGTTGCCGGGTCGGCAGTACACTTTTCCACTGTGGTAACTGCTTTAGTCCAGTCATCAACGACAATTGACTCAAGTGATGAACGGTTATATATCGCTTGAGGGTCAAAACCGAAGCGACTGGCAAATACCCGGTTGACGTATGTGTAACGCCCTTGAAGGTCTGTGCGAACCAGGTAATAGCCCTCACCGCTGCCAATGGATTGTGGATCAACTTCGCTGCCAAAAAAATCAAGTGGGTGTTGCGAGTCTGCCATGACGTTTCCTGCATATTCAATGATAGTTGGACTTACGCAACGCAGTAAAATGTTTGGACAATGTGGAGTACGATTAGGAGAACTTACATCTATTCTAACGCTTTATTGTTGCATTTGGAGTTACAAGAAGGAGCGAACCGATGGCACTGGCACAACGATTGCTTGAAATTCCGGCGGTGCGGCGTAATGACCGGTTGCGCACATTCATCACGGCTGCGTGGCTCGGCTGGCAGATCGAAACCAACTGGGCAGACCCGCTGATCTTCATCATCTACTTTGTCGCGCGCCCGATTGCAGCGCTGGCGATCCTGGTTGTCATGTACAGCATCATCGCGGCGGACAGCATTGGCACACCGTTTTTCGCCTATGTCTATCTGGGCAGCGCGCTCTATCTGCTCACCAGCCAGATCATTGTCGGCATTAGTTGGGTCGTCATCGAAGACCGTGAGCAATACCGTGTTGCCAAGCAGCTGCACACCGCGCCAATTGATGGCTATAGCTATCTCGTGGGGCGCGGCATGGCACGCTTCATCGTCGGTGTCCTTTCAGTCCTGGTGACGGTGCCGTTTGGCGTGCTGATCTTCGGTATCCCCGTTACGCTGGCGGGTATAGACTTTCCGCTGCTGATCGTCAGCACAGTCTTCGGGCTGACGGCAATGGCAGCACTCGGCGTGATGATCGGTTCGTTTACGATGCAGGTCAGTCGGCAGGTGTGGTTCATCGGCGATTCAATTAGCGGCGCGCTCTATTTGCTGACAGGGGCGGTCTTCCCGATTGACCTGTTGCCGGACTTCCTGCGCCCTCTCAGCTACATCCTGCCGTCAACCTACT
This sequence comes from Chloroflexota bacterium, assembly GCA_033763755.1. Taxonomy (GTDB): domain Bacteria; phylum Chloroflexota; class Anaerolineae; order Aggregatilineales; family Phototrophicaceae; genus Flexifilum. The sequence continues at coordinate 112,259 of JANRJX010000113.1, forward strand.
GGCTGGAACTGGCGCGGCGGGCGCTGCTCGGCGAAAATGCCATTCACTTTCAGGAGATCAGTGCGTTAGACAGCGGCACGATGCTGGGGATATTGATCGGCATGTCGCTACTGCTGCTGCTGGCATCGGTCTTTGTCTACCGCTGGTCAATGCACCGCGCAAAGGTGCGCGGCGTGCTGGATATGGAGACGAACTTTTGAGCGATCAGGATGTGTTAATGCGCAGCAACGCTGGAATGCGGCTGATTGCGCTGGCAACGATTTACAACAAAGGCGATTTCACGCGGCTGCGCGCCTACATGAAGGAGCATTTCACGCCGAGCGCGCTCGAAACCGCGCCGATTGCGCTGCGCCTTGCCGAACTGCGTGAACAATTCCGCACGACAGGCAAGGTGCGTGTGCGCCAGGTCGTAACGCATGACAAGCATCGGGTCGTGGCGATCTTGTCTGGCGAACATGGGGGCAACTTTATCGAAGACATCGCAGTCGAAGAGGAGTATCCGCACAAGGTCAGCGCTCACAGCCGCCAGCAGTTGCTATAGTCAGTTCATGTAGGGCAGAACGCATTCTGTCCTACATATGTTGGGTTATCCCGTCGTTTTCATGCCCGCCGCAATGCCGTTGACTGTCGTCAGCACTTCATCCAGCACGCGCTGATGTTCCGGCGACTCGGGTTGCAGGACGCGCAGTGTACGCAGCAGGGCGACCTGGATGTAGTTCAGTGGATCGACATAGGGGTTACGGCGCTCAATACTGCGGCGCATAATCGGTGAGTTTTCCAGCAGTTCGGTCTGCCCGGTCACGCGGCAGATCATAGCGTTGGTCAATGTGTGTTCCGTCGTCATGCGGCTGAAGATGTGTTCGCGCAGCGTCTCATCCGTCACCAGCCCGGCGTACAGCGCGGCAATCCCCATATCGGCTTTAGCGACATCGAGCTGGCAGTTATCGATCAAGGTCTGGAAGAACGCCCATTCGCGATACATCGTTTGGAGCTGTGCCATGCCGTCCGGCTGCGTCTCCGCAAACTGCGCAAGCGCCGAACCAACGCCGAACCAGCTAGGGATAATCGCACGGCTTTGCATCCACGAGAACATCCAGGGAATAGCGCGGACTTCGGCAAAACCGCCCGCCTTGCGCTTTGCCGGACGTGAGCCAATCGGCAGCCGGGACAGTTCGTTGATGGGAGTCGCCTGCTGCCAGTACTCGGCAAAGCCCGGCGTCTCGTAAACGTAGCTGCGGTAGGCACGGCGTCCGCTTTCCGCCAGCGTATCCATCGTCGCCAGCCAGTCGGGATTGACACTGGTGCGCGATGGTGCACCGACTGCCAGCAGCGCGGCGTTCAAGACCTGCTGCAAGTGCCGCCGTCCGATGTCTCGATTGCTGTAGCGATAGGCGATGACTTCGCCCTGTTCGGTAATCTTGAGCTTGCCATCCAGTGTTTGCGCAGGCTGCGACAGGATCGCCTTATTGGTCGGACCGCCGCCCCGCCCGATGCTGCCGCCGCGCCCGTGGAACAACTCCATCTCGACGCTATGCTCACGGCAAACGCTGGAAAGGGCGCGCTGCGCCGTATGCAGACTCCAGTTGGATGCCAGATAGCCGCCGTCCTTGTTGCTGTCGGAATAGCCGAGCATAATCTGCTGGCGGCTGCCGCGCTGTTCCAGGTGCTTGCGATATTCCTCATTCTTGAACAACGACTGAATAATCTCTGGGGCAGCGTGCAGGTCATCGATCGTCTCGAAGAGCGGGACAATATCCACCGCCTCATCGACCGCCACCTCGCGTGCGAACAGCAGCATTGTCAGCACATCGCTTGGTGCGGTACTCATACTGGCGATCACGCTGTCAATCGCCTGTTTGCCATGCAACCGATGGACACGGCGGATCATACGCCAGGTGGCGATGACGCGATTTGCCGTTTCGCTGAACTCCGGCTCTACCGGAAACAACGGGCGGCGGCTGACGAGTTCGCGCGTGAGCAGGATTTGTTTCGTCTCCTCGCTCATGGAAAGATAGTCATCAGCGATGTGATAGTGTTTAAAGAGTTCGGCAACCGTCGCCGCGTTCAGCCGTGAGTCTTCGCGAATATCCAGCGGCACGAGGTACATGCCGAACAGCCGCACTTTCTGGATGATGCGCTGGACTTCGCCTTTGGCAACGCGCGGGCTGCGATTGCTGGACAGACTGGCAGCGACCAGCTCGAGATCGTCGAGCAGCTCGTCGCCAGTGCGGTACTCGTCGGCGCTCAGACGACGATAGATACGATCCATGACCGCGCGGTACTCTTCACCGAAATAGCGTCCGTCCGGCTGTATCAGACCGAAGCGCTCTCGTAGAGCGCTGCTCAACGGCACTTCGTCGGCATACTGCGTGAGATGATCGCGCAGGAAAGCGATCTCGTTCAGGTAGACATTTGCGGCGGCACGGCGCATCGTCGTGAACGTTTCGAGCGTCACGTCTGCGGTTACGTTCGGGTTGCCATCGCGGTCGCCGCCAATCCACGATGCGAATGTCAGGAAGTTGGGCAGCTGTGACCAGTCCGCACCGGGGTAGAATTTCTCCAGCACAGCCCGCACATCGAGATACACGTCAACGGTTAAGTCCATGATCGCTGACGTGAGGAAGTAGACGCCGAAATCGACCTCATCGCTGACCATCGCTTTGGCAGCGCGCGTAGGGCGGGTGTGCCAGAGTTCTTCGATCTCTTCCAAGAGCAGCTTTTCAGTTGCCTCGCGCTCGCGCGGCAGCAAGTCGACTGTGTTGTATTCCGCCAGCATTCGCGCGACATGACGGATCTTGACCAGCACCTCTTTGCGCTTTGCTTCGGAGGGGTGCGCGGTGATGACGAGGCGTACGGACAGCTTTTCGAGCAAGGCACGCATGGCGGCTGCATCCAGCCCGGCTGCGTGTAGCTGTGCCACTGCCTCGTGCAAGTCTTCGCCAAGGTTGCCCTGTCGTTCGCGCCCGCGCAAAACCCGGATGCGCTGTTCATCTTCGGCAATATTGATGAGTTGGAAATAGTTGCTGAAACTCTTGATCAGAACCTTGAGCGACGGCAAATCAAGGCTGTCAATCGTGTTGACCAAAGCTTCCGCAGCATCACTATCGCGGTTACGACGGGATTTTGCAGCGGTGCGCACCGTTTCTACCAGCGCAAATGCCTGCTCACCGTGCTGTTCTCTGATGACAATGCCCAGCAGTTTGCCCAGCATCCGAATATCGGCGCTCAGGGGGTTAACAAATTCGGTTGTGTCGCGCATGAATGCAGTGGCTTTCGTGACCAGGTGCTGTCAACAACAACAAAGATTTTAGCGCATTTCGCGGGCTTGCCAATGTGTTACAAGTTCTAGTAAAAAAAGTGAAACATCTTGTAATGTTGGCAGCGCGCGTTTATAGTTGTTTGCAGGTTTGTTTGATGTTTAATTAATATGAGTAAAGGTTCAATTCTGATGAGACGCCTTCCTCAGCAGCAAAGGGGATTAGAGCGCGTAGAGCGCATTTTGCAGGCTGCGGCAGAAATTTTTGGCGAGTCGGGATTCGAAGGCGCAACTACGAATTTGATCGCTGAACGTGCTAAGACTTCCATTGGTTCGCTGTATCAATTCTTTCCGAACAAACAATCAATTGTTGATGCCCTGGCGCAGCGTTATGCCAAAACGCTCTCCACGACGTTGATGATGCAGGCGACGAACGAGGGGCAGTGCGACGAACGCCTGGCGATGATGATAGATGTGCTGTTCGACTTTTATCTTGCGCATCCGGGTTTTCGGTCGCTGTTTTTCGGTTGTTATGAAGCCACCCAGGCGCAAGCGCTCGAGCAAAAACTGCACCAGCCTATTGCCCACCCCTTTGCGCTGATCATCCGTGAGGTGCAACCCCAGCTTTCGGACGCGGATGTCCAACGCGATGCGGAGCTGGCTGTCCAGCATCTGGTGCGCCTGCTGCATTACTGTGCCAGCCAGGATTCTAGCCAACATGAGATCGTTCTGGACAAGATTAAATGGCTGATTACGTTTCAAATCTGTCCTGAACTGAACAAGACGGGTGATTAAGGAGCATGTGCAGACAGACAACTGCCTGCACACGCGTACTACGATTGTACTAGACCATATTCGCAGGGGTGGTCGAGCCGATAGTGCGTTTGAGAAAGTCCTTGACTTCATCCACCGCAACGGCAATGCCGACATCAGGACCTGTAATCATTGTGTTGACGCCCACGAGTTGTCCATTGACATTGACCAGTGGTCCACCGGAGTGACCGGGGCGCATATGCAGGCTGGCGATGACCCAGTTGTGCGCTGTCGAACCCATGTCCGGCAGGTCGCGCCCGACGTTGATGACGATGCCGCTGGTGGCGGCGTTCATCACACCCCAGGGATGACCCAGTGCCATCACCCAGTCTCCCGGTTGGAGCGCGCTGGAATTGCCCGGCTGAATCGTAGGCAATCCATTCGCTTCGATTGCCAGCGCCGCCAGGTCGCGCTCGCGGCTGTGCGCGATCACCTGTGCGGGCAGCACGCGCCCGCCCGGCAGTGCCACGCGCAGCGCACCGCCATGCCCGACGACGTGCGCATTGGTGATGATCAAGCCATCGCTGTGCCAAACCGTCCCTGCGCCCGCGCCGTTCTGCCCGGTCAGCACGCGCACAATGCCTGGCTGCACGACAGTGGCGACATTTGCCATCTCATCATTGAGACGTTGTAAGATGCTCATTCCTGTGCCTCGATCTGTTTATGACCGCTCGCCAATGGTGACGGCGATTTCATGCACCTGACCACCGCGGACAATGCGCGCCGGGACAGACGTGCCCACACGGTCGCCACTTAGTACCGCCATCAAATCGTCCATCTGGTGAACGGGATGCCCCGCCAGACTGATGAGCGTATCGCCCAGCATCAAGCCCGCCTGTTCAGCCGGGCTGCCCGCCTCGACCGATGCCAAAAGTAAGCCCGTTTCCTGATTCAGGCTGCCCGCCAGCGCAGCAGGCAGGCGAACGGGCTGTGCGCTGACGCCGAGATAACCCCGCTTGACGCGCCCGTGTGCCATCAGCGTGCCAGCGACGCGCGTGAGTGTGGCTGCGGGGATGGTAACGCTGACGCCGCGCATCAACGCCGACGAATTCATGCCGACAAACGCGCCGTTCGCGCCGACCAACGGTCCGCCAGAGAACCCGGGGTACATCACGACATCGGTCTGCACATAGGCATCGATCATGCCGCCCATCGGCGTGCGCCAGCCTTCGTCAATCGCGCTGATGATGCCGAGCGTTGCCTGCGCCTGCGTGCCGGGACGACCGACTGCCATCACCAGATGCCCCACTTTAGCGTCTGCGCCGTTGATCCAGGTCGCCGGCGTCAGACCGCTTGCCTGCACGCGCAGCAAGGCGATGTCGGTGGACGGATCGCGCCCGACGAGCGTGGCGCTGACAGTCGAGCCATCCGGCAAGCCAACCTTCAGGTTGTCATCGCGTTCGACGACATGATGGGCGGTGACAATCATGCCGTCGGCAGACCAGACGATGCCGCTGGCGGGGGAACGCCGACGCCCTTCGATGCGGACAATGCTGTGACCTGCCGTTGCGACGGCGGCTGCCAGATCATCAGACAGAGACTTCAACACTTCACTCATCGTAAAAGCTCCATTCGCTGTAGTTGATAGCACTAATTCAAGCAGATTTTGCAGCCAGAGAAATCAAACATCCGTGCAGGGGGCGCACTACACGAACGGGTAGGTGGCTCAAAGCGCGATCAGTCCAGCGCGGGTGGCGCGGACAACCGCTTCTGTGCGGCTTTGGGCCCCCAGTTTGCCCATCAGTGCGTTGAGATGGAACTTGACAGTGTGTTCGCTAATGCCGAGCCTGTGGGCGATCTGCTTGTTTGGCAGCCCTTCTGCCACCAGGCGGATCACCTCTAACTCGCGTTCGGTCAGCAGTTCGCTGGCTCTCGCTGTCGTGGGTGCGCTGGTCGCGAGGAGTGCGGGCAATTCCGGACTCAAAACGATCAAATCTTGTGCCAGCGCCATGATCGCGGCTGCAATGGTGTCGGCGTCTGTGTTCTGCGGCAGGATGCCACGCGCCCCGGCTGCATAAACATCTGCCATGCGCCCGTCATCGCCCAACAGCACGAGCGTCGGAATATCCAGGTCTTTAATCTCTCCCAGTCGTGCCACCGTCGCGCTGGTGTCAAATGGGACTTCCCAGATGAGCAGGCTGGGTCGGTAGAGAGCAACCTGCTCGCTCATGGGCAAGTCGGCAGCGACCTGCCCGACGATCTCGATCTGAGGCGGGCGGTTGAGGAGGGCAGCAATCCCTGCTCTGGCGAAGGGGTTATCAGCGACGATGAGGAGGCGAACAGTCGGGAAAATTGGCAGCATGGGAACACCTCAGCCATGAGTTGTGCTGCCCATCATCGTGCCACACGCACAATTAGAACCGTGTTGGAGCGCGCAATGCACTGTGTTTAAAGTGAAAGCACCATTTCGGTGCGGCGGAAGACTTCGATATAGCCCGCATTCAGGAAAGCAGACAATGCCGGGCTGAGGGCATCGAGGTTTTCGAACTTGGTGTCTTGCGTCGGGTAGGAACGGTGGAGCGTATCCAGCAGCGCCAGAATCGTCTCATGGGGGCAATCGCCGGACACATCCAAAGCAAAATGTGAAAGCTGGAAGCGGCTCTTCTTGCAGATTAGCCAACCGACTGAGCCATTGGCGTGGCTGGCACGAAAGCCAACCAGATGCCCAGTGTTGACCAGCGACTCGGTATCGTCGAGCCAACTGGACGCACATGTGCGGGTTTGCAGGCTGGTGAGGATTTCAGTTTCGGAGAGCGATGCGATGCTGAAGTCGGGCGCTGGTGTTGTCGTGGCTGCGGCAGGGGGGCGGCTGAGGATGAGCAATTCGCGGTTAAATGAAAAGCCCTTTTTGATAAATAGCCGCGCCGCCGGGTCATTGCCAACGATGACTTCTAACTGTACAGCCTTTGCGCCGCGTTCCCGTGCGCGCCTCAGCAGCTCGTCCATCACATAATCGCCCAGCTTGCGACCGCGCTGGTCCGGGCAGACACCCAGACGCGTAATCCAGGCGCGTTGTCCGCGAAACGCCAGCATTCCCATTGCTACCGCGCGCCCTGCGCCATTTTCGATAATGATCGACTGGTCGAGGTCAACGTCATAATCGTGAGTGTACTCCTGAACACGACGCGCGTTCATGGGCATCGGGACGATATAATCCACCCGAGTATCGTTGTAGATGTCAGCGAGTCGTTCATACGTGAAGTGAGAGCAGGGAACGATCTGTAAAGAAGATGGAGACTGAGAAAGCATGAGCGTATCCATCAACAGAGCGATTGTGAAGCCCCTGAGCTCGGGGTCAGGTTTGTTCGCGACATAGAATATCCTCAACCTGCTTCACAAACACGCGCGTGTTGATAGGTTTGATGATGACACCATCACAGCCATACACGCGGGCGATTTCGTAGGCAGTCTCCTCCGGGTAGGCGGTAAAAGCAACGACTCGCATGTGTGCCAGTACAGGATTCTGGCGGATCATACCGATAATCGCTTGCCCATCAATGTCTGGCAAGCCGAGATCAACCAGCGCAATATCCGGCTGATGATCAAATACCAGCGTTAGCCCGCTTTCGCCATCATTCGCGACCATGACCTGATGATGAGGCGAGAGCAGTCGTGCCGCCAGCCGCGCATTTTCGTGATTGTCGTCAATGACGACGATGACGCTCATGATGTCTTCATCTCGGCAGTCGGCTGCGCCAGGAAGTGTGCGACAGTGTTGAGGAGTTCGTTCTTGGTGATCGGCTTGGGAACATAACCGTTGCATCCCGCTGCCAGACAACGCTCACGGTCGCCATGCATCGCGTTTGCGGTGAGCGCGATGATGGGGATCGCTGCCATCGCCGTTTGGCTTTTCAGGCGGGTGGTAGCTTCCAGACCATCAATATCGGGCAGGTTGACATCCATCAGGATCAGATTGGGATGCTCGGTCTGCGCGATTTGAATGCCAGACATACCATCAGCAGCTTCCAGCACTTCGTAACCGGCACTCGTCAGAATCTTGCGAACCAGTCGCATGTTTTGCGGATTGTCTTCCACACAGAGGATGCGCATTGCCATGACTTCATTCTGCCTTTTTCTTGATCAGGCGACTCTTTCGACCTATCAGTATCCTACAGGACTTAACTTCTCTTGCAGCATTAAGGCGATGTCATCAAGGCTTAATTTCTCAAGCTTCAGGACTTGAGTACCCCGAAGGTCAAGCGCGTGCTGCTGCTCCAACGTCAATGCACTGCCACTATACACGATCACAGGAATTTGACGCAATTGAGTATCGTTCTGCATCACGTCCAGCAGCCCTTCGCTCTCCATGTCTATCAGATGCGCATCCAGAAACAGAAGATCGGGGCGATGTTCATACAGCCACTTTAAACCATCGCGCCCGCTGCCGGCTTGGGCAACCGTATATTGTCCTGCGGCTTCGATATGCGGGCGCAGTATCTGCGCATCGTCAGGACTGCCGTAAATAATCAGCACGCGCGATTGGGTCGGGTGCAAAGTTTCTGTATCAGGAAGCTGAGTTCGCATCTCCAACGCCTGCTGCGGCGACTCATGCAGGCGTGACATGATATGTCGTACCAGCGCTTTAGTGTTCAGTCCGCCCTTTTCCCAGACCGAGTCAGCGTACTGGGTGAGGATAGCATTGTCCTGTGGCGTAAGGGTTTTGGCGGAAACGACAACGATGGGAATGGCTGCCGTATCGGGGTTCCATTTCAACTGCTCAATCATTGTCAAGCCGTCCATGCCCGGCATGGTCAGGTCAGAGATGATGAGGTCTGGCGTGTACAGTTCCAGCAGCCGGAGCGCCGCTTTGCCGCTTTCAGCTTCGAACACACGATAGTTCTTCTGCGCTTTTAGCAGCCGACGCATCAGGCGGCGGTCATTGGTGTTGTCATCCACCAAGAGAATCGTAGTCATCTGCTCATCGATACTGCTCAGCGCTTCGATAAGGTCTTCCGGTTTGTGTGCACTGCTGCGTTCACCCTGTGATGTTAGCTCCAGATTGAGCAGGTATTGATCCCCCAACACATGGCTTTCTGCCGGGAACGTATGCCCTGAGCAGTTGACGACGACAATTTCGCCGTCCTCAATCATGCCTTCGTTCAGCATCCGCTCAAGCCCGGCGAACGCTACCGCCGTGGCAGGTTCGACCGACAATCCCGCAGTGCTGGCGAGGCGGCGCATAGCAGCGAAGGTGTCGCCGTCTTCAATGGCGAGCATCGCGCCGCCCGTTGCCAGTGCCGCCTTGCGCAACTGAACATAGCTGAAGCCGGGATCGCCCGTCGCCAGCACATGGATCAATGTCTGAGGCGTGACGGCGTGTGCTTTTTCCAGTGACTCTTCAAAGGCGCTCACCATCGGCGCGCAGCCTGACGCCTGGATGATGCCGAGTTTGGGTAGCTTATCGATCAGACGCATAGCATACAGTTCTTCAAATGCCTTCCACACGCCCAGCGGACCGATGCCGCCGCTCACCGCCTGGATGTACCAGTCGGGGCAAATCCAGCGCCGGGACTCGTGGTTGAACGCCAGCCCAAGCTGTTCGGCAATTTCAAAGCCGAGCGTCTTCATGCTTTCCTTGCCGGAAATCGTGCGCGCTCCGCGATCCAGGTGTATGCCCTTGTGCCGTGCATATTCCGCAGCAACCTGCTTCGCTTCGTCATACGTTCCAGTGATTTTGACGACATTCGCGCCATAGAGCGCTGCCTCGCGCAGCTTTTCGGCTGGCACGACATCGGACACAAATAGCCAGAGTTGTATGCCTGCACGGGCGCAGTAGGCAGCGTAAGCTGCACCGGCGTTGCCCGTAGATGCCAGCACACACTCCTCAATGCCAGCGCGCTTCAGGGCGGTGACGGCGGCTGCTGCCTGCCGATCCTTGAACGAACTGGTCGGTCCCTGGCGCTCATCTTTAACGAAGATCGGCGAATGCGCGTACTTGCGCTCGTACTGGTACAGACGAATCAGCGGCGTGTAGCCTTCAAACATCGAAATATCGGCTTCCGCTTCGCCTTCCGGCAGCAGTTCGGCATAGCGCCACAGCGACGGCGTGCGTCCACTTAACCCGTCTGCCCACAGGCTGGCAACGGTGTCATAGTCGTAACGCGCATCCAGCCATTGCGAGCCACAGACAGGGCAGGCAGTCGCCATCACGTCGGCTGCCTGTGTGTGATGGCACTCGGCACATTCCAGATGCGTAAAGTGTGGGTTCACGCTGGCACTGCCTCTTGTTCAAGATGCAGCGGAATGATGACACGGAAAGTCGTGCCAACACCGATTTCGCTATCGACACTGATATGCCCATGATGCATTTCAACAAGGTGCTTGGTAATCGTTAAGCCCAGCCCGGTGCCGCCCGCGCGTCGCGTTGATGAGCCATCCACCTGTCGGAACTGCTGGAAGATGATACCCAGGTCCGTCTTGCTCATGCCCATCCCGGTATCGCGGACTTCGATCCAGGCATGCTGTGAGTCTTCCTGCCCATAAGCGATCGAGACGCTGCCTTTCTCGGTGAATTTGATGCCGTTGCTGACCAGATTGAGCAAAATCTGACGAAGCCGGATCGGATCCGCATGGAGCAAACCGATGGGCGATTCCGGCAGGGCGCGCAGTTCGACAGCCTTGTTCTTCAACAAGACCTGTGACGCTTGCATGACTTCCTCAATGACACGGGCAATATCGGTTGGGCGTGCGTCAATGGACATCTGTCCCGCTTCAATCTTCGCCAGGTCAAGAATCTCGTTGATGATTGAGAGCAGGTGACGACCACTCTGATAGATGATGTTGATGTCTTCGACTGCCTCCTCGCTCAGTTCGCCATCATCGCCGTCGATCAGGACCTCCGAGTAGCCGATGATTGAATTGAGAGGGGTACGTAGTTCGTGGCTCATGTTCGCCAGGAATTGTGACTTCAGGCGGTCAACATCGCGCAGTCGGTCAGCAGCTTCGCGCTCACGCGCTGCCTGTTCCTCTGCCTGGCGGAGCATGAGTTCACGCTGGAGTTCGATTTCCTTACGCTCGGTAATATCGGTTTGCACACCCACAAAGTGTGTCACTTCGCCGCGCGCATTGTGAATCGGGGAAAGGCGCAGCTCATTCCAGAAGAGTGTGCCGTCTTTGCGGTAATTGCGCAGCGTGACCGTGCAGTTACGTTCTTCCTTGATCGCCGCGCGCAACTCGTCGAGTGCTTCCTGCTGGTTATCATCTGCCTGCAAGAAGCGGCAGTTCTTACCGAGCGCTTCCTGGATGCTGTAGCCGGTTATCTTCTCGAAGGCCGGATTGATGTACATCAACGGCATGTCAGGTTGGCGTGCATCAGCAATCGTCAGCCCGGAGGTGCTGTTTTCGATGGCGCGTTCATGCAGCACGATTTGCTCGATGGCGCGTGCATTCTGGATCGCGACCGCAATCTGGGATGCCAGTGTGGTATAGATCAGGATGTCATCTTCTGTAAAGCGGTCAAACTGCTCGGATTGCACGTCCAGAACGCCGATGACGGCATCACCCGCAATCATCGGTAGCGCCATTTCCGAGCGTGTTTCCGGCAGCAACGGATTAGGCAGGAAGTCCGGTTCCAAGGTCACATTATTGGAGAGTGCACCCTGCCCACTGCGCGCCGCACGAGCGACCAGTGAATGCGGATGATTGTAGACAATGCGATGTCCACGTTCCTTCATCATAAGCCCAGGCTCGCCCGCACCCGCAGCCAGGTTGATGTACTCGTTGCGGTCGTCAATCAGGTAGATGTGAGTGTGGTAGAGGTCGAAATTAGCCTTCGTCAGTTCGACAACCGTGATGAGCAGTTCTTCAATGTCCAGCACAGTGGACGCAGCCGCGCTGACCATCGCCACTGTTTCGAGTTCACCCGCGCGACGGCGCACCTGTGCTTCTGCCTGTTCGCGCGCTTCCAGGCTTTGTGTCAGCTCCCCCTGCGTTTGGACAAGCTGTGTGAAGGCGCGCGCATTTTGCAACGCTACACCCACTTGCTCTGCCAACGTCGTCTTGGTCAACACATCGATTTCATTGAAGTGGTGGAGTTTTTCAGACTGTACGTCCAGCACGCCGATCAGCTGACCTGCGACCACGATAGGTGCAGCGTTTTCGGATTGTGTGAGTGGCAGCAGTGGGTTGGGCAGAAAATCGGGCGCGAGCGAAATATCATTAGCAAACATACCCTTTTGTTCGCGTGCCACGCGCGCCACGATACTGTTGGGATGGTTGAACGGAATGCGATGCCCACGTTCTTTCATCCTGTGTCCTGCCTCACCAGCACCTGCTGCCAGTACCAGCCATTCGCCTGTCTCGTCGAGCAGGTAGATATGAGCATGATACAACTCGAAGCGCGCCTTGGTGAGTTCAACGACCTGCTCGAGTAGCGTGTCGCTGTCGAGAATGTTGGCAATCGTCGAAGCCACTTCAGCGACCACTTCCAGATTTCTTGCCAGCGCAGTTGTGTTTGCGCGTTCGGACTCGATTATCAGTTCGTTATTCTTGCGCTCGGTGATGTCGAAGACCGCGCCATCAAGCCACGTCGTCCCCTGTTCATGAACTGCGCGCCCAGTTTCGCGCACCCACACGGGGTGACCATCGGCATGAAGGATGCGATACTCGACGGTATAAGGTTCATTCTCGGACACCTTTTCCAGCACAATGTCTGCTATGGGTTGAGCGTCATCGGGGTGCATGATCGATGCATAGCTGCGTCGTGCGTTGTTGATGAAATCAGATGCCGGGTATCCTGCCATCGTCAGAATGGTTTCACTGATGTACTCCATTGTCCAGCTTTCATCGGCAAGGCAGCGGTAAATCACGCCGGGAATGTTGCTGACGAGAGAACGGAAGCGCGCCTCGTTTTCACGGAGTTTCTGTGCTGCTTCACGGCGTTCAATGCTGATCGAAATCTGGTTGTTGATGCTGCGTGCCAGCGTAGTTTCGTCTTCCGTAAATGTGTGATAGTGACTAACGAAATTGACGAAAATCACGCCATCCACGCGATTATTGATAGTCAATGGCATGACCATGACCGACTTCAGACCCAGCTTGTCATCCAGATACTCTTTGGGGAAGTGTGGGTATTCACGGGCGTTGTTGACCACAACCAGTTTGCCCGTGTGCATCGCTTCAAGCGCATGTGGATAGCGGGGTCCGGCATCCACAAACGTGCGCGCAAGCTCGCGGGTCATGTTATTGCCGACGCCTGTAACGCCGTACCAAAGGTGCTGCAAATGGTCGAAGCGTGACATGACGACGCTATCCGCTTCAAAGACCTGAAGTAGCAGCGCCAGCACATTGTCCATCAGTTCGTCGGTGTCCTCAGTGCCTATGCGCAGGTATTCCGCAATATTGGCGTTTGCCTCTTGCAGCTGGAGCTGACGCTCTGCAGTCTCGAAAGCACGTGCATTGATGATGGCGACTGCCACCTGTTGTGCCAGAATCGTCTTGATGCGAATGTCTTCATCGCTAAAGCGTCCGACGATTTCGGACTGAACATCAAGCACACCGATGACCTGATCACCCACGACCATTGGCACTGCAAGTTCCGCGCGCGTGCTGGGCAAGTAGCGATTGGGCAGGAAGTCCGGCTCAGCCGTGACATCGTTCACCGTAACGCCTTGGCGAGTACGTGCTGCGCGCGCGACCAGCGATTGCTGACGGTTAAGCGCAATACGGTGTCCATCAGCAACCATAAGTTTGCCCGGTTCGCCAGCGCCCGCCGCCAGATCCAGCCATGCGCCATCATTGCTGAGAATGTAGACATGCGCATGGTAGAGCGCAAAGCGGTCTTTTACCAGCTGAACCACTGTTTGCAGCAGCGTAGGCAGGTCAAGAATGCTGGTGATGGCTGTACTCACCTGTGCGACGACTTCCAGTTCGGAAGCGCGTCGTGCATATTCCTGCGTCGCCCGTTTTTCGTTAACTATCGGTGTCATGTCGTGGATTGGCTGACCGTTGCTTATCATTGCACCCTCTGTGAGCGCTGGTTTCTGGCTATCAATACTGAGGTGGAATGCGCGTTTGCACTCATATACGCATCCTAGTTTTTATTTTATAAGCAACTGATAGTTTGTAGAATTTACGTTCCCAACGCTTTTGTTAGAGTCTTTTAACGAAGCGTGCGCGCTGTCTCCAGTGTTGCGAACGCCTGACCGTCGATCAGTGGCACACGCTGGTTGTCGCGCGCGTCGTACATCCCTGCGATGAGTCGCACAGTTCCGCGAGCAGCGCTGGTATTGAAGGTGAGCCTGTGCGTGTCGGTGATATATTCGCCTGCCCGCCAGCCCGTGGTCGGGCGTGCGCCAGCGGCAGGCGGCGCGTCGCTTTGTGCTATCAGGACCCCGTCGGCGTCAATAAGCTGCACAAATATCGTGTAGTCTGCCTGGATCGGGGTATCGCCTGCGCGCCACACCAGCGTGATCTCTGGCTGCTGCCCAAGCGAGAGCGTGGGCTCGTTGAGCGTGTAACCGATCAAAGTCCCTACACCTGCGAACTCAAAACGGGTCGCTTGAGTGACTTCGGGCGGCTCAAACACGGCGGGCAGCACTTCAACCGGATAGCGACCGAGAACGTCGCCGTTGGGCAAGACCAGTTCCGCAGTGCCCGCTGGCGCGTCCAGCGGAACACGGACGCTGCGCCAGTCCAGCCCAATGCCTGATAGTGCCGGGGTAGCCGTAGGGATGAGCGTTTGCCAACGCCCGTCGCTATCGCGCAGTGTCAGGTCGGGCGGGCGCCCCTCTCCCTGCCACAGCAGCGAAAGCGCGATGGCATCGCCATTGCGAATCGGCGCATTTTCCAGCGCGACGGAGTGCGCCAGCAGCACATGATTGCCACTGACACGGATGTTCACCTGAAACGGGAGTTCGGTGGTGCGGTTCGTGTTTGACCAATCGCCCGCCGTCGGTTCCCAGACGCCAAGCAGGACATCGCGCCCGGCGGTCGCCCGGTCACTGATGACTTCGTAGCCGTTGGGCTGCTGGTGATCGTCATACAACCGCAGGTAAACCGGATAGCTGCCCGCAGGTGCGCCATAGGGCAGCCGCAGCAAAGCATAGGCAGCGAGCGCCTCGCCAGCCGAGAGCATGTCGCTGGTACGCTGGTTGGCGGTGGCGAAGATGGCATCTGCCCGCGCGATTTCCCATCCAAGGGCGTTGCGCACGATTACGGCTGCCTTCAGTTGTGCAGTTGTCTGCCTTAGCAGCGTCATGTCCAGCGGGATGCACAGCGCCTGCGTAGACGCCAGTACCGGCAGTGTGCCATGCGCGCTGATCTGTGCCAGCGCACCCCCGGATTGCTCGAACGTAATGTTCGCGGAGGTACGCTCTGGCAGGCGCAGCGCAGGTGTAGCGAAGTGCACGCTGCTCATGCCGTAGGTTGTGAACTCGTCGGGCAGGTCGCGTGTGCCGTGCGACAGCACGCATGGCAACATGCCGCGATAGTCCGCGCGCTGCGTATACCAGATGTTGAGCGCGACATTGTTCTGTGTTGGTAACAGCGGCAGTATGGTATCCAGGTCAGCGCCCTCCGGCAGGGTGATGCGCTGTGCCTGTACACCCAGCCGTTCCCAGTAGTACGCCAGTTCGTAGCGGTCAGCATACGACCAGGCGATGACAGTATCCGCAGGGGTGAGCGTATCGGCATAATGCTGCACCATTGCGCGGGCGTCATCGTGCTGAAAGCGCGGGTCGCGCGCCATGACAAATACCAGACAGAACAGCGCCACATACGGCGTAAGCACCAGTATGCGCTGCCACGACCGCCGCATCCGCCCGATGCCAGCTGCCGCCGGGATCAGCAGCAGCGGCGCAATCATTGTCAGATAGCGCCCGTGCAGCTCGTTGCCAAGGATAAGCAGCCCGGCGATGATGCCGAAGGTCAGCAACAGCCAGTGGGCGATGAGCCAGCGCGCGGCAGGCTGTCGCCAGGGGATGAGCAGGATAAACGCCACCAGAACGCCGATGCTCAACACCGTCAGTTCGGGACGCGCGTTGACAATGCTCCAGACGCCGACGACATAGCCTTGCCAGACATCGAGCAGCTGTTGCAGCGAAAGCTCCGGCGCGCTGGCGATGGTACTGTTTGCTTCGCTCAGGCGCAGGAAGTAATTGAGCCAGGGCAGCCACAGCACGCTGAGACCGATCTGCCCGCCTACCCACACGCGCCAATCCGGGCGGCGCAGGCTGCGGCTCGTCAGCCATGCCAACAGCGTGACGACGTTAAGCCAGATGGCGACGATGGGACCTGTGTTGTGTGCATACAGGATAGCAAGTTCTGCCAGCCAGAGTATGACCCACGCCAGCGGGGTGGAGCGGCGCAGCAGCCGTTGCCATGCCCAGGCACATGCGACGACGAGCAGCGCCAGCAGCGTGTACATGCGTGCTTCCTGCGCTGCCCACCATAACAGCGTAGAGAGTGTGCCGAGCAGCGCAGCAAAGCGAGCCGCTTGCCACCCGAACCGTTCGCGCGCAAGCCGTGCCATGAGTGCAATCGTCAGCAGGCACAGCAGCGCCGAGACCCAGCGCAGTGCAAATTCAGATGTACCAAAGAACCGTGCCGCACTGTGGAGCAGCATGTAGTAAAGGGGGGGATTGGTCAGGTCGGCGCGTGCAGCGTCCAGCAGCGTGGGCTGTGCGGCGGCGTAGGCGGACCAGCCTTCGTCAAACCAGATGCTTTGGCTGGCAATCGTATAGAGGCGGAGCGCAGTTGCCAGCAGCAGGATGAGGACGAGCCAAACGAGGGACGTGTGTATTCTGATCATAAGCTAACCGTAGCGTGCGCAGTGTGGACTGTCAACAGATCGCCACAAAATTGAGATTGCACGAAACAGGTAAAGCGCCATACAATTAGCCCTGTACAAAGATAGGGTGTTCTTAAGCACAGGCACAATTCCATGACCGACAAACCTTTGCATGACAAGAAACCAAATCCTGCTGAGAACGTGCCAGAGTCGTCTACTGCACCTGCCGATGCAAAACCGTCTCCACCCGCCGAGAATACCGTTCCGCCTGGCAATGGCGCTCCGGCGACAGGTGCGCCGACGGTCGAGTTTGGTTCGTCGCGCGGGACGCAGAAGCTTTCGGACGTGACCAACAACAAATGCCCGAACTGCGGACTGGTGAATCGTGTAGGCGTGCTGGTGTGTGAGAATTGTGGCAGTAGTCTGGTGGCAGGTGCAGCGACCGTCATGCCGACGACGCGCAGCCTGCAAGACCCGAAAATGGTGACTGGGCGCTTGTTTCCAGATCGTTCTTCAGATAGTCCGTTTAGCGAACAAAAATTGCCTTATATCTCCGCGCCCACTGAAAATAAGCCGATTTCAGCTCCTGCGCCCGGCAACAATGTTTTTGAAGACAATATGATTCTGCGGCTTGAAATCACGGGTGCTACGATACCGATCTTGGTCTATCCCAAGAAAGAAACACTTATCGGTAGACGCGACTCTGGTAGCGGGACGATGCCGGATGTCGATTTAACCTCGTATGCGGGGTATCGCATGGGTGTGAGCCGTCGTCATGCGATTGTGCGCTTGCAGGACAAGCATCTGGAAGTGGTAGACCTGGGCAGCAGCAATGGCAGCAGTTTGAACGGTGTTCACTTGCAGGCGCACCAACCCTACCCACTGCGCGATGGTGACGAATTGACCATCGGCAAGATGACTCTGAAAGTTGTCTTCCAGAGTGGCGCGCAGCGGGTACGGCGTTTTTAGCTGAGGATAGTCTCGACTTCAGCGGCTGCCCGCTTGGCAGCATAGAGGATGTGGCTTAAGCGCGCGTCTTTTTCCGCCAGCACCGCCAACGATGCGCGTCCCGCCGGAAATATCACCAGGACGCCTTCTTCGCCTTCCATCATCAGGCGTTCCAGATTGCCCTGCGCCAATCGTCCCAATGTCTTGACTGCCAGCCCGACGAGTGTGGCCGACATGGCCGCCACCTGCGGACTGCTGGTCGGGTTCTGATGCGGGTTTTCGTCGTCACTGGGCGGAAACGCGGCGACGAGCAAGCCATCAATGTTGACAATGACGGAGGCGCGAACCCCATCAACAGCAACGTGGAGGGTTTGGAGTGTGTTTTCTAATTTGGCGCTGCGCGATTCTTGAGCCATGCGACTTATTCTTCCCTGTGCGCCTGTCCGATCAATGAGTTCAGTTCGTAGTATATCCGAAATCGCCCCGTCTCTCAACGGAAGAGTCCCCCAGGTTGTGGGTGTTTGCGTCACGTTGGTCGTGCTGCTGCGTCTTCTTCGGCAAATTCTGCCAGCAGGTAACGATCTTCTTCGCTTAACGGCGCAGTCAGCAGCAGGTCAGGACGGTTACGCCAGGTACGCCGCAATCCTTCCTTGCGCCGCCAGCGCTCAATTTCAGCATGGTTGCCATCCTGCAAGACCTGCGGCACGCTCAAACCGCGAAATTCCTGCGGGCGCGTGTAGTGCGGTCCTTCGAGGATACCGTCGGCATGACTTTCGCGTTCCGCGCCGCCTTCTGCGCCCAGCACGCCGGGGATGTGCCGAATGACGGCATCGATTACGACCATCGCAGGTAGTTCGCCGCCCGTCAGCACATAATCGCCGATGCTGATTTCATCGGTGATGACCAGTTCGCGCACGCGCTCATCCACGCCTTCGTAACGCCCGCAGACCAGTATCAAGCGCTCGTGGCGTGCCAGGTCGGTTGCGATTTTGTGATTGAACACCCGTCCCTGTGGGGTCATGAGGATGACGGGTGTGCCGGGCGGTGCATCCTGCATCGCAGACTCGATAGCAGGGGTCATCACGTCCGCCTTCAGGATCATGCCGCCGCCGCCGCCGTAAGGCGTGTCGTCTGCCGTGCGATGGCGGTCGTTGGTGTAGTCGCGGATCTGGACAAAGCGCAGGTCGAGTAAGCCACGATCCCGCGCTTTCCAGAGCATGCCGTCGGTCATCGGTCCGTCAAACATTTCCGGGAATAAGGTCACTACATCAATGCGCATAAGCATATCCTGTGTATGGAAAGCTACATTGTAACTTGCGCCTGCCAGTACTCAACCACATAATGATAGATCGTTTTTTGGGTCAGTAGAAGCAGGGCAGCAAGCGATATGCGCAGTAGTCTGTGGATAGTGTCGGCAGTCGTGGTACTCCTCCTGAGCGCGTGTAATCTGAGCAGTCTTGAACCGACGCCAACACCAGAGGTCAATGTTCCGCTGATCGAGTTCCTGTTCCCTGCCAACAATACCGTCGTCGTCGAAGGCACAGATGTGCAAATCCAGCTTCTGGCGCAGGACCCGCGTGGCGTGGGGGTTGCCCGCGTGGAACTGTATGTCGATGATGTGAAAGTGAGCCAGGCACTGCCGGAAGTGAGCGCTGCCGTGCAAATCTTTACCGTTAACATGAACTGGCTGGCGCAAGGAATTGGCTTCCACGCGCTGTCTGCCATTGCTTATCGCCCGGATGGAACGTTAAGCGACCCGATGATCATCCGTATTGAAGTGATCGGCGCGGCGGAGTCAACACCTGCGGTTATGGAAACCCCATTATCAACGGGCACCCCCTAGTTCAAGGATCAACAACATGCTATATCTGCAACGTCCAAAGGCAGCACCACGTCTCGAAAACCTGCCTGAGCATGATCGGCAGGTGCTTGGCGATCGCTTTGACGCACACCCGGCTGAACTGACCGCCAACGGGCAGGTGATCGCCTGGAAGGATATTGACGAGGTGGAGGTTGCCAAAGCCGCGCGTCAACGGTCGCTGTCTGGCTGGTTGGTGCGCAACGTCGTCTATCACGAGGAGCGTTACCACGTCGGCATTTATATGGGTGCGCAGGAGCAGGTCCTTACGAATGTCACGCTGCCGCTGGCTCAGTTCATCGTCCAGAGCATCGCCTATTACATGCAGACACCCATCAAGTACACGGGTGTCGAAGGTGTCGCGGCGGTTGATGAGAAGTAGTCGCCTCGTTTGCGCGCTTGTCTGCCTGCTGCTGGTCGGCTGTGTAGCGCCTGCATTGCCCTGGGGCGCACCGCGCATCATCACGCAGGCGGAGCAGACGCAGCCGCCCGCGCTGGCAGTGCTGGATAACGGGGTGACTGCGGCGTGGGTGGGTGCAGACGAACGTGGCGTGCATCACAACGCGCGTCGTCTGGTCAACGGCACGTTCGAGCCTGCCGTGACACTGCCGCTGCCGCCGATCATGCCGCGCCAGCAAACGTTTGTCGCCGGCAGGGCAGGCAGCGCACATTTGCTATGGCTGGATGCGAACGAAAACGGTGACACGCGGCTGTTTAACGCGCTTATCGCCACGAGCAACCTGAGCGTGCTGCGCGGTCCGACGGTCGCCAGCGAAGGCGTGACCGTGCGTTATGCGACACTTGCTGAAGCGGGTGGTGTGCTGGTGGCGTGGAGCGGCGGGTTGGCAGACGAACCGACCGTGACGCTGCGACGCATAGATGATGAAGGACGTCCGACCGAAACCCTGGCGACTGTTCCCGACGCAGATTACCCGCAACTCCTTTATGCGGATGGCACAGTCTGGTTCTTCTGGCAGCGCGTGAGCGACCAGACGATGCGTGCGGCATCGTTCATTGGCGGGAGTCTAAGTGAGCCGATTGCGCTTGTGCCGTCTGTTGGAATGGCAGCGGGTGACAGACTGCACGATATTCGCGCCGGGGCAGAACGGTCTCAAGTGTATCTGTTCTGGAATGTCAATCGTGGTGACGGGCGCGAAGAAAGCTGGTTTGCGTCGGGGGCGTTATCCGCTACAGGCTGGTCTGCGCCGCGCCTGCTGACCGCTGAACCCGCAGACGGTACAGCGTCACCGACGGGGTTCAACAGTGGTAGGGTGCAGGCTGCGGCGGCTGGCGCGGCTCCGGTTGAATTCGCCGCGCCGCTGCCAGAACAGGGCGACACGCTGCCGGTCGCAGCACTGCAAGGCGATGCACTGGTTGTCATTTATCTGCAAAGCGGGCAGCCTATCGCTATGCAAACGCTGGCTACGGGCGTAACGCTGCTTGCTGCGCCGCTGCTGCTGACCGACCTCGACCGCTACCTCTATCTCAGCTGGGCGCAGCCCCGTGACGGTGCTGGCGAGCTTCGATTACTGACAACGCGAAATTGAGTATAAAGTGGAGATTAGCAGGCATTGTAGCGGTCGAACAGGTCGAGGATTTCTTCCGCCGCGTCCGCCAGTTCGGTCTGTCCGTCACGCTGCGCATTCTGGCTCACCCGCCGCACCGCCGTATGATGCACGCTTTTGAAATCGCCGTAGGGCAGTTGGTAGCGCGCCTTGCTTTCTTCCGGCACAGTCGGGTCAATCGCCAGGTGCCATGCGGCGTAGGCGTCCAGCCCGTGCTGCGCGATGAAATTGTCTTCCGCTGTGGGTGTCGGGCGGTTGGCATCCCAAACCGTGTTCATGCGGAACTGTGCCTGCTTCATGAGCGTGAGCGCCTGCGCCAGCCCTGCCTCGTTAACTTTAAGCGACATCGCAATACTCCTTGGTTCGTTTAAACGCCAGGATGCTAATGATGTTTCAATCTGTAAATGACCCACAGCGGACGAGGCATGCCTCGTCCGTTTGGTATATTGACAATTCCACCCGTGCCTGCCTTACCCCAGCGTACGGAAGATGACACGGTAGCCGATGATCGACCGGTCTCCGCTTTCGAGTGCGCACGAGGTCGCGGTGAGTGGTTGCGTCGGGTCGGACAAGCCTGGCATATCGACAATATAGCTCATGCCCGGTTCCATCTGAAAGTCGGCGTAGCCTGAGCCGCGCTCCGGCTTGAGACCGGTGGCGAAACGACTTTCGCCGCCATCCCAGCGCACGCGCACGGTCTGACCCGGAATGCCTTGCCCGTTGAAATCCACGACGTTGACTTCGATGAGAGCGGGATTTTCCTGGCTGCACACTGTCGGAATATTGGCAACTTCAAAGTCGCTCTGCGCGGGTGCAGTTGGCACGACGAAGATGCTCGGTGTTGCGCCTGCGACGGCGACCGCTTCCGCCGTCGGCGTCTTGGTGACAGGCGGTGTCAGCGTCGGCGTCGGTAGTTCGATGATAACGACGGCGGTTGGCGCGACCGTATCGCTGAGGATGAGTTCGTCGGCACAGCTTGTGCGCTCTTGCAGGCGGTAAAACGTCATCATAGCGCGGACTGCGCGCAGCCCGCTGCTGGTACTGGTGTAGCCGCTGGTCGCCAGTTCGCAGGCGATGTCTGCCACTTCTTGGATCGGGTCGCTTTGCGGGCGCATCGCGGTCAGGCGTTCGATGGCGGTGCCTAAGTCGCGTGTGTGGTCGTATTCGAGCATGATAGCGACGATGTATTGCTGACGCGCGCTGTCGTTCAACTGCCAGGGCTGCGTGTCAAGCTCAACGACTGGATTGACGAACCAGGTGTAGGCGAACCCGCCCGCCGCGCCGAGCAGCACGCCGAGGATGACGCCAAACCATGAGATGCCGCCGCGCGGACGGCGGTAGCGTTCCGCAATATCGACTTCAGGGAGCGTGTTCGGGCGGCTCATGCACCCTCCGCCGGTCGTACTTGGCGATACGGTTCCATGATCGGCGTCAGGCGTCCCATGCCTTCCGCCAGCGCGACAAGCAGCTGGATTTCATCGACGCCGCGCGAATTTGTGATGTAACGCTCGGTGACTTCCTGTACGAACGCTGGGACGTTTTCGACTTCCAGCACGCGCAGCCGCTCGACCGCGCCGTTGATGTCGTTGTCATCGGCGTATCCGGCAGCGATCATGACGGCATATTCGTCTTTGTACTGCTGTGCCAGCGCGCGAGCGTCGCTGTTGGTGAACTGCGCCGGGAACTGTACCCAGCCGAGATATAAGCCAATGCCGACGCCGATGAGCATCGCGACGAAGAATGAAATCAGAAAGCGCACCATAGGCAATCCATCGTTCGAAATAGGACTAAGGATGATTATAGCGTATGGCGGCGGGTTCTGATGAAGACCAGTCTGCGCTCAGCGCTTGGGTCCGATGTGTTCGTCGAGGAACTGCACGTCCTTGCGCTTGGAGACAAAGACATCGGTAGGGTAATCGTAGCCTTTTGTGCGTTTCGTTTTTGTGGAGTAGTGCAATCCCAGTTTGTCGCAGGTATTCATAAAGATGCCGAGAATGTCTTGCGACTCATTGCTGAACTGGTAGCGAGGGTAATCTTTGCCGTTGACGATATTGCTGAAGCGTGAGCCATCGGAATGATATAGTCCGCGCCAGAAGTCGAGCGGATAGGTGTCAACGATGCGCTGCTGCCAGGGTTCGAGTGCGATGGTGCGTGTGTATTTTTTGCCTTCACCGTGCTGCGGGAACAAATCAGTCAAATGCTTGTTATAGACTGAAACAATCGTGTAGCTTGGCTTATCGCCCTTGTTGATATGTGCAATGCCGATCTCATTTGCCACGAACAATCGTCCGATTGAGTCGGCGCATTCCTGAATGATTTGCGGATAACGGATGTCAAGAAAGATGCGCATTCTATGAACACGCGTGTTCTTGGAGATGCAGCCGTCACCAAGATAGATACCCAAGACGTAGCTGTATGTTTTGTGAAGTTCATAATTGTCAGGGGCAATACCTGCCTGTAATTCAACAAGTGTTGTGCAAGCAACAATACTGTTTCTTTTGTCGTTCAGTGCTTCTTCCATTTGAGCAACACTACCGTAACGATTGACACAATCGCGTACAGTTGCGCGTGGGATGTTTAGCATTAGTCCAATTCGTTTTTTGGCGTAACCTCGTTCCCACAATTCAAGTATCTTGCGGTATTCTTCAGGCGAGCGCATCGAAGTGAGTCCTTTGCCGTGTATTGACGAGAACCATATGCCTGCCTACCATTATGACCTGCGAATGCGATTGTGGAAACAAAAAACCAGACCTTATGTCTGGTTTGTGTGCCGAAGGTGGGAGTCGAACCCACACGCCCTCTCGAGCAATTGATTTTGAGTCAATCGTGGCTGCCATTTCACCACTTCGGCAAGTGTTTCTTAATTGTGTTGCGGCGGAATCAACTCTCTATCTTGTGCATGGTAATGCTGTGGAAAAAGATTGTCAATGGTTAGTACTGTCGACGACACAGCGCTGATCGCCCGCGCCAAACGCGGCAACCTCGACGCTTACAACGCACTGGTGCTGCGCCATCAGGACAGCGCCTATACGCTTGCCTATCGATTAATGGGCGACCCGCACAGTGCTGCCGATACCGTGCAGGATGCGTTTATCTCCGCCTGGCGCAAGATCGACACCTATCGCGGTGGCAGCTTTCGCGCCTGGCTGCTGCGTATCGTCACCAACCGCTGCTACGATGTGCTGCGCGGTCAGCAGCGCCGCCCGACGGTCTCCATGGATGGCGGGCGCGATGACGACGATCCCGAACCGCTGGAACTGCCGGACGCGGGCGAGACGCCAGAAGCGGCTGCGCTGCGCCGCGAATTGCAGCGGGCGATCCAGCAGTGCATCAGCGCACTGGGTGAAGATCAACGGGTAGTGCTGGTCTTGAGCGATGTCGAAGGATTGAGCTATGACGACATCGCAGAACAGACGCGCGCCCAGCTTGGTACGGTCAAGTCGCGCCTGAGCCGTGCGCGAGCCGCCGTGCGCGATTGCTTGCAAGGCGTCAGGGAACTATTGCCGGGCGGCTATCGTCTTAAGGAAGACGCATGAGATTGTAATGTGATGAACGAACGCGACCTGGAACTGCTTTCCGCCTACCTCGATAACACCCTGACTGCCGAAGCGCGCAGCGCAGTGGATGCACGCTTGCTGACGGACGCCCCACTACGCCGAGAACTCGACACGCTGCGGGAAACCAAGCTGCTGATTAGCGGGCTGCCACAGTTGAAAGCACCGCGCGACTTCACGCTGACAGCCGCGATGGTGGGCGGGCGAGCGCGTACGCTGCCCGTCATCCTGTCACCGTGGGTAAGTGCACTTAGCGCTGCTGCGGCGGTGATCATGACCGTGCTGGGCGTCATCACGCTCAATGTGCGCCCTTCTGCCCTGACATCGGTTGCCAGCGCACCGACCGGGACCATGACCCTACAGCCGCAGATAGCAGCACCCGGCGCCATGGCAACGGAGAGTTTCGAAGTGTTCACGCCCACGCTTGCCGTACAGGGAACGCTTGACTTGCCATTCGCGGGCGATGCCCCGCCTGTCACGTTTACGCCGTCGCCTGATCCGGCTGCGGCAATGATCTTTGGGGCGGCGGAAACCACCGTAAGTGTACCCGCGTCTGAGACGCAGGCTGTTGGTGGGGCTGGCGCTGCTGCCCCAGTCGCGCCGATGGCAACGATGGGGATGGCAACGGCGGTGATGGAGTCCGCGCCCGCCGCAAGCGCGGAAGACGCTTCTGTTGCGATGATGCCCCCGCCAACGCTGACAGAAGACGCTGCACGGGCGGGCAGCGCAATGGATGCACTTGAAGCTTCCACACCGATGCCGGCGATGACGACTCAGGCAGAGGCAATGCAGATAGCAGCACCGACGATGACCGTAGCGGCTGCTGCCGATGTGCTGGCGACGGCAACCGCATTGCCCACGCAACCACCGACCGCAACAAGTACGAACGCTGCAAATGAAGATGGTATTGATGCGATGAATGGCGTGGGCACCAGTGTGCCTGAACAGAGTGCCATCGCCAGTTCCACGCCATCCCCTGCATCGTCCACAGAGTCGCTGCCAAACGAGGGATTTGGCGGCGCAACGCTGTTCCTGCTGGCGGGCATTCTGTTCGGCTTTGCATTGCTGACGACTTTGCTGCGCGGACGGCGCTAAAATCATGCGTGTGGCGAACTTTTGCCCCGTGTGCGGTGAACCAACGGAAATGCGCGAGCGTTACGGCAGGCTGCGCCCTATCTGTATTGCCTGCGATACGACCGTCTTTTTCGAGCCGAAGGTGGCTGTCGTGGTGCTGATTGCTGACGGCGAGCGCGTGCTATTGGTGCAGCGGGCGCACGATCCGGCAAAAGGAACCTGGGCGCTGCCCGCCGGTTTTGTCGAGCCGGACTAAGACCCGCGCGCTGCCGCTTCTCGCGAAGTGCTGGAAGAGACGGGCTTACTGGTCGAAGTCACTGCGTTGCTCGACGTGCTGCATCGTCCTGATCCGCACGGACTGGCGGACATTGTCATTGCCTACAGCGCACGCATAACGGGCGGCACACTGGCAGCGGGCGATGATGCTGTTGCCGTCGGTTGGTTCGGGCGCGACGCGCTGCCGGAGATCGGCTTTCGGACTACCGAGTTATTGTTGAGAAGTTGAAACACGTCCAGTCTCTGCATTATTCTGATGCTGCAGGTGACTTAGAATGGACTCAAGCTGGCGACTCTGTTGATCAAGCCGTTGACGCAAGTCCGCAATTTCTTGTTTCTGCTTTTGTCGCTCACGGTATGTGAGTATCTCTTCTAAGCCAACAACACCGCCAGCAGTGACAATGGCTCCAAACATTTCTACCGCTATTCCATCCATAAACTCACTCAGTCGTCCAGACATCACTGATGCGACAAACGACAACATCGCCACAACGCAGAGCAGGAGAAACAAACCGACAGGAGAGCGAAGTCTGCGTAACATGTTTGAGCCTTTTGGTTGCATCGAAGGTCATAGAGGGGCTTTGCGCGCAATACCGACCTGATTGACGCCGAGCGCCAGCGGCATAAACGTTGTCTGCGTGACGACCTGGACGAACGCCGGAAAGCCGAACGCCGCGAATTGCAGCCCTTTGGGAACGATCGGTAGGTATGGTACATCCCACAAGCCATCGCCAAAGTGCGCCAGCATCTCCATGCCGTTCGCCGCGCACCAGCCACGCCACTGCGCCGGAAGCTGGACGTTGATATGCGTTTTATCTTTGCCAATCGCGTCGTTGTCGCGATCCTTGAAGCGGCGCAGCGCATATTCAGGATGCGGCGTGGCAAACAGGAAGATACCGCCCGGTTTGAGCAGCTCGCTCACCTGGCGGATCACATCGGCGGGGTTGGGCAGATGTTCGACCAGATGCAGCGCCACCACTGCCGAGAACGTGCCGCGCTCGAAAGTGCTCAGATCGTCCGCACTCATGACATGCACCTGCGCACGCGGCGCGATCTGCTTCGAGCGCTCAACCGCATCCGCAATCAGATCAATGCCGATGCACTCGTAATCATCCTGAAGCAGGCTGAGCATGTCGCCCAGCCCGCTGCCCAGTTCCAGCAGCTTGCCGCCGCGCGGGGCGTAGCGCCGCACCAGCGCCGCATAATAGCGACGCGCGAACCAGTACATCGAATACTTGCCGAGCGGGCGGTCGGAATAATTCCATTTCTCAAAGTATTCGGCGGTATAGTGCTGGCGCACATCTTCCTTTCGCGGCGTCGTATCGGTCATATGGCGACTCGTTTCTCCGGTTCTGTCGTCAAGTCGAAAATATCGAATGTCATATCTGGCAGGTGCAGCACGCCGTAGGTGTGCGATGTCGAACGCGCGGTCTCGAAGGTGTAGATCGACCCCGCGTTGATCACGCATCCGCGCTTAACGCGGGCGAAGAACGGCACATGCGTGTGTCCAGTGATCAGCACATCGGCGTTGAGCGATGTCAGCATCATGTTCAGCAGCGTGTCGCTGATGTGGTCACGATACAAGCCCCACATATTGTTACCCGGCTTGCCATGACACATATACACAGTGAAACCCTCAAACTCCCCACGCCATTCCATCGGCAAATCTTTGAGAAAGTTCTTGTTTTCGATAGACAGCGGGTATGCCCACTCATCATGATTGCCGCGCACGGTCGGGATGCGCTGCTCGCGGATGACCTGCACTACGCGATCTGGCTGCGGTCCACGCCCGACCAGATCGCCAGCGCACAGAATATGCCTGACCTGATGTATAGTTTTGAGGCGATGTAAAGCGGATTCCAGCGCGGCGTAGTCGCCGTGTATGTCAGAGATAATCCCTATGTCCATCAGCTAGTCCTGCACGGGTGGTCGAAATTACAGTCAGTATACCATCGTCCGGCATTGCCGTGCAGATTCGTTCGGTCACATAAGACTTTCGTTGGAGTGTTATGCGCTTTTCGGGCGTCTATGCTATCATGCAAGGCATCGTCTTAAGCTGGCTGAAGCGGTTCGGAGAACCCATGACGCAAATCCTGTTGATCCGCCACGCAACCAACGATTTTGTGAAGACTGGCAAGCTGGCAGGGTGGACGCCGGGGGTGCATCTGAACGATGAAGGCAAGGCACAGGCGGAAGCGCTGGGCAAGCGACTGGCAGATGCGCCGATTCAGCATATCTACAGCAGTCCCCTGGAGCGGACGATGGAGACGGCTGAAGCCGTGCGCCAGCATCACCCGCAGTTGACGATTGTGCCGAATACCGAAATTGGCGAGGTGCAATACGGCGACTGGCAGGGGCAGGCGGTGGCTGCACTGACGAAGCGCAAGATGTGGCATGTGGTGCAGGAGTACCCGTCACGCGCCAGCTTTCCCAACGGCGAGACGATGCGCGCTGTTCAAGTGCGCGCTGTGAACGCGATTGAGACACTGGCAGCAACCCATCCCCGCCAGTTGGTGGTGGTGGTGTCCCATGCGGATTTGATAAAAATGGTGATGGCGCACTATTTAGGGATGCATCTGGATAACTTTCAACGCATCGTGATTGCGCCAGCATCGATCAGCAGTTTGTCATTAGGGTACGGGCGACCGTATGTCGGTTCGATGAATGATACTGCGCATATTGCGCAGATGGAACGGGAACGAAAACTCGCTGAACAGGCGAAGCAGACCGAGCGATAATCGTCGCGGCAGACACGCCGCTGGAAATACAGGGTACGAAACATTCATGCCAAATCAGGAGATTGAGCTAAATCCGGTAGATTTCATCACTGTGGGAACGGTCGGTCCCAAAGGGAAGCGATTGTTTCATTTGCAGGCGGGGCATGAGGAGCAGATCATTTCGCTGATTGTCGAGAAGGAGCAGACACGCGCGCTCGGCGAGGCAATTGGGGAGATGCTCGATGATCTCGACAAGCGTTTTCCGCCGAGCGAAGGGCGGTCGGGACCGCTCGATTACACTAAACTGAATATGGAACTGCGTGACCCGATTGACCCGATGTTTCGTGTATCACAGATGGGGCTGGGCTACGATGACCAGCGTGACTTAATCGTGCTGGTGGCGCAGGAACTGCTGGTGCTGGACGAAGACGCCAGCCCGGAGGAGGTGGAGCCGAGCGTCGTTCGGCTGTGGTGCAGCCGGAGTCAGATGCGAGCGCTCAGTATGCGCGCCGCTGAGGTCGTCAGTTCCGGGCGACCCGACCCTCGCCAAAATGGACGGTTAGTTTTCTATTGGACGTGAAACCATGAGCGAGCAGGACGTGAACCACGACGCCGCACCCCAGGCATTAACACTGGAACGGGCGTTGGAAGTGCTGGAAAAAGGTGATATCGCGCAGGAACACGGGCTGCTGCGCTGGAGCTCCAACTATGCCTTTATGGTCACGCTCTGTCATGAGAACCTTCAGGCGACCAGCGTCTATAAGCCGCAGAAGGGCGAACGCCCGTTATGGGATTTCCCCGACGGGACGTTGTGTTACCGCGAGTATGCGTCGTTTCTGACCTCGCAGGAGTTGGGCTGGCAAATCGTGCCGCCGACGGCGCTTCGCGAAGGGGCGCGCGGTCTAGGGACGTTTCAGTTCTTTATTCAGCACGACCCGGACATTAACTACTTTACATTTGATGAGACATTTCATCCGCAGTTGATGCGGATCTGCATTTTTGACGCGATTGTCAACAATGCTGACCGTAAGGGCGGTCACTGCCTGCTGGATGCGCGTGGGCATATCTGGGGCATTGATCACGGCATTACGTTTAATTCTGCGCATAAGTTGCGCACCGTCATTTGGGATTTTGCCGGACAGCCAATTGCTGACCCACTGCTGGACGATGTGCGGCGGTTGTGCGCGCGGTTGCAGGATACCAAGAGTGCCTATCGTCAGCGATTGCAAAAGCTGCTGTCTATTCATGAGATCGATGCGTTTCAGCGCCGAATTGACAAGCTGCTGAGTTTGAAGACCTATCCGCTGCCGGGTGCTGGTCCCAATTATCCCTGGCCTCCTGTTTAACATTCATGGTGCGATTTAACAATCGCCCTTAACAATTGCTTGACATAACCTTGCAATCTCCATAACATTCGCTCGCCACTATTTAACACGCTGCCCGGTTGCTGGGCAGCACCTTTGAAAATGCTGGAGGAGTCCATGTTGCGGAAATTGTTCGTGGTTCTCTCGGTACTGGCTGTTGCTGCCCTGATGTTCGGGGTGGTCGCGGCGCAGGACGAAACGTTCGCACTCACCATCATGCACAGCAATGATACCCATGCGGCACACCAGCCGAACAGCGCCGGCGACGGTGGCGTTGCGCGTCAGGCAGCCGTCATCAATCAGATTCGTGCTGAAGGCGGCAACACGCTGCTGCTGGATGCAGGCGACCGTTTCACCGGTTCGCTGTTCCACCGCGTCTACCTGGGGCAGGATCAGGTCGAAATCATGAACCTGCTCGGCTACGATGCGATGACACTGGGCAACCACGAGTTTGACAACGGCGAAGAAGTGCTGCTGGCATTTGTTCAGGGGTTGGATTTCCCGGTCGTCAGTGCCAACATCACGTTTTCGGATACATCCCTGGCAAACGCGGTATCACCTTACGTCGTGCTGGATGTCGCCGGTCAGATGGTCGGTATCATCGGTTTGACGACGGCAGACACGCCGGAAATTGCTTCGCCCAGCGCTGGCACCATGTTCAGCAGCGATCTGGTTGGCGCAGTTGAAGGCGCGGTCGCCGAACTGACCGAACAGGGTGTCAACAAGATTATCGCGCTGACGCACGTCGGTATTGATGTCGATCAATCGATCTTGACGCAGATGAACGGCGTCGATATTGTCCTGGGCGGTCACAGCCACACACTCCTTAGCAACACCTACAGCGCGGCGTCGGGTGAATACCCGATTGAAGCGGAAACTGAAGCTGGCGAACCGATCATCTACGCGCAGGCGGGTGCAAACAACCTGTACCTGGGTCGTCTGGATGTCGAGTTTGACGCGGCGGGTCTTCTGGCCGGCTTTGGTGGTGATACGATCTTCCTGTCGCGTTATATCACCCCCGATCCGGTAGCGGATGCACTGATTGCGGAACTGGCAGTTGCTATCGATGAACTGCGCACGACCGAAATCGAAGGCGCTGTTGCCTCGACGCAGCTCGTAGGCGATCGTGCAGTGTGCCGCGTCGAAGAATGCGATCTTGGTAATTACATCACCGATGCGATGCTGGCGGAAACGGGCGCGCAGATCGCCATCACCAACGGCGGCGGCATTCGTGCCAATATTGACGAAGGTCCGATTACGGTCGGTGATGTGTTGACGGTGCTGCCGTTCGGCAATCTGGTCAGCACGTTTGAACTGACGGGCGCCGATGTGATCGCGGCGCTGGAACATGGCGTTGGGCGCGTGACGGTCGATAACGGCGTTGTGGTGCGCGATGGCGCGTCCGGTCGCTTCCCGCAGGTCGGCGGTATGCGCTACAGCTATGACCCGACGCAGCCGGAAGGCAGCCGTATCGTCAGCGCGGAAATCCTCAACGAAGACGGTAGCTACAGCGCGATCGATCCCGAAGCGACGTACAGCGTTGCCAGTAACGACTTTATGCGTCGTGGCGGCGATGGCTACGTCGTCTTCGCCGAGAATGCCATTAATCCGTATGATTTCGGCAGACCGCTGGATGAAGTGCTGGCGATCCACTTGCAGGCACTTGGCGAAGTCGGTTCGTTGGTTGAAGGACGAATCACGGTTGTGAACGCTACGCTCTCCGAGTAGCCATCCTGGTGTACGGGCGACCTGCCGGGTCGCCCATGCGAACGGCGCAGGGCGATAAATTCCCTGCGCCTTTTCGTTTACGTTTTTTCGCGCCCAATTTCGCGTACAATCAAATGCAGATTATTTCGTCGTCAGGAGTATTTTTCGTGTCCAGCGAACAGGCGCGCGAATTACGACAGCAGGGGATAGCGGCGGCAAAAGCAGGGCAGCGCGAACAGGCGCGTCAGTTGCTCCAACAGGCGATCCGCTTGGAGCCGCGCAATGAGGCGGCGTGGCTGTGGATCGCCAGCGTTGCTCGCGATCAGCGCGAGCGGGTGTTCTGCCTG
The DNA here is from genome assembly GCA_033763755.1 of Chloroflexota bacterium. Taxonomy (GTDB): domain Bacteria; phylum Chloroflexota; class Anaerolineae; order Aggregatilineales; family Phototrophicaceae; genus Flexifilum. The sequence goes on from JANRJX010000113.1 coordinate 144,465, forward strand.
CGTAAACTGCTGGAGATTAACCCGAACAACGAGCAGGCACTCAAGGCTCTGCGGCAGATCGAGACAGGTGAGGCTCCACCCGCGCCGCCCCCTGGCACGGGCAGCCTCAAACGCCTGACCGGAACGCAGACGGGTGCGAATCCACCTGTCGCCGCGCGCCTGTCCACCCAGGAAATTATGGCGCAGCCCCCGGGTGTGCCGTTCCCGGACGAGGACGCGCTGGAAGCCGCGATCCGCAAGGCGGAGGCGCTGTTGAGCGAACCAGCGCCGGAAGTACTGACGACGCGCTGGTCGAAGAAGACCAAAGGCAGAGCAGGCGAACAGGACATCTGGCGGCTGCGTGCCTATGTCGGCGCGGGTGCGCTGGCGGGGCTGGTCGTCCTGTGCGGCATCAGCTATATCGTTGTCGCCAACACACCGCCGCTGGCACGCGCGGTCTTCGCGCCGACGCCGACGCTGACACTGACGCCAACCTTTACGCCCACTTCAACACCGGGCGTGACGCCGACGCCGAGTGCCACGCCGCGCTTCACGCCGGAACCGACAATGACGCTGCTGCCACAAGTGCCTGTGGGCGACATTTACTCGGTCGAGGCGACCGATGTCTATCCGCCGCTGTTTAACGCACCATTGGAAGGCGCAGTGTCGTTGATTGATCGCGGGTTGCCCGCACGAGCCCTGCCGACGCTGGTGGCAGAACGCGAGAACACCAGCGCGCTCTTTAACCCGATTCCCTACTACTACGAGGCAATCGCCTACGCCGAGACGGGGAACACGCGCGCCGCATTACGGGTTCTGAACGATGCAGAAGAACGGCTGACCGACCCGCCGAACATGGGGCAAAAAGCGTTGATCGACACGGGCTTCGCCTATGTCTATCTGGCGCAGATCGAGGCTGCCGCGTTTGCGAGCAGCCCCGCGCCGGCGGCCGCGCTGACAAACGCACAGGCGCGCGCACAGGCAGCTATCGAAGGTGATCCACGTCTGGTGCAGGCGCACGTTCTGCTGGCGCGCACCTACGTACTAGAAGAAGACTTTGACGCAGCGATTGAGGTGCTTGATGCAGGCTTGTCTGTGCCAGATAACGCCTACAACACCAGCCTGATCTGCGAGAAGGCGCGCGTCTATTTGCTGGATGGCGATCTGGTCGCGGCGAATGAGCAGACGCGAATCGCACTGGCGATTGACCCGACGCTGGAAGCTGCCTATCAGGTCGAGATTGCGGCTGCGCTGGCGGATGATCAGCCAGGAATAGCAGTGCAGCGGGCGCAGGCGTATCTGCTCTATTACCCTGGCAGCACGGAGGCGTTCCGTTTGCTTGGCGATGCACGCTTCGCTGAAGGTAACTACGACCTGGCGCTGGAGGCATACGACCGCGCCCTGAGCGCCGAACAATCCGTTATGACCACCGTTGCAGCGTTAATCGGCAGAGCCGCAACCTATACCCTCCAGGCACGTCACGTGCTGGCATTGGAAGATCTAACACAGGCGTATGAACTGCGGGAGATCGACGCCGTGCGGCTGCTGCGCATGGAGGCAGCCTATCATGCCGGTTCGTATGAGGTGGCGGCGGAAGATGCCGAAGCATTGAGTGCTGCTGTGGACGCACCCCCTGATGGTGACTTTGCACTGCTACATGCGCGCATCCTGATCGATCAGGCTCAGGCGAATGATGACGACCCGCCAGATGAAGCCCTGTCGTTGTTGGAAAGTGCGCGTACAGGTGCATCTTCAGCAACGCGGGCACTGATTAATGAATATCGCGCACGGGCGCTGTTCCTGAATCGGCAGTATGGAGAAGCGAGGGAGGCGATTAACGCGGCGTTGGACGGTGGCGAAACCGCCGAAAGGTTGTATCTGCGTGGCTTGATCGCACAGCAGTTGGGTCAGCGCGCCGCCGCTATTCGCGACTTTGAGGCAGTGCTGGCGTGGAGTCAGATCTATGTGCTGCCGTTTGCTGACGATGCCGCCGAACGGCTGGAAGCGCTGTCCTAGGGACGCCCGATGGGGCGTCCGTTTCAAAGTTTAGCGACCGACGGCGCTGTCCAGCCCGGTGGTTGCCAGCAATTCTCTGGCGCGTTCGGTGCTTAGCTCCAGATCGTTGAGGATGGTGTAGGGCAGGTTATGCCTGCGTACGAACTCTGGCAAGCTCATGAGTGTATCGACGATGTCGTCCGGGTGCAGTTCGCCCAGGCGCACCCCCGCTGATTGCAGTGTCGAGCGAATCGGTGCGACATCCTGATTGTGCAGCGCGGCGGCAATGAGGATGCCCGGACCGACCAGGTCGGAGTAGGGTAGACTGTCGCTCTTGCCGAGCCGCTGCTCCATCGCATAGGCGAAGTGCTGCTCACTGCCTTCCTGCGGGCGGTTGTGTCCAAGGAGATTCGTCAGCGTAACTTCCATGCATAGCAGGTCGAGCAGGTTTTGCAGTGCTTCCACATTGCCCTGTCCGCAGCCTGCCGCGATCTTGAACGCCTGCTGCGCGATACCCGCCGCGAGACCGGCTGCCCAGGGGACAAAGCGCGTTTCCGGCGTCGTCTTGTTGCGTTCCGCCGCGTAGCGCCAATCGAGTAGGCCCGTAACCATCGTCAACAGTTCCAGCACGGCAGCGCCGCGCAGGTAGCGCGGCGCGCTACGAATTACTTCCCAGTCGATCACCAGCTTACTGGCGGGACCCGTTGTGATATATTCCACGCTGTCGCCTTTGCGGACCGCTGCCAGCGCCGTCAGGTAGCCATCGACCGTGAGTGCGGTTGGCACAATCACCGATGGCAGTTTGCGCGCCCAGCCGATGTATTTGGCGACGTCCGCAACCAATCCGCCGCCGACTGCATACACGACTTCCACTTCCTCGGGTAGATTTGTCGCCAGGTTGTCGAGATAGCTGATGTCCGCCCGTGTCGGCTCTGCCTGGACCACCAGCGGCAGATTAAGCTCTGTATTCGCCACGCTCCAGGAGCGTTCGCCCGTGATGAGCGCAGTCGGACGTGTCTCTTGCACCTTGTTGAGTGAGGTGATCTCAATCGGCGGGAGGGGATGTAGCACGGTCATGAATTTGCGGCTCCGTCTGATAGCGCGGATACAGCTTTTGATATGCCCACAATCATAGTGCGAAATAACGTACTTTGCCAGAAAACAGCGCACAAATTCGACTTGCTGGAATGATCGGCATAGGTGACAATAGCGTCCTGAGCTTTTTTGGATGTTTATTTACGCCGGGCTGGAAGAACTATGGATACGCCGCTTCCCTCCAACGATACCTTGCTTGCCTACAGCCATGATATTCCCTGGCAGGAAATCGAACGCCAGCGGCGCACCTTTAACCAAACCTTTGCTGAACTGGCAAAAGACTCAACTCAGACGCGAATTCCCCTGGATGTATTTTCGCGCGCACTGGCTCAGGACGTGCGTGCGTACTATGATGCCCAGGATGCCGAGAGCGCGAATGTCGTCACCGCGCACAAAAACGGGCGTCACTTCATGCTCGGCAGCGCCGTCAGCGCGCGCTATCGCAGCGGGCAGACTCTTATGGAGAGCCTGGTTCCGTATAACCTTAATCCCAGTGTCAACCACACCAACATTCATGAGACAGAAGACTCGACGACGCTGCTGCGGGTGATGGGTGCAGAGATTGAGCTTGGTGTGCTGCTGGCGGATGGTGGGCAGCCGTCCGAGGACGACATGCAGCAATTCATTGAGGCGTATGGGCGTATTGCGCAGCGGCTCGGCATCTATCCCAAGCTTGACCGCGAGGCGTGCCAGTATCAGGTGGAAGCCCATATCGCGCCAAGCATCGGCTACCACAAGACGCGTCAGGCGTTGAACGGCATCATGACGGCGCTGGCAAAGGCGAGCGAAGACACGGGCTTTCTGACTGCGATCATGGCGTGCTACCCGACCGAGTCAGACTTCAAGATGACAGACCATCCCAAAGTCCATACCGCTGTCGATTTGATGCTGGAAGTGAACAGCTTCTTTCCCGCTTACGGGCGCAAGCTGGCGGAAGCACAGGCGCGGTATCATGTCGACCCAGCGACGTGTCATCATGTCAATATGTTCCGTAACCAGGGCTGCCATATTCATATCGACGTGGCTGGTCGGTCAGAGGGGTTGAGCCTGCTCACGTTCTATACGATTTTGCGCAGCGCGACGGCACTCGCCAACGCAGCCGTGCTGAAGGGCAGCCCGTTTGTTAACGGGACGTGCGATAGCGAACTGCTGTGTGCCCGCGAATACCTGCGCAGCACGACTGCGACCGGTCGCTACCTGGAACTGCCGCTCAGCCCTCACTTCGCTTCCGATGGGCTGGAGCGTTACGCATCGCTGCTGCAACTCGAACGCGCGAACGCGGTCGGGCGCGCAATGTTGTACGACGAAAGCCTGGGAATGCCGATCTCGGTTATGCATAATCCAGTCGGGCGTGTACGTCCCGATCTCAGTACATCCAAGCGCGTGTGTACGGTCGAAAGCACCGGGATGCCGACCAACGTCAGCGCGTCGCGCATGGCGGCAGTGCTGACCGATTTTGAGTTCAGCCACGCTGTGATCGAGAACTACTTCCGCAAGCACGGCTGTGACCTGACGGCGATGTACGAAGACAAGACGATGTGGGCGCTGCTCGGTCCGCTCTCGCCTGCCAGCATTCAGGCGCAAAGCGATCAATCCGACTTGTTGTGTACCGATGCAACCGTGACGACCGCCAACGGTGAAGAAATGAGTCTGTCGGAATTCTACGACCGGAAGCGCAAGTTCATGCACCGCGCGCTGGTCGATTTGGACGAGGTTGCGCCGCGCGAAATCGATGAAGTCTACACCAGCCTCAGCCGGATGCTCGAACCATTGAGCGGTCAGGAGGCGCAGACGGTAAACCAGTATATTTGCGACCCAAAGCTGCGCAGCACGGGTAACTGGGGACGCATCCTCAAGAATGCGTATGTCGAGGCAGGTGGCGTCGTCGGTGGGCATTGCCCGGACGCAGTACTGACGGTAGTACGCCAGATAAACGACGCGCTGCGAGAACGCTATCTGGGCGCCGATTGACCTGCGCAGGCATTGCGTTTATGGGTAACAAGGTGGTGAAGTAATTGCCGATGATTCCATCTCTTTCGATTGTCGTGCCTGTCTACAACAGCAACGACGGGCTGCGTGAACTGATTGCAGAATTAGAGCCAGTCCTGCCAACGCTCGCCGAGCGCTATGAGGTGATCCTCGTGGATGATGCCAGTCGTGACCATAGCTGGCGTGTGATCCAAGACCTGAGCAGGCAGCATGGCTGGGTGCGCGGCATCCAGATGATGCGCAATTACGGGCAGCACAATGCGCTGTTGTGTGGCATCCGTGCGGCGTCGGGCGATGTCATCGTAACGATGGACGACGATCTGGAACATCCGCCTGATCAACTGGCGCTGCTGCTGGACAAGCTGGCGGAAGGCTATGATGTTGTCTACGGTGCGCCGCAGGCAGAGCAGCATGGTATCTGGCGCGATATGGCATCGCAGGTGACCAAGCTGCTGTTACAACAGAGCATGGGCATCGAGACAGCGCGCAGCATCTCCGCCTTTCGCGCCTTTCACACCCAGCTGCGCGAGGCGTTCGCCAACTACCGCAGCCCCTATGTGTCGATAGATGTGCTGCTGACCTGGGCGACGACGCGCTTCGCGACAGTGCGTGTGCGCCATGACTCGCGTCGTTATGGGGCGTCGAATTACACCTTTCGCAAACTTGTGCGCCACACGATCAACATGGTGACAGGCTTTAGTGTGCTGCCATTGCGATTTGCCAGTGTGCTGGGGTTGATCATGACCGCCTTTGGGCTGATCGTGCTGGTTTATGTCGTCGGGCGGGCACTCGTAGAAGGGATTGTTGTGCCGGGCTTTGCATTCCTGGCGTCTATTGTCGCGATCTTTTCCGGTGCGCAAATGCTGGTATTTGGCATCATGGGCGAATATCTGTCGGTCATGCATTTCCGCAGTATGGAACGCCCGGTTTACACTGTGCGCAATACCACTGAAAAGCAGTTGGAACATGCCGAACTCATCTCCTGATTTATGCCAGTCCTTGACCTGGGATAGCGAGTTCTTTGGTGTGCGTATTGCGCGCATCAACATGGACCGCCTGAGCCCGGAGACGATGGCGACAGCGCTGGCATGGTGCGATGCGCACGAGGTGGACTGTCTGTATTTTCTGTCCACGACGGAAGATGCGGAAACGACCCGTACCGTTGAACAGGAACGCTTTCAACTGGTCGATATGCGTCTCACCCTGGAAGCCAAGCTGAAGCCTGATAGACCTAGCGCGATGGCGGACGGTATTCGCCTGTATCAAGCGCACGATCTGGAGGCGCTCAAGGCGATTGCGCGTTATAACCACACCGATACACGCTTTTACTACGACTCCCATTTTGACCGCGCTGCCTGTGACCGCCTGTACGAAGTCTGGATCGAGAAAAGCTGCCTCGGCGATGCGCAGGCGGTGATCGTTGGCGACCGAGGCGGAGCGGCGGTCGCCTATATAACCTGCCATCTTGAAGCGGATGGTACCGGCAAGATCGGGTTGGTGGGCGTGGGGCAGGGCTACCAGGGCGAAGGCATTGGCGGCGGCTTGGTCAGCGGGGCGCTGGCATGGTTCGCGCAGCAGGGTGTGTCGCATATCACAGTGGTGACGCAGGGGCGCAACGTGCGCGCGCAGCGATTGTATCAGCGCTATGGCTTCATTACGCGCTCGGTACAATTGTGGTATCATCGCTGGTTTAACCGTCAATAAGTCCACGCTTGCGCATCCCTAGACGCGTTGCCCATCTGTCCTTTACAATGGCAGGCGTTTTAATCATCACGAGTTACGAAACAATGGTTGGGTGATGAGTCAATATCGCATTCCTTTCAATAAGCCCTACATGACCGGCACAGAGCTGACCTATGTCGCAGAGGCAGTCAGAACCGGGCATATCTCTGGCGACGGCAGCTATACTAAGAAGTGTCATTCATTGCTTGAAGAATTGTTCGGCGTCTCAAAGGCGCTGCTGACAACTTCCTGCACGCACGCGTTGGAAATGGCGGCGATTATCCTCGACTTGAAGCCGGGCGATGAAGTGATCGTGCCGTCCTTCACGTTTGTCTCGACCGTCAATGCCTTTGTGCTGCGCGGCGCTACGCCGATCTTTGCTGATGTGCGCCCGGACACGCTCAATCTGGACGAGGCGCAGCTTGAACGGCTGATTACGCCGCGCACGCGCGCCATTGTCCCGGTGCATTACGCCGGCGTTGCCTGCGAAATGGATACGATCATGGCGATTGCTGATAAACATGGCATCCCGGTGGTTGAGGACAATGCGCACGGCTTGTTCGGTCGCTACAAGGGGCGCTGGCTGGGGACGATTGGTGCGATGGCGACGCAGAGTTTCCATGAGACCAAGAACTTCACCTGTGGTGAAGGCGGCGCGTTACTGGTCAATGACCGGGAGTTTGCGGAACGCGCGGAGATCATCCGCGAAAAAGGCACCAACCGCAGCCGATTCTTCCGGGGTATGGTGGACAAGTATACCTGGGTGGATCTCGGCTCCAGCTATCTGCCTTCAGATGTGCTGGCTGCCTATCTGTATGCCCAGCTTGAAGTGCGTGACTTTATTCAAGGCAAGCGCAAGCACATCTGGGATACCTACTGGGCATCGTTACAGGACTGGTCGCAGGCACATCACGTCCGCTTGCCTGTGATTCCGCCGGAGACCGAGCAGGCATACCACATGTTCTATGTGCTGATGCCGTCACTGGAAACACGCACAAAGCTCATCAACTTCCTCAAGTCGCGCGGCATCCTGTCCGTGTTCCATTACCTGCCGCTGCATCTGTCGGATATGGGCAGGAAGTTCGGTGGCAAAGACGGCGATTGCCCGGTGACGGAAGACATCAGCGACCGTTTACTGCGCCTGCCGTTCTACAATGACTTGACGAACGATGAGCAGGAAGACGTTATTCAGGCGCTGCATGACTTTGAGGATTGGGGCTGAGCCGCCAGGCTCAGTCCCGCTTCATATTTTGTGTTATAATGGCGGGTAAGTCGTTTCAAACAGTCTACTAGAATTTGTTTCCAGGCTTTAGTGTAAACGCGATAGGTTGAAGAAAGGAAAGCCCGCGTACCGAGGGTACAACGGGCAATTTGCGCTATGTCTAACAAGTTGAGAATTATCCCGTTGGGTGGGTTAGGTGAAGTTGGCAAGAACATGACCGTGTTCGAGATGAATGGCAACGCCATTATCGTCGATACAGGCATCATGTTTCCCGCCAACGATATGTTCGGGGTGGATTACATCATCCCCGATTTTCGCTACCTGCTGGAACGCAAAGACCTGAAGATACATGGCATCCTCTACACACATGGTCACGAAGACCACACCGGGGCAGCAGAGCATGTGGCGGCTGCGTTCCGAGGGGTGCCATTCTATGCTACGCCGCTGACGGCAGCGCTGTTAGAAGTCAAGCTGAAAGATGGCGGGCTGCTCGCCGATACGCCCATCAACGTCTTCCGTGCGGGTGATACGATCCAGGCAGGTCCGTTCAAGGTCGAAAGCTTCCATGTCTGCCACAGCATTCCTGACTGTGTGGGCTTTGGCATCAATACGCCGTTCGGTTTGATTGTCCACAGTGGCGACTACAAATTTGACATGACGCCGATTGATGGCAAGAAGCCGGATTATGCGAAGCTGGCGGAGTTTTCGCGGCGTGGTGTGCTGCTGCTGATGGCGGACAGCACCAACGCGGAACAGCCGGGCTGGACGGCATCCGAGAGCATCGTTCAATCGGCGTTTGATAATATTTTCCGCCAGTCCAACGACGGACGCATCATCGTCGCCACGTTTGCCTCACACATTTCGCGTATTCAGCAGGTCGCGCGCCTTGCCGAACGCTACAATCGCCGTCTGGCGATTGCGGGTCACAGTATGACCAAGAATGTGCAGATGGCAATCAAGATGGGGCTGCTGGAAGTCAATGAAGATCGCATAGTCGATCTAAATCGCATCAACAGCATTCCGCCGCACGAGCTGGTGATCATGGCGACAGGATCGCAGGGTGAGCCGAGTGCTGTACTGTCGCGTCTGGCGACCGGGCAGCATCGCTTCCTGGATGTGATGGATGGTGATACGATTATCGTGTCTGCTCATACCATTCCTGGCAACGAAGAACTGGTGAGCCGCACGATCAACCGCCTGTTCCAACGCGGCGCGGATGTGCTGTATGACCCGATTGTCCCAGTACATGTTTCCGGTCATGCGCGGCAGGATGAAATGCGCCTGCTGATCAACCTGACGAACCCGCAGTACTTCCTGCCAATTCATGGCGAATTGCGCCAGTTGAAGGCGCATCGTCGTCTAGCGATTGAATGCGGCATCCCTGCAGAGCGGACGTTTACGGTGGAAAACGGCACCGTGCTGGAAGCGGACAAGTATGGCGTACGCATGGGTGAGCGTGTCCCTGGCGGGTATGTTTTTGTGGATGGCAGCGGCGTTGGCGATGTCGGCAAGGCGGTCATCCGTGACCGCGAGGTGTTGGCGCGCGATGGCTTCGTGCTGGTGGTCGTCAACATCGACCAGCGCAGTGGGCGTTTGCTTGGCGAGCCAGAAATCATCTCGCGCGGGTTTGTTTACCTGCGTGAAGCCGATCATCTGGTTGAGCAGGTCAAATCGACCGTCAACGAGGTGCTGTCCACCAGCCGCAATGGCAAGGTGCGCGAGAAGTTGCAGGATAGCATCAGCCGCACGCTTTTCAATGAGACGAAGCGTCGTCCAATGGTCTACAGCGTCATTAACGAACGTTAACGCATATCGTAGAAAAACAGCGCCGTAGCAGTGTGATTTGTGGTACAGTGGAAACGCTGTACCAATCTAACATTTTTGTTTGTGCCAATGGGCATTGGAGTACGCTTCATGCGAAGGCTTGCGCTGGTTACAGGCGTTGTTTTGATGCTGCTCACGTTATCCCGGTCTGTCCTGGCACAAGGGACAGGCTTGGCAGCGACGATGGAAGTGCTGAGCTCCGGGGTAGAGGTTTTGCGCGTGGGGACAAGTAACTGGATCGCCGTTGCTGTCGAGAGCATTCTGGGAACCGGCGACTCTATTCGTACCGACGCAACTGGCACGGCACGCATCACGTTTTTTGCTGATGGGACTGCCGCTGAACTGCTGCCGGAAAGCGAATATCGCATCGTAGAATTTCAAGGTGATGACGCGACGTTCACCATCTCTCTCGAGGTCATTGCCGGGCAAACCATCCAAACCATCGGGCGGGTGCTGGAAACAGGCTCACAGTTTGATGTGCAAACGCCTGCGATGACGTTGTCTGCGCGCGGGACTATCTTTCGCGTGCGTGTTGAACCCAACGGACGCTCGGCAGTCCTTGTGCGCGAAGGTGTTGTTGCCGCCAGCACCGATGAAGGTACGGTGGCAGAAGTGCCAGTAGAGTTTGGTCTTAGAACCGCCGTAAACGCGTCAATCGGCGAACTCGTCCGCGCCAGTACATTCGAAGAACTGGATGCAGCGCTTGATGGCTGCGTGGCAAGTGTCAGCAATCCCGATGATGTAAGCTTTAACGTCCGTATCAGTCCCAGCCCCGATGCCGAGATCGTTGGCATGCTTGACATTGCCGATATTGATCGCTTCTTTGGCGTGACGGAGAACGGTGAATGGCATCGCGTGGCGTTTCGGGGCGGGTATGGCTGGTTGCGGGCGACGATGGTGACAGTGGACGCTGCCTGTGCGGGACTGCGGTTGTTTCCCAATGATTATGGTCCAGAAGATGCATCGCTCTACAGCGATGATACTGCGCGCTTGCCCGCGTTCCCTCTGGCATATCAGGATACCTTTCTCTATGCCTTAAAGCCGGGTCGGACGGGGCGCTGAGCAGCTCATGACAAAAGCACCAATTGTGCACAACTTGAGACGCGCCGTGATCATTGCGGTCGTGTCCGCTGTGCTGCTCATCCTGCTCTATACCTGGAACTGGTTTGGAAGTGCGCGATTGGGCGCGACCGATATTCTCTTTTCACAGAATCAGCTCTCCGATGCTATTGTGATCGTCGCGATTGATGATGCAAGTCTGGCTGCCTACGGGCGCTCACCGCTGGATTGGACGCGCGTCGAGTATGTGCGGGCTGTCACGCGCCTTTCGCAAGCGGGTGCACGCGTCATCGCCTTTGAACTGCTGATGCCAGAAGCTGCGCGCGGCGATGAGGCGCTGGCTCTGGCAATGCAAGCCGCGCGCACCAGCGACATACGGACGCGCTTTGTGTTTGCTGGTGCGGGGAGCGGACGACCGCGTGCGTATGTGACGGAAGCGGGGCAGGCAGCGGTTCGCTTTACATCAGCGCTGCTGCCAGTGGCACTGCTCGCGACGCAGGCGGACTACATCGGCGTATCGAATACCTTGCTGGATCAGGACGGCACGATCCGGCGTCAGTTGTCGGTTGTTGGACTGGATGACCAGCAATTCTTATCGTTCAGCCTTGCGACATACCTGGCATACCTGCGGGTACCAGCGGAAGCTGCCAGCCAGGTCGTGTATGCACAAGACGATACACTCTTCGTTACCCCTGAGCGCCGACTGCAAATGGATCGTTATGGGCAATGGCTGCAAGACTATTCTGCCTCAATTGGACGTGGTTTTCCCGTACTATCATTTCGAGATGTCGTTACGGGGCGCGCTGACTTATCCATTGTGAACGACAGGATTGTCCTGATCGGTCTCTACGGCGCAAGCGGGGCGGTCGATACTTACGCCGTGCCAGTGGTGGCGACAGGTGAGGAAATGGCAGGCATTGAAATCCAGGCGCACGCGATTCAAAGCCTGATCAGCAGCCGTGTTTTGACAGGTCAGTCGTCGCTCTCGGTATTGGCGATGCTGCTTATCACCACCGCTGCGGCTGCATCGTTGTATGAAGCGCTGCGCTGGTATCTGCGCCCGGTTGCATGGCTCATACTGCTGCTGGTCCTAGCAGCAGTCGCCACCTATCTTTATAGTAGCGGCAACACGATCATCAGCGTTTTTGATGCGGCACTGGGGGTGTCGCTGCCGCTACTGCTGAGTGTAGGTTGGTATATCCGTACGGAAGCGCAGTGGCGACAAGCGGCGGAGCAAACGGCTCAAACTGCCAAACGTGAGAAGGCACTCTTGGAAACAATGGTGCTTGGGCTTCCGAATGCTGCTGGAATTGTAGATGAATCCGGCAATATCCGTGTCATGAATCCGCGCCTGCGGGATTTGGTGAACACGAATGCGCCTATCCGGAGCATTCCGTTCGGGTCTTTGCTGGAAGATGCTGGATTGGACGCTGAGAGCCTGACGAAGCTGCGAGCTGCACTTGCTGAACACAAGGATTTCGACTTCGATGTTGTGCTGCGCGGGCGGACGTATCAATGCGCTGCAAACTGGCTCTCTGTGCTGCGACTGTGGGTTTTTGCGTGGGCGGATGTGACAGTACTGGCGGAGCTAAACCAGCTTAAGCGCCACATGCTGTTGATGGTTTCGCATGATCTGCGAAATCCGTTGTCATCTATCTCGCTCCAGGCACATCAGCTACGCAAATTGCCTTCCAGCAACCAAGAGTCCAGAGACAAATCGGTGCGCTATATCGAGCAAGCAGTCAGCACTATGCAGACCATTCTGTCCGATGTGATCGATCTCGAACAGGTGCGTTCGCTGGAATTCCCACGCGAACAGGTGTCCTTGATTGATGCCATACAGGATGTGCTTGAACGGTATGAGTCAGACATACAAACCAAGAAGCTGAAGCTTACGACCGATATTGTGGCAACTGCTTCTCCGGTACATGGCAATCGTGGGCAGTTGACACAGGTAATTGCAAACCTGGTCAGCAACGCGGTCAAGTACACGCCTGAAGGTGGAACGATTGCCCTTCGCCTGCACCAACCCCAACCCGAAGTCGTCTGGCTGGAGGTTGAAGATACCGGGATCGGCATTGCGAAAGAAGCGCAGGAACAGCTCTTTAACGAGTTTTACCGGGTCAAAACGCGCGCCACCAGTGAAATTCCCGGTACTGGTCTGGGATTGAGCATTGCCCGCACAGTTGTCAGAAAATACGGTGGGCGCATCTGGGTCGATAGCACAGAGGGTGTGGGGTCAACCTTTTATGTGGAACTGCCAGCAACGGTGGGCGAACGTGTCACTGCGTGATGTGGTTACGGTCTGTGTGTGCCTAATTCTTGGCAGCGTGTCGTTTGCGCGTGCCCAGTCGCCGGACTACGCAGCAAGTGCGCGGGTCGTCAATCCCGGTGTCACTTACACCATCGTTTCGGGCGTTGGGACGTTTACGCTGCGGGAAGACACGGTGGTCGCAGTGACAGCGGGTGATACGCTGACGACGGATCGCGAAGGGCGCGTGTACCTAAGGTTTGGGGAACAGTTAGAAATGCTGCTGCTGCCTAATTCCCGCCTGGAAGTGTTGGAAAATCGCGGTTCTCCCGCAACAGGTCTTGGACTGCGCCTGCGCTTAGATGGGCATATCGTCAGCCGTAACGCCTCTGCGCAGCAAGAAGAGCTGCAATTGGAGCTGCTGGTGCGCGACTCAGTCGTACGTTCGGATGATGGCTGGTTTGCGTTGTGGAGCGATATTGAGGGTGGTATCGTAGCGACGGTTGCGGGTGGCACCGTGATTGTCGAGACGGACACAGAACGCCAGGAGCTTATGATCGGACAGGGCATGACGATCATTGGTGAGAATGTGCGTGTTACGCCGATGGATCATCCGTACAACGGTGCGCGGTTGGTCGGGCTGCTCTCTGGCTGCGATGGGCAGGTCGAAATTCTCACCGATGTACTGAACATCCGTGCAGGGACAACGCCGGGCTATTCTGTGATCGGTTACCTCGAAGATGGCGCGACGGTGCGGCTGATAGGTGTGACGGAAAGCGGCGTCTGGTATCGCATCCAGCGTTACAGCGGCTTTGGTTGGGTGCTGGCGAATGGAGTCCAGACGGATTGCTCCCCCCCGGAATATCCAAACCAGTTTGGCGAAAACAACCGTGAATTGATCAATGTGGAGGCGATAGAGCTGGACTTGCTGACTCCGTTTTACGGCGCGTTTGGCGAAGACGTCTGGTTCTATCGCTGGCTGGAAAACCCCTGAAATACAAAACATTCTTATACAACCTTTACGTTTCATCTCTTGACATACCGTCCGTCCGGACGGTATTATTTTTGGCATTAATTCCGACCGTCCAGACGGTATTAGGAGTATTCTATGCCCACCAAACAGGACGCCGCCACGCAAACGCGCCAGCGGCTGCTCGAAGCGACTGTGCGCGTCATTCACAACCAGGGCGCAGCCGCGCTCACGCTTGATCAAGTTGCAAAAGAAGCGGGCGTCAGCAAAGGGGGGTTGCTCCATCACTTCCCGTCGAAAGAGTCACTGATTGAAGCATTTCTTCGTCATCTGTTCCATCAATTTGAGCAGTGTGTCTATGAATACTACCAAAAGGAGCCGCCCGCCGCTGGACGGTTGCTGCGCGCCTACATCCATGCCAGCTACGCCGACCAGCCAGTGCCCCTGGATATGGCGGTCGTGCTGTTTGCGCAGATCGCGCAGCACGAAACACTACGACGTATGCTGCAGGAAGACCAGCAAATGTGGCACGAGCGACTGGTGAACGATGGCATCCCCGCCCCGTTGGCGACGGTCATTCGCCAGGCGTGCGATGCCTCGTGGACGGAACGTCTGCTGACGGATGCGGACGACGGACCTGTCACGCGCCAAACGATTATCGACGAACTTCTGCGCCTGACGAGGCTGTAAACATGACCACCAACACACGTTTTGAGACACAGGCAACCCCCGTCGTCAGCCCGCTGCGTATCCCGGACTTTCGCCTGTTGTGGCTGAGCATGACCAGCATCTCGCTTGCGGTTCAATTCTACGCCGTTGCGCTGGTCTGGCTGGTGCTGGAACTGACCGGATCGGGGGTGGCACTCGGCGCACTGCTGACGACCGCCGCCATCCCCCGCGCCATTTCGATGCTGCTGACAGGCGCATTGATCGACCGCTACCCGCCGCGCCGCATCATGATCATCTCCGCGCTGTTCAATGGGCTGCTGATGAGCATCATCGCGCTGCTGCTGGGCGGTGGCTGGATGAGCCTGACGGCGATGTTCATCATCGCACCACTGACCGGGCTGATGGACGCGGTATTTTATCCGTCCACGACGGCACTCGTCCCACGCCTGGTCGCCAGAGAGCAGCTTGCGCCCGCCAACGCAATGATGCAGACAGCGGATACGGTCGCCAATATCATCGGTCCGGCGCTGGGCGGCATCATCATCGGGCAGGTCGGGTTGTTGCCTGGCTTTGTATTGAACGCGGCACTGTTTTTCATCGGCTTCCTGATCATCTGCAACCTGAGCCGCGCCACTGACCGCCACAGCACAGGCGAGTCTGAAGCAGAGCAAGAGCCGTTTGCGAAAGCAGTCGTCAGCGGCATTCGCTACGCGCTGGGTAAAGCGCCAATCCGCATCAGCCTGCTGATGGTGGCGATGCTCAACTTCGCCGCCATCGGTCCGATTGTCGTCGGTGGGGCACTGCTGGTTGAGCGGCGATTTGAGGCGGACGCTACGATGTATGGCGTCATGATGGGTGCGTTCGGCGTCGGGTCGATTGCAGGCGGACTGATAGTAAGCGCGCTCGGCTCGGTTAAGCGCCCTGGCTTGATGCTGGTCTACACGATTTTTGTGCTGGCAGCCGGGCTGATTGGCTTAGGCTTTGCGTCCTCGTTCTGGGTCGCTTTTGCTATCTGTTTCGTGATCGGTATCTTTGGCGCGATCACCAACGTCAACGCGGTCACATGGCTGCAAATGAAAGCGGATGCGCATATGCAGGGGCGTGTCGCGAGCCTGCTCGTCTTCTCCGCCGTCGCGCTGGATCCGTTCTCGAACGGGATCGCGGGTGCGCTGGCAGAAATTGATCTCACGCTGCTATTTGTCGCGGCAGGAGTACTGCTGGCGGTGGGCGGCGTGGTTGCGCTGTTCAACAATACCCTGCGCGAGGAATGACAACGGGGATTGCAAGGGCAATCAGGCGCATTGCCCTTGCTCATTCATTATGCTCGCGACCAGGCGGGCGCGTTCGGGGGGATTTCGCGCTTAACGGCGAACAGGTGCTTGTGATACTCGACTTCGATGCTGTGGCGCGCCGCCTTGATGAACTGGCGCTTCATACCTGCGATGTCGTCAGCGATGCGCTGGCGCAGGTCCGCGGGCGGCGTGTAATTGCCGACGATAGTGTTGGCGACGAGCTTTGCCTGTGCGTCCGCTAAGGGCCAGATGCACCCCAGCGGCTGCACCAGCCCGATAAACATCAGGGATGGATGGTCGGGATGGAAGACGTGCAGATAGAGCGGTACATCGCCTTCGCTGTAATTGATGAATGACGGATCAAAGAATGGATGTGTGATGATGAAGCCCGTCGCGGCGACGACGACATCGTATTCTTCAGCCTTGCCATCAACGAAATGCACCGTCTTGCCGTCAAAACGTGCCACATCGCGACGTGGATGCACCCTGCCGTGCCGGATGAAATAGAGCAGTTCGGAGTTCATCGTCAGGTGCTGCGACAGGATGCCATGCGTCGGGCGCTCCAGTCCATAATTTGCATAATCGCCGACCGCGATCCATAACGCCAGACGCAGCAGCGGCTTGCGGATGACATCTGGCAGCCAGACGATCTTATCGTTCAGCACGTCGGCGGGATGACCGAGATTGAACTTTGGGACGATGTAGTAGCCGCGCCGCATACTGATGGCAGTGGATGCCGAGACGCGCCCGGTTTCGACAGCAATATCGCAGGCAGAGTTGCCACCGCCAATGACCAGCACGCGCTTATTCCGAAATGGCTCTGCCGTCTTATACTCGCGCGAGTGTAGAAATTCGCCTGTGAATTCGCCAGGGTAATGGGGATAACGCGGATTCCAGTGATGTCCGTTGGCAACGAGTAAATAATCAAACTGTTCGACTGTTCCATCCGCAAGCGTGATCTTCCAGGTGTCGTCCGGCTGTTTTTCGGCGTGCCTTACTTCGGTGTTGAAACGGATGTAATCGGTCACGCCAAAGTGACGGGCGTAGTTTTGGAAATAGGTGAGCAGTTGTTTATGCGATGGATAGTCGGGGTAGTCGGCGGGCATGGGGTAATCCGAATATTCCGACATTTTCCTGGAACTGATGATGTGTGTGGTTTCGTAGACGCTGGAATGGCTGAGGCGGGGTGAAAAGACCCAATTGCCACCGACCTGATCGCCTTTTTCGTAGACGACGATGTTTTTCAGCCCGACCTGTAAGCAATTCTTCGCCGCTGTAATACCAGATGGTCCTGCACCAATAATGCACACCCGTGCGCTGCTGTCCTTTTTCATCGCTTAACCCTGTGGCGCAATAACAATCAAACGTTGATTTGATTGCGATTATAGCGCCACAGAGCACGACTTTAAATGTTAACCCTGTTTGCGCCTGCGCCCGCCGGGCAGCAGACGTCTGAGCCAGCGCTGCAAGATCGTACCGCGCGCGTCTGACCATGCCGCCTCTGCAACGTCGTCGCGCGGGTCGCCGGTCTGTGGGTTGCGCGGCGGGGCGTAGCGCTCGGTCATGTACAGGCTGGTGATGGCGTTTACAGGCGGTTCTGCTGCGGGCAGTTCGCGAATGATGCGCAGTCGCCGCTCGTCCGGTGTTTGCTCGGACGCCAGCCGGATGCCAATCAGCGGCAGGTAGCGTTCGAGACGGGCATAGGCGCGTACAATCGGGTTCATCCCGCGCATCCCTCGCCATTCCCACCACCAGTAGAGCAGCAGAAGAACACCAATGAGCAGCATGAAGATCAGGATGCCGATGAACGCCGTGCCGAGCGCATTCAGCAGGAAGCTCAGGCTGTCGCGCGGTGGCGGGCGCAGCGGCGGCGGCTGCGTCGGCACGATGATGGGTGTGGCGGTCGGTGTCGGAGCCAGCGTCGGCGCAGAGGTTGCCGTGATCTGTGATTCCTGCTGCGGTGTCTCATCCGCTCCGCCGGGTGTAGGTGTGTGGGTCGGCGTCGGGCTGGGTGTGGCGGTTGGTGTCGCGGTCGGCGCCTGCGGCGTCGGGTTTTGCTGCTGCGGTGTCTGGTCGCCGCGATTGAGTTCGCGCTGGGCGGCGGTCGGCTCAAACTCGATCCAGCCATAGCCAGGGAAATAGACTTCGGCCCAGGTGTGCGCATCGCGCTCGCGGACGATGTACGCCTGCTCTTCCTCGCTCCATTCGCCCTGCGTGAAGCCCGCACCCATGCGCGCTGGGATGCCGAGATGCCGCAGCATCATGATCATGGACGAGGCGTAGTAGTTGCAGTAGCCCTGTCGCAGATCGAACAAGAACCAGTCCACCGAGTCCTGGTTCGTCGGCGGCTGCGGGATGACTTCGTTGTAGGCAATGTTGCTACGCAGCCAGCGTTCTACCGCTTTGGCGCGGTCATATGCGGTTGTTGCGCCCGCTTCCGCGATAATCTGGTCTGCCAGCGCCCGTGTACGTGGTGTGATGGCGGGCGGGACAGGCAGGTAGATGTCGATGATCTCCTGCTCGTAGGTGTTCGGTGCGGCACGTAATTGATCTGCGTTAGCGTCGCTCATCAGGCTCGTGGCAGTGTATGTGTCACCACGATACAGCACTTGCAGTGGGCGGATGACCGACACATTCATCACGCCTTGTAACAAGCCCGTTTGCCCGTAACGTAAATCACTGCGTGTCGGCAGATCGATTTGTACAGGCTGCGGGGCTGCGTATACCAGGCGCGAGGCGTTCAGGCTGATGGTGAATGTCTGCTGCACGGGGGTGCGCACGCCATCGAAGTACGGCTCGTGGCTGATCTCCAGTGGCACTTCGGGGTCAGTCAGGCGTGTGGTCACGCTGGCATCCCACGAGCCGTTGGTATAACGGTCAAAGACGCGCGAGCGCCAGTAGTAGCGGCGCGTCTGTGGGGCGTTGACGAGCATGACAACCTGATCGCCGAGGCGGATTGCGCCGCTGAGTTGCAGCGAGTCGCCGCCGTAATAGTCGGTAGTCGTCGGTCCTTGAAGATCGCCAGTGTTAAAGAGCCGGCTCCATTGTTCGGCAAGCTCGCGCGCGGGTTCTGCTTGCAAGAACTGTTGAAATTCGTTGAGCCGCTGCTGCAAATCGCCCGTCGGCAAGCCCCAGCCCAGCACCAACGTGATCAACGCCAGCAGCGCGCCGACGCGCAAGAACTGCCGCCGCAGCCGCTTGGGGACACGGACGCCGCTGGTGTACCACTCCCACTGGCGCGTTTCGAGATGCGAACGCACCATCAGCAGCAGTGACAGAAACGCATAGCCGATCAGGTACGGGGTCAGGTTGTTGCCGCCGACATAGTAGATATTGTTGGCGATAAGAATCAAGCCGGGCGGCAGGATAGCGCGCCATACACGGTCGATGCGGAAGACGTGCCAGGCGATATTGTAGCCCAGGAACCAGAACAGGCTGGACACGAGCAGCGTGAAGACGAGATCATCCTGGTTGACACCGCCCGTCACCGCATCAATCAGCCATTGCAACAGGCGGCTGATGACTTCTGACAAGCCAACGCCAAAGCCGCCGGGCTGGTTGAGTGACGCGACGAGCATCACAATACCAAAGCCATACAAGCCGCCAACGATGAGTGCGAAAAATTCATTGTACTGGCTGCGCGCCAGCAGGAAACCGAAGATGACGCTCAAAATCGAGACAGGGATGAGCGTGCGCAGCGCAACGCTCCAGCCCGCGTTTGCCAGTGCCAGCGCGGGCATGATGAGCAGCGCAATCGCGACGACCAGGGTGGTCAGGTCGCCCGGGGCGAAAAGTGTGCGCCAGAAGTTAAGGATACGCCGCCGGATGATGGCGAGGGGTGTGTCAAACTGTGCAGTGGGTGCTGCCATACGTTCCTCATAAACGAGACGGGATGCCGTTGCGCATCCTGTCTAACACTGTCATTGTAATGGCAGCGCGCTGTGATGACAACCGACGAACGGCTGACGCTGCGCCAGACGGGATAGGCGCAGGACGAGACTCTGCTACAATAGACACGCATCCAGGCGGATGGGGCGATCGCAGTTCGGCTTGACCGGGCTGAGGAAAGTCGGCTCTCCACAGGGCGACGGTGCCGGCTAACAGCCGGGCGGGGCAACCCGACGGATAGGGCAACAGAGAAGTGCATTGCCGCATTTCGGTGCGGCGAGGGTGAAACGGTGGTGTAAGAGACCACCAGCGCGGGCAGTAATGTGCGCGGCTTGGCAACCCCCACCGGGAGCAAGGCAAAACAGGCGCATTGGGGCGGCTCGTCCCGCAAAAAGCGCCGGGTATGCTGCTGGACCCGCCGGGCAACCTGCGGGCTAGAGAGATGATCGCTGCCTCGCAAGAGGTACAGAAAGCCGCTTACAAGTCCGCCTGGATGCACTCCATCATGAATTCATGTGCGGGCGATCCGTCGGGTCGCTCGTCTGTTTTTCAGCCGCGATTGCCTTGACGACAGCCAGCGTTGTCAGGCAGTCATCGAGCGCGGTGTGCGCAGCGTTGACACGGATGCCATAGTGCCGCGCCGCCGTCTGCAAGCTCTGGTAGCGAAAGCCCGCGCGCTGGCGGTCGCGCACGCCGTAAATTTCGGAAAAGGCGAGCATTGCACACCACCAGCGCCCCAGCGTCTTCCAATCCGTCTTGGGCAGTCCGACAGCTTCCGCACTCTTGTGCATCATTTTGCGGTCAAACACCGCGTTGAACGCGATCACATCGCAGCCTGTAAGCAGTGGTAACAGCAGTGGTGACACGTCCGACCATACGGGGGCGCCCTGCACCATGTCGTTTGTGATGTTGTGGATGGCGGTTGCACTGGCGGGGATGGGGTGAGTCGGCTTGACGTATGTGTTCAGCAGGACGCTGCCGTGCCGATCAATGATGGCGATCTGGCAGATTTGCGCGTCTTTCAGTCCGGTTGTTTCGGTATCGAGGATAACGTAATTTTCTTCCTGGAGCATTGTCTTGAATGCCGTCAATTGCAGGCTGGGGCGCGGCATGTGTCTGGTCTTTCCGGTCGGTTGTGCATTGGAGAGAATTATAGCCAAAGGGTATCAAATTTGTGATATGCTTTTGTTATTCCGGCGGAGGTCACGACAGGTTGGGAAGAGAGCATGTCGGCAAACGTAGACGGTATGGTGCGGGAGGGTGTTGCTGCCCTCAAAGCAGGTAAGAAAGACGAGGCGCGTACGCTGCTCATGAAGGCGGTAGAGCTCGACCAGCATCATGAGGATGCGTGGCTGTATCTCAGTGGTGTCGTCGAAAGTGAGGAAGATCAGCAGACGTGCCTGGAAAACGTGCTGGCGATCAACCCTGCAAATGAACGGGCGCGTAAAGGCTTGCAATACCTCGAGCAGAAACGTACCGGAGTCGTACCCGCTCCGCCGCCGCCGCGCCCGGCGGCACCCCCGCCGCCTGCAAGCAAGCGCGCTGCCGAGATGTCAACGAGCGTTGAGTGGGCTGCTCCTGCCGACGAGCCAGCACCTGCTCCTGCGCGTAAGGGCATGGAGCTTTCGGATGAAGATTACGACCAGTGGGTGACAGGCTTAAATCTACCAGCCGGGGCGAAATCTCCATATGAGGAGGTGGATGCCGACGCCTTCGATGAGCCGGACGACGACGCATTTATGCCTCGCACTATGCCGCCTGCCGCAGCCGCTCCCGTAACACCTGCGAAAGCACCAGCGAAGACAGCCGCGCCGATTGACGACGATATGGATGCGCTGGACGACCTGCGCCCTGCCCCTGCGAAGGCGAAGAAAGAGAAGCCGCCCAAACAGAAGCCCGAGCCGAAGGCAAAACCGGAAGCTGTACCGCCGCCAGAACCGCTGTTCCCTGAAATACCGGATGAAGTACGGGCAACGCGCTTGCCGGGTACCAACGAACGTGTGCCAATACTCTTGATCGCGCTCGTGCTTCTGCTGGTTGTTGGAAACATTGCGGCAGCGGTTCTGCTGGTACAGGCAATCTTGCCAGCCACGTAGGGTAGGGTAAGAATGCACTCTGTGCTGTTACGACGCGGGTAGGATAGAGTCTGCACACACGGTATGTGATGCCGGGCAAGATGGGAGGCATCCTGCCCCTACCATGTGCGTTTTGGTTATGCTAAACTGATAGACTATTCAGTCCAGTTTTTCGGTCAGAAAGGGAATTGTGGCGCTTGTGCATGAGCGCCGCGTGATCACATGGCAAATCACAAGTCCGCAATCAAACGTATTCGTCAGAATGAAAAGCGACGCGCTTACAACCGCATGTATCGCAGCCGCACCCGTACCTTCGTCAAGAAGGCGCGCACGGTCATTGCCGCTGGCAAATCGACTGATCTGGCGCTGGAAGCGACGCGCGCCGCACTGCGTGAACTCGACATTGCTGCTGCCAAGGGCGTTATTCACAAGCGCAATGCTGCCCGGCGCAAGAGCCGCCTGATGGCACGCCTGAACAAGATGATGACCGCCAACGCCTGAGTTAAACAGGTAGTGTTGTTTATGAAAAAACCGACTTTTGCAGTCGGTTTTTCGTTTCTGACAAACGGCTTCCCCTTACGGCAGGGCAAGCTGTGCTTCCGGTATGGCGATGATTTCCGCTTCGTGCGGAATCTCGAGGCGGTAGCCTTTGCCACGCACCGTCTTGAGGAATACAGGCTTACGCGGGTTATCTTCGATAGCGGCGCGGAACTGATGGATATGCACATCGAGCGTGCGCGTGTCACCAAGATAGTTGGTGTTCCAAACGCTTTCCATCAGGAACTTGCGCTCCAGTGTTTGACCTGGATGTTGTAGGAAGAGTTCGATCAGTTGTGCCAGCTTGGGCGTCAGCAATGCCTCGCGCCCGCGAAATACCAGCAGTCGCCGATCATTGGTCAGCGTGAACGGTCCGCAAACAATACCTTCGTAGCTGCGTGGCGCGACGACATTATGGTTGCTGTAGCGCTCAATGACATTCGTCAGCTTGCGCGCCGTGAACGGCATTAGCAGCATGACATCGGCGCAGCTTGTCGCGTCACCCTTTTGACCAGGGTGCAGGTGGATGAGCGGAATATTGGGCAGGTTATCGCGCAATTGCTGGCAGATGCGATCTCCGGGTGTGCGCATCGAAATCGCGTCCAGTACAATCACGCTGGGCGCAAACTCGTTCGCCAGCGTAATAGCCTGCTTTCCGCTGGATGCTGTGATAACCTCATAGCGCTTGTGGAGCGCTTCAGCAAACGACGGACGCTGGCTTTGCAGACGCTCTACGATGAGAACCCGGGTAACCATACTTGCTGCCTCCTCATGTCAGGAGTCTGCATTATACGCGAACAGGATTGCCTGTGTGGGATAAGAGATTATATCTATCTTTAAGAGTGGAGCAAATCTCTTTACGGTTGCTTTACATTTTGATACAACACAAACAATAGTGAAACCAGAGCAAAACCGGATGCAGACCATAACTATGATCGATACCTTGCACGATGATGTCCTGTCGGCACTGGCGGTATGGACGACGGAACAGGCAGTGACAATCCAGCAGATCGCCGCACCCACATTTGCGGAGGCAGAACGCGCTGCCTTTGTGTGTGCGGAGATGCAGCAGCTGGGTCTGAAACATGTCGAAACGGACGCACTGCACAACGTTTACGGCATGATTGCAGGAGCGTCGCCCGGCAGCCCAGTTCTGTTGATCGTGGCGCACACCGATACCGTCTTTTCTGCCGCGACCGATTTGACGACTCGGCGTGACGGGCACTTAATCTACGGTCCAGGTCTGGGCGATAACAGCGTTGGCGTCGCGGGAATGCTGGCGTTTGCGCGTTTCCTGCATGATGAACAGATCGTACCCGCTTGTGACGTGTGGTGTATCGCCACATCGCGCGAAGAAGGATTGGGTGATCTGGGTGGCATGAAAGCGGCCTATGCACGCTTTGCAGACCGTCTGGGGGAAGTCATCAATCTGGAAGGGCTTGCCTACGGACATGTCTACAACGGCGGCATCGCTGTGCGACGACTGTGTATCAGCGCGCACGCGGACGGCGGGCATAGCTGGCTGCACTTTGGGCGTCCCAGTGCGGTGCATGGCTTGACAATGCTCGGTGCTAAGATTTGTAGTTTACAACCTCCGGCAGCACCACGCGCCACGTACAATATTGGTATGATAGAAGGTGGTACTGCCATCAACGCAATCGCGACCGAGGCGCGTTTGTGGCTGGATTTACGGTCTGAGACGATGTCCGGTGTGGAAGCGTTGGAGAAACAGGTGCGCGGGCACGTCAAAGCGCTCAGCACCGATGGACTGACGTTCAAGATTGAGATTGTGGGCGACCGTCCCAGCGGCGCAGTCCCGCAGACACATCCCCTGGTGCAGGATGCGCTGGCGGTGCTGCGGCAGCTGGGTGTGGAGGGGACCCTGGAAACAGGCAGCACAGATGCCAACATCCCATTGTCTCATGGCTGCCCGGCGGTCACGATTGGGATTACGCGCGGCGGCAATGCTCACCGCACGGATGAGTATATTGAGACTGAACCGATTGCTGACGGGCTAAAGCTGCTCATTTCGCTGAGTCTCACGACTGCTACGCGGATTGCCGGGGTATCATCATAAGTAACGTGACAAAACGAGTGTAGATGTAAGGCGTTATACGTAATCATCATGTCTCAAATTGATCTTCTGGTTGCCGTCCGTCGTGAGGATGCCAGCCGTTTCTACAAAAACCTGAGCGCACATAAGGATTTTCACGTTCATATGGTGATGGATGCCGATGCTGCGCTCGACGCGCTGGCAGACCGTGAGCGCCATGTGGATGTGCTGGTGCTGGATAACGGGCTGGCGCAGGCATTTGACCTGATCGACGAACTGCGCCACACCTACCCCCGCCTGCTGATCGTGCTGGTGGATGAGGAGGCGGATTTCGCGCTGCCAGGGCAGGCGGATGAGGTCAGCACCGATCCGTTCACCAATGACGACCTGATCCGGCGCATTACACGTCTGATGTCTGACCGTCAGCTGGAGACGCTGCGCGCGGATACCATGCCTGCTGTGCGCTCGTTTGCCAAGCATCTCCGCACGGCGTCGGGGGAGTACGGTAAGCAGCAGGCAGCAGTGAGCGCGTGCCGTTCGCTCGGCTTTGATTACGTTGCCTTCTATCAGATCGAAGCGACCAGCCCCTTGGAAGTGCGGCTGCGGGCGCAGGACGGCGACAAGATGCTGCAAATGGCAGCACCGAAAGAGGCAGCCGTCGATGACATCATTGGCTGGGTGGCGAAGTCGTGGCAGACGCGCACGGCAGGTCCGAACGACACACTCAATCACCCGCTGGTCGAACACGGGCGGATGGGCGTCGTTGCAGCGGTTCCAGTCGGTATGGCGCAGCATTATGGCGTGCTGGTGGCGTGCCAGGTAGATCTGGCGGGACTCACCAGCGACAACATCGTCATTCTGGAACTGGTCAGCGCCCAACTTGCGGCGGCGCTGTCCAAGGATTCGTTGAATTAACCCGTTTACCTCACCCCGCCTCAACCCCAATTGAACGTATGGGCGCCCCTCTCCGCGTGCGAAGAGGGGTGAGGGTTTCTTTAGCTTAGCTCTCCCATGACGGCAGCAAACCGTTCGATTTCGGCGTGGGTGTTATAGTGTGCCAAGCCGACGCGCACCATACCATCCTCCGCAAAGCCGAGCCTATTCATGATCTCTACCGCGTAGTAGTTGCCATCCCAGACGTAGATGTGATGCGCTGCCAGATGCTCGGCAATCGTCAGTGGGGAATGACGCGCGTGTGTGAAGATGACTGTCGGTACACGCTCAGCTGCGCGTGCCGGGTCGGTAATGCCCCAGACGCGCACGTCGGGAAGCTGTTGCAGTACGTCAAGCAGATGTGTCGCCAGTTCGCGCTCATACGCGCCCATCAGCGCAAACGCATGTTCAAAGGCTGCGCGTGTTGGTTCTGGTTCGCCACTGAGCGATGCCATGTAACGCAGCGCTGCGCCTATGCCCGCAATTAACTCAAACGCGGGTGTCCCCGTCTCCCAACGATAGGGCGGTTTGTCCTTCGACGGGCGGACTTTGTAGGCGGGCAGGCTTTCGAGCAGGTCGTAACGCCCCCACAGGATGCCCGCGTGCGGACCGAAGAATTTGTATGCCGAACACAGTAGGAAGTCGCAGCCGATTGCCTGCACATCAATCGGGATATGCGGCGCGCTCTGCACCGCGTCCACCACATGCAGCGCTCCGGCGGCGTGTACCATGCCCGCGATACGTGCGACCGGGTTAATCGTCCCGGCGGCGTTCGAGGCGTGAACGGTGGCGACGATGCGCGTGCGTTCGTTGAGCGCGCCTTCGAGCGTATCAAGGTCGAGCGTGCAGTCATCAGGACGCAGATCGACCCAGCGCACCGTCATGTCCAAATCAGCCGCCAGCCGCAGCCAGGGCGACACGTTGGCATCATGATCCATGCGCGTCAGCACGATCTCATCGCCTGCCCTGAACTGCTTGCCGAGTGCGCGGCTTAATGCAAAATTGAGCGTCGTCATATTCGCACCGAAGACAATTTCTTCGGGACGGTTGGCGTTCAGGAAGGCTGCCGCAATCTGGCGTACTTCACGTACCATCGCGTCGCTCGCCTGGCTGGTTGTGAACGCGCCGCCGGAATTGGCGTTCATGCGCAGGTAGTAGCCGCTAACCGCATCGATCACATCCTGCGGTACCTGCGTTCCGGCGGGATTGTCGAAAAAGACAGGCAGCACGCCCTCAGCGACGGGCGTGTTAAGCGATGGAAAACGGGCGCGAATGGCATCAATGTCGAGCGCTGTGGTCATAGTGTCCTTCATTCGGTAGATGGCAAGAAGTCATTTGTGTAGGCAGCGCTCAGGTCGGCAAGCGGCGTTTCCATAAAGCCCATCTCCACCAACGTCGTCTGTGTCACTTCCCACGATGCTGCCTCTGTTAAGCCTAACTGATCTGCATCCCACAGGTCAATCGATGACAGCAAGACTTCAAACTGGATCAGGTCGTCGTCGCTAAATGTCTCGCGCAGAGCGGTGTCCAGGTCGGCACGGCGCGCGGCGATGTCTTCACGGGTGGCATCAGGGTTTGCGAGCAGCCACTCACTCTGTTCGGTCGCAGCGGCTTCCAATGTTGTGCGCAGTTCGTCGCTAATCGGTAGTGACTCCACATATCCCAGACTGAGCAGATACGCTTCTGCCGGATTGTTAATCACATCGCGCAGCCCGGCATCGAACGCTCCGACCAGACTCGCGACCAATTCCGGCTGTGTGGCGATGGTCTCCTCATTGGTGATGATCCCGTTGGAGACCATATCGGCATCATCAGCAACGGCGAACACACGCACATCGGTGATGTCGCCGCAATCGCCCGCTGCTGCGCGGTTGAGGATTTGCAGCGGTTCATTGTTGACGTAAATCGTAGACGCCTCCACGCCGCCGATGCAGACGACTTCGGGTGCATTGAAACCGATCTCTTGCAGATCGATATCCTGCTCTGTCAAACCATTTGCAGACAGCAGTGCGATCAGCCCACTGTATGACGCGCCAAAACGACCAGGGATACCGACGCGCCGACCGCGTAAATCAGCGACCGTTTCGATGCCGCTGTCGACTGATGTAACCACACCGATGGGATAGCGCTGGAACCATTCGTAAACGAATACAACCGGGCGTTCCTGTGCGCGGGCGGTCAGCAGCTGCTCACCGCTGATCAAGCCAAACTGCCGTTCACCCGCAGCGATCAAGTCCACGCCGAGCGGCTCATCACCATGCTCAATTGCCAGGTCAATGTCCGCTTCGGCGAAGTAACCTTTTTCCAGCGCGACATACACGGGCGAGAACTGCACGTTCGGGATGAACGTCATGAAGAGTGTCTGCGCGCCGGAGTCATCCTGTGCGTTGGTGATGGGCGCGGCGAACAGCAGGGCGGATAGTACGAACAGAACAAGACGTTTCATGTGCTATAGCCTCCATTAGCTATCTAACGAGCGTTTCTGCCATTTCAAGAAGCGGGTTTCCAGCACGGTGACTGCGCCATAAAGCAGTCGCGCGATCAACGCCAGCGTTAGCACCGTGACGAAGACGCGCGGGGTATCGTAGTTGTAGCGAGCATCGTTGATGAACCAGCCTAGCCCGGCACTGGCGCTTACGAATTCACCGACGACCGAGCCGATGACTGCCAGCGTCGCGCTGACCTTCAGCCCGCCGAGCAGCGTTGGCAGGGCATAGGGCGCTTCGAGTTGGGTGAACAATTGCAAGCGCGAGGCGTTGACCAGCCGCAGCACATCACGCAGATCGGGTGGTACGCTGCGCAGCCCGACGACAGTGTTGAGCAGCATCGGGAAGAAGACGATTAGCGCGCTGGTGATGATCTTGCTGGTGATGCCGCTGCCGAACCAGATGACGAGCAGCGGGGCGTAGGCGACGACGGGTGTCGACTGCAGCGCGACGATGATGGGGGAAAGCAGCGCGTCAATGTTGGCACTTTTGGCGATGGCATAGCCGAGCACCATGCCTGCCGTTGCGCCGATCAGCAATCCTGCCAGTGTCTGTGTCAGCGTGACGCTGGTGTGCATGAGCAAGCGCCCATCGCTGAGGACCTCAACGAATGTTTCCCAGACGGAAAGGGGAGCGGGTATGATGAATGAGGGGTACAGCTCCAGCATGACGACCAGTTGCCAGAGCAGCAGCAGCGCCAGAGGCATGACCACGGGTAGCAGCCAGCGCAGAGACAGGGGGCGCGGTCGCTCGCTGAACTGGCGACGCAGTTGTGTCAGAATCGATTGGGCGTACATGAAATCGCACCCCGCCTTCACTGGGCAAGACTACGGGGCGCAGGAACAGGTTCGCCGCCGACGCTTCAGGAACGGGGTAAGCCGAACAGGACTTCTCCCCTTTAGAAGCAGGTTTCAGCAAACGTAAACATGCGGGTACGCTCAGGCGCACTCGCACTGTTGACCTTCTCCCATCCGGACTATCACCGTCGGCTCTGGCTTCGCACCAGATCCACCGGCACGCTGAAAGGGTTCAGCGTGACGCACCAACCACGCCTTGCGGCGTTATGCGGCTGGCGACACGGGTCGCGGGCTTGGCGCATCGGTGCGCCTTACCGCCGGTCGGGAATTTCACCCTGCCCCGAAGGTCTGCATATATCGTTGAAAATAGTATAGCACGGGGAATGATGAGTTAAAAGTGATGAGTCATGAGTGGTGAGTAAGGAAGCCTTGTGAGACTTCCGCCCTCAGTTATCCTAACCCAGCATTTCCGCCAGTGGGAGGGTGAAGAAGAAGCGACCGCCGGGCTGCTCGCGGTTGCTTTCTGCCCAGATGCGCCCGTCGTGCGCCTCAATGATATGCTTGCATATCGCCAGCCCCAAACCCGTGCCTTCGCCACCGGAACGCGCGGAGTCCGCCTGGTAGAAGCGCTCGAAGATGCGCTCGATGTGATCTTCCGGTACGCCCGGTCCCTCATCTATGACACTGATGCGCACATCGTCGCCTGTCGCTTCGGCAGTGACGGTGATTGCGCCAGCCTGCGGTGAGAACTTGATGGCATTGTGAGTCAGGTTGATCAGCACGCGCCGCACCTGGTCACGGTCTGCCAGCACGTAGAGATCTTCGGAGACATTGTGCAGCAGGCGGAGTTCCTTGCCGCTGGCAATGTCGGTCATGCGCTCGAAGGCTTCCTGCACAATGTGCGCCATCGGTACCTCAATCATGCGCATGATAGCCTGACCGGACTCAATCATCGACAGGTCGTACAGTTCCTGCACAATCCACAACAGCGCATCGGTTTGCTGCGCGATCTCTTTGAGCGTGGAGATACTTGCCTTGCGTTTCGGCTTATCCTGATCGTGGAACAAGCTGTCAATGCTCAGGCGGATGTTGGCAATCGGCGTGCGCAGTTCGTGCGAAATGTTGGCGACCATATCGCGACGGGCGCGATTTAGCCGCACCAGGTCGCTGATGTCCTGCAACGCCAGCCCGATGAACTGATTGCCATCCCGATGAATCACCCGCGCGCGGACGCGATAGATACGTTTGTTATAGGTAATTTGTTCTTCAAACGTATCTTCCTGATAATCGAGCGCGTCCAGAACCATCATTTCCAAAGACGGTGTTTCGGTGACATCGACCAGTCGCTCACCGATCGGGCGCTTCTTGCCAAACAGTGCTTCGGCGCTGTCGTTGATGGCGATGATGCGCTGGTTGGCATCCACCACCAGCAGCGCATCATAAGCGGCGTTTGCGAGCGTCAGTGCCAGCGCAATCTTGTAAGGGGATGTATCGGGTTGTGTGGGTTGTTCCGCGCGCAGCTGTTCTGTCCTATGGCGCAACTGGGCGATGGACTGCTCACGGCTGCCGAGAAATGCCCGCAGCGCTTCGAGTTCCTGCTCTTGCTCGGCGAGCAGTTGGCGCAGAGCGGACAGCTCTGCCGAGTCAATCTGGTCGGTTTGCGGGTCAGTCATGGCGCTGTGCCATTATCCTTCAAAACGATAGCCAACCCCGCGCACAGTGACGATACGCTTCGGGTCAGAGGGATCATCTTCGATTTTTTCGCGCAGCCAACGGATGTGAACATCCACTGTGCGCTTATCGACAAAGTAATCGTAACCCCAAACCTTGGTCAAGATCAAATCACGCGAGAGGACGACGGCACGATTGCGCATGAGTTCGGCAAGTAGGTCAAACTCTTTGTTACTCAGTTTGCGTTCTTCACCATTGATGAACAGGCGGCGTCCCGTCAGGCTCAGGCGCAGGTCGTTCGAGATGAGTTCATCCTGCAACGTGGGGTGTCCCGGTGAGCGTCGCATAACGGCGCGCACACGCGCCAGAAATTCGCCCAACCCGAACGGTTTGACGACATAATCGTCTGCGCCGCTTTCCAGCCCGACGATTTTGTCGACTTCCGTACCGCGCGCCGTCAGCATGATAATGGGGATGTGGGCGGTGGCGGCATCGCGCCGGACGATGCGGCACAGGCTCAAGCCGTCGAGTTTGGGCAACATAATGTCCAGGACGATGAGGTCAGGATGCTCTTCGCGGACTTTCTCTAACCCTTCTTCGCCATCACCAGCCGTGAAGACGGTGAAACCTTCGCCGCGCAGTTTATCTGCCAGGTTACGAGACAGCGTTTCTTCATCTTCGACGATCAGGACTTTCGCCATGTTCTTTTCCCTTCGCTTGATGGCGAAATGTTAACTACTGATTGCTAAATTAAGGTTAAATGTTAAGAGATGTTCTTTAACTTAAAGATCGCGAATGGCGCGGACTCCCGCCAGCGAAGTCGCCGCGCGCACACCGTTACGGATCGCCTGTGCCGTCACTTCTGCCGCAAATGCGCCAACCACGTTGACATCTGCCTCGATTTCGCCGCTGGCAAGCGCAAAAATCGTATCACCATCGAACATCGTGTGTGCAGGGCGGACGGCACGCGCCAGGCCATCATGTGCCATTTGTGCGACTTTGTTAACATGAGCCTTGCTCAGGCGTGCATTGGTCGCGACGACACCAATAACTGTGTTTTCGGCGGGTGCAGCCGGGGCAGGCAAACCACGCGCGTACTGGCGCATGGCGTTTAACATACCGACGAATGTGCTGCTATCCGGCGTGGTACGCAAACCAGCGATAATTGTGCCGTCGTCTTCGGTTATGTCACCAACAGCATTGACCGCTACCAACGCCGCTACTTGCAAGCCGTCCCCTAGATCAACTACTGCGCTGCCGATGCCGCCTTTAGTGGCGTAGTCGTTGCCACGCATGGCAGCAATGCGGCAGCCTGTACCGGCGCCGACTGTGCCTTGTTCAATCGGGGCACTGGTTGCATGAGCTGCCGCGTCATAGCCCATCTGCGCATCCGGGTAACGGTCAGGTCTGCCAATTGCCAGATCAAAGAGGATGGCGGCTGGCACAATCGGTACGATATAGCCTGCGCGCGTTTTGTAGCCTTCGCCGCGCTCCGCCAGATAGCGCATCACGCCATCCGCCGCTGCAAGGCCAAAGGCGCTGCCGCCCGCCAGTGCCACCGCGCTCACGGTTTCAACCGCATTCAGCGGTTGCAGCAGATCAGTCTCGCGTGTGCCGGGCGCGCCACCGCGTACATCCGCGCCGCCGACGGTGTGGGGCGGGCAGAGAATGACGGTGCAGCCCGTTGCTGCTTCCAGGTCAGTATAATGCCCGACGCGGAAGCCAGGCAGGGCAGTCAGCGTGTTATTTGTGTTTGGCGTCATCAGCATCTGTGTCGTCTGGAAAGATATATTGCACGTTGTCGTAGTCGTCTTCAAGCTCAAGCAGCATTTCGACTTCCAGCACTGCAAGCGCATGTGGATAGTCTTTGGCGTCTACCACGACATTGACTTCACCCAGGATGCCTACCGTAATTCCGAAAGCACTTGCGCCCGGCTGTTGGTGTACCCAGGCAGGGATGCCTTCATTTTGCAGTCTTCCGGCGACGATATGCGCCTCGGTCAAATTGTCGGTTGTCAGCACAACGCGCCATTCGGGTGCTGGTTCTGCGTCTGGCTTGCGACGAGAAAGCATGATATGTCTCCTCATAGCTTACACCTGGGGAGTATAGCGCAGTTTGGCAAAGGAAGAAGGACAATAGAATCAAAAAAAGTGACGGTTGAGGGGGGTCACTTTTTTATTCGGCAATCTGGAATTGTCTGAGATGCAGTGCGAGTTGCACACGCAGCGCTGATGTAAGGACGAAAGGGTTGGCAGCGACGTACTCTCCCACACAGTTACCCGTGCAGTACCATCCGCGCTGGCAAGC
>JANRJX010000114.1:0-27384 GCA_033763755.1 Chloroflexota bacterium
TGTACTGCTTGCGCTGACTGGTCAACATTGCAATTTCCCAACCTTGCACGAATTCACTTGACTATGCACGAATTTGCATGATACCCTGCATTATATCTTGCAATATCGTGCAAAAACATGCTAACTCATGCACGGATGATACCTGACAACGGAGGAATTGACGATGAACACGACTGACAAACGCATGATGATCCTGATCGCCGGACCGTATCGCAGCGGAACGGGCGATGACCCGCAGAAGATGGAGGCAAACCTGCGCCGCCTAGAAGCACCGTCCTATGAGCTGTTCCAGCGCGGTCACGTGCCGATGATTGGCGAATGGGTGGCGCTGCCGATCTGGAACGTGGCTGGGGGCAAAAAGATCGGTGACGCGCTCTATGATGAAATCCTGCATCCGACAGCAGGGCGCCTCATCGAACGCTGCGACGCCATTCTGCGACTGCCCGGCGACTCGAAAGGCGCGGACAACGATGTACGGCTGGCGCACGCGCGCGGCATTCCGGTGTACTACGACATTGCTGATGTGCCGAGGTACTTACCGGAATAGGGGCTATTACGCAAATCATCCACCGTTTTCGGGTTCATCATCCTTCGCCCCCTCCTCCTCCGCCTCGTACATGCGCTGTGGCTCGCGGCTAAGCTTCTCAATCGGCTTGCCGCGCCGCGTTGCGAAATGATCGAAGTCGCGCGCCACATAGCTGTCCGGGAAGTAACGCCGCACCTCGTCGATGATGTCCATCTCGCGGTAGCGCCGTGAGACGTGGTTGAGGATCAGCGAGCCAACACCGCACTCGCTCGCCAGTTCCGCTGCCTGCCGCGCCGTGATATGCCCGAACGCCCGCGCCTGCTCTACTTCCGCGTCGAGAAATGTCGATTCGATCACCAGCGTATTCGCGCCCTGCACATACTCGCGCAAGTTTTCTGTGCGCCCCGTATCGCCCACATACACCAGCTTGACGCCTGGCTGCGTCTCGCCCAACACCATGTCCGGCGTCACCACGCGCCCATCCGCCAGCGTCACGCTCTGCCCCGCCACCAGGCGACCGCGCTCCGGTCCAGCGGGGACGCCAAGCGCGTCCGCCTGTTCGACCAGGAAGGGGCGACGCGCCTTTTCCTCCAGACTAAAGCCGAAGCAGCCGGGTCCGCGATGCGTGACCGGGAACGCGCTGACCGCAAAATCCTTCGTCTCCATGATCGGACCTGGCTTCAGGTCGTACATGCGAATATCGATCTCGATGCGCTCGAAGTCCAGCACGACGCCGTAGAGCAGTGCGCTCACGCGGTCGAGCGTCGCCTTGCCGCCCCAGATTTCGATGTCGTCAATGCTTTCCCAGCGGGCAAAAGTGGACATCAGCCCACCCAGCCCCAGGATATGATCGAGATGCCCGTGCGTCAGCAAGATGCGATTGAGCCGCTTGTAACCGATGCCGCTGCGCAAAATCTGGCGCTGTGTGCCTTCGCCGCAGTCGATCAAAAAGCGATACTCGCCCGCCAGAATCGCCGTTGAGGTCAGACCACGATGCACCGATGGTGCGGAGGCGGACGTACCGAGAAAAACGATTTCAAACATGTAAGGTTAGCCATCTCGCAAGAGTGTAATGAAAACCGTCACCGAACCCGCGCCGCTGCCCGTCTCGCTCAGTTGCAGGGTATAGCGACTGCCCGGCGTGATTGCCGCTTCCAGGTTGTTGACCACGCTCGCAGCAACGATACTGCCATTTGCGGCATCGCTGAGCGTCAGGCTGATGGCGGCACCGGCATATGGGATGATGCTTACCAGAATGTTCGAGTAGATCTGGTTGTCCACCATGATCTCGCACTGGATCGTCGGTGAAACTTCGCACGTCGTTTGCGGTAGTGTGAACTGTGACAGCGGCGTCGGCGTGACGTTCGGCGTTAACGTTGGAACAGGTGTAAACGTTGGCACCGGCGTGAGTGTGTGCGTCGGGGTCGGTGGGACCGTAGCAGCTGTCGGCACGATCACGCCATCCGGCTGCACATCGACCGTCACGCCAGAAATCCACACCTGCCCTGCGGCTGGATGATCAATGAGATACCAGTCTTCCGTGCCTTCAAGTGAGGGCGCCTGAGCGAGGATGGCATAGACATCACCACGATTGGCGAATGCAATCGCCGTTGGGTAGACCACACCAGGTCCCATGCGCAACCGCGCGCTGTCCGACGCTACGACAAGCTGGGCAGCCTGCGGAAGAGCTGTAATAACAGGGGTTATCGTGCCATTCGGCGTTGGTGTCTCGGTGATAAGGGGTGGGCGGGTACTGTCACCAGAGCCGGGCGTGAATGCGCCGCTCAGGTAGGCAGCGCCGCCGCCGAGCAGCCCCAATATGACCAGACCAACGCAGCCGAGCGTCAGCCAGTTGCTCCCCCCGCTCTTGCGCTGTGCAGCGGGAGGCGGAACATAGGCGGGGGTGGCTTGTGGAGGCGGGTATTGCGGCGCTGCTGAAGCGGCGGGCGGTTGAGTCGGCGCGCGCGGAACCTGCGCTGTTACCGCGTTGGGCGGGGTATTGAGCAGGATACCCTTGCGCCATAACTCTGAATGCAATTGCGACAGCGCCAGATCATACGATTGCTGATGAAAGTTGATGTATTGCAGCCGTGCCAGTTGGTAATGCAACTGGGCAGGCTGGTGCAAAACGGGAATGACAGGCTTGCCGCGATCTCGGTAGTACTGCCACTCATCTTCCACATTCTGCGACGCCATTGACGATGGGCTGATGACGACGATCATCGCCTCGCTCACGTCCAGCCCTTGCTGGATGGCACTGCTCCACTTCATCCCTGCCGGAATATCGCGAATGTCGATCCAGATGTTCGCACCCATCTGCGACAGCGAAGTCGCCAGACGGCGGGCGAACGGTTCATCGACACGGCTGTAACTGATAAACAATTGCGGCATAGTTCATCCTGCACGCGCTTCAATCAATGAAGTCATTATAGGCGGGGGACGCACGATGCACAATTGTGTACGGGCAGGATACGCAGGGGCAGAATAGATCCTGCCCTTACGGTGCGACACGCACGCGGATCATCAGTCCCAGGTTATGCCCGATGATGCGGTATTCCTTGCCAACCTTCAATTGAACAGGACCGTGAAACGGCGCGACATTGATCATCTCCAACGGTGCGCCCGGCAGCAGCCCCAGTGCCGCCAGATACTCCAGGCGGTCGCGTTCACGTGTGCGCACGCGCGTCAGGATCAGAGGCGTCTTCAACGGCGCGTTTGTCAGTAACACATCGTCCAGCGGAGACAGTTCACCATCAGGCGATGGAATCGGCTCGCCGTGCGGGCAGGTGGTCGGGTTGCCTGCCATCTGCGCCATCCGCGCTTCCAGCGGGTCGCTCAACGTCCGGCTGATGCGGTCAGCCTCTTCGTGGACTTCGTGCCAGCCAAAACCCATGACGTTGACCAGGAACGCCTCGACAATGCGATGCCGTCGCAGCTGCTTGAGCGCCTCGCGCTTGCCCGGTTCGGTCAGATGGATGCCCTGGTATGGTTCATGGACGAGCAAGCCGCTGTCGCGCAGTTTCGTCACCATGCGGTTGACGGCGGGTGCGCTTACGTCCAGCCGTTCTGCCAACGCCGACGTACTGACATACGCGCTGGCGCTGTCTTCACGTTCGCGGTCATCCAGGCGATAGATTGCCGCAAGGTAATCGCGCATCGTTTCGCTGAGGTCATCGGTTTTTGCGCGTTCGCTCATCGGCAGTCCATAGAAATTTACAGTAGCGGCGTCTTCTCAAACTCGTCGTAATGGCTCGTCAATTCTCGCCACGCCCGCCCCAGACGCCGGAAACCCTCTTCAATATCCTGCGGACGATTCGCGCCAAAGTTGACACGAATCGAATAATCGCCGCCGCCATGAGCGTAGAAGACGCTGCCAATGGCATAAGCAACGCCCGCCTGAATCGCACTGATGTATAATTCGGCAGCCGTGGGGCCCTCGGCAGGCAGCTCAATCCACAAGTATAGCCCGCCTTCCGGCGAAGTCCAACGTGCTTCCGTCGGCAGGTGCCGCTTGGCGGCTGCTATCGCGATGTCACGACGGGCGCGGAGTTCGCGGTTGTTGCGCTCAAGCTGCCGCGCCAGCACGCCGCGTTCGAGCATCAGGTGAATAGCGCGCTGGTTCAAGCCCGGTGTCGAAATATCCGCAACCGCCTTCACGCGCGTAAGGCGTTCGTAATAAGTATTCGCCGCGATGACATAGCCGATGCGCAGCCCCGGCAGCAGGTTCTTGGTAAAACCGCTGGCATGTATGACGACACCTTTTTCATCAAGCGCCTTCAGCGGCGGAAGCTGCTCACCTTCATAACGCAGTTCGTGATACACGCCGTCTTCCAGGATTGGCACTTTGTAGTCGTTCGCCAGTGCCAGCAGTTGGCGGCGGCGGTGCAGCGGCATGACGACGCCTGTCGGATTGTGGAACGTCGGCGTGATGTACAGCAGGCGAACCGGATGCTCGATCAGATAGTTTTCGAGGATGTCCAGCCGGATACCATCCTCATCCATCGGCACAGCCATCAGTTGTGTACGCCGCGTCCGCGCCAGATCGAGAATGCCGAGATAGGTCGGATCTTCTGTTACGAGGATGTCATGCTCGCCGAGGACGGACTGCACCACCAGATCGAGTGCCTGCTGCGTGCCACCCGTGATCAAGACCTGCTCGGCGCTGCATTGAATACCAAGCGCACTGACATAATCGCGCACGGACACCCGCAGCGGATAGTACCCTTCTGGCGCTTCGTAATCAAGCGCGCGCGAGCCGTCGCGGTCGAGCGTGTAGATGAGCGCGTCGCGCAAATGTTGTACGGGGAAGAAGTCCAGCGGTGGCTTGCCGGTGCTGAAATTGATGACACCTGGCTTGCGCGACATGCGCATCATCTCGCGCAGCGAGCGGTCAATCGATGGCGGCGGAGCCGCGTCTTTACCATGTCCGTTCTTGTGCACATAGCCTGTGCTGCCGCCGTTCAGATGTCCGTTGCCCAATCCGTTGCCGTTACTGTGGGTATACACGCTCTCATGTGCGCCCGCCACGAATGTGCCGCGTCCGGCGTGAGCGCTCAGGTAACCGCTGGCGCGCAGTTCGGCGTAAGCATTCACCACACTGATACGACTGATGTCGAGCTGGTCAGCGAGGTCGCGACTGGCGGGCAGCCGTGCGCCTGCGAGCAGCGTGCCGCTTTCGATTTGCGCGCGGATATGACGGATGACCTGGCGATAGATCGGTTCTTCACTGCTGCGATCTAACGGGATGTGGAGTTCAACATTGGTCATGGACGGACTCCGAACAAAAACACGAACAGGGGATGTTTAGCCAATAGTACCCGCCAAGAACCGCTAAAGACCAGAGTCCATTATAACCAAGTAGAGCCAGTTTGTATTTGGTAGAGATTTGTGTTCCAACACCAGAAATGAATTATGATTAACAGAGATTATTCCAATGTCGGAGAATGACCGATGGCTGAGGCACGCGGCAAAGCAAAACTGCACGAACGAAACCTCGAAATGCACATGCGCAACCTGGAGTCATCGGACCCGAAGGAACGGCATGCGGCTGCACTTTACATAGGTGAGTCCGCCCGCGAGGAAGCGCTGCCGATGCTAATCGACCTGTACGAAACGGATGAGGACAAGAGCGTCCGCCAGGCGGCGAAATATGCGCTTGGTCAGTTCAAAGCGGTCGATCTCGCACTTGCCAAAGGAAAACAGGCAGATGTTGAATCACTCCTGAAAAAGGTTGAACGAGGGCAGCTCGGCAAGCGTGCGCCAATCGGCGCGTTGGTACAGGTTACTGTTATCCTGCTGGTACTGCTGGCGCTGCTCATTGCTGCCAATCTCTTCTCACCGCAAATTCGTGACAGCCTTGAAACCGTTCAGCAGAACATTGCTGTCAATAACGCCCCATCGCAGCCGCGCCCTACCCTGATCGCTAATGCACGCACGATGCTTGCCGACCTGCAAGCCGATGCAACCGCACTGGCGGATCAGTATCGCCAGGTGATCGGCGGCGCACCGCGCATCTCTTGCGACGCCACCCAGCGCGAGCCGGACCGCCTGCTCTTTCCGGCGGTGGACGCAGCGGCAAATCCTGACCTGAACGTCATGTATTTTCAACTGAACGAAATCCGCAGCACGCTCGATAGTCTGCGCAGCGCTTATAGATCGTTGTGTGAGGCGGGCGGGGCGCTGACAGCAGCGGATGCAGGCGTGCAGTTGCAGCAAATCATTCAGAGTCAGGCAGCGCTGGAAGCGCGCGCTACCGAACTGGCGACCTTCCGCGATGACGCCGCCGCTACACCGACACCCGGACTGGGAACGCCCGATCCGATCACAGGCGCGAACCCCGCCCAGAGCGCCAACGACCTGCTCGGAACCTTCAACCTGCTGGGCGGACCGACCGGCGCAACGCGTCAGCTGGTCGAATACTGGACGGAAGGCAGCGAGCGCGGCGAAAGCAGCGGTTGTGGTCTTAGCACGCCGCGCTTCCCGGAGGCTTACGTGCTGCGCGCCCCCGATGTCGAAGCATCGCCGCGCCTAGTGCAGGCAGCGGAGTCGATCAACGCGGCGACTGTGCTGGCGCGCAACAGTTGGAGTTCGTTACAGGCCTGGTGCAGCAGCACTGAGCGCCCGCGCGAGCTTGCCCAACGTGAACTGCAAAGCGTCACGTTATCGCTGCAAATTTTGGAAGCTGCCAGCGCGGAACTGCGGGAAGTAGCGTCGGGCAACTTCTAACGCAGGGATGGCGTAGCGATACAGATGCGCTTTTCGTCCTATACTGGAGCAGGTGTTAGACAACGAAAGATCGCCTATGCCTGTTCCTGCGTTTGCGTTGCGCTTCCTCAATCACTATGCGCCCAACAACGCGCTTGCCAGCGTCGAAGCGAACTATCTGGCGCGCCACAGCCAGCAGTCAACACGCATCCTCCGCTTCATTGCGGCGCTGCTGCGCTGGGGTGGTTTAATGCTGGGTTTGATCCTGGCGGGCGGTGTGCTGGCGGGTTCGCTGTTGCAGCGGGATGCGTACCCAGTTGGTGAACAGCTTGAACAGCTGCCTGCTATCTTTCTATTCTCTGTACTGATTGCTCACTTCGTCGTCCAGTTCCGTACCGTCATGCTGTCGTCGAGCAGCATCGCACGCGAGCGCGAACACAACAACTGGGAACTGCTCATCCTGACCGGGGTCAGTGCGCGAACGATTGTGCGTGGCAAGTGGCGGGCGGTCGTACAGCGCCAACTGCCGACATACCTGTGGCTCGCGGCGCTGCGTGCGTGTGCAGTCGTCTGGTACGGCTTCTTTCTATCGAACGAGTCACGACGCTTCTACCTTACAATCTACGGTGGCGATTACTTTGTCGTCTTGCCAGAACCGGGCACAGTGATCTTTGCAGGAGCGATCATTATCCTGCTTACGCTGCTCAATCTACCGCTAACAGCTGCCTGTGCACTCGTGGGGGGCGCGGTCGGCAAGAACGCCGCAACAGCCCTCTCGCGCGGTATCGCGATTCGTGCACTCGTGGGCCTAGTACCGGGCATAGTCTACCTGATCGCTCTAGGAGTATTCGGATACCTATTCCGAGAAACCGGGTTCACGAATGTCGTCTGGATGAATGGCATCCTGACATGGGTGGGCGTGCTGCCACTGACGCTGGCAGACAATGGCGTAACCATCGGCTCAACTTTGAGTCAGGTGCAAATTTATTCCACAGGATATGATTATCGGCAGTCAAGTGATACGCTATGGCTCATGGTGAGTGCCGCTATCGCTTTCGTGCCGATCTACATCTGGATGATCGGTGGCGTGCTGCGTTGGGCAGAACGCCGTGTGGTGATGAGGGGTGCGCTGCGCTAACGCTCAGGCTGTACGGCTGATCAGGCGTGTCTGCGGCGCAATCAACAGATAGTAAATCGCTACTGCCCCGCTGGAGACAAGCACAATCAGATAGAGGATCAGGTTCGGTAGCCGCTGTGCCTCTGTCGTCGGCAGCAACAGCAGGAATGGCACAATCAGCACCAGATCATACGCCAGAAAGCCGACCAGTTGACCCGCTGCGTTGTACCAGACCGGCTTCACCAGGGCATAAATGAAATAAATAGCCGCGCCGAAAAACATCCAACCATAGATTACTTGCCCGACCACGTTCACTTCCCAGGGAAGAATGTTAGGCACTTTTAACACCAACAGCCCGCCCACAAACACCAGCGCGACGATAAACACCACAAACGCCCTGCGTACAAAAAGGGGTATCGGTCGTGAGTCACGAATGGGGATGCGAATGCTCCATGCCAACAATACCAACCCCCATACCGCACTTACGAACGAAAAGAGACTGAACAAGACCAGCGGTGTTCTGCCACTGCTGATCTGTAAGCTATAGATTCCCATCGGGACGAAGATCGCCAGGTAATCAAGAGCGATACCCGCGAATGCTCCATCATCCTTGGACCACAGACACCAGAAGGTCGAAGCCGCAGCCGCAGCGAAGAATGAGCCAATCAACAGAAAAGTGGTGGCATTATTGTATGGAAGGGGCCAAAACTGAACAATGAGCTGAACTTGAAAAATAAACCCGATCGCAAGCAGCACCTGGACGGCAGCGAAAACGGTAAACACGGGGCGCAAATAGCGCGACATGGGCGTCTTCCGGGTACAGTGTATGACTACAGCGTATGTCTCATGATAGCATAAATTTACTTTTTCTATATACGCAACAGTCTGCTAATTTCCAGCGTCCAACACAATTCTGGTGCCGCTGCATTGCGTCGTTGGGAAGGAACGCTGCATTAACTCTCAGGCAGTGCGGTTGATCATGCGCGTCTGTGGATTGATGAAAAGATAGTAAATCGCAAGCAGCCCACTATATATAAGTACAGTCAGATAAATAATCAGGTTCGGCAGTTTATCCGCATCAATAGTCGGCAGCAGTAGCAGAAACGGTATGATCAGCACCACATCGTATGCCAGAAAACCCGCGAGCTGCCCGGCAGCATTGTGCCAGCTTGGGCGCAACACACCGTAGGCAAAATACGCCGCTGCCCCTATAAACATCCAACCATAGATGACCTGCCCGACCGTGTTTACGTTCCAGGGGAGGACATTCGGCATTTTCAACACCATCTGACCGCCCACGATAACGAGCGCGATGACAAACACCCCAAACGACCAGCGCACCAGACGTGGCATTGGGCGTGGGTCGCGGATGGGAAGACGAATGCTCCAAGCCACCAGCGCTAAGCCAAAGAGGGCTCCCGCCATCGCTACCATTGCGAAAGTGACCTGTGCCATTCTGCCACCGCTGATTTGCAGGACAAAAATCCCCACTGGCAGAAAGATAGCCACATAATCGAGCGCGACACCGGCAATCGCGCCATCTTCCCGCGACCATAGACACCACAGCGTTGACGCAACGGCAGCGGCGTAGATCGAGCCGATGAACAGG
Source organism: Chloroflexota bacterium (assembly GCA_033763755.1). GTDB lineage: Bacteria > Chloroflexota > Anaerolineae > Aggregatilineales > Phototrophicaceae > Flexifilum. Next base: position 9,457 of record JANRJX010000114.1, read on the forward strand.
TAGGTGGTCGGGTTGCTATACGGGAGGGGCCAGAGCTGGATGGCGAACGGTGCCTGAAAGATATAGCCTAAAGCAAGGACAAGCTGAATGGCACATACCACAAATAAGAAAAGGCGCAGGTAGCGGTTGATGAATGTACTCGCTGTATGAGGAATTGCACACGCTGCACGCTTGATTATAGCGAAACATTGCCGGCAGTGCGGCAAACACCATCCAGCTAATTCGCATCATCCGCCCGCTGCAAGCGCACCAACCAGGCATACAGCCGATGCTCACGCCACGCAGTTGCGTCGGTGGCGTGCTGCGCTGCCAGCCACACCGCGTCCGCGCTGCCGCCACCTTGCGCGATGATGTCCGCGCTCCATGCTGGATGATGCACGTAGACGACAAAGCCGCGCAGCCAGCGATTGCGCGCGTCGCCTGCGCTCAAGCGTTGCAACCAGCGCCGAGACAGCGCCTTGACGACGACGGGCAGGCTGCGCTGCCACAGCGACATCGGGTAACGACTTTTGCCTACATCATGCAGCAGCGCCGCGACCGCGAGATCGTGCGGCGTATCGCCCTCGTCCAGCAGTGCCCGCAGCACGCGCAGGCTGTGAAGTTGCTCGCTGCGGCGCAGTTCGCGAAAGCGTGCCAGCAGCGGCGGCGACAGGTACTCCGCTGCCAGTACATAATCGACCGTTTGCGTGAACGAGAACAGCGCCCGCAGCCCTTGTGTCAGGCGATAGAGCGCGGTCATCAGAAGCCATACAGGAAGCGCGCAATTGCCCCCGCAGGCTGTCCAATAATGATCGCCAGCGGGTTAGGCAGCGATGTGTTCGCGGCGACAAAGCCGAACAGGATTAAACCGATGAGGATGTAATACGTGTTCATCTGGTTTCGCTGCCACCAGCCTGCCAGCTCCGCCGGAAGCAGCGACAGCACAATCTGCCAGCCATCAATCGGATACAAAGGAAGCAGATTGAAGACAAACAGCAGCACATTGAACGTAATCAGCAGCGTCAAAAACGTTCCAATACTGCCAACGCGCAAGACATCATCGGGTGCAAGGCGAAAGATCAGCGCGGCAATCACCGCCAGAATGAGATTGGACACAGGACCTGCGGCAATCGCTGCCAGCCAGCGCCAGCGCCGCCCCTCCTTCTTCATTCGATAGGGGGAAATATTGGCAGTCCCCAGCACGCCGAAGCCAACCACGACAAACATAATGAAGCCGAACCAGTAAATATGCGCCAGCGGGTTGAGCGTCAACTTACCATCCTGACGTGGCACCGGGTCGCCCATGCGCCAGCCCACGTAATTATGCGCCCATTCGTGAATGGTCATGCTCATCAGGACGACTAGAATCCAGACGGGCCACAACTGGACAGGAAGACCGAAAATACCCACGCGCATTCTCCTACTGAATAGATAGCCTTGATGATAACACAACCCCAACGATCTGAAATAGTGATTGAGCATGGTGTCTGCGGTACACTGTTCGCCAATGAGATTTACACAGTGTGGTGATGAGGAGTAGTGTGTGGCAAAAAAACGGGTTGTTTTCCTGATGTCAGATACGGGCGGCGGGCATCGCGCAGCAGCAGAAGCGATCATGACCGCGCTCGAACAAAAATATCCCGGCGAACTCGACATGGAAATGGTCGATGTCTTTCGCCATTACACCCCTTTTCCTTATAAATACATGCCGGAGTTTTATCCCTGGCTGATCAACAACAGCAAATCCTCATGGGGCATCGGCTACAAGCTCTCCAACACCCGCGCCCGCGCCAAAGCGCTGTCCTCCAGCATGTACGCCTACATCGAAACCGGTCTCAAACAGATGATCCGCGAACACCCGGCTGACCTGGTCGTTTGCGTCCATTCCGTCCTCGCGCGCCCGTGCATGGAAGCGTATGCGCGCCACCTGCGCGAACGCCCGTCCTATGTCACCGTCGTCACCGACCTCGTTTCGACGCACATGTTCTGGTATGACCGCCGTGCCGAAAAGACGCTCGTACCGACGCAGATCGCTTATGATCGCGGGTTGAAAGCGGGCTTAAGCCCGGAGCAGATGGTCATCACCGGGCTTCCTGTACATCCCAAATTTGCCGAACGGCTGGCGGACAAAGCAAGCGCACGCGCCGAACTCGGCTGGGACCCCGACCTGCCTGCGATCCTGATGGTTGGCGGCGGTGATGGCATGGGACCGCTCTTTAAGGCAGCGCGTGCCATCAACGACCGCAAGCTCAAGTGCCAACTGGCGATCATCGCCGGGCGCAACAAAACGCTCAAAGATCAGCTTGATAACAGCGGATGGAATCAGCCGATTACGACCTACGGATTCGTTACGAATATGCCGCTGCTGATGGCAGCGGCTGACGTGCTGGTCACGAAAGGTGGACCCGCGACACTGTGCGAGGCGTGCATCGCCGGGCTGCCAACAATCATCTACGATGCCATCCCTGGTCAGGAAACAGGCAATGTCGAATGGGTAGTTAGCAACGATGCAGGCGTGTTTGCGCCCAGTTCGCGTGAAGTCGCGCAGGCGGTCGAGTCATGGCTGTCGGAAGGCAAAGCGGGGTTGCAGCGCCGTTCGGACGCAGCCGCGAAGCTGGGCAAGCCCAACGCCGTCTGGGACATCGCGGAAGTTTTGTACGAATACGCTTACAAGCCGCCTGTGCAAAATCCGCGCCGTCGCATCCTGCCCGAACTGACCAACCTGCCCGGTGCCCGAGTAGCAAAGACACTGGCAAGCCGCAGCAGCGCCTATCTATCGCCGCTGGTCAAGCCGCGTGTGTCCCAGCGTGGGCAGCGCCTGGCGGGGCGCTTATGGCGCTCAGAAAAGAAATCTCGACGGGAGTCTTCCTGAACATGCGCTATAATTTGGGATATATTGCCGTGTCCCGATTGAAAAGCTGCCATGCTCAACCCTGACTTTCTGAAATCTGGCCAAAGCGAACGCCTTGCCTTTCTCGAAAAACCGCTCTCCGCTGCTGTCGCGGAGCATCTCGTCGCGCTTGCCAATACCGACGGCGGCATGATCGTCGTCGGCATTAAAGACAATGGCGATTATGCAGGCGGCGTTGAGCGGGATGCGCTGTCCAAGCTGCTCAAGGAAGCGGAGACGCAGTGCAGCCCGTCGGTGACAACCGGTTCGTGGGAAAGCGTCGAACTCGAAGAAGGCAGCGTCTATGCCCTGCGTGTGCCACGCAGCATCGAACTGCACGCGTTAACCGACGGGCGTGTGCTGCTGCGCGATGGTATGCGCAATCGCCCATTGGGAGGGCAGGAAATCCTCAAGCTGGCGAGCGCCAAAGCGACAGGCGATTATGAGTCACAGCCTGTGCCGGGCGCGACCAAAGATGACTTCAGCAAAAAGATGCTGGAAGAATATCTCGCCAAGCGCGCCGAACGCACCAAACGCCCCTACAACGGCAAGATGGACGACCTGCTGCGCGAAATCGGCGCGATTGACAACGCCGGACGCGCAACGGTCAGCGGCATCATGCTCTTCAGCGAGTTTCCGCAGCACTGGCTGCCGCAGGCGGGCATCATCTTCGCCAAGTTTGTCGGCAAAATGCCGCGCGGTGAAAACAACCTGGCGGGCTACACTCGCCGCGAAGAACTGACGGGTTCGCTCCCGCGTTTGGTTGAGGCGGCGTGGAATCTCGTCTGGAGCGAAATGGCGGTCAGCGCTGTCGTCAAGGGGTTGGAGCGCGAAGAAACCTACGAATATCCACAGTTCGCCGTCCGTGAGGCAATTGTCAACGCCATCTGCCATCGTGATTACCGCATCAAGGGGAAGCGTATCGAAATTCGCATGTACGCCGACCGCCTCGAAGTGATTTCGCCCGGCGGATTGCCTGGCTTTATCACCGTCGAAAACATCGTAGATGAGCATTTCAGCCGCAACCCGCGCATCGTCAATGGCTTGTTCCAGTGGGGCTATATCGAAGAACTTGGCTTGGGAATCGATCGGATGCTAGAAGTCATGGATGAAGCCGGGCATCAGGCTCCAGAGTTTGACGCGCGTCCGTACAGTTTCGCGGTCACGCTGCGCAACGCCCGCGAAATGCCGTCCGCGCCTGATTGGGCGCGCAATACCAACCACCGCCAGGCACGTGCGCTGCAATATATCCGCGAGAACGGCTCGATCACCAATCGCGAATATCGCTCCCTGTGTCAGGGCGTCTCCGCCGAAACGCTGCGTCTTGATCTCGTTGATATGGTTGAACGAGGTATCCTGCTCAAGGTCGGCTCCAAGAAGGGGACGTACTATATTCTCAAGTAGGTCGTGGAGACTGGCTATTGCGTATTCGGCGTTGTGGTAATGAACAACGTTCCGCAGCCAATACTCAAGTGCCAAAAGCCTGAAAGTTACATTTTTGTGATACTGTTAGGAGTTGGCTTATGATGATAAGTGCGCAAGGTGGGCGTATCCGGATATAAGCAAGTGCCCGCCTGAGATTGAGGAACTGTATGATCGCTCCGGTGGGATTTATCCCGCTGCTCGTCATGGTTATCTGTATCGCCCTGCTCATGGCAGTGCAAACGCACAAAGAACGCGCCCGCCCCGGTCGTGCGTGGCTGCTGATGCTTGTCATCACGCTGGCGCTGACCGCTACCACGTATTTCATGCCGAACGGAACACTGTGGCTGGAACGCTTCGGTCGTGGAGTAGCCAGCGTGCTCACCCTGTCCGGGGTGGTGATCACCTTCGGCGCGCTGCTGATGCAGGACATCAGCGGGCGGCAGCCGCGTTTGTGGTTGATGGCAGCGATGGCAGGGCTGGTTCTGCTCATCATTCTGGCAATGCTGCAACCCACTATACGGACAGGTGAAGAGGGTTGGCTGGAGACATGGCTGACTGCCCCTGATACGGTCGGAGTTGTCGCCCTGGTCGGGTTGGTCGCCAGCGCCGTTGTGCTGATCGCTTCTGCCTTCACTGCCTACTACCGCGCTACACTACCAGAGATCGGCAACCGGGCGCTGCTGTGGGTGATGCTTGCGATGGCGCTCTTCGTCGGCGTTGCGCTCATCCTCAGTGGGCAATCGCTGCTCACACAAGCGGGCTTGCTGGCGGCAGTCTCCAGCGTGGTCGGCGCAACCTATGCCCATCTGCGCCACCGCGCCTTTGACTTGCGCGGTCGCTTCATCTCTCTCGTCCAGTCCTCGGCGCTGCTGCTTTTGACTGCCGTCATGATCTTTGCGGCGACAGCACTGGCAGACAGGCTCGGGATTTTGCGTGAGACATCGGCGGCTGCCTTGCTGCTCGTGCTGGCACTGCTGGTCGCCTTACTCTATCTCCCGCTGCGTCAATGGCTGGAATATGGGCTGGCGCGTCTCCTTGGCAGTTACACCGTCGTAGCGTTTGATCCCACCAGCGCGGCGCGCAGATACAGCCAGCAAATCACACGCTCGCTTGATCTGCGCCAGCTCACCCAGACATTGACGCAAACGCTGAACGACGTAATGAATGTGCGCGGTTCAGGACTGATCCTCATCAATGCGCCGGACAAGAGCGATGGCAGTGTGGCAATGCGGCTGATGCACAACGGCGACGGCGGCACAATGCGCGGACGGCTGAATCAGGACAGCCTGGTCTGGAAACGCTGGCAGGGTGACCGTGTACCGCTGACACAGTACGATATGGAATACAACCCAACGTTTAGGACGCTGGACGAAAGCGAGAAGAAGTTCTTCCACGACAGCGGCATGAGCGCCTACGCGCCGATCATTGTCGATGACTCACTTATCGGTGTGCTGGCGGTGGGCGGCAAGCGTGATGACACGCCGTTCTACCCGCGCGACCTCGACCTTTTGGCGACGATGGCAGATCAGACTGGCGTAGCACTACGCAATGCCAGGCTGGTAGCGGACTTGCGCCAGTTAAACGACGAGATGCAGGTGCTGAATCGGGGTTTGGAAGCGACCAAAGACCAGATGGAAAAGCTGGATGCGGTCAAAACCGACTTCATCACCATCGCCAGCCACGAACTGCGCACCCCGCTGGCACAAATTCGCGGCTATATTGACCTGGTGGATGCACTCAACGATCAGGGTATGGTCGATCAGGATCGATTAGAAAGCATGGTCGGCAATGTGCGTTCGGCGACGCAGCGCATGGAAGAACTCATCAGCGCCATGCTCGATGTAAGCCAGTTAGACGTGAAGGCGATGGACCTGCGCTTTACCGACACATCCCTGGAAAGCATTCTGCGCATGGCGATTGAGCCATTGGTGGACGCCGCCCGCCAGCGCAAGCTGTCTCTGGTCGCACGCGGGCTGCGCGGCTTACCGCTCGTCGAAGCCGATATGCAGCGCCTGACACAGGCATTCCGCAATGTTATCGTCAACGCTATCAAGTTCACCCCTGATGGCGGGCGCATCGATATTTCCGCCGAAACCAAGCCGCCCAAAGACGATGAAGATCATCCGCGTGTGGTCGTCAGCATTGCGGATACAGGCGTCGGTATTGATGCTGATAACCTGGAACTGATCTTCCGCAAGTTCTATCGCGCTTACGATCCCAGTCTGCATTCGACCGGGACATACAAGTTTATGGGCGCCGGTCCCGGGCTGGGGCTGACAATTGCCAAAGGCGTCATTGAGGGGCACAGCGGTCGCATCTGGGTCGAAAGTCCTGGTCACGATATGGAAAGCTGCCCTGGTTCGACCTTTTACATTGAACTTCCTGTGAAACTGCCGCAGGATGCCAAAGGAGTGATGCGTTTTAATGATCACGATCCGCAAGGTTGACAACCCACGCGACTACCGCGCGTTCTTTAACTTTCCCTGGACCCTCTATCGCAATGACCCGAACTGGGTGCCGCCGCTGCTGTCTTCGCGCCGCGAAATTCTGGAGGCGAAGCATAACCCGGCCTGGGAATATCTCGAAGGCGATTACTTCTGCGCCTGGCGCGGCGATGAACTGGTTGGGACGGTGGCAGCGTTCGTCAACAAGCGCCACAACGAGTTTCACGGCGAGCAGGTCGGCTGGTTTGGCGCGTTTGAGACGATCAACGACGAAGGAGTGGCGCATTCACTGATTAACACCGCTGCCGATTGGGTGCGCGCCAAAGGACTGCCCATCCTTCGCGGACCGCAAACGCTGACGACGCATGAACTCGTCGGTTGCCTCGTCGATGGTTTCATACCGCCCGCACTGCTCATGCCGTACAACCCGCCCTACTACCCACACTTAATCGAGTCTGCCGGGCTGCAAAAAGTGACAGATATGTACAGCTTTTATCTTGACCAGGACGAAGCACGTGCCAACGGTTTGTACGACCGCCTTGCCCGCATCTCCCAGAGCATCATGAAGCGCAACAAGATCACGGTTGAGGTCGCAGACCCGAAAAACCTCAAGGCGGCGTTTGCCAACATCAAAGAGATTTACAACACCGCCTGGGACAAGAACTGGGGCTTCGTGCCACTGACGCCACGCGAACTGGATGCCATCGTTGATGGACTGGGTATGGTGGTGGATGCACGGATGCTCTACTTCGGCTATGTTGAGGGGCAGCTTGCGGGGTTCATCCTCGCGGTGCCTGACCTGAACATGGCGATCAAACATGCGTACCCGCGCCCCGGCGAGTGGGAATTATTCACGCTGCTCAAGGTGCTGTGGCACTGGAAGGTGCGCAGCAAGATCGATACCGTGCGTGTACCGCTGATGGGCGTGAAAGCAGAGCATCGCAGCCGGGGCGTAGACGCGGTACTGTATTCCCATATTCTGCAAGCGATTACGAATTGTGGCTACCATAAATCTGACTCTGGCTGGATACTGGAAAAGAACGAGACAATGGTCAGCATCGCTCAAAACTTTGGCAGCCGTATTTATAAGACGCACCGATTGTATGAAAAGGCAGTGTAGCGCATGGCAAAAATCCTAATTGTCGATGATGAGCCGATGACGGTTGAAATGTTAGCAACCTTCTTGCGCATCATCGGGCATGAAACCATTGAAGCACTCAGCGCAAAGCAGGCATGGGATCAATTGCTCATTCATCAGCCAGATGCGATGCTGCTGGACATCATGATGCCGGGGCAAACGGGGCTGGAGATGTGCCGGGAACTACGTCAGAATCCGCAGTACGCTACGCTGCCCGTGATCATCGTATCGGCATACGCGCCGCCAGCAATCGCCGAGGCGAAGGCAGCGGGCGCGTCCGATTATCTGCCGAAGCCGATCAAGCTGGATATGCTCAAGGCAACGCTGGCGCGCGTAGGAATCGGCTGACTATTGCGCTGTATACCCACCATCGACGAAGATGTTGTCGCCGTTGATCATATCCGACGCTGGCGATGCCAGGAACAGAATGACATCTGCGACTTCAACAGGCTTGCCAAAACGACCGAGTGGTATTTTTGCGCGCATCGGGTCGCCTTTTTCAGGCTGCCCCCACACCCGTTCGCCCATCGGCGTCAGAATGACCGTCGGCGAGACACAGTTGCTCTGAATATTATGGGGTCCCCACTCGACTGCCATCGTCCGCGTCAGCATATTCAGCCCACCTTTCGACGCGGAATAGGCGGCGTGTTCATGCAGGGCGTAGCTGCCTGCCTGTGACGAGACATTGATGATCTTGCCGCCGCCCTGTTCAATCATCTTTGGAGCAAGCGCGCGGGCAATGATGAACGGCGCACGCAGGTTCACCGCCATGACTGCCTCCCAATCCTCAATGGCAAGGTTAACTAACGGTGCAACGCGCGAAATACCCGCATTATTGACGAGGATGTCCACGGTGCCAAAATACGCCAACGCATCCTCTGCGGTACGCTGTGCGTCTTCCGCCTGCGCCAGGTCTGCCACGATGACATGGCAGCGCCGACCTAGCGCAACCACCTGCTGCCGTACTTCCTCCAGGTCGCCGGGGTCACGCCCGGTAATGGCGATGTCTGCCCCCGCTTCTGCCAGCACAACGGCTGCCACCGCGCCGATACCTTTTGAGCCGCCCGTCACCAGCGCCCGCTTGCCTGCTATTGAAAATCGTTCGACATAAGACATGGTCCATCTCCAATGAATGCATCAGTTGTAATAGTGCAAAGTACAAAGCGCAGCGTGCAAAGCACACCTGTTGCAAGAAAGTATTCTAGCCTGTGCAGAGTGCAAAACACATCTACTTTGCACTCTGCACAAATCCAAAAGCTGACATCTGATACCTGAGCGCTGATACCTCAAGGTAACGCTGGACACTGAATCAACTGGATCACCGTGTCAGAGCGTATCCAGCCGCGCACGAACGCGCCATCCAGAATAAACTCGATGCGGAACCACGTCACGCCTGTTCCCGGCTCGCGCGTCTGCTCCAGCACATCCACTGCCACCCCCGGTATCAGAATACCAACGCGACTGGAATTGACTGTTGGGCGTGAACGAATGTTGGAACCATCCTGATTTTGCGCAATCACACGACACAACGGCGCAGGCGTCGCCGATGCCAGCGGCGTCACGCTCGGCGTTAGCGTTAGGCTCGGTGTGAGTGTCGGCGTCAATGTCGGCGTGTGGGTGGACGTGAGCGTCTCAGTCGGCGTCCAACTGGGCGTCACCGTGAGCGAAGGCGTCACCGTCCACGTCGCGGACGGCGTAAAGCTCGGCGTGATCGTGATAGAAGGCGTGACCGTCCAGGTCGGCGTCGGCGGGATCGGCGTGAGCGTCGGTGTATCGCTGGGCGTCAGCGTCGGCAGCGGTGTGGGCGTTGACGTCGCTGTGGGGGTGGGCGGCGGGAAGATGACGGGCAGCCATAGATCGCGGCTGAACAGCCCCAGCAGCCCGATCAGCACAATCCCGGCTGCGCCAAGCGCCAGCAGTCGCAGCCGATTACCCTGCTGCATTCCACGCATGGCGTTCTCCAGCCGTGTAACTTCCGCGCGCCGCCCCAGCACATTAAACGGCTCCTCGCGCAGCGCGCTCAGCCACATCTCGGCTTCCTGCATATCGCCGTCTTCAAGCGCTGCCTGTGCACGTTCGGCGTAGCGCGTCATCAGTTCGCTCACGACCGTGCGATAGCGGTTATCGCCGGAAAACTCACGCAAGCCCGCCAGCATAGAGCGCGCCTGTGTCAGTTCGTTGTCGAAGTTCTGTGCGATCAGCGCCGTTGCCCGTTCAATCACCTGCCGGGCGCGCTGCATCTCGCTGCTGTTGACGCGCGTTGCAGAAAGCAGATCGCTCATGCTGGTATCGGCGGGGTCGAGCCGCGCGCCCAGTTCCAGCAATTGCAGTGCTTCGTTGGTCAGCGCGATGCGTTCATCCAGCGACCCTGCGTTGGTGGAGCGCGTGACGGCTGCCTGTGCCTGATCGTTGATCTGCGCCTTCAGCGTCATCAGTTTGCCGTTGGCATTCTGTGTGATCTGGTTCAAGCGCTGGCTGTTGGGCAGTAATTGACGAACGCGCGAGAGCAGCGTGAGGATGTTGTTGAGCTGCGACACCTGGTCTGCCAACGTGCCGCTGAGCATGGTTAACTGCACGCCCGCCTGATCGACATCCTGCTGGATGCGGCGCGCTTTTTCGAGACGCTCCTCCGCCTGAGGATCGTTCGGCACGACGCGCAGCGCGCCTTCGTACTTGCGCACCGCCTCCGTCCAGTTGTCCGCCGTCATCAGGCGGTCGCCTTCGAGCAGCAGTTCGCGCGCCAGCGACAAGTCCTGAATATCAAGCAGTGCCTGTTCTGCATCCTTCCACGACAGAATGCCCGACCGTTCGGCAATATCCCGCGCTTCGCGGTAGAGGCGTTCCGCCTCGTCGTAATTGCCCGCGCGCACGAGTGAATTGGCGCGGTTATAGGCGACACGCGCATCAAACGGGATGCGGAAATCTGGCACGACGCCGCGTATCAGGTTGTCTTCCGCCTTCTGACGATATTCGAGCGCGGTGGCGTTGCCCGGCTGCTGCGACAGCACACGGTTTGCAAGATCAACCACCTGCTGATAATCGCCCGCGTAATATGCCTGCGTCATTTCGGACAGCGTATCGTCAATATCAGGACCGTTGTACATGGGTCCCTGCCCCGGCACGCGACGACTGCCGGTATCATTTAGAATGTCGCGTTCCGGCGCGGGATAGCCTGATGAGGTCGGATAGTTTGTCTTGCCATTGCGCTTGCGTGAGCGCGGCGGTGCTGGCTCCGGCTCTTCAGCGTCAGCGGCAAGCGGTGCGGACGGCGGTGCTGAGGAAGCGCGCTGGACGTTGTGGCGCTTGAACAGGTCGATGACGCGCTGGTTCGCCTGCGGGCTGCGCGCCGCCGCTTCTTGAAGCAGCGAGATCACATCTTCGTCCTGCGGATTGAGTTGAATGGCTTCCGCCAGGATGTCAATTGCCTCGTCAATGTCCTCGTCGTCGCCCGCAATCTCAATACGAATCCGCGCCCGTCGTACCAAGCCGCGCACGGTCGCCGCCGATGGCGAGGTCGGGTTGCCACGCCGCGCCAGTTCCGCAAACAATGCCTGTGCACCCGCCTCGTGGGGTGTGTTCTTGGCATCCGTCAGCAGCGCACGGGCGGATTTTTCCAGTCGTGCCGCAGCCTGGGGATCATCGTCTGGCAAGTTTTGCAATGCGCGGCGCAGTTCGTCGATTCGCTGTTTGAGATCAGCCATTCATCCCCCTCCGGTAGTGCCTGCCCAACAGTACCGCATTGGTCTCGTTTAGACAACCGTGCTGCTGCTTGCGCGCGCCACATGTCAAGAAACCTGAATTTTACTTTTCTTTAGCGCTGTTGCGTATATACTCTGGTAAGGGTTCAAGCGTCGTACAATTGAAAGAAGTGCAACGTTGTTGAATCCATAGGTGAAGAAGGTGTGGGATGAAGCCGCTCGGTATTGTTGTTGATGACGATGGTCCGTCACGCAAGATCTATGGAACGATGCTTGCCAGTCTTGGCTTTGACATTCTGGAAGCCGCCGATGGTGAACAGGCGTTAGTGCTTTTGCAGCAGCAGCAGCCGCAGGTGGTACTGCTCGATATGCGCCTGCCAAAGGTGAATGGCGAGACAGTTTTGCAATATATTTACGAATCGCCCCACCTCATCAATACCCGCGTCTTCATCATCAGCGCTCATTCCGAGTACAAATACACGGTTCCTCTGCGTTCCGGCGATGCCTACTTTGTCAAGCCCGTCCCCTCCAGCGAAGTCCGCGAGTCCGTCCTGCGCATTCTGCAAGAATTTCCTGGTTAAGTTCGTGTGTTTTGCCACATCCCAATGCTGATGTAGAATCATATTCAAATCGAACGGTGGCATCGGTAGGCAATCGTAGCTATGGCATTTGAATACGAAGCGCTGGTTGGACATCTCTATGTGGTCGGTGGTCGCGCCATCAATATCGCTCCGCCCGGCTCGCTGGTAGAAGTTGCGCCGCGCAAAGCCGCACGCGGGCGCGAGACGGATACCTTCTTCACACTGGTGCTGCCCGGCGGCGACGAGATTGCACCTGCCGCCTTTTATGAGCAGATGAGCAACATGGCGGCGGAAAAGTATTTTGGAGCATCCGGCAGCGTTACGGCAGCGTTACGCATCGTCTTCAACAGCCTGAACGATAACCTGTACGAGCATAACAACAGCGAAAAGCATCGCTATGAGGCAAGTATGATCTGTGCGGTGCTGCGTGGCGCGGACCTCTATCTGGCACGGGCGGGATCGGCGGTGGCACTGTTTCGACATGACGGCACGGTGCAGGCATTCCCGACCAGTTTTGACAATGACGATGCGCTCTTTGGCGTCCCGCTTGGTGTACAGGCAATGCCCGACATCAAAATGGCGAACTATCGCGTTGCCAACGGTTCGCGGCTGCTGATGGGCGACGGCGCGCTTGCCGACCTGGATATGGCGCAGGTCAACGCAGGGCTGGCATCAGCAGACATCAGTACGGTAGTGGGTATCGTCAAGCAGCTCATGCCGCTGCAACTGACATTGACAGCAGTTGAGTTCGTGCCGCCAGAAGTGACCGTCCCCGTCCCAGTTCGAGCGGGTGAATCTTCGCGCGCACTGGCGACAGGGGCGTACAAAGCGGTGGCTGCTGCACCGACCTTACCACCAACGGCAGGAGCGCCACAGGTCACGCCCCTGCCCGTACCATCTGCCAACGTGCCGCCACGTCCGCGCTCACGCGGCGTGCCGCTGCCCATACAATCAGGACTGGCAGCGGGTGCAAAGGCGCTGGCAAGCGGCACAAACGGCGCACTCAAGCTGCTGGATCGCTTTGTGCCGCCGCTGCCAGAGGGCAAGAAAGGCTGGTTCGCAACGCCGGGCGCAACGCTGGCGGCAGTGCTGATTCCGGCTGCCGTCGTGCTGGTGGTCGTCGCGATGTGGGTGACAGGGACGGGCGAAAGCGAATTTGACCTGTGTGTGAGGCAGGCAGAGGAAGCAGCGACGACCGCGCGCGGAATCCCATCCAACGACGTGCAGGGAACCATCAACGCCTGGAACGCGGCTTCGACCATCGCCGCCGAATGTCAGCGCTTACGCCCGGATACGCCCGACGATATGCTGACGACGATTGACCGTGAAGCGCGCTCTGTGATCGACCAGTTGAGCCAGATCACGCGCCGCGAAACGGCGACCGTCGCCTCATTCCCGCAGGCAGGTCTGACACGGGGGGTCTTGCAGGGTCAGGACATGTATGTGCTGGACGACGGCAACGATATGGTCTACCGGATTACGCTGAACCCTGATGGCATCTCGATGGCTCCCAACACGCGGCAGGCACTGGCGTTTATGCGGCGGGGCGTGCAGATCGAGGGCTTGACGGTCGGCGATCTGGTCGATATTGCCTGGGCGGAAGATGGCAGCGGCTTGAGCCAGAGCAACGTCCTGATCGCGGTCGATGAGAACGGGTTGCTGATCGACTGTGCGCCGCGTTTTACGGATACGTGTCGTGTGCAGCAGCTGCAGGGGTCCGAGAACTGGATCGGCGCGGCGGCGATCAGCGTGTGGAGCGGACGGCTGTACGTGCTGGACCCGGCTGCCAATCAGCTGTGGCGCTATGACCCGAACGCAGGCGCATTTGCCAACGCGCCTATCGAATATTTCTCTGGCGAAGGACGCCCGGACATTCGCACTGCGGTGGATTTCGCGATTGATACGGAAGGCGTCGTTTTCATCCTGCTGGCGAATGGGACAGTGTTGAAGTTCCGAGGCGGCGAACGGCTGGACTTTGCGTTTGCAGGTTTCCCGCAAGGACAGACCATCACCTCTGTGGACGGCTTTTACCTGAACACCAACCCGCTACAGCCAGGATTGTACTTTGCCAGCCGCAGTGGTCGGTCGGTTTACGAAACTCTGCTCGGCGGAACGTTTGTCAATAACTATCGCGCGACGGAAGAATCGTATTTCGAGTCAGTGGCAGCGGTGCTGGTCAATAACGATCAGGATATTGTGTACGCACTGTCCGGCAATTCAGTCTTCGCCTTCTACCGTGATGAATCATCTTAAAGCTTTTACCTTTCTTGCGCCAAATATGCTGCCTGTTTATCAGGCAATCATAAAGTGTCTGAGTGACCGCATTGGCATGGCGATCACGCTGACAGTAGGTGATGACGACTATCGCCAGTTTTCGGAATGTGACCTGGCTTTTATTTGTGGACTGACTTACGTATTGCGCACGCCACCCTACGTTCCGACTGCTAGCCATGAAGCATTTGCTGCGCCAATCCCTGCCGGCGCACGCTATCAGGGCCAGCCAATCTACTATTCTGATGTGATTGTGCGTGCCGACAGTCCCTATCAGCATTTTGCTGATTTGCGTGGTGCATCGTGGGCATTCAACGAGCCAGAGTCGCAGTCTGGTTATGGCGTGACGCGCTACCATCTGGTGCAAATGGGCGAGACGAATGGTTTCTTTGGAAAGGTTGTCCAGGCTGGTTTCCATCAGACCGCGCTGCACTGGGTAGCAAATGGTGAGATTGACGCCGCTGCGATTGACACATTAGTACTGGCAGTTGAGATGGAAGCCCATCCGCGTTAGCTACACAACTGCGTGTTATCGACACACTCGGTCCTTCTACTATCCAACCGTTTGTTATGCGTACGACGCTGCCAGACGAGATCAAAGACTCGTTGCGGAAGGAGATCATCACGGTGCATCAAGATGCGATGGTCCGTCACTGGCTGGATTTCGGTCATTTGGATCGTTGGGTAGCGGTGACAGATGTGAATTATGATGACATTCGCCAGATGCAGCACGCCTGTGAGCAGGCGGGATTACTAACTGTCCGTTGAGTGTCCGGCTGCTCTATCTTCAATCCCAGCGGACACTCAACATCGCCGAATTCAAGCAGTCTTTTCGAGAATACAGTCACTCATTCGCGCAAAGCATTATCCTTAGGCGCAGGATGTGAATCCGCCAAAAGACGGATTTGACGCACGCCTCACTTACCTTATGATGCCAGATGTACGGGCGGCATAGTGTATGCGCTCCCCATACTTCGGCGGCAATCCTCGAAAGGCAGGACATGGAATAGCACACGAGCAGCAACCGTTTATCGATTGACTTCTCATGAGGTGTGCAAAACCATGTCTACCATCCTGCGACTCGACCGGGTCGCGAAATCCTACGGGGCAACCCCCGTCCTGACAGACATCACGACGCTCGTCAACACAGGCGAGCATATCGGCATTGTTGGCGCTAACGGCGTTGGCAAATCGACGCTGCTCAAAATCATTATGGGCGAAATTAAACCCGACTCCGGCACGGTGGTGTTTGCACCACAGGTACAGGTCGGCTACCTCGCGCAAACACTCAAGCTGCTGGACAATGCCCACAACACACTCGCAGACCTGATCGACGATGCGCTGACGGATGTGCGCCAGCTTGAGGCGCAGATGCGCGCACTGGAAGCGCAGATGGCAGAGGTAACAGGCGACACGCTGGCTGTGTTGCTCGCTGCCTACGGCGATGTCGCCAGCCGCTACGAAGCGCTCGGCGGATATGAGATCGATGCGCGTATTGCCGAAGTCTTCGCCGGATTGGGAGTCGATCATTTGGCGCGTTCGCGTCCGCTGGCGACGCTCTCCGGCGGCGAAGGCACACGCGCGGCGCTGGCGCTGCTGCTCCTGCGCGCGCCGGATGTGCTGCTGCTCGACGAGCCGACCAATCACCTCGATGTTCACGCGCTGGCGTGGCTGGAAGGCTATCTGGCGGACTATCGCGGCACGGCATTGATCGTTTCGCATGATCGCGAGTTCCTGAACAAGACGGTCAATGGCATCCTCGAAATTGATGAGCATACACGCGCTTGTGTCCGTTACGCGGGTAACTACGATGCGTACCACACAGCCAAGCAGCAAGCACGACGGCGCTGGGAAGACGATTATTTCCGTCAGCAGGAAGAGATCAAAGCGCTACGCCACGAGATCAAGGAAGGCGGACAGCGCAACAGCAACTACCGCGCGCACAGCGACGGCGACAAGTTGATCCGAAACGCCAAGATTGCCACGCACGAAGCAACGGTATCGCGGCGGGTGCGCGATGCCGAAGCGCGGCTGGCACGCCTCCTGAGCGATCCCATTCCCAAACCGCCGCAACCCCTGCGCTTCGAGGCGGGGTCGTTCTCAATTGCGATAGAAGCTGACACCCTGACCCCTTCTCCAAGAGAGAGAGGGAAGCGAGCGCAACGAGCAGGGGGTGAAGCGGTCTCCAGAGCGCCGCTGGTGCTGCGCGCAGACGGACTCTGCAAGGCTTACGATGGGCGCGTTATTCTGCGCGATTTCAATCTCGATGTGCCGCACGGTGCACGGATTGCGATTGTTGGCGCAAACGGCACGGGCAAATCGACCCTGCTGCGGCTGCTGGCGGGCGACGAAATGCCGGATGCCGGGCGAGTGCGCGTGTCGCCGTCGGTGCGGCTTGGCTATATGGCGCAGCAGGACGAATTTGTAGGGGCAGGACACGTCCTGCCCACACAACCAACGTTGTACGAGGCATTCGCGGACGGATTGATCGGATCAGAGAAAGACCTGATGAACCAGTTGCTATGGACAGGGCTGTTCCGTTACGACGATGTGCAGACGCAGGTGGGCGATCTAAGTGCAGGGCAGCGGCGCAAGCTGACGCTGGCACGGCTGATGGTGACGCAACCGGACGTGCTGCTGCTGGACGAGCCGACCAATCACCTGAGCTTCGATGTGCTGGAGGAACTGGAGGCGGCGCTGCGGGCGTTCCCCGGCACGGTCATCGCCGCGTCGCACGACCGCCGCTTTCTGGCGGGGTTCGGCGGGGAGGGGGTGGTGATGGGCGAATGAGGCAAGTCTGAGTGGAATTCAATGCAGGCATAATCCACTACGCATGATCCGTGTCAAGCGCCAACCAATGCGTCGCTTCGGCATATACGGGTTGGGTACTGAAGCCCAGCGCGCGGTAGAAGGCATCGCCATGCGCGGTGGGTGTGCGCAGCGTGAGGATGCGAAAGTGTGCGCGGCTGTGGTCGATCAGAGCCGTGACAAGCTGTCGCCCGATCCCCATTCGCCGGGCGGTCGGCAGGACATACACATGACGAACACGCCCAATAGCGGGTTGATTCAGGTAGGGATCACGATGCAGCCCGCCAATCGCGCAGAGTCCGTGTTCCGAATATCCGCCTAGCAGCACAGCACCGTCTTGATCATAGCGATTCGCGCCAGACTGGTATTCATCCCACAACTTCTGAACAAAATCATATCCCTCAGAAAGGCTGGCACTCAACAAAGGTAACAGCTCATCGTGTGTCAGTGAGACGATAACCTGGATACGAGTTTCCATTGTTGCACCTTTCTTTTCATCCATCGTACACCCAACTAGGTATCATTTCCCCGCCAGCCGCTTGAGTTCGTAGAGCTTGGTCAGCGCTTCAATCGGGCTGAGTTCGTCCGCTTTGATGCCCTTCAGGAACTCCAGTGCCGGGTTGGGTGCGTCATCGAACATCTTGAGTTGACCAGGGTTATCGCGCTTGCGCTTCGCTGCCTGCGGCTCGAACGT
>JANRJX010000115.1:0-5667 GCA_033763755.1 Chloroflexota bacterium
CAACCCGTTCACCATCGTCAAGCCGACTTACCCCGATCCGCTGTACACGGTCGCGCTGCACCCCAAGACACAGGGCGACAGCGCCAAGATGGGTCCGATCCTGACGAGTCTTGCCGAAGCTGACCCGACGCTGCGCTGGCGACAGGACCCGGCGATCAAGCAGACGGTGCTGGAAGGCATGGGTGAACTGCATATCGCCGTCGCAATCAGCCGCGCCGCCAAGTTGGGTGCGAGTATGGACACGGAAGCACCGCGCGTGCCGTATAAAGAGACGATCACCAAGTCCGCCAGCGCAACCTACCGCCACAAGAAGCAGACGGGCGGCGCAGGGCAGTTCGGCGAAGTCTCGCTGCGGCTGGACCCAAACACGGGCAGCGGCTATGAATTCAAGAGCGAAGTCGTGGGCGGCGCAATTGCCAGCTCGTTCTTCCCGTCGATTGAGAAAGGCATCCACTCGGTGCTGGATGAAGGCGTGATCGCGGGCTTCCCGGTCAGCGATGTGAAAGCGGTCGTCTTCGATGGCAAGATGCACCCGGTCGACTCAAAGGATATAGCTTTCCAGATTGCCGGGCGTGAGGCGTTCAGGGAAGCGTTCGAGGCGGCGGCTCCAGTGCTGATGGAGCCAATCATGAACGTGCAGATCACCGTGCCGGAAGCGATCATGGGCGACATCCTGGGCGACCTGAACACCCGCCGTGCGCGCGTGCAGGGCATGGAGACGGAAGGACCGCGCAGCGTGATTAACGCGACCGTGCCGCTGGCGGAGATGCTGCGCTACGGCAACGAGCTGCGCTCACTAACAGGTGGACGCGGCATCTACACGATGTCATTCAGCCACTACGACACAGTGCCTGGCAACGTCGCCCAGCCGATTATCGCGGCGCACAAGGCGAACCATCACGCATCCTAGACCATCGCAGAATGCAAGGCGGACGGCGCATTCGTCGTCCGCCCGCCAACCTTAACCCCTAGTGAGCGGGGTCAGGTCTCCCTCACCCTCCCACCAGATAGAACTGCCCGCGAATGTCGCCAAAGAACGTCTGCGCTTTGGTGTGCAGGTTGAAGTACAGCTCGCCCTCGCGCGCAATTACTTCCATTCCTGCAATCGTGCGCACGCGGTCGGTCGGCACTGCCGCGATAATCGGGCAACCGACGGTGAAGAACGCCAGCGGACCTTCACCGTGCGCGGTCGTCGCCACGAGGTCCTCGTTCGTCACTTCCACGCGCATCACGCCGTCCGCCAGAAACTCGTTGATGCTGCCGATCAGCGCAAAATCGACCAGGATCGGACCCAACTGCCCCGGTCGCCCGCAGTGCAGGTGCAGCATAACGACGTCCTCAGCAGCGACATTTTCGACTGCCAGGTAGACGTAAGCGCGGCTCAAGTCGTGCGTGAACTCGATGGCGGCGTGACCGCGTGAGGTGCGCTGGTTACGCGGCACAGACGGCTCGGTCGAGCGCAGTTCGGGTGGAACGACGGCAGGCGTTTCGTCTTCCTCACCACCTTCCTGATGCGGGCTCAGGTACGCTTCATAGACAAAGCCGACCTCTGCGCCCGCAGCCGGATTGAGCGCAATCGGGCTTTCGCGTTGCAGTTCTTCGTCAGCACCCTGATGTTCCTGCGCCTGGAGCACACTGGCGAAGACCAACAGTAATGTGGCGAAAAGCGGAAGCATCAGCAGCAAAAAGCGATATAGTTTGCGGGTGATGAAAGACTGAGGGGTCATCGTCGCCTCCGTATAAAGCAGTATCCCCTCGCGATGAGGGGACACCGGTTAAGCAGCAGCAACAGTAACGCGCTAGGCGGGTTCGGTCAAACTCGACATTTGCGGCGCGGCGTGATGCATCACTATGGTAGTGACATCGATCAGGCTGCCAAAAGCCTGCCCATCTGCATCCGCCATTATGCGTTCCGACGCCGCCAGCGCTGACTCCATATCGCGCCAATGCACGACATCCACCCACCAGCCATCTTCCGACATACTCAGTTCGCGGTTGATATAGCCATCGAACCTGGGCAGCAGGTCAAAGGTTGGCTTCGCCGCAGCCAGGAATTGTTCGGGACTCACACCCGCGTTTAACCGAAACAGCACGATCTCAACAGACACACTCATCTGAAACCTCCAGCGTTGTACAGATGCCACCATCGTAGCAACGCCTCCTGACAGCCCTATGTCAGCAGGTGGATGAGTCTTTGTGCCTCGTCGCGCAGCCAGTCACGCAGCGCCGCTGGCTCAAGCACTTCGGCATCTGCCCCAAAGCCGAGCAGCCAGCGGCGGATTTCCGATAGGTCATGCACTCGGTACAGCATCACATCACTGACGGTTTCGACATAACCATAATGCTGACGCTCCTGCACGTGGCGACGTATTGCAGCCTCAAAGCGCACGCGCACATCGATAGCAGTCTGGCGGGCGGGCGTCATGATGCGCGGCACGAACTGCTCGTCTCGCGCGGCAAGCCACAGGATGCGGCTGCCGCGAAAGCTGCGCATATCATTGCGCAGGCGGCAGAACGCATCGACATACCACGCACCTTCAGAGAAAGTCAGCCCAGTCGGCTCGATTTCGCGCTCGGTCACGTCGTCCTGCTGGTAGCCCTGATAGCGCATGTGCAGGACCCGCCGTTCACGAATGGCAGCAACTACTGCCCGCAGCTCTGGCTGTTCCCAATCCAGCGGCGGATGTGACGGAAAGTGGTCGATCAAGCGCGCCAGCAGGCGTACTTCGTCATGAACCTGCGCGGGTAATGATGCCTCGATTTTGCGCAGGCTGGTGTGCGCTGCCTGCTGCATAGTTCCGGTGCTGTTCCTGATGAGCCACTGAAGCGCGATGAACAGTGCCATGCCCTCGCCTTCTGTCAGCGCAATCGGCGGCAGCGTGAACGTGTCGAGCAATTCATAGCCTTCGCCCGCCTGCGCCGCAATCGGGATGCCCATCTCGCTGAGCGCCTTCATGTCACGATAGACGGTGCGCTCACTCATGGCGAACTCGGCGGCGATGTCGCGCGCGGTCACACGGCGCTTCAGTTGCAGCAGGAGCAGGATGGCAAACAGGCGGTCAATACGGTTCATGAGGTTACTTCGGGGATGATATGTTCAGGGGCGACCCGTCTGTTCGCCCCTACTTCTGCCTTGAAAAGCCCCTCTCCATGAGGGAGAGGGGTTGAGGTGAGGGTTTGTGTTACTTCCCGCTCTTGACGACCGCCTCGATCATCTGCTGCGTCTCGGCGTCTTCCTGACGGCTGCGCTGGATAGCGAACAGGATGATCGCCAGCAGCACGACCATGACGACCACGACAATCGTGCGCGTGCCGCTGTCCGCCGTTGCTTCAACCGTCACGACCAGCGGTGCAACCAGCAGCGCAACCAGGTTAACGACTTTGATCATCGGGTTGAGCGCAGGACCCGCCGTATCCTTGAACGGATCGCCGACGGTATCGCCGACGACAGCCGCTTTGTGCGGTTCGCTCTTCTTGCCGCCGTAATGCCCTTCTTCGATGTACTTCTTGGCATTATCCCACGCGCCGCCCGCGTTGCTCATGAACACCGCCATCAACTGCCCGGCGAGGATGATACCTGCCAGGAAGCCGCCGAGCGCCGTCGCACCGAGCAGGAAGCCGATCACAATCGGCGTCAGCACGGCGATGACGCCAATCGGCAGCAGTTCGCGCTGCGCCGCGCGCGTCGAAACATCGACACATTCGGCGTAGTCCGGCGTCTTTGTGCCTTCCATGATGCCGGGGATGCGCAGTTGGCGACGCACGACGCCGATCATCTTGAAGGCGGCACGGTTAACCGAGCGAATGAGCAGACTGCTGAACAGGAAGATCAAGCCGCCGCCGATCAGGAAGCCGATGAACACAATCGGCTCAGCGATGTTGATACCGCGGGCAGCAATCGTCTGTTCTGGCGGCACACCCAGGCCCAACTGAATGACGCGCGTATCGGTCAGGAACGCGCCAAACAGCGCCACCGCCGCGATCACAGCAGAGCCAATCGCGATACCTTTGGTGATCGCTTTGGTCGTGTTACCCACCGCATCGAGTTGACCCAGGATTTCGCCGCCCTTGCCGCTGCTTTCGCCCGCCAGTTCAGCGATGCCCTGCGCGTTATCGCTGATCGGACCAAAAGCGTCCATCGAGACGTTGTTGCCCGTCAGGGTCAACATGCCGATACCGGTCATAGCGACGCCGTACAACACCGCCGTGAACGTATCAACGATCTGCGTGCTACCGTCCGCGCCTGTGATCGGCGCAATCGCAAAGATGATCACGCTGGCAAGGATGCTACCCGCGATGACGATAATCGCCCAGGTGCTGCTTTCCATACCGCTCGACAAACCGCTGAGGATGGTTGTCGCCGGACCGGTCTGCGTGTTCTTGGCGATGTCCTTGACCGGACCATGCTCGGTATCCGTGAAGTAGGCAGTCACGCGATCGAGCACGATTGCCAGCACGATGCCGACGATCACCGCTGCTAGCGGCTGCCAGATGACCGCGCCGCCCATGATGTTCGCTTCGCGCATGTAGAACACGCTGAAGATGACGAACATGACGATGCTGATGACAGCGGCAGTGTAGAAGCCGCGCGTGATAGCGCTCAGGGCGTCCTTGCCCGTCGTGGAACGCACGGTATAGGTGCTGATGATCGACGAGAGCACACCGATACCGCGCACCACCAGCGGAAAGATGATCCACACCGGGCTGCCTGTAATCGTGGACAGCGCCAGACCCAGGATCAAACCGGACACAATCGTAACTTCGTAGCTTTCAAAGATATCCGCCGCCATACCTGCGCAGTCACCGACGTTATCGCCCACCAGGTCAGCAATAACGGCTGCGTTACGCGGGTCGTCTTCCGGCAGGTCTGCTTCGACTTTGCCGACGAGGTCTGCGCCGACATCCGCCGCTTTGGTGTAGATGCCGCCGCCCACGCGCATGAACAGCGCCAGCAGCGTGCCGCCAAAGCCGAAGCCGAGCAGCGCGTCCGGCGAGGCGATGCCGAAGATGATGAAGATGATCGTGCCGCCGAACAAACCCAAGCCGTCGGTCAACATACCGGTGATCGTGCCGGAACGATAGGCGATGCGCAGCGCATCAGCATAGCCGCGCTTGGGATCGACCGCCGCCGCTGCGACACGCACGTTGCCCTGCACCGCCATGTTCATGCCCGCAAAGCCGACAGTCGCAGAGAAGATCGCACCCATCAGGAACGCGCCCGCGCGCCCGATGGCAATATTGTTACGCGCGACTTCGCAGGCGGCAATCGGTGCAAGATTGCCGATACCTGCCTGGACAATCGCCGCTTCTTTGGCGTAAACGACGGCGTTGCTTTGCAACAGGGCCAGTTGTGCTGCCGCTGCCGTGTCGCCGCTCGCTACTGCTTCTGCCAGCGATGGATTCGTTGCGGCAATGTCTGCGCGTACTTCGTCGGCGTTGACAGTGGCGGCTGCTTCCTCGGCGATCTGCGGGCAGAAATGCTCAATCGCAAACGGCGTCGGGTTGACAAAAAAGACGCTAAAGAAGAGCAGCACGCCAAGCACGACGATCAGCACGGCAATAATGCGTAGTTGCGAACGCAGGTAGGCATTCGCACCTTCGCGAATGTAGCCCCAGACCTGCTGCATTTTCGCTGAGCCTTTGCTTTCCGCCAGAATCTGGCGCACA
>JANRJX010000116.1:0-54611 GCA_033763755.1 Chloroflexota bacterium
GCGACGATGATGCACTGGCTCGAAGCCTAACCCGACCGCGCATGTCCGCGCTTGCGTTTATGATGGACGGCGCTGCAGCAGCGCCGCCGTTAGTGCTGCTGCATGGTTTCACAGGCAGCGCGCACAGCTGGGAGGCACATACCGCTGCGTTGGCTGCGCACTACCGCGTGCTGCGCCCGGACTTGCCCGGTCACGGAGCGACACCCGCCAGCACACCTGCCGATTGCGCCATCGAAACGGTCGCCCGCCAGCTTGCCCGGCTTATCGAGACGACACTCGCGCCGCCCGTCACGCTGCTCGGCTATTCGATGGGTGGGCGGCTGGCGCTCTACACTGCATTGGAATACCCACAGCTTATTCACACCCTGATCCTGGAAAGCGCCAGCCCTGGCATTGCCGACGACGCCGAACGCCTTGCGCGCCGCGCCGCTGATGATGCGCTGGCGCAGCGCATCCTCGATCAGGGCATTACGAGGTTTGTCGATGCGTGGGAGCGGCTGCCTCTGTTCGCCACCTACGCCCGACTTCCGGACGAGACGCGGACGGCATTACGACAGGCACGGCTGGCAAACGATCCCACAGGGCTGGCGCACAGCCTGCGCGGGATGGGGACGGGCGTGCAGCCTTCGCTGTGGGCGCGCTTGCCCGCACTGTCATGTCACGTGCTGCTCATCACTGGCGCAGACGATGCGAAGTTTACGGGCATCGCCCGACAGATGATGCCAACATTGCCGGACGGTCAGCACGTGATCATCACTGCGTCTGGACATACGCCGCACCTCGAACAGCCTGACGCCTTTCAGTCCGCCTTGCAAAATTTTATGCGCCTGCAAGGTAGATGATCGATACCGTAACAAAACAAACGATCTTCTATCCTGATGATCACCCTACGTTGGTCTCCCGTTATGTGCGCTGTAGGGTTTCTCGTGTATCATAAAATTGGGCGAAAAGTGTAAAACGTACTCATCAGGCAATACCTATGATCAAGCACCTACGAACGCTCGTGTATCTGCCGTTGGCGCTTCTGCTGGTTGCATTTCAGACCGCGCCGCCTTCTATCTGTCAGCAGGTCATCCAGACTGCTATGACGCAGATGGACACTGCCTGTGCATCTACCGGGCGCAATCAGGCGTGCTATGGCAACCCGATGCTGGAAGCCGAACCGCAGGTAGGTTGGCACAACTTTAACTTTGACAACATTGGCGATATTGTCGACATCAGCAGCTTGCAATCGCTGCGCTTGAGCGCCATGAACGCCGATGCAGGCCTGTGGGGACTGGCGCTGCTGCGCTTGCAGGCGAACATTCCGCATCAGATTCGCAGCACGAGCGTGACGATGGTTCTGTTTGGCGATATCGAGGTGCGCAACCAGGTCGAGGCGCAGGAATTGATGCCTGTCGAACCCGCCCGCGCCGCCAACGTCAATGTACGCCGTCACCCGCGCCTCGATGGGTACGTGATGGGCGTGCTGCGCCCCAACCAGATCGCCTTCGCTGATGGACGTACAGAAGATTCGCTGTGGTATCACGTCCAGTTGGAAAACGGGGCGCGCGGCTGGGTCTTCGCCAATTCGGTGAGTCCGATAGCACAGTCCGTCGAACTGCGTGTCGTGGAAGAATATAACGCAGATTTCGGGCCGATGCAGGCATTCCTGCTCGATACAGGTGCAGATACGCCAGGCTGCCAAGAAGCGCCAGAAAATGGCTTGCTGATCCAAACGCCTGATGGTGTTGGCACGATTGATGTCTGGATCAACGAAGTGCGCATTCGCCTCGGTTCGACAGCGTTCATTCAGGCGGAACGCGAAGGCGACATGACGATTCAGATGGTGGAAGGCGAAACCGAAGTCGCAGCACTTGGCGTTGACCAGGTGGCTATCGCGGGCAGCGAGTTGAGCGTGCCGATGAGCGCGAATTTGCAGCCAGCAGCACCGCCGAGCCTACCACAGGCATACCGCGCGGAAGATGTTGCCGGGATTCCGGTGGCAGCGTTGGATCGTCCGGTGGAAGTCGCGGCGCCGATTAGCAACGAGCAGCTTGAACAATTGATTGACGATAACCTGGCAGACCCGGAAACGCCCGTACCGCCGACCACGGTACCGCCGACGCCTGTGCCGCCATCGCCCGTACCGCCGACCACTGTACCGCCGACCACTGTACCGCCGACGAACACGCCGCATCCGACGAATACTGCCGTGCCACCGACGAATACGCCGCGCCCGACAAATACGCCGCGTCCAACGAACACTGCCGTGCCGCCGACGGATACACCGCGTCCGACAAATACGCCGCGCCCGACGAACACGCCTGTGCCGACGGATACGCCCGCACCGACCAACACGCCGCGCCCGACGAATACACCCGTACCGACGGACACACCTGTGCCGCCGCCAACGAACACGCCACGCCCGACGAATACACTCGAACCGACGGACACGCCTGTACCACCGCCAACGGGCACGCCCGTGCCGCCACCGACGGACACATCCGTGCCGCCACCGACGGATACAGATGTGCCGCCAACAGCCGTCCCTGCCACCAACACACCGGTGGCAGGCGGAGCGCCGCTACCATCGTTCACGCCGCAAGCACCACCCGTTACTGCGACGGCAACGTCAACGTCGGGCAATTAGCAGGCGCAACAGTATCGAAACATTGACACACAGGGGGCTTTCAGCCCCTTGTTCGTTTTTATGTATCCGCGTTACACTCCCCTCATCATTCTTTCTGTCATCGAACCGAACTTATCTCATGCGCATACAGCGGGCGAATTCGCGCTTTTCGTTTCGTACACGCCGCCGACGGACGGGGTGTCTGCCCTGGGCGCTGCTGATTGGCGTCATCGTCGGCACATTAGCGATGTCGTGGACATGGTTGGAACGCCGCCTGACATCGGTCGCCGCGCCGCAGACAGAGCCGGGCGACCTGGTGACGGGTGCGCGGGACGCCTTCGCGCGTGGCGATCTCGATCAGGCAATTACGCTGGCACGACAGGCGTTGGAGCTTGCCCCGCAGCGCCCGGACGCGCTGGTGCTGCTGGCGCGTTCGCTCATCTACCGGAGCTATGTCGATTACGATACCGAACAGGATCGAGTGGCGGCGCTGGAACTGACCCGCGAGGCAATTGCGCTCAACCCGGACGAGCTTGACCTGCGCGCCACACACGCCTTCGCGCTGATGGCGAACCGCCAGCCCGCCGCCGCCGCTGACGCCGCCGAGTGGGTACTGGAACGCAGCCCGGAGCATGCATTTGCGCGCACAGGGCTGGCGCTGGCATACGGCGTGGCGGGCAGTTACGAGATCGCCCTGCGTGAAAGTCTGCGCGCGGTGCGCAGCAATCCCGGGCTGGTTGATGCGCAGCGGGCGCTGGCGATCAGCTATGCCGACAATGGCAATTATGACAGCGCCATCCGCACCGTTGAAATCGCGCTGACGATCAACAATCGCCTGATTCCGTTATACTTTGAGCGGGCGCTTTATGCGCTGCAAATTGGCGATGCAGACGCGGCGACGGCTGCCTATATGCAGGTGCTGACGCTGGACAACGGCAATGTGAAGGCGCGGCTGCGGCTGTGCGAACTGAGCAGCCTGCTGCGCGAACGCGAGGCAGCGATAGGCTACTGTTCGCAGGTGACACAGCTTGCGCCGACGTGGGCGGATGGCTGGTTTCAACTGGGGCGTGAGTACTTTTTACAGGGTAACTTTGAGGCAGCGCAGCGCAACCTGAACCAGTGTGCGCGATTACAGGTGATGCAGGGCGTCGCTGTTGAAGAACGTCGCTTTGAATGCTGGTATCTGCAAGGGCAGGCAGCGGAAATACGCGGCGATTGCGACGCACTGATCGCCACCTACAACGAGTTCCGCGCGATGGCGCTCAACAGCGCCATTGAGCAAACGTGGACCTACCCGCCGGAAGGACCGCCCGGCTGTACAGGTGCGGCTGGCAGCAGTCCGTAAATGTTTGTGGTTTGATACGAGGTGATCAATGCCGACTGAATTTCTGCTCGCCAGCGTCGGCGCTGGCAAAACCGAAGCCGTCCAGTCGCGCATTGCGTCGCTGAAAGCCCGTGCGCCGTTCGCCAAAGTCTGGTGCCTACTGGCGACAGAACGGCAGATTTACGCCTTCCGCCAGCGCTTGATGAGCAGGGCAGATATCGCTCCGGCACTGTTCAATGTCGAGTTTTTCACCTTTTACGGGCTGTATCATCACCTGCTGGAAAGCGCGGGCAAACCGCAGCGCATTCTTGACCATGCGGCGCGTTATCGCCTGCTGCGACTGATCGTCAACGAAATGGAACGCGCGGGTGAGCTTGAAGTCTTCGGGCGCATCGCGCACACGCCGGGTTTCGTGAGGGTGCTGTCGCGCTTTATTGACGAACTCAAGCAGCTTTTAACTGAGCCGATGGCGTTCGCTACCGCCGCTGCCAACGACTACGACCGCGAGATCGGGCGTATCTATGACCGCTACCATTATTTGCTCCAGCAGTACGATCTGGTTGATACCGAAGGCGAAGGCTGGGTGGCGCGCGAGGAGCTGGAGAACTATCGCCGACTGGCGCGCGATGTCGACCTGCTGGTGGTTGATGGTTACGACCAGTTCAACCCGCTGCAAGCCGACTTACTGACGCAGCTTGCGGCGCGCGTTGGCGAAACGCTGGTCACGCTGACGGGCGTGCCAGGACGCGAGACGACGATTGGCAAGCGCTTTCAGCGCGCGCTCGACCGCCTCGTCAAGTATCATCAGGAGGAGCCGGTCGTCTACCGCATCGTCCGCCCGCCCATCCTGACGACCACGCGCCACCCTGCACTGGAACATCTGATCGTGCATATTTTTGCGGCGCATCCTGTACCTTGGGCTGCCCTCAGCGTAAATCCCTCTTCCGAACGGCGAATACTCCGGGGAGAAGGACTTCAAGATGAGTCTTCTCCAGTGAAATTCTCTGTGTCCCCCTCACCGCTTGCGGAGAGAGGGCTGGGGGGTGAGGTCTCTCCCCTCGCTCTTCTCGAAGCGCCGGACGCCGCCGCTGAAGTTGCCACCGCGCTGCGCCGGGCAAAGGCGCTGCTGCTGGGCGGTGCGCGCCCGGACGATGTGCTGGTTGCAGTGCGCGACTGGGCGCGCTACGGGCGCTACTTCGAGGCACAGGCGCGTGCCTACGGCGTGCCGCTGGCGGTGGACGCGGGCGAAGCGCTGGCGGAAAATCCAGCGGTCTATGCGCTGCTGCGACTCTTGGACCTGCACAAAGGCGATTTCCGCCGCCGCGACTTGCTCGATGTGCTGCGCGCCGCCTACTTCATCATCCCCGGCATCAGCACGGCGGAGGTCGATACGCTCGAACGCCTCAGCCGTGAGCATCTCGTCACGGGCGGGCGCAAGGCGTGGCTGACAGCGTTGGACGCGGCGATGCAGCCGCCTGTGCCGGACGAGGACGGCGAACTGCCCGACACCCACGAGGACAGCGCCCACCTTACCGCTCTGCGCGCTGCGCTGGAAGCATTCTTCGACGCCATCACACCGCCTGCTGGCAAGCTGACCGCCGATTACGCCGCCTGGCTGGAAGACCTGATCGGGGATGACCCAACGATAGCCGCTGATGAAGGTGCGCAGCGGGAAGAGTACAGACTGCAAAATGACATTACATTCAGCAATTTGCACTTGGTACCCACGCCAGAACCATCCTCGTTAAAGGTGATTGCGCAGTGTCGCCTCGACGCGGGCGAAGGCGTCGTCGCGCGTGACCTGGCGGCGCTGGAAGCGCTCAAGCGCGTGCTGCGCGGCATGTTGAGCGCCCAACGGCTGTTCGGCGCGCTCGAACTGGAAGCGACCATCGGCTGGGATGCGTTCTATGCCGACCTGACGAACGCCATCAAAGGCGCGACGGTCGGGCGCAGTAGCGGGCGTGACGGTCGCGTGTTGGTAACGACGGTTACGGAGGCACGCGGGCTGCCGCATCGTCATGTGATTGTACTGGGCTTGTCTGAAGGCATCTTCCCGATGCGTGCCAGCGAAGAGCCGCTGTATCTCGATAGCGAACGGCGGCGGCTGCAAAAGTATGGCATTCCGCTGCCGACACAGGCGGAGCGCGCCGACGACGACGGCTTGTTCTACGAGATGATCAGCATGGCAACGGACACGCTCACGCTGACGCGCATGACGGTCGAAAACGGCGCGGAACTGCCGCCAAGCCATCTTTGGCGCGAGGTGCGCAAGGTGTTCCCGTATGTACAGCCAGAGGCATTACGCATCGGCGCGGTCGTCCCGGCACAGAGCGCAGCCGCCGCGCGGGAAGTAGCGCTGGCATGTGCGGCACAGGCGGGTGACGCCACCCTGTCCTCCGCGCAGGCGTGGTATGCTCAGGCGTATGCTGACCGTTGGGCGCACATGCAGCACGCGCGCGCGGTCGAGCTGCGACGTATGTCGCGCGCAGCACATGATCGCTACAGCGGACGCTTGCAAGATGCCGAGGTTATGGCGGTGGCGGGCGCCGCGTTCAGCGGGCGCGTATGGAGCGCGTCTCAGTTGAACGATTATGGGATGTGCGGCTTCCGGTTCTTCGCTAGGCGGCTGCTCAAACTGGAACCGCTGGAAGAGCCAGAAGAAGGCATGGATGCTGCGCAGTTAGGGTCGGTTTACCATGACATCCTCGAAAAGACCTACGCCCAACTGATCCGCGATGGTGTCAGCATCACGCCCGATCATCTCGATGCGGCGCTGGCAGTGCTGGAGCGCGTCGCTGCCGAGCGGCTGCCGGATGCGCCGCAGCGTTTCCGCTTCCCCGTGCCGCCGCAGTGGGCGAGCGAGCAGCAGGTCATCCTGCGCAAGCTGCGAGCGCTGGTGCGCGATGACTTCAACCTGGATAGTGACTTCAACAAGAAACTTGCAAAGCTGCACGAAGGTGAGCGTCGCCCGCATCAGGTCGAAGCGCCGTTCGGCAATGGCGGCATCTTCACGCTCGATCTCGATGATATGCGGCTGCGCGTGCGCGGCAAAATCGACCGCATCGACACGATTGACGGACGGGCGCTGGTGATCGACTACAAGACAGGCAGCACGGGCATCCCGACAAGCGAGATCGCGCGCGGGCGCAACTTCCAGATGATGATCTACGTCCTGGCGACGCAGGGCATGGCGGATGTCGCGGGCGGCGCGTTCTGGCACATCGGCAGCCGCAGCGTCAGCGGTCTGCTGACGCCGGACGACGAGGCGATCAGCGATGGCAGACACAAGCTGACGCTGTACATGGAGCGCGGGCAGGCGGGCGATTTCACCAGCGAGGCGAACAAGGTCGAAGACGCCAAGTGCAGCCGCTACTGCGAATACAGCCAGATGTGCCGCTTCTCCGTGATGGGACGACGCAAAGAAACAGGCTGACCGGATTACGGCGTTTGCATGTCGAGCAGGTCGGCAACCCGTCGCCCGATGCAGCGCCCCTGCTCCAGACCGTTTTCCATATCGACCCGGTAATGCACGCCTGCGTAGAGACGTGACAGGGCGTTTTCATATGCCGCTGCCTCAAACGATGTGTAGCTGCGCGCCTGCATCCCGTACTGAACTCCGTAGCGATCCGTGTACGCCACAGGCCCTAACATCGCAGTCAGGATTTCTGACACCGTTCCTCCCAGCACCGCATGACCGGAGGGGTACGCTGGGAACGGCGGTGCCTGACGCAGTGGACGCCACGTCGGATCGACATAGGTCTGAATGTAGGTTTCCGGGCGGAGCAAGTTCACCTGATATTTGAGTGACCATGCCGAGATAAACGCATCCGCCATGCCAGCGCCAACAAGCGCATACATTTCGGCAGCTTCCGCCAACGGCATATCCAGTTGGTCTGCAAGATCGTTCATCACATACAACCAGTGACCGGACGCTGTGCCGCTTTCGCCCACGCGCTCGTCCCAAAAACTGGCAATTTCACGCTGCTCGTCGGTCAGTTGCGCCTGCATATCGCGCACTTCCAGCGCTTGCTGATGAAAGGTCGAGTCGAGATCGCTATCAAATGGGACATCCAGCGGTACAGCGCAAGCATCTGCGTCTGGCAGCACGAACGGACGCAGTTCGCCCCAGGACGGCTCCATGGCGTGCTGTCCCAGTGTCGTTTCTACCCATAAGCCTTCACCCAACGGCGGCTCATAAGCAGCCGTCATCGTGCGGGTATCGGCGAAGCCATCTGCGCTTGCCCACGCGAGTATGGTTTCACCGATTGCTACACCATAGAAAAAGGACTGATCCAACACCTCACTGTCTACTGATTGTGCGCGTTCGCCAAGCTGATTGTTCGCCAGATTCTGGATCGCAAGGCGCGTCGCGTTTGCCTCGGCGGTGTTGAAGTTGATCATCGTGTCCGAACGACCTGTGTTCTCCAGCGGTGCCATAATGCCTGGAATAACCGTTGCCAGCGCGCCGTTCATCACCGTCAGCCAGTCGTACTCTGTACCGGCTTCCGCCGCTGGAATTACAGGCATATCGTTTAAGCGCACTGCCAGTGATGGGCGTTCGGGAAACGCGCCGCGCAGTGCTTCATAAACGGTCACACCAGCGTAACCGTATATGCGCGCTGCCTGTGGCACATTGCGACGTTCGCGCTCCACACGCTCGTAGAGCAGCCGCATCCACTGGATGATGTAGCTTGTATCACTCTCTCTGGTGGTAGCATTCGCAAACGAATCCTGCGCTGCGATTTGCGGCGTCGCGACCAAACCAGACATGAGCAGCAGCGCGACGAGAAAGAGAAGGGGTTTCATGCGATTCCTCGCCAGGAACTGAAATTCAAGTCGTAAGAGGGGCGAGGTGGGACGTTCTTCTGAACGCCCCACAACTGCAAATTAGAGGAAGCGGAACATGACAGGGCAGTTGACAATGATGCCAACTGAACCGAATGCACCACCGCCCAAACCTGTCAGCCAGCCGCGCTGCACGAGACCGAGGATGAAGAACTCCTCCGTCACGCGCGAACGATAGCCGTTGGCAATTGCTTCTTCTGTCCACACAACCGGATTCAAGTCCCACAGCGGGCTGTAATCGGTTGCAATGGTCGGGATACCACCCAGCGTGTTCAACGGACCGCCTTCACCCGCCAGCGCGCTGTTGAAGCCCTGACGCTGCGGATTTTCGATGCCCATCGGACCATTCACAACCGGGAAGATGCGCTCAACAGCGCTGCTAAAACTGTCATCTGCACCCAGCGGAATGGCGGTGAGTGCGGGCGCCAGTGTCACGACTTCCATCGCGGCTGCCAGATCCACGCTGGCATCCATGCTCAGATACCATACCGGACGCGCAAAGCTGAAGCCGAGTGTCATTTCCAGGGTGACCGTACCGGCGCTGGGGCAGATACGAACCACCTTGTCGTGTGTGATGCTGTGGTCAGCGTTGCCTTCGCAGAAGGCATTGAGGGTGTCGGCGTCGACGTTGAAAGCCACAATGGGTGCGTTGTAGATGTAGCCACCAGCGTTGGCGAGGCGCATCAGCGGGGAGTAATCTGCATCACCGACCGCGCCGGGCTGGAATGCCGCGGGTGGGAAGTAGTTGGGGGCTTCGCCGGGAGTGATGCTGTGCTCGGGCGAGAAATCGACCGTGCCGCGTTCAAACGTCACGACGAAATCTTCGCCGAGTGTGGCGGGGCGTACAGCATTGCCAACATCCGCATACGACAGCTTGCTGGAGAAGTTCAGCCCCAGCGCAGCAGCGTTCGCTTCGTCGTTGGTGTCAGTGATAACATACCAGACCGATTCACCCGTCGTCATCTGACCACGATACAGCGGCATGGTGATGGTGCCGGCATCCTGGTCAATCGTGCCTGCCGTGACGAGTTGGTACGGACCGATCAATTCCTTCTGAACGCTCGATGGCGCAGGTCCAAAGTAAGTCAGCGGAATGTCAGCACCGATGGAAGGGGGCGCAGGCTCGACATCATCGCCCAGCCCACCTGGTTCGGTATCGTCTTGAGCGAGCGCAACGATGGACAACGCGGACGCGATTGCCATCACGGTAAAGGCTGCAAGCAGCCACTTGAACAAAGAACGTTGCATAGGACAGTCCCTCTCTGTACAAAAGACAGATGTGCCGCTAAACAGGCACAGATCAAAGCATCACGCACTCGTGTCTTCAGGCGCGTCCTTTGCAGCGTCCTCAATCAGTTCTTGAAGATAAGTATTCGATGAGAAGTTTAGGCTGATGATTTCATCCTGCGCGCGGAAACGGTGTGCCGCCCGTGTCAAATTATCGGTCAGGATCGCGCGCTGCAACTGGCGCATCTCGTCAGACGGTTGCAAGCCATACTCGGATGCCAGCCACATGCGCATTTGCTCAAACGTGTGTAACGCTTTAGCACGTTCGCCCAACTGCCGATAGGCGTCGATCAGATGAAAGTAGGTGCTTTCCTGGCGGCGGTCTGCGGCAATTGCGCGAAATGCCACCTCAATCACCTGCTGCCAGTCCTCCATGTGACGATAATGCTCGATCAAGCGCGTGATCAGGTTGTCATGCAATCGTCCTAAGCGTTCCCTCTGCAGTGTAAGCCATAGTTCAAACTGTTGCAGTTCACGCGACCGGAAACCCGGCAGCAGCGACACGCTGTGCAAGCCAAAGAGAAGCTCACGGATTTGTGTGATGGTCGCGTCTTTATTCAGGGAAATACACTCAAAATCCCCTACATCCGTCCAGACTGCGCTCGACAATGAGACGTAGTACTGATCCGTCACCAGCAAGTCTTTACCGTAACGGGCGTTGATATGCCAAAGCAGATTGCGCAGGTTCTTCCTACCTGCTTGCGCGTCGCTGTCTGGCCACAGCAATGTTTGCAGATGTTCGCGCGTGGGGCGCGCACCGCTCAGGGCAAGATAGACCAGTAGGATGGCTGCTTTTTCGATAGTGATCGTCTGAAATTCATCGCCACGTTGTATACGCGGGATGCTCAACAGGTAGACCTTGACGGAGGCGCGCTGAGGCACACTCTCGACAGGATATAAGCGCATGTTACACCGTAACTGGAAGCACGTTGTGAGAAAAAGTGGACCCTGCGCGCATGTCACAACACAGCACACAGGTTGATCTCACATTACGTTTTGGTTCTTGCGGCAGTGTTACATGCAGCTAACGAGAACATTACAACGCATCAGAGATGTGTAGTACTCTCGTCTCAAGCCCTCATCCCGCGCTCAGGTTTCGTCGCTGTCGTCCGCGTCTTCGTCCTTCACACACGCCTGCGCCTGCGCCAGCTTTTCCTGACTCGGCTTATGGTGCGGGTCGAGCCTGAGCGCCTGCTCCAGCATCCCGACTGCGCCCTTGCAGTCGTTCAGGTGCAGCAGCGCATCGCCGCGATTGTGCCAGAACCAGGTGTCGTCGGCGTTGTAATCCGTCGCGCGCTGGAAGCTGACCGCCGCATCGACATACTGATGCAAGCCCATGTACGCCAAGCCAAGCCCGTTCCACGACCAGGCATAGATCGGGTCGAGATCGAGCGAGCGCTTGTAACTGTCTACCGCGTCGGAATAGCGATACAGGCGGCGCAACACCTGCCCGCGCCGCCCCCAGCCGATGGCATTGTTCGGCAGCCGCTGCACTGCGCGGTCGATTACCGCCAGCGCATCATGGAAGCGATCCACCTTGCGCAGCAGATCGACTTCGTTGGTGTAATACCAGATCACATCCGGCTCCAGCGAGATGGCGCGCTCGTAGCTGGCGATTGCCTCTTCCGATTTATCGAGCGCCTCCAGTGCCAGCCCGCGCCCGTTCCACGCCCAGCCATACGCCGGGTCAATTGCCAGTGCCTGATCGTAGGCAACGAGCGCCTCGTCATGCCGATCCAGCCGCCGCAGCGCCTGCCCCAGCTTCGCCCAGCTTTCGATGTGGTTGGGGTTGAGCTTGAGCGCCTGTTCCAGCACATTGACCGCTTCCCGGAAGCGCCCGATGCTGACGAGTTCGTCGCCCTGGTTGTACCAGTACCACACATCCTGCGGATCGATTTCG
The DNA here is from genome assembly GCA_033763755.1 of Chloroflexota bacterium. Lineage (GTDB taxonomy): Bacteria > Chloroflexota > Anaerolineae > Aggregatilineales > Phototrophicaceae > Flexifilum. The sequence continues at coordinate 11,968 of JANRJX010000116.1, forward strand.
CACGCCTTCTTGAACGATTGCAGCGCGTCGTCGTGCTTGCCCAACGCCGCCAGCGTCAGCCCGCGCCCGTTCCAAGCCCAGTGGTAGTCCGGGTCCAGTTCGACGGCGTGCGTGTAGCTGCGCAGTGCGATATCCAGCTTGTGCAGCCGACGTAACACCTGCCCGTGCTTCGCCCAGGTGCGGGGGTTGCGCGGTTCCATCTTCAGCGCCAATTCCAGTAGTTCGTGCGCGCGCTCGATCTGCCCCAGGTCCATCAGTAAATCGACCTGCTGATGAATGTGAATTGGATCAGTAGGGGCGGCACTGCTGGCGTGCGTCATCGCGTCGAGTGCCTGCTCCGTCTCGCCCTGCTTATCCAGCGTCACGCCCAGCTCATGCCATGCCCAGGCGTACGCCGGGTCGATCTCTGTCGCCGTGCGGTAAGCGGCAACCGACTCCTCCATCTGGTTCAGGCTGCGCAGTGCGTAACCCAGCCGCGCCCAACTGCGTGCATGACGCGGGTCGCGTTCGATTGCGCCGCGCAGGTAGCGTACCGCTTCTTCGTAGCGCTCCATTAACGTCAGCACATTGCCCTGGTTGAACCAGTGCCAGACATCCTCACCGGACATTTGCGCGGCACGCTGGAAACATTCGAGCGCTTCCTCGTAGCGCTTCATCTGTTCCAGCACGATGCCCTTGCCATTGATCGCCCAGATATAATCCGGTTGCAAGGTCAGTGCGCGTTCATACGCCTTCAGCGCCTCCTCATGGCGCTTCAGATTGCGCAAAATCTGACCGAGCTTCGCCCAACTGAAGGCATGTTTGGAGTCCACGCGCGTCGCTTCGGTGGCGGGTTCGAGCGCGTCGGCATACTGACGCAGGTCAAGCAGCATCTCGGTCAGGTTATACCAGTGCCAGACTTCGTCCGGCTGATACTTGGTGGCGCGCTTGAAGCTCATGAGCGCGTCTTTGGTCTGCCCCATCATCTTCTGCGTCAGCCCCAGACCGTTATGCGCCCAGCCATACGTCGGCTCCAGGCGCACCGCCTGCTCATAGGCATTGAGCGAGTCCGGCAGGCGCTTGAGCTGGCGATAAATCTGCCCCTGCTTCGCCCAGCTGTTGGCATGATTGGGGTCAATTTGCAGCGCACGGTTCAGCAGCGGCAGCGCCTGCTCGTACTCGCCGAGAAATTGCAGCGCGTCCGCCTGGTTGTACCAGTTCCAGACATCACTGGGGTCAATTTCCGTCGCCACCTGGTAACATTCCAGCGCTTCCTGCATCCTGCCCATGCGTTCCAGGACGATGCCTTTGCCCTTCCATGCCCAGGCATAGCGCGGCTGAATGCGCAGCGCTTCCTCGTAACATTCGACTGCCTGACTATAACGTTCCAGCAGTCGCAGTGTGCGCCCCTTGCGCGCCCACGCCCAGGCGTAATCCGGTTGGAGGGCAATCGCGCGGTCATAGGCGCGCAAGGCTTCCTCATAACGCTTCAATTCCGTCAGCGAGTAGCCCTTGTCCATAAGCTCGCGGGCTTCCAGCGCCGGACCGGTGATCTCCATGATCGCGGACGCGCCGGTGATCGAACGGTACATTTCCGCCAGTTCGTCCACAATGCTGCCCCAGGTTGCCGGGCGATTTTCAGGGCGCTTCTCCAGGCAGGCGAGCACCAGGTCTTTCAATTCGGGCAGCAGCGTGTTTTCGTACACTTCATCGAACATCGGCGTCTCAGAAACATGCGCGTGCAGCCAGGCATCGAACTTACGCACCTGGAACACCGGGCGACCACAGATCATTTCGTACAGCACACAGCCGAACGAGTAGATATCCGAACGGTGATCGACATCAATCGCCTTGCACTGCTCCGGTGACATATACGGCGCAGTGCCAACGACCGCGCCCGCGCGCGTCAGGCGGTCATCGGGACTCAGACTCGAGTCGCGCTCGATGCCAGGCAGGAGTTGATCGTCAAAATCGACCGAGCGCACCAGTCCGAAGTCCGTGACTTTGGCGATGCCATCGTGCGTCACAAGGATGTTGGCGGGCTTGAGATCGCGATGCACCAGCCCCGGCACGCGCTGTGCGGCGTGCTGCATTCCGAGCGCGATGTGCAGCCCGAACTCCAACGATTGCGGCAGCGTCAGCCGCTTGTGGTCAATCCAGCTGCGCAAATCCGGCTCTAGACCCTCAGGACCGGCGATATGTTCGAGGATGATGTGCGGTCGATTGGCAATCGTTTGCACCAACCGCGCCTGGACGATATGGCGATGCTTCTCCAGATGGATCCAGGTCACGGCTTCCTGCACAAAGCGCGCCACCGCGCGGTCGTTTTCCAGGAAGCGCGATTGAAAGCTTTTGATGGCGACCGGAAGCTCCTGGTCATGGTCATAGCAGAGATAGACAATGCCCATGCCGCCGCGCCGCACATCGCCGACTTCGTAGCGCCCGTCAATGCGGTCGCCCACATTAAATTCGCCCTGTGCGCTGACTTTGGGTGGCGTGCGCACAAACGTCCCCGTGCGCCGTTCCTGACGTGGCGGGGACACAACTGCGCTTTCCGGGATGGGGCGCACATCATACTGCGTTTGGCTGATGATGGCAGCGTCGCTCACCATCGACTCGCCGGACAGCCAGCCTTCGACATCCGCCAGCGCCTCACCGCCAGTCGTCGCGCTCACGTCACCGCCCAGGCTGTTGCTGTTGAGCATGTCGGCGTCCGTATAAGCAACCGTCGCGTCAAGTTCTGTCCTGCCGCCGATGTCGGTCGTCAGCAGTTCACCGACCGTCAACACGTCCAGGTCATGCTCAATCGGCGCTTCGTCGCCCTCTGCCACCGCCCACAATGCGACAGCGATATTGCGCTTCGTCGGGTATTCACGCGCATAATCGACCAGCCAGGTGGCGAAATCGTCAATGATGCGCACAGCGAGTTCTCGGTCGCGCGGTTCTGTCGCCAGTGCTTCGGCGCGGCGGTAGGCGATCAACGCCTTGCCGACGTAGAAGACCAGCAGCCGCCCATCATTGGTGTACGACTTGCGGGCGCACAGGTCGCCGAGCGCGAAGTAGTCGTTCGCTTCGCTGCGCCGTAACGCCAGCTGCCCCAGTACACGAATATCGATACTGGGGTCGGTGGCGAAGAAATCGCGCTGTTCTTCAGGATGTGGTTTGTTCAAGAGCGCCTTGCGCTCTTTTTCACCCATCGGCTTGGTACGTCGTCCCGTCTGCGGTGGTGGGATCATGTGCCTGTTTTCGCCTCAGTTTCAAAACGCAGATGATCGCCTTCTGTCGTCACGACGATAGTATCGCCACCAACAAAGGCGTCCTCTACGATTTTGGCGCTTAACGGGCGAGTCAGCAAGCGTTCGATAGCACGGCGCAGCGGACGCGCACCATTGACCGGATCATGTCCTTTTTGCAGGATGAGCGCGCGAGCGTCGTCTTTGAGGTGCAGCTTAAGGCGCTGCTTGTTCAAGCGGATATGCAAGTCTGCCAGATGCAGGTCGAGAATGCGGCTCAATGTCTCTTCGTTAAGTGTGCGGAACTTGATGACTTCATCGACACGATTGAGGAATTCCGGCCGGAAATAGCGCGATAGATAAGCGCTGTAATCCGGCTCGCGGTCGCCTGCGTTCATGAAGCCGAGCGACTTGCCCGTCTCTTCCGTGCCGACATTGCTGGTCATGATGAAAACCGAATGACGCGCATCAACAAACGCACCGTGCGCATCGCTCAGGCGTCCTTCGTCAAAGACTTGCAGGAAGATGTCATAGACTTCCGGCGCTGCCTTTTCGATCTCGTCAAGCAGCACGACGCTGTAAGGGCGGCGGCGCAACCCATCGGTCAACTGCCCGCCGCGCTGGGCATCCTTGTAGCCGGGCGGCGCGCCGATCAAACGGGCAACGGTATGCGCGTCGTGAAACTCGCTCATATCGAGCCGAAGCATGGCATCATCGCCGCCAAAGAGGAAGTTCGCCAGCGCTCGCGCCAGTTCCGTCTTGCCAACGCCAGACGGACCCAGGAACAGGAAGACGCCGAGGGGGCGTTTGCTATCACCCAACCCTGCGCGCGCCATCTTGATCGTCTCAGCGATGGTGCGAACGGCGTTATCCTGCCCGATAACGCGCGCCAGCATGTAGTTTTCGAGGTCGCCAAGCCGCCGCTTCTCATCGGCAGTTAGGTCGGTAGCGGGGATGCCTGTCCATTCCGACAGCACCGCCGCGATATTTTCGACGCGGACTTCGGTTGCAGCGTTCGGCTCATCTTCAGGACCGACGGTGCGGATCAACACGCGCGCGCACGCCTCATCCAGCAGATCGAGCGCCTTGTCCGGCAGCCGGCGATCCGGCATATAGCGGATGGACATATCGACAGCCGCTTCCATCGCTTCCTCGGTGATCAGCACGCCATGATGCGCTTCCAGCCGCTGGCGCTGCCCCTTTAGCACTTCCAGCGAGTCATCGCGTGTCGGTTCGCCGATATCGATTGGGCGGAAGCGCCGGGCGAGCGCGGGGTCCTGGGCGATGGCACGGCGGTATTCTTCGTGCGTAGTCGCGCCGATGACGGTGATTTCGCCGCGTGCCAGCGCTGGCTTGAGGATGTTGGCGGCGTCCAGATTGCTATCAATAGTATCTCCCGCGCCGACGATGGTATGGATTTCGTCAATAAACAGAATGACATCGCCCGCGCTCTTGGTCTCTTCGACAATGCCGATCAACCGTTCCTCAAACTGCCCGCGCAGGCTGGTTCCCGCCACCAGCGTGCCGATCTCAATCTGGACAATGCGGCGGTTGAGCAGCGACTTAGGCGCGCTGCCCGCCTGAATCGCGTACGCCAGCCCTTCGACGACAGCAGTCTTGCCGACGCCCGCATCACCGAGCAGCAGCGGGTTGTTCTTCTTGCTGCGTAGCAGTGTGCGCGCCAGCTGGCGAATTTCGCGCTCGCGGGCGATCGCCTGGGCGACTTTGCCATGTTTCGCCTGTTCAACGAGATCGCGCCCGTATTTATCAAGCATCGGTGTTGGCATTCGTCCATCGCGGCGCGGTCCAATTTCGTCGGAGTGGAACAGCACTTCGTCAGAGTCGAATTCGGCATCCAGATCTGCCAGATGCCGAAACTGCTGTTCAATCTCCAGCGGGTCGCCTTCAAACTCGCCCTGATACGCCTCTGCCAGCAGCCGATTGAGCCACATATTGACATCGAAGCCCATCTCGATCAGCTTGCGGACGGGGACGCTCTCGCCCTCTTCCATGATCGCCAGCAGGATATGCGCTTCGTCAATGTCCGCCTCTTCTTCGCGGTCTGCCAGCGCCAGCGACAGCGACAGAACAATGCCCAGGCGCGGCGTCAGCGGCAGTGTGTCGTCAATCGCGCCTTCACCTGTGCCTATCTCTTTGCGCAGTTCGCGGCGGACATGCGTGGGGCTCATCCCGGCGCGGCGCAGCAGGTTGGCGGTGGGTCCGTCATCGCGGCGTGTCATGGCAATAAAGCAGTGTTCGACACCCAGATAATTGTGCCCCAAACGCCGCGCTTCTTCCGCTGCGGGCGACAACAGCCAGGCACAGCGCTTGCGGATTTCTTTTTCCGGGAAGTTGGGTTGTTGCGGATTCAAGGGATTAAATTCCGTTGGATGACTCGTAAACTGAATCCCATTATAGCCTGATCTGGATTGCTTAACACATGAACCAGAATCAGTACAGCACCGTTTGCTCATCGGTAGTGAAGCGTTTGTCGCGGCTGTACTGGGTAGGCAGTCGGACGATGACGGTTGTCCCGACGTTCTCTTCGCTTTCGATCTCGATAGTGCCGCGATGCAGATCGATGCAATCCTTGACGATTTTGAGACCTAGACCCGACCCGCTGATCATACTGACGTTGCTGCCCCGCTGGAACGCCTGGAACAACCGCGCCTGGTCTGCTTTGGGGATACCGATGCCTTCATCGCTCACAATCAGTTTGAGCAGATTGCCTTCGCGTTCCAGGCGCGTCGTGATATTTTTTCCAGTATCGGAGTACTTGATGGCGTTGGTAAGGAGGTTGAAGTAAATGTAGCGGAACAGTCGCGTATCGACTGGGAGTAAACCCAGATGGGGCTGCGCTTCAACATGCAGCCGGTGCTGCAACCCAATCGAATTCTGAAACTCGGTCGTGATTGTTTCGACCAACTGCCTTACATCCTGTATCTCAGGGGTAAAGCGCAACTGACTACCCTGCACCTGCATGATCGTCAGGATGTCGTTGAGCATATGGACAAGGTGATTGACCTGCCCGCGAATGACCCTGAGGCGGTTCTGCCGATTTTCTTCCGGCATCCGCACGCCGTAGTTTTCGAGCATCTCGACAGACGTCATTATGGTTGCCAATGGGGTGCGGAATTCATGCGACAGCGTGGATGTGAACAGCTGGCGCAGGTCTCCCATTTCGCGTTCTTTGGCTAAGCGGGTTTGCAGACGCTCTTTCTCCAGCCGCTCCTCTTCAGCGATTTTCATCTCGGTGACATCACGCACAATCACGATTACTTCGTTGTCCCCGTTGGCGACCATGCGCGCTTCAAAAGAGCGCATCTGCTCTTTGTCATCCGGCAGTTCGTATTCATAAGTATAGGGCTGCCCGGTGCTGAGGACTGTTTCGGTGATGAACAGATGTTTGTTGGCAAGGTAAGCGGGCAGCACATCGCGGATGCTGCGCCCCAAAAGTTCGTCCGGTGTGACCAACGTATTCATGGATTTAGAGGGCTTATAGTCAAGGAAGACGCCTTTGGCATCCATACGGAAGATCAGATCGGGGATGGCTTCCAGGAGTGCCTTCTGCATCGCTTCGCTGCGAATGAGTGCTTGGCGCGTTTCGACTTCCTTGCTGATGTCAATCGTTGCCCCCACCAGCCCGATGATAGCGCCATTGCTGTCACGCAGTGCCACTTTGGTCGACAGCCCCCACATCGGTGTGCGGTCAGTGGACAGCGTGCGTTCAACCTTGCCCAGCAGCGGGTCGCCTGTGGTAACGACCTGATAATCGTCTCGGCTAAAGTCTTCTGCCCACTGCGGTGGGAACACATCACGGTCGGTTTTGCCCAGCACCTCTTCCTGCGTGCGCGCACCCAACGCACTGATATGAAACTGATTGTTCAGCAGGAAGCGCTATTCGCGATCCTTGACAAAGACATGATAGGGCATACTGTCGATGATGGTGCGCAGCAGGTTGCGTTCTGCTAGCAGCTTTTCTTCCGCCGCTTTACGTTCACTGATGTCGCGCGAGACGTAAATCGCACGCAGCAATTTTCCGTCTCCGTCACACTCAAAATTGAGTAACGTTTCCAGCCAGATGTAATGCCCGTCTTTATGGAGAAACCGAAACTCCAACCGCGCACTGACGGGCGGTATGGCTGCCATTGCTGCACCAAGGGCGGCCGAAGTGTCTGCCTGATCATTGGGATGAATGAAGCGAGGCAGTTGAAAGATACCATCAATGATCACTTCATCCGGGGTGTAACCCACAATGCTTTGAATAGACGGGCTGGTGTAAGTAATCTTCCCCTCTGCATCTCCAACGCTGATGATTTCGTGCAGGTTGGACGTAATGGTGTGCAGAAGCGCTTCGTTCTTCAATACTTCGCTATGCTCAAGGGCGACATTCTCACGCAGATGAGTGACTGCGGCGAGGATGAGGGCGCTCATGGTGATGATATACAGGATGATATTGGAAACAATCGACTGAACTTCCTGGGCAACGACGGCGACGAACAGCACGCCGAGCAAGCTGACGCTCGTGACGGCGATGGTTCCAACTGGTGGCAGGAAGAGCGCCGTCATGATGAACACGGCTGGCACAAGTACGAAATAGAAGATGTCGATGGCACGAGGATCGGGCAGCGCAAGACCGGCAATGACCACCACTGCGCTCAGGCAGCCGAACAACACCGCCGACTGTGTACGTTTAAGACGATTGGCAATATAACTGGCGACCATGATAATGGCGAACGTGAATTCAAAGATGAAATCGGTTGCCTGCCCGCTGACGAAGAGCAGCAGGCTGCGCAGGGTTTCCAGCAGTACGCAGCACGTTATGACAATCAGCATGCGTTCTAACAACTGTTGGTCACGGCGTGAGGTTGCCGGGTAACGCGAAACGGGGCGGAAGAGCCAGTCTATCAATTGTTTAAGCGATGCCTGGATGGGCATCATATCCCTCTGTTTAGACACGCGGGTGAAGCACAAAATTGTCACCTATTTTACAATCCTCCATAATAAAGCAAATTCGTTAAAATGCATGTAGACTTTTGGGAAATGATCGTGCCGTTACGCGCCCTGGTCGATAATCGAGAAGTGATTGCCCCGCTGTTGAGCGAGGCGGAGTGGGATGCGCTGCGCGACCGCGTGGCGGCGGAGCATTTGCGCGTGCTGCTGCCGTGCTGCGGCGCGGACGGCTTCATGCGCCGCAACCAGCAGGGGACACAGCATTTTGCGCACAAGCCGGGCGCGGATCGCTGCGAGCTGGCGGGCGAGACATTGCAGCATTTGCAGGCGAAGGCGCTGATTGTGCAGGCGAGCAAGCGCGCGGGCTACGACGCCTCGACTGAGATTGCGGGGGAGGGCTGGCGCGCCGACGTGCTGGCGACGCGCGGCAGTGTGCGCATCGCGCTGGAGGTGCAGTGGAGCTTCCTGCGGCTGGAAGACTGCGAGTTCCGGCAGGAGCGCTACGCCCGCGACGGGGTGCGCGGCTGCTGGTTCTTCCGCAAGCCGCCCGCGGCGCTGGTGCGCGGCGACACGCTGAAAGCGCGGCGTGACCTGCCGCTATTCCATCTGCTCGCCAACGCCGACGGCACTTTTGCGATTGAACTGAACAGCACGCTGCACCCGCTCAGCGCGTTCGTGACGGCGCTGCTGGGTGGGCGCGTGCGCTACTGCGAGCAGGCGACGGCGCGGCAGGCACGGCGGGCGCAGGTGTTGTGCTTCGATCTGGCGTGTCCGCGCTGCGGCGTGCGCTCGGTGGTCTATGCGGTCGATACGCGGCTGCGTGCCGACTGCGGGCTGACGTTCAGCACGGGCGCGGGCAGCGATGCCACGTATGACGCGCGCGTACTGAACGCGCTGGCGGCGTACCGCAAGACGGACGAGGGGCGGCTGCTGCGTATGGGCGCGGTTCGTCTGCGCGAGGGCGTGGGGATGGCGCAGGCGTGCGCGGGCTGCGACCGCCCGTTCACGACGGACGAGATCGACACGGCGTATCGCGCGGCGCTGCGCGGCGGCGACGATGCCTGGCTGGGGCGTTTCGCAGTCGATCTGCCGCTGGATGCGGCGGTGAGGGCGCGGGTGGCGCACTGGTGCTACCCGGCGGAAGGCGGGCGCTGGTGTGAGGAGTAACATCTTTTTTTGGGGGGCGCGCCTGTCTTGCCCGCGCTGGCGAATGATGCTTCAATAGGGGGACATCTTAGCGAAGGATGACCCGCCATGCCTGCCGATGCTGCTTATGACGTGTTCCTCTCGTATGCCCGAGCCGATGATGACCCGCATTATGACGACCCCGCGAAATCGTTCGTGCGCCGGCTGTACGACGCGCTGACCGCCGCCGGGCTGCGCGTGTGGTGGGATCGCGAGTGTATGCCCGCCCGCGCGCTCGACTTCACCGAGGAGATCCGCGCGGCGGTGGACGCCAGCGAGCGCCTGCTGCTGGTGCTGGGCGCGCATGTCTTTGGCGACGCGGCGAAGGGCGTGAAAGGCAGCCCGTATGTGCAGAAAGAGATCGAACACGCGCGCACCTACTGCAAGGGCATCAACCCGATTCTGCGCGCGGGCACGCACGCCGATTACCCGGCTGACCTGCTGGGAGGCGATGTGCCGGACTTCACGGACGACAGCCGCTTTGACGCGCAGATTGCCCGCCTGATCCGCCAACTGGGTGAACCGCTGGCACCGCTGTGTGACCTACACGGCGTGCCGCTGCTGCCCAACGCCTACATCCGCCGCCACGCCGCGCTTGACGAACTGGAGCGCAAGGTGCTGGCAGATGCCGACAACACGCTCGTCATCAGCGCTCAGGGACGCCAGCCGACTGCCGACGGACAGACGGCACTGGTGCAGGGCATGGGCGGCATCGGCAAAAGCACGCTGGCGGCGGCGCTGGCGAATGACTGCGATGTGCGCCGCCGCTTCCCCGACGGCATCTTCTGGGTGGAATTGAATCGCAAGCCGAACGTGGCGCTGCGCCAGGCGGACCTGGGCAAGGCGTTTGGCGATGATGCCAGCGAATACCCGGACGCCGCGCGCGGCAAGCAGCGGCTGGGCGTGCTGCTGGGCGGCAAACGCGCGCTGATCATCCTCGATGATGTCTGGGCGAAGGCGCACGCCGACGCCTTCCTGGTGCCCGCGCCGCGCTGCTGCTTCTTGCTGACGACGCGGCTGGACCGGCTGGCGACGCAGATGCAACTGAGCAAGGAGTCGGAGGTGAAACTGGCGACACTGACAGATGACGAGGCAATCGCGCTGTTCGAGGCGCGGCTGAAGGACACGCCGCCGCGCGACGATGCCCAGCGGGACACGCGCCGCGCCGCCTACACGCGCATCGCCCACCTGCTCGAAGGGCATACGCTGGCGATAACGCTGGCAGCGAGTCAGCTTGCCGAGCGCGGCGCGGACAACGCGCCTGCCTACGCCGACAGCATCGCCCGCCGTCTGGCGAGCAGCGAGCCGTTCAGGGGGCTCGATCTCGATGACAACGACAAGACGTTGAGCGTGGCGGTGACGCTGGACGAGAGCTACGCGGCATTGACGCCAGAGATGCAGCGGCGCTTCCGGTTGCTCGGCATCTTCGCCGCCGCTGGCACGTTTGACGCGGCGGCGGCAGCGGCGGTGTGGGGAGAGGGGGAAGCCCTCACCCTAAATCCCTCTCCCTCCGCTTTGCACTCGGTCGCCTCAGGGAGAGGGACTTCAGAAGAGTCCTCTGGACTCCCCTCTCCTTCGGGAGAGGGGCAGGGGGTGAGGGAAATCCTCGAAGACGCCGCCGACGCGCTGCGTGACCTGGCGAAGTTCGCGCTGCTGACGGAGGTGGGCGACGGGCGCTACGAACAGCACGCGCTGCTGCGCGCCCACGCCCACGCCCGCATGACAGCGGACGAACGCACGGACGCCGCCGCCCGCCACTTCGCGTGGTATCGCCGGTGGCATGGTGAAGAGCGCAATCACACTGATACCGACTACCTGAACAGCATCACGCCAGATGTAGAGAATGTCATCAGCGCATTTGAGTGGGGGTTCGCGCACGATGGACAAGCCGCCTGCGACTGGCTGGGCAACCTCGATAACTACTTCCGCGTCTTTAGTTCGACAGCGCTGCACCGCCCGCTACTGGACAAGGCGCTGGTAACTGCCGAGGCGATGGGTTACGTTCCCGGACTGGCCAATACGCTTCGGGCGCTGGGGGACTTGAGCGTGCGCGTGGATGCGTTGGACGCGGCGCGCGGCTATTACGACCGCGCCTTGCCGCTCTATGAGCAGATCGGTGCCCGCCTCGGACTGGCCAATACGCTGATGAGCATGGGTGATATGTTTGTGGGGCAGAAGCAGTGGGCAGCGGCGGTTGTGCATTACCAGAGGGCACTGCCCATCGCACGGGACATCCAGGATAAACTCGGCACTGCCAACATTCTCTATGACTATGGACTTGTGCTCTTTGAACTTGGCCAGCAGGATGAGAGTATCGCTGCCCTTAAGGAATGCATTCAGATCTTTGAGGCGATAAAGAACAGTCGCTGGGCACAGAATGCCCGTAGACGTTTAGCGGAGTTGGAACGCCGGGCGGGCCTAGCCCCTGCCACAACGCCCGACCCCGACCCCCAAGCCGCCTTCGCCCAGCAGATCATGCAGCTCTACGCGCAGGGCGGCGCAGATGCGGTGCGCGCGGCGTTGCAGGCGGCGGGGGTGGGGGAGGCGATGATTGAGGGGTTGATCGCGCAGCTCGGAAACGCGGCGGCATCCGCGCCTGCCAGCGGACCCTCCACACTGCCGCAGGAGACAGTGCAAATGCTGGCGGTCAACACTGTCGCCGTCATGACAGATGTGCCGGACAAGCGCGACGAGTGGCGCGGGCAGTTGGCAGGCATCCGCGCGGAGTTTGCGGGGCGTGGCGCGGACTGGGCGATTGAGGTCGCGTTCGCCGACGCGCTGCTCAGCGTGCTGGATGGCGGGACGCCGACGCTGCCGGATGACAATCCGTATGCGGGCGTCGTGCGGCAGGTGGTGGGGCTGGTGCACGATAAACCATCGGCTGAAGCCGACGGCTAACATGGCGGCGTCCACTGAAGGGACGCCATGCGGTCGTGTATGAATCGCCCCTTCAGTGGGCGACCTGTTTAGCCGGGCGCTTCAGCGCGCGGCGTGACTTCAGCGCGCGGCAGACCTCATCCCTTCGGCTTCGGGATAAAGTTGGTGTCGTCCGGCTTGATGCGCTGGTTGACTTCCGTCTGCCCCATGCCCTCGTGCCATTCGTCGGCAAACGCGCCGCTCGGCTGCGTCAGCACCAGCCCGCCCAGATCGCGCGCAATCGTCTCCAGCAAGTGCGGCTTGACCCACGTCACCGAATCGACCTGCACCGCCCGCGCGCCCGCCTCCAGATAATCGCGGGCATCCTGCGCGCTGTGAATGCCGCCCGCGCCGACGATGGGCAGCGACACCCGCCGCGCGATCTGCCCGACCAGCCGCAGCACCAGCGGCTTCATCATCGGTCCGTAGATGCGCCCTGACACCAGCCGCCCACCCGTATCGCGCGCCGTGCCGCGCGGCGCTGCACACACGACGACCGCATCAGCGCCGCCATCTACCGCCGCCAGCGCGCTTTCGTGCGCCTCGTAGAACGGCACGCGCACCAGCAGCGGCTTCTCCAGGCGGTCGCTCGCCGCACGCACCAGGTCAGTCACCAGGTGTTCCGGCGTCTCGTCAGCGATGCCGAGTTCGATGGCGTGGATCGAGTCTTCTTCTTCGATCAGGTCGAGCGCGCGTTCGATCTCGTCTTCCTCCGTCGCCACCAGATGCAGAATGACGGGCAGCCGCAGCTTCTCCCACTCGCCGCGATGCTTGTCGATGATCTTCGCCAGTCCGGGGTTGGGCAGCCCGGTATGCACCAGCACGCCCGCCTCCAGACGCACCACGCGCGTGCCGTTCGCCGCGCTGCGCGGGTAGAGCGTGACCGGGTTGGTGACAAGCGCGCCGAGCTTTTCCAGCTTGATCAGCGAACGGTACTCATCGCCAAAGCCGACCGTGCCGGCGGCGGGCATAACGGGCGAATCGAGCGTGAGCATCCCTTTGCCCGCGCGGGTGATCTGGAACGCCATCGTCCGCTACTCCTGCGGCTTGGTCGCGATATACAAGCCGCGCCCCAAGCCCTTCGGGTCATACTCGAACGTCATGCCCGCGTCGGTCAGCGCGCTTTCGTATTCCGCGCGCGTGAACAAGCCGAGTTCATGCTTCTCGCTGAAATAGCGGATGCCGGTCGGGTCGGCGATCATGTAGTGGAAGTGCAGCAGCGAGAGCGTCCCCTCCACCTCGCCGACGTTCATGCGGGCGATCTTGAGGTCGGGTTCATCGACAAAGCGCGCCGTTACCTTGCCGGCGATGAATTCGCCGGGCGAAAACCAGGGTTCAAGGATCAGCACGCCGCCGGGCGCTGTGTGCTTCGCCATGTTCGCGACCGCCCGCCGCATGCGGGGCAGCGTGCGCGCGTAGCCAATCGAACTGAACAGGCACGTCACCATGTCGTAGGTGCGCCCCAGGTTGAAATCGACCATATCGCCGACATGGAAAGGCACATCCGGCAGCCGCCGCCGCGCGATGCCCAGCACGCCGCCCTCATCCAGATCGACACCTTCAACAAGATAGTAGTGCTTCAACTGCGCCAGATGCTTCGCCGTGCCACACGCCACGTCCAGCAGCGCATTGCCAACGCGCCGCCGATGGCTGTGGATGATTTCGTGGATCATGGCGGCTTCTGCCGCGTAGTCTTTGAAGGCGTAGATCAGGTCGTAATAAGGGGCGCTTTGTGTAAACATGGGTGCCACCGCGCGCTGCAAAATGAATACTTTGCACAGGATAACCCAAAACGCGGAAATCGGGAAATGAGGAGAAACCGTCAGGTGAAGATGATTTTGCAAAACATGTCTTTCGGCGTATGATGTGTGAGCGATCACACAAAGCTCGGCGCGGCGTGAGCTGCCTGCCAACAAATCGCTTGTGGCGGATTGCACAGGGACGCCATTATTAGCGTCCACCGTGCCTCAACAGGATTTATCGCCATGTCCCCTCGCCAACGCCCCACCTTGCACGATGTCGCTGAACGCGCAGGCGTTTCCTACCAGACCGTGTCGCGCGTCATCAACCAGCAACGCTACGTCGCCGACGACACACGCGCCCGCGTGTTGACGGCGATTGCCGAACTCGGCTTCCGCCCCAACCGCGCCGCGCAAAGTCTGGCAGGCAATCGCTCGCGCACGCTCGGCATGATCACGTTCGGCATCAACCAGTACGGTCCCGCGCAAATGATGATCCATATTGAGCAGGCGGCGCGGGCGGCGAAATATGACCTGATCTTCGCCAACGTCAACGACACATCGATGCTGTCAATGCGCGCGGCGATCGAGACGCTGCTGCACTGGCAGATTGACGGGCTGCTGTGCGTGACGCCTGTGGCAGGTGTGACGTATGACGACCTGCGGCTGCTGTGCGGCGCGATGCCGATTGTGCAGATCGGTTCGCAGCCCGGCGCAGAGTCACCTTCAGCGGTGATCGATCAGGCGCATGGCGTTCGGCTGGCGGCGGAGCATTTGCTGACATTGGGGCATCGGCAGTTCGCAGAGATACGCGGACCTGCAGATTGGATCGACGCCCATGTGCGGCATGAGACGCTGGTGGCTGCGCTGGCGGCGGCAGGCGCGACATTGGCGGCATCGCACGAAGGCGACTGGACGGCAGACAGCGGCTACCGCCTGACGCAGCAGATGCTGCACGCTGGTGCGGCGTTCACGGCGCTGGTGGCTGCCAACGACCAGATGGCGCTGGGTGCGTTAATGGCGCTGCGCGAGCGCGGCGTCGGTGTGCCGGAGCAGATCTCGGTGGTGGGCTATGACGACATCCCGGAAGCGGTCTACTTTGCGCCGCCGCTGACGACCGTGCGCCAGAACTTCGCCCAGTTGGGGCGCGACGGCATCGAGTATCTGCTGGAGTGGATTCACACGCCGGACACGCCGATCATGCAGCGGACGACGCAGCCGGCGTTGGTGGTGCGAGGGAGTACGGGGGTGGTAAGTGCCGAGCGATAACTCGCCCGGCTCGTTGATTGCGGCGCGTTACGTTCCCTCCCACGCGCGTTGCAGCGCCGCCAGATCGAACTTCTTCATCGGCAGGAACGCCTGTACCACGCGCGTCAACTGCGCCGGGTCGTCCGTCTTCATCATCTCGTCCATCGCCGCCGGCACAATCTGCCATGAGACACCGTACTTATCCTTCAGCCAGCCGCACTGCTCTGACTCTGGGACAGCGGACAGCTGATTCCAGTAGTAGTCGATCTCCCCCTGATCGTGGCACGACACGATAAACGAGATGGCTTCGTTAAACGTGAATTCGTGCGGCTGTGCGCTGTCCATCGCGGCGAACGACTGCCCCGCCAGCGTAAACGCCGCCTGCTTGACGGTGCCTTCCACATCCGGCGCTTCATCGCTTCCGTAGCGCAGTATGTCGCCCATGTGCGCGTCCTTAAACACGGACGTATAGAAGCGCACCGCTTCCTCTGCCTTGCCGCAGACCGCGCCCACAAACATCAGTACCGGCGTAATCGCCTCCTGCGGCGCTCCGTCAGCCGTGTACACCAACTGCCACGACAGCCCGAAGCGGTCCTGCACCCAGGCGAACTGCGGGCTGAAGGGATATTCGCCCAGCGGCACCAGCGCCATCCCCCCGTCAATCAGTCCGTCATGCAGCGTCTTCACCGCGTCCTTCGTCGCGCAGTCAACGCGAAACGAGACCGCGGGTGTGAACCGGAACAGCGGACCCGCGCTGATCATCTGGAACGGCTGTCCCATCAGCTCGATGTTCACAATGTCGTTAGAGCCGGAGGGGGTGTCGTGGATGGTGGTAGTGCTGACGATGCGCGAATTACTGAAAAGACGGGTATAGAACGCGGCAGCTTCTTTTGCCTGAGTGTCAAACCACAGGTGTGGGGTAATCTTATGCATGTTGTGCCCTTTTGTTTGTCTTGCGTCAGGTTGCGCTGGTGCAGTTGAACATCCACTGGATGCCATACTTATCGGTCAGCGAGCCGAAGTGCGCCCCCCAGAACATGGGCGTGAGCGGCATTCCAACGCTGCCACCTTCTGCCAGCGCGTGGAAGAGTCGTTCGGTTTCAGTGAGCGTATCCGGTTCGACATTAATGCTGACGTTGTTGCCCAGCTTCAACTGATGCCCCATCGACTCCAGCATGTCCGTCCCCATGATCACATGCCCGCCCGTGATCGGCAGTTGCACATTCATGACCATGCCCTGCTCCTTTTCAGTCAGCGGCGGCTGACCGGGCGCAGGCGGGGCAGTGCCCATGTAGTCAATCGGCGCGAGGAACTCCGTGCCGAAGACCGACTTGTAAAAATTGAACGCTTCTTCGGTATTGCCCATAAAGTTGAGATAGGTACTTGTGCGCGCCATCTTTTATCCCCCTGTGCATCAATAGGAACACAAGTTCTATTTTAGCACAGATTTTCTTTTATGGCGTTGCAGTATTCAAACCATCCAGCGGCACATACATTCTGCCGGGTGGCAGGTAGGGTCAATAGGTTTTAGCTGGCAAACCAGCGGTAATCGATGTCCGGGAAAAGCTTGTCCAATTCGTAGAACTGGTCGGCCAGCGCCCGGTCGGGTGCGCCCGTCTCCAGCCCTGCCGCCAACTGCGCGAAACGCTGCTGATGCATCTGAAAGCGCTCAATTGCATAATCGCGCGCCTGCCCGGTTGTCACCTGGAACTGCCAGTCCGAGCTTTGCATCAGCATCATCTCGCGCGCCGCCTGGTTCAGCACCGCGCGCTCGTCCGCCGTCGTCGTCGTGTAGCGTTCCGCCAGTGTCGCCATGCGCGTCTCGCTCTCGTAGATAGGACCCCACATCCAGCGGTTGTCGTCGTTGTCCCATACATAATGCGCGCCGCCCACGCCCCATGAGCTTTCCGGCACGCTTAACACTTCCGTCGGTAGGTGCGCGTCCAGATATTCGCTGGTCGTCACCAGATCAACCTGCGGGTCCGCCGCCAGGTAACGCAGCACCTTGCCCAGCCAGCGAATGCCTTCCGACCACCAGTGACCGAACAGCTCGGTATCGTAGCTGGAAGCGACCAGCCCGTAGCAGTCGGTTTTGCTGTTATGCTTGCGGATCAAATCGCCGACCAGATGCGCGTAATGCTCAGCGTGCTGATCAATCTTGTTGTCCGCCCAGTCGGGGCGATACACATCCTTGTCGCCCAGATCGACCTTCTTGCCCGTCACGCGCCAGTACTGCAAGCCACTGGTATCCGCCTTGCGGTGGAACTCGCGGTAATCAAAGTCACCAGGATAGCCCTGATCAGCGCTCCACACCTGCTGCCCGGTGCGCTGGTTCCGCCCGATGACCACCACGCCGGAATGCGTCGCCGCGTCTGTGCCCGCGGTGCTATCGCTGACGTAGTAAGCGTTGAAGGTGGTAGCGGTCGTCTCCGGCTGCACCTCACCGCTGCCATTCGGCAATACATAATCGCGGCTAACGCTGGCATACGGACCGACAATACCACCCGTCGCCACGCCAACCGGACGTCCGCCCGTGATGGCATGGGTTTCGCTGTAGAACGCGCGCAGGTTCAGCTGCGCCAGAAAGCGCTCCAGCCCCGGACGCAGCTGCCCCTGCCCATCGTAAAATGCCGGGCGATAGGCACATTCCGGCAGCCAAACGGTGCGCGGCGGTCTGCCAAACATGCGCTCGTAGCTGCGCACGCCCATCATCAACTGCGCGCGAATCGTGCTGTCGCGCGCCAGCAGCGGCAGATAAGCGTGGGTGGCAGCGCTGGCGAACAATTCGATATAGCCGTCATCTTGCAGCCGCCGGAACGCGCCGATCAGGTCGCGCCCGAATCGCTCATGAAAGATTGTTTTGATGCTTTGATAGAGGTTGCGATACCACTCTGCCAGAAAGCGCAGATGAGCATCGCTCGTGTCCGGCGCTTCAAAGTGCGCCATGTCGCGCTGTGCGGCGGCGATGCGATGGTCGAGATACTCGTCAATATGATCCAGCACCAGCGGGTCGGCAAGCTGTTCCGCCAGCACGGGCGTCAGCCCGATGTTGAGCCGAAAGGGGATACCTTCATCCTTGAGATCGTAGAGGGTTTTCAGCAGCGGAATGTAGGTTTCAATTGCCGCTTCGTGAATCCATTCTTCGCCATGTGGCCAGCGCCCTGCCAGCCGCACATAGGGTAAATGACTATGCAATACGAACGTGAATGCCCCTAAAGCCGCCAAAACCACTACTCCACTCTACAATAAAAGGTAGTGGTATTCTAACGGCTCACTCATCTTCTGCGCAAGCGCCGAGAGTCCTAAAAGCGTGTACAGTAGAGTGGCACCTACAGTACAGGAGCAGCAGGATGTTCACGACTCGTATCTCGCCGCAGGACCGAAACGCACTCTGCATTGCACACCGGGGCGCGTCCGCCTATGCCACCGAAAATTCGCCGGAAGCACTGCAAATCGCCGCGCAGATGGGCGCGGATATGGTCGAAGTCGATGTGCGTGTGACAGCGGACGAAGTTCCCGTCATTTCGCATGATGACAGTCTGGCACGAGTCTACGGCATTGACCTGCTGGTGGCGCAGCACACGCTGGCGGACATTCATGCGCACGTACCACTGCTCACGTTCGAGCAGGTGCTGGAACAGTGCGAGACGCTCGGACTGGGTCTGTATCTGGACATCAAAGCGCTCACACCGCTGGCGATGCAGCGCATGTTTGCAGCAATCGACGCCCGTAGTGCCGCACACGCGCTGGTGTTCGCCTCGTTCAATCCCGACACTCTGACGATGGTGAAAGCAGCGCGACCAGATATGCAGACGGCGATCCTGTTCGGTGGGGTGGATGTGGAGCCAGTGGCACTGGCGCAGGCGTGTCAGGCAGACTATGTCCATCCCTGTTGGGAACGGGTCAGCGATAGACCGGATGCACTGCTGACGGACGACTGGCTGGGCGCGGTGCGCGAGGCGGGATTGGGCGTGGTCACTTGGCACGAGGAACGCCCACCCGTGATCGCCGCGCTCAAGCGGCTGGGCGTGACCGGAATCTGCACCGACCAACCCGACCTGGTGGTCAGTGCAGGTTGACGGCCGCGTCTGTCGTTATTCGCCGCTTGCTGCACCCAGCGCGCGCTCATACACCTGCATGGTCTGGGCGGCAACGATCCCTGGGTTCGCCTCGCGGTCGAGCTTGCGCTTGCCCGCAACACCCATCTGATACGCCAGACGCGGGTTTCGCAGCAACCGCACCAGCGTGTCCGCCAGTGCTTCGACATCGCGCGGCGGCACGAGGATACCGGTCCGGTAGTTATCGACCACATCCGGCAGCGCGCCCACGTGGGTAGTCACCACCGGGCGCGCGTACGCATATGCCAGCGGAATGACTCCGCTTTGCGTCGCTTCGACATAGGGCAGCGCCACCACCGACGCCTGCTCGAAAAGCGGGCGCACCAGCTTCTCGCTGATGAATTCGTTATGCACCTCAAAACGTTCTGGATGCTGCATCATCGCGCGATACTTGCCGAAGTCTTCACCGCGCCCGGCGATGACGATCTTCACATCCGGCACTTTTTCCGAGACCAGCGGTTCGGCGCGGATCAGATATTCCAGTCCTTTGTATTCCCAGATGCGCCCGAAGAACAGCACGCGCCTTGTGTCCGGATACATCTCATGCGTAGCATCCGGGTCGCCAATGTCTTCGCCCAGCTTGATGTGCGGCACGACATGCACACGCTGCGCATCCAGATTCAACTCGTTGACGACAGTCTCACGCAGAGACTTCCCGTGTACAATCAATTGATCAGCGCGCCAGAAACCATAGTGAAACATTTGCGTTGGTGTCTTGCGCGACTCGTGATCGCCGAGATGTGGCATGGGGTCATGAATCGTGATGACCAACGGGTAACGTTCCAACAGTGGAATGAGGAACGTCAGCCAGAAATACCCCTGCTGCACATGCACCAGATCAGGCTTAAAAGCACGCACGACTTGATAGACCTGCATCATGTTCCGTGTTTGGGCAGCGGGCTGGCGAATGCGTGCGTGGCGGAGGATATGTACCTGCACCCGTGAGTCCAAGGCTGTACAATACGCTTCCCCCTCTGCGGGCAGGATCAACTGTATCTCCGCGTGTTCTGCAAGTCCATTTGCCAGATGGATGTTGTACTCAAAGAATGTGAAGCTGATCAGAGTCACGCGCATCTGCTGAAGTCCCTCCAGTTATGATGACGGGCATATGCTGCCAGATCGTGATCGACAGCAAGAGCAAGAAAAGCTATTCATGAAAATGACAATAGCATCAACATAAGCTGCAAAGAATGCACTTTACACAAAAGTGTAAATTAATAACTCATATAATCTATCTATATGATACGACAGATTACGATTTGTGACAAGCGGAAACTCGTCCGGTCAAGAAAATGAGATGTTATCTCAGTGCCAGCTGGTACACGTCCAGTGTCTTGCGCGCGACGGTGTGCGGTGCGGCATCGGTCTCGAACTTGATCTTGCCCGCCTTGCCCATCGCCCGTGCCTGTTCCGGATTCTGCAACAAACGCACAATCGCTTCTGCCAGCGCTTTTTCGTCGCGCGGCGGCACAAGGTAGCCGGTCTTGCCATCTTCGACCAGATCCGGCAGGCTGCCGACCGCCGTCGCCACTACCGGGCGTTCATAGGCACAGGCGTGCGGGATGACACCGCTTTGAGTCGCTTCGAGGTAAGGCAATGCGACCACACTGGAACGGAGGAAATATTCGGGGATTTTGTCATCGGGGATGAAGTCGTTATCAATGATGAAGTTTTGCGGGTTCACCATCATCGCGCGGTACTTGTCAAAGTCTTCGCCACGCCCGGCGATCATGATGCGCGCGTCCGGAACCTGCGCGGTGATCAACGGCTCGGCGCGGATCAGGTAGTCTAGCCCCTTATACTCCCAGATGCGCCCGAAGAAAAGGATGATCTTCTCCTGCTCTGGAATCGTCGTGGCAGCGGGCAGTGCGTCATCCTGCGGGCGAATCAACGGGATCATATGCACACGATCCG
The DNA here is from genome assembly GCA_033763755.1 of Chloroflexota bacterium. Classification (GTDB taxonomy): domain Bacteria; phylum Chloroflexota; class Anaerolineae; order Aggregatilineales; family Phototrophicaceae; genus Flexifilum. Next base: position 33,253 of record JANRJX010000116.1, read on the forward strand.
CCGGGTAGCCAAGTTCATCGACGACGATCTTCCGCAACTGGTTGCCATGTACAATCAACTGCCGTGCGCGCCGCCAGCCGAACTCATACACGGCTTGCGGTGTCTTGCGCGACTCGGTGTCGCCTTTGTGCGGAATCGGATCGTGGACGGTGATGACCAGCGGATACTGACCGATGAACGGCAGCACCAGGTTCAGCCACAGGTAGCCCTGCTGGATGTGCAGCACATCCGGCTTGAAGCGGCTTAATTCGCGGCGGATCGTCAGCATATTGCCAAACTGCTTGTGCGGCTGTCGCAACCGGGCGGGGTTCAGGAACACCCGCGTGACTCGTTTATGACTCTTGCCCGGCACATCTTTCGCCTCGTGCGGCATAATGAGCAATATGTCGTTGCCTTCTTCCGCCAGCGCATTGGTCCAGCCAATGCTGAAATCGTAGAAAGCGTAGGCGATAAATGCGATGCGCACGATAAGATGTCCTTTTGGTCCAATGTGAGCGCGGCGTCGATTGTGACACGACTATTATAGCGACAAATCCCCTTGCACACAGCTAAACTTCGGAAAAGCGTTGATCTTCCGTCGCACACGTTTCACAAAAAATGTATTAAACTAATTCCAGACAGGTCTTCATTTCGTCTCAGATATTATTCGGGGCTTTATCGCATGGCGCATATGGCTGTCGCAACCGCGACCAAACCCGCACTGGTGATGCTTGTGTCATCCCAGTCAGACCACTGGATTATCGATCAAGCAGCAGAGCTGTGTGACTTCTTCCCCATCAACAACGCCACAGAAGCCGTGCGTGCATTGCAGAATGTACGCTACGATCTGATCCTGTTTGATGATGTCGGTTTTAAGAATGAAGCGCTGCGCGTGGTCGCCGAAATCAAACGGCGTAACCCGACCATCCCCGTCATCATGTTATCCGACATGCAGGATGACGAGCGCCAGGCGCAGTTGTACAAGGCGGGCGCTGACGATTACCTCATTCTGGGGATGATGCAGGATGAAATCGCGCGGCACCTGGGCTTGATGCTGCGCCAGCACCGCCAGAACCGCCAGCTTGCCGAACGCACGCAAAACCTGCACGCCATGGCATCGCTTTCGCGCCTGCTCTATAACGCGCAGGATCAATACACGCTGCTCCTGGAAGCATCGCAGCTGCTCATCAATACCTATCGTCTGTATGGCGTCGCGTTTGCGCTGCGGGCGGGCGAAGTGCTGCACCTGTACGCAGGCGGCGAACAATCCGCCGGGCGCGGCAGACTGTACGAGAGCGTCATTCGCACTGACCGCCACGATCCGTTTAGCTGGACAATTGAAAACCGCATCACGCAGATATACCAGAACATCCGCGAGAACCAGAACTACAATCCCATCCCGCTACTCAGCAGCGCCGAGTCGGTCATTATTCTGCCGCTGACGTTCCAGGATCAGACCGTAGGCGCGATGGGTATCTTCGCGCAGCCGGGGACATCGCTGCGCCATGAAGATCTGATCGTCTTTGAACCGTTCGCCGCGCAGTTCGTCGTGGCGCTGCAAAAAGTCGCGCAGTATCAGGCGCAGTACGTCAACGTGCAGAGCAGCCAGCATTTGCTGCGCGGCTGGGAACGCTTTGCCAATGTGAGCGCGCCGCACGAAGTCTCAAAGGTGCTGCGCGAACTGGTCGAAGAAGTGCCACACGCGGGCGCGGCGCTGGTCTGGTTGTTTGATGGTGCGGAAGGGCGGGTCGATAACGCGCTGCTGGACACAGGCAACGACGAAGCGCGCGTTGCTTTCCATCATCTGGCGGATGCTGGCACACTGCACCAACTGCTGGAGCAGATTGACGCCAACAACCGCCCGCTGCTGTACGATACGCGCGATGTCCAGACCGGTCCGCTGATGCCCCTGTTCCACGCGCTCTACGCGCCACAGGTGATGTTCGTGCCGATCACGGACTCGACGCGGCTGATTGGCGGGTTGTTCGTCGGCGCACGGGCGGGGCAAACCTTCACCGAAGAAGACACTAACCTGATCGAAAACCTGGTGCGTACGTCCGGGCAGATGTTCGAGCGCATCACGCTGACCAGCACCATCTGGGAGAAATCCGGGCGGCTGGAAGCGATTTTGCGCACGATTTCCGAAGGCATCTTCTTCGTTGACGAGAACGACCAGATCGGCTTCTGCAACCCACAGTTCAGCGAAATGACCGGCATTCAACCGTCTGAGGTCTACTACCAGCCCGCCGAACTGCTGCTGAACCTGCTGGCGCAGCGTACCGATGACCCGCAGCGCAGCGCCGTACAACTGCGCGACGCACAGCACATCGTCTCAAAGCCGAACCTGCTGTCGGAAGAATACCCGATTGTCGATCTGGTGCTGGCGGAAGGCGGGCGCACGCTGAGCGTCGAATTCGTCAAGATTGAAGGTCTGGACGCGGTGCGTCTCAACTGGGCGTGCTTGCTGCGCGACCGTTCCGCGACGACGCAGAACGAGGCGCTGCGCGATTTGATGCAGGAGGTGATCAGCGATCATCTACGGATGCCCTACGCGCAGGTGCGGACACAGATTGGCATGTTGACGGAGCAGCACAGCGCTTTTAGCCCGCGCGAACGCGACCAGGCATTGCGCGATCTGGAAGACAATTTCGAGCGCTTCGGGCAGCTCTGGCTCAATTTTGTTGATCTGTACAATGTCGAAATGGGCGGCGCGCTCATCGGGCGTGATGCCGTCGATGTGCCGTCGGTGGTGCAGCGCTTGATCAACAGTCGTGCCTTCCACCCGTACAGCCGCATGATCCACACACAAATTCAGCAGCAAATCCCGATCATCCGCGCAGACGAACTGCGGCTGGAACGGGCGATCTCGAACCTGCTGCTGGTCGCGCTCAGCCTGCAAACCGCACAGCCGATCACGCTGACCATTGACCGCCGCGACAAGGAAGTCGCCACCATCATCGGGCATCTGACGGAAGGGGCGGCGATGGAAATCCAGCGCCTGCTCAGCGGACCGCGCGCCAGCAACGGGCAGTTAAACCCGGCAGGCTTCGCGATCTATGTTAGTCGTGAACTGGTGGCACGGCAAGGCGGGCATGTCTATCTGGAGCGCGAAACCAACGGCACTTACGCCGTAAACATCGGGCTGCCGATGGCGGGCGCGGCGCTGCCTCCGCCCGCCGTCACCCGTGTGGTTGCGCCAGAAAGCGCCACCGCGCCAACGCAGCCACGCCCGGCAGCATTGGCTCCAGATGCGGTCGCTGCCGGTGCGCCTGCCAACACGCGCGCGCCCGCCCGCCAGATGAATACGCTGATGGTCGTCGAGGGACGTTCAACGCTCGTTCAGGAGCTATCCGGCAAGCTGGAGGAGCAGGAATACGAGCTGCTGGTGTATGACAACGGCGAAGAAGCGCTGCGCGATGTCAATGCCACGCGGCTTGACCTGGTAATTATGGACGTGGCGCTGCGCGATATGAGCGGTGTTGATTGCTGCGCCAAGATGCGCGCGCGCACGGAAGTGCCGATCATTCTGCTGGCGGACAAGTCGTCAGAGACTGAGAAGTTACGCGGCTTGAACTCCGGCGCGGACGACTATATCGCCCGCCCGATCAGCAACGAGGAATTAATGGCGCGTGTCAACACGATCTTCAAGCGCATGACGCTGCAAGAACGCACGCGCGAACCGCTGCAACTGGGCGATCTGTACATCGATTTCGCCCGCCGCGAGGTATTCCTGAACAGCAAGGCGATTGAACTCACGCGCATCGAATATGACCTGCTGCACATCCTCGTCACCAATCGCGGGCAGGTATTGACGCACAAGCAGCTGCTGGAAAAAGTGTGGGGACCGGAATACGAGAACGAAACGCAGTACCTGTGGGTGAACATCAGCCGACTGCGCAAGAAGCTGGAACCGCGCGCCGACAGCCCGCGCTATATCCAGAACCAGCTTGGCATCGGCTACATGTTCAGCGAGCCGTAGGCGTGAAACAAAAATAAAGGGGCGACCTGCTTGGTCGCCCCTTCGTTTCTTTACTCTGTGCGGCGGGCGCGCTGTGTCATGACGTACCACGCAGCGACCAGTAACAGCAGCAGCAGAATACAGCCCGGAATCAGCAGCCACTCCTGAAGCCGTATCGGAACATTGAACGTGACGGATTGCTCCGCCGTCTGCCCCTGCGCGTCGGTCATCACGGCGCTGACCGTGTGATCACCCGGTTCGAGATTGGCGGTGTTCACCTCTACCGTGAACGGCGCTTCGGCATCTGTGCCAATCTCCGCACCATCCAGGCTAAATGTGACACTTGCAGCTTCCACGCCCTCAGCCGGCTCTGCCTGCACCGTACGCACATCATCCGTCACCTGCTCGCCCGCACTGATGCCGCTCAGAGTGAACGTCACTGGCACAGGCGTTGGCGCTGCTGTCGGTTCGGGGGTGTTCGTTGGTGCGTCAGTCGGTGTTCCGGTCGGCGGCGCAACCGTTGGATCTGCCACCTGCGCGGGAGCGGTAACGCTGAAAGTCACGCTTTCACTCGCCGTCTCGCCGTCTGTGCTGGTCGCTGTCACATCGAGCGTGTGTTCACCGGGTGTCAGGCTTTGCAGGTTCACCAGCGTCTCAAACGGCGCGCTGCGATCCGTCAGGAAAGGTGTCCCATCAAGCGCGAAGATCACGCTGGCGGCATCCACACCTTCAGCGAACTCCGCGCCGACCTGGACGGACGGCGCGTTTACCACATCGCCCTCACTGATGCCTGTCAGCGTGAAACCGAAGGGCAGCGGTGAAGCAGTGGGTGCCGTAGTATCCGTCGGAACTACTGTGGTCGCAGGCGCACTTGTATCCGTCGGTGCACTCGTGTCTGTCGGGGCGGCGGTGACGCTGGCAGGCGGCGCGACGGTCGGTGCAACGACCGTCGCTTCCGCCACGACTGCGGGCAGCACGGCGCGCTCCGGCACGCTGAAAGACACACTTTGCATCGCCGTCGCCCCGTCGGTGCTGGTCGCCAGCACGTCGAGCGTGTGTTCGCCACCAGGCAGGCTTTGCAGGTTAACGAGCGTCTCAAACGGTGCAGACGTGTCGTTGAAGAACGGCGAGCCATCCAGTGCGAACAGCACGCTGGCGGCTTCCACGCCTTCCGCAAATTCTGCGCCGACGCGCACCGACTGCGCTTCTAGCAGGTCACCTTCGCTGATGCCCGTCAGGGTAAAGCCAAACGGCATCGGCGAGGCAATCGGCACTGCCGTCGTGTTGGTGGGCACGATGGTGTTAGTCTGCGGCACATTCGTCGCTACCTGCGCAATCTCTGTGGCGGTCGGCGGCACTTCCGTCGCGCTTGGCAACACGTCGGTCGGTGTCAGCGTCGCGATACCGAATGGGGCTATTGGGGTTATTTCACGCTCTGCAATGGCGAAGTTGACGGTGACAACCTGCTCCGCGCCTTCGCTGCTGACGCACGTCACGGTCAGTGTGTGCGCGCCGGGTTCGAGCGCAGTCGCGTCGAAAACGGCGACGAACGGCTCATTTGTGTCTTCGTCTATGACTTCGCCATCAATCGCAAACGTCACAGTCTCCAGCGTTGCCGCTGATGCGTTGGTTACGCTTACTGCACGCGCGGGGTCACTGATGCTTTCCAGCGCGGTCACGCCCGTAACCGCGCAATCGAGCGCGACGGGGGTCGGTGGTACGCTGGTGTTCGTCGGCACGGCGGTATTGGTGGGGGGCACAGACGTGTTCGTTGCGGTTGGCAGCGGCGTGTTAGTGAAGGTCGCTGTCGGCGTGGGTGTCGGCGCTGGCACGCTGAACGGAATCTCCACAACTGCGGATTGCCCCGCCTGATTGCGCGCGGTCACAGTCAACACGTAGTCGCCCGACGCCAGGTCCTGCACCGGCACTTCGACCGTGTACGGCTCGCTCGTGCTTTCGCCGATCGCTTCACCGTTGAGCGCGAAGGTCACGCTTTGCACCGGCGTCTGCGATTGCTGTACCGTTGTGGTGACGGTACGCGGCGCGTCTTCGTCAATCACTTCATTAGCGTCAATACCCGTCGTTTCAAAGATAAGGGGTAATGAGCCAATGACGAGTGTCTCGCTGCTGCTGCGGCTCGCCCCCTGTTGATCGACTGCCTCGACCGTGAGCGTGTAGGCACCGGGCGCGAATTGCAGCGGGTCGATCAAGACCGAGCCTTCAAATGATGTAATCGCATCGCCAAAATCGGCGCGCGTGAACTGCTGCACGGGGTTGCCGTCAATCGAGATGTTAATGGTTTCGAGCAGGCGCGGCGCGCGTCCGGCAGTGCTGATACGAACAGGCTCGATAATCGGCGTACCGGGAATGCCATCAACCGCAGGTACGGGGTACAAATCAGGCGTCGTGTAGGCGAAGCTGGTATTGAAGTCGCCCGTCGTCAATTGAATCGGCGCGCGTGAACCATCTGGTTCCAAGTCAGGTTCAATCGTAATGATGTACTGCCCGGTGATGAAGTTGCTGATGAAGCTCAGAATGCCTTCGACACCTGCTGAGTCGGGCAAAATGAACGTGCCACCGCCCGGAACCGTTTCCCCGAGCGTGCGCAGATACGGCTCATAAACAGACCCGAAGCCGACCGCGAAGATCGGGATATTGTTCGCCTGCGCCAGTTCGACAGCGGCAGTCGCCGAACGCGCGCTGAAACCACCGAACTCATGTCCATCAGTGATCAGCACCACATAGCGGCGGTCGTACTGCGCCGCCTGCACCGCCTGCTCAACACCGGCATATGCTGCGTCATAGAGCGATGTGACGCCGCCCGCGCGAATGGCGGCGATGGCAGCACGCGCGGCGGCAATATCGGTCGTGAACGGTTGGGCGATGCGGAAGCCGCTGTCGAAATCAATGATAGAAACTTCGTCACCTTCGCGCAGTTGGTCGAGCAGGATATTGGCGGCTGCCTGCGTGCGTTCGAGTGGCTGACTGAACATGCTCTCGCTCGAGTCGATGACCAGCACAACCGACGCATTAACACTGCCCGTGACGACCTCTTCGACCTGCACGACGCTGGTGTCGTCGCCGGAAACGCGGGCTTCAAAGTCAGGCTCGCGCAGACCGGAAACGAAATTACCTTCGCTGTTAATGACGGTGGCAAACAGGCGAATGGTTGGGAAATCGCTGTCGTCCACCCCGGTAATCGTCAGCCCGCTTTGCTGCTGCGCGCTGACGAGAAAAGCAGCGCCGAACAGCGCCGCCACGACCAGAACAAGGAACAGGAATTTACGGTTCATCACGTCTGCCCTTGCGTTTAGTCGCGCCCTGCGGTCAACTGCTCTCTATATGCCTCAAAGCCTGCCATATCACCATCGACAATGAACTGCGCCTGCCGCGGCCATGTCGGGACGCTGGGAGCAAAGCTCATGCCGGCGGCTTCAATCGCAGCGCGGATTTGCCCTTCGCTGGCGGCGGCAAGTTTGGCAAAGGTATCGATGCCAGCCGCTTTCAACGCGGCATCCATCTTGGGACCGATGCCTTCAATCACCTTGAGGTCATCCGGTTCGCCTGGTTTGGAGAAGCCCATCATACGCGGGGCGGGTGCGCTTTCCAGCGTCTTCAGGCGGGTATCAAAGTCGCCCATGCGCGGCTCAAATTCGCCGACGCGCTTGCTGAAGCGGCTATCGACATCGCCGACGCGCGCATCGAGACGCGCATCCAGGTCTTTGAAGCGCGTATCAAATGTGTTGATGCGCGATTGCAGACTGTTGATCGCATTGGCGTCAATGCCAGGTTCGTCTCCGGGGCGAATCAGGATCAGAAGTAGAATACCGACAACCGCCCACAATACACCCAGCCATAACACATGGGCAGGAATGAAATTGGCAATGCCTGCCGGGTTATTGTTGAACAACAGCCCAACGACGATGCCCGCAATCCCCACAACCAGGATGATGATGGCGATCCAGCGCGCATTCTCAAAACGAACCTTCATAGCATCTTCCCCTTGACGTTAGAAAGCACTGACGCAAACTCAATTTTCAGATCGACTCGTAGAGCGGCGCAGACTCTAGTTGATATTTGAAACAAATACAAGAATTTCGTAACTTCCCAGAGTAAGTTTCCGTATCAATACGGGCTTCCCACGACAAAATCGCAATCGAAAAGGCGATGAAATCATCATCGCCTTTCGATTAAGAAACAATCGTTACGCTTTATGAACTTGTTAACCGTTTCAAACGGCTTTCAAATCCAGCCAGTTCTGCCCCATCTGTGCATTGGCGCGAATCGGCACGCGGAACGACATGCCATAGCGCGTGTAAGCGCTTTCCATGATGTCCACCACCAGCGCGGCAGTTTCGTGCGCAGTTGCAGCGGGCGCTTCCAGAACCAGTTCGTCATGCACCTGCAACAGCAGCCGTTCGCCCTTGCCGCGTGCGGACAGGGCACTGTGCAGTTCTATCATTGCCAGCTTGATGATGTCTGCTGCCGTGCCTTGAATCGGCATATTGATGGCTTCCCGCTCAAGCTGCCCGATGACGGTCTTGTTGACGCGATCCAGCCCGGTAAAGACGCGCCGACGCCCAAACAGCGTTTCGACATAGCCCTGCTTGCGCATCATCGCCTTGGTGTCCTCGATATAGCGCTTGACACCGGGGATGCGGGCGAAGTAGGTATCGATGAACTTCTGCGCCTCCGCCAGCGTCAGGTTGCTTTCGCGCGTCAGCCGGAACGCGCCCATGCCGTAGAGGATGCCGAAGTTGACGCGCTTGGCGAAATTACGGTGCGTCTTGGTGACTTCGTTGAGCGGGATGTCATAGACAATCGAAGCGGTGGCGGCGTGAATGTCCTGCCCCTGCTCGAACGCTTCCAGCAGCGCGGTATCGCCGTAGCGATCAGCGGCGATGTGGGCAGCGATGCGCAACTCGACCTGGCTGTAATCGACTGAGAGCAGCACATGATCCGGCGGTGCGATGAATGCCCCGCGAATCTTGCGCCCGCCTTCGGTGCGGTTGGGGATGTTCTGCAAGTTCGGGTTGCTGCTGCTCATGCGCCCGCTGTTCGCGCCCGTCTGGTTGAAGTCGGTATGCACACGCCCGGTTGCCGGGTTGACAAGCGCGGGGAGCGCATCGACATACGTCCCTTTGAGCTTGCTCAGCTCGCGGTATTCGAGGATCAGTTGCAAAATCGGGAACTGTGGGTAGCTTTCCGCCAGTTGTTCCAGCGTCCCGGCATCGGTCGAATAGCCGTGCGCCGTCTTGCTCAAGCCCTTGACCTCGATACCGAGCTTGCCGAACAGCACATCGTTCAACTGCTTGGGACTGTTGATGTTGAACGCGCCGTATCCGCCGCTGTTCTCGAAGATCTGCTTTTCGACCACGCTCATTTGCGCTTGCAGTTCGGCACTCTGCTGCGCTAACGCTTCAATATCGATCAGGATGCCTGCGCGTTCCATCGCCACAATGACGCATACCAGCGGCATTTCCATCTGCTCGAACAGCCGCCAGACACGCCCTTCGGCATCGTCGCGCATGTGCGTCAGCTTGTCTTTCAGCGGCTGCATCAGGCGGTAGGTGCAAACGGCATCGGCGGCGGCGTAGGGGGCAACTTTATCAATGGCGACCTGATCCATCGTTAACTGCTTCTTGCCCTTGCCGATCAATTCGCTGATCTCGGTCATTTCGATCTTCTTTTCGCGCCGCACAAGCTTCTTCAGCCCCAACTGTCCATCCGGCTCACCGCGCAGCCATTCGGCAATCTGCGTGTCGAACGTCATCGGGTCTACGTCAATGCCATAGCGTGACAGCACCACACAGTCATAGTTGGCGTTATGCGCGACTTTACCGATGGCGGGGTTGGTCAGCGGCGGTCGCAGCGCTTCGATCACACGCGCCAGCGGTAACTGCGCACCGACGGGTGCAGCTTCTTCCAGCGCGAACAGCATGTTGGGATCGCCGCGTTCGCCTGTATGCCCGACCGGGATGTAGTAACCCGTTTCGCCATCGACCGAGAGCGAGATGCCGACGAGCGCGCCAAGCATCTGGTCGGTGCTGGTGGTTTCGGTGTCGAAAGCGATGTACTGCGCTTGATTGAGCGTTGTAACCAGCGCCTCCAGTTTCGCCTCGTCATCCACGATGATGGTCTTGACGACATCGAGCGCGCTGACGACTTCGTCCGTCGGGATGCTGTCCGCGCTCGGCTCGTCGGCTTCCGGCGGCTTGAGCTTGTCCAATACCTTGACCAGGCTGGCGAATTGCAGTTCGTGGAAGAGCGCTCGTACTTTGCGCGCGTCAAAATCGTGAGCGACACACTTTTCCAGATCGAACGGGAAATCGATATCGGTGTGGATAGTCGCCAGCTTGTAGCTGAGATACGCCATATCGCGACCGGCGATCAGCTTCTTCTGCACGCCCGCCGCCAGTTGGTCGAGATTGGCGTAGATGCCGTCGAGCGTGCCGAACTGCTGGATAAGCGCGGTCGCGCCTTTATCGCCAATGCCCGCCACGCCGGGGATGTTATCGGACGTATCGCCGACCAGTGCCTTGTAATCGATCAGGCGGATGGGCGCGAAGCCCCACTTTTCGACAAAGCGATCGACATCGTAGACCTCTTCCGGCTTGCCCGCCATCGGCACTGCCAGCCGGACTTTGACGCGCTCGTCCAGCAGTTGCAGCAGGTCACGGTCGCCCGTGACGATCAGACACTCCACACCCTGCGCCGCCGCCTGACACGCCACTGTCCCCATCAGGTCGTCCGCCTCGTAGCCGTCGCGCGCGAGGATGGGAATATTGAAGGCTTCGACCAGCGTTTCGATGCGCGCGATCTGCGTCTCCAGGTCGTAAGGCATTTTCTCGCGCGTACCTTTGTATTCGGCGTAGAGCTGGTCGCGCCCACTCATGCCTTCATCAAAGGCGACCGCGAGGTACTGCGGCTTGTCTTTGGTCAGGATGTCCAGCAGCGTGCGCGCGAAGCCGAAGACCGCACCGGTCGGTTCGCCTGTGGCGGTTGAAAGGCGGTTCTGCTGCTGCGCGAAGTAGTGACGGTACGCCAGCGCGTAACCATCAAGGATAAAGAGCATAGTGGCTGCTCCTCGTGTGCGTTGCCAGTTGATTGAACAAGTGTACTACGAAGAGAGCAGGAACGCCATTTCCTCCCTTGTCTTAATAATTGTGATCCAATGTTAACAAGTGTTGCGACTGTCTTTAACAATCGCGCGCTACAGTTCGGTTGCCCAATTTGGCACTTTCATGCGTAAACTCGTAAGGAGAACCTGCATGGCTCGTTCGATGAACTTTTCTCGTCGTCGCTTCCTGCAAATGAGCGTCCTCGCTGCCCTCATGGCGCGCGGTCTGCCTGCGCTGGCTCAAACCGGCACGCCCACCCCAATGCCGGAACTGCCCCTTCCTCCCGCACCCGGTCCGATTGACCTGGACGCAGCGGGCGGTCTGGACGCGCTCATTGAAGCAGCGCGTGCGGAAGGCGCGCTGACGACCACCGCGCTGCCAGACGACTGGGCGAACTATGCGGGCGTCAAGCGCGCGTTCTTCGAAGATCTGTATCCGTTCCTGGAGCACACCGACCTGACTCCCGAAGCCAGCTCCGCCGAAGAAATCGAACAGATTCGTGCCAACGCCGGTAACAGCGGTCCGCAGAACCCGGACGTGATCGACGTCGGCTTCATCTGGGGACAGCAGGCGAAGGATGCCAATCTGCTCCAGCCGTACAAGGTCTCGACCTGGGACAGCATCCCTGCCGAAATCAAGGACGAAGAAGGCTTCTGGTACGGCAACTACTACGGCACGCTGGCGTTTGAAGTCAACGTCGATGCGGTGCCGTTCGTACCGCAGGATTGGAGCGATCTACTCGACCCGCGTCTGCGCGGTCTGATCGCCATCAATGACCCGGTGGCGGGCAGCCAGAACACGCACGCCGTGTGGGCAGCAGCACTGGGCAACGGCGGCACGTTGGACAACCCCGAACTCGGTATCGAATTCTTCCGCCAGCTCGCAGAAAGCGGCAACCTGGTCCCCACCGCGTGGACGCCCGCCGCGCTGGTCAGCGGCGAACTGCCCATCACCCTGCGCTGGGACTACAACGCACTGGCGAACCGTGACAACAACGCCGACCAGGCAGCGATCGAAATCATCTATCCCGCCAGCGGCACGCTCGCAGGCGTTTACCTGTGCGGCATCAATGCGTACGCGCCGCGCCCGAACGCTGCCCGCCTGTGGATGGAATTTGTCTACAGCGACGAAGGCAGCTTGCTGTGGCTGGAAGGCTATGCCCGCCCGGTACGCTTCGACGATATGATGGAACGCGGCGTCATCCCCGATGCGCTGCTGGAAAAACTGCCCGTCGTCGGCGCCCCGGTGGTCTTCCCGACGCTGGAACAGCTCGAAACTGGCTTGCAGTTCGTCCGTGATAACTGGGCGACCGAAGTCGGCATTACCTACAACTAAGCTGTACCCGCATACGCAAGAACTTCACCCCCGTCCCCTCTCCGCGTGCGAAGAGGGGTACGACCCACTATCAAGCGGAGTCTATGCGGGGTGAGTTCAATGTTATACGACATTATCTCTATTCTTCTTTCGAGACACCTTTTGCTTATTTTCATCGCGAGGGCGCACAATGGCGACCACAACGACCGTTCAACCGCTCAAACGAAAACGCGCGAATGACTTCGCAATCCCCTTCTCAATCGATTGGGTCGGTCTGTTGCCGTTTCTGGCGTTCGTCATGGTCTTCCTGATACTGCCCGCCTGGTCGATTGTGCAGCGCGCGTTGACTGATGGAAGCGGGGCGGTGACCCTCAACAATCTGCTCAACCTCAGCAACCCAACTATTGCACAAGCCTATCGTTCAACGATTCTGGTCAGCATCCTGACCTCGATCAGCGGCGGCGTGATAGGTGCAGGGCTGGCATGGGCGATCACGGTTGGCAATTTACCCGCCTGGATACGCAATGCGGTACTGTCGTTTTCCGGCGTCGCTGCAAATTTCGCTGGTCTGCCGCTGGTCTTCGCGTTTGTGGCGTTGCTGGGGCGTGTGGGGTTGCTTAACCAACTGCTCCGCCCGACAGGTGTGGCGATTGACCCGCAAACGTTTCTGTATGGCTTCTGGGGATTGGTCATCGTCTACACGTATTTTCAGATACCGCTGCTGGTGTTGATCATGGTGCCGGCGCTGGACGGTCTGCGGCGTGAATGGGTGGAAGCCTCGCAGAATCTGGGAGCGACGCGTTTGCAGTACTGGCGCTATGTCGGCGTGCCGATTTTGATGCCGGCGCTCCTGGGCGCGTTAGCGCTGCTTTTCGCCAATGCCTTTAGCACATATGTGACAGCGTCAGCACTGCTCGGCGCCGTCGGGCAAACGTTCGCCATCACGATTGTCGTCGCCAATCAGTTTCGAACCGACACATTTGGCGATCCGGGGTTAGGCTATGCACTGGCATTCAGCATGATCCTCGTCATCGCCATCACGGTCATGATCTATACCTACAGCCGCAATCGCGCCGAACGCTGGCTGCGGCGCACTGTATAAAGGAGCAGACGATGAATCGACTCAGGACTGCTCCGCTGGCGTGGGTGTTGTTCGGCGTTGCCTTTGTCTATCTGGTCCTGCCGCTGATCGCGATGCTGTGGGCGTCGCTGACAACACCGCGTGGCTTCACGCTGAACGCTTACATCGAAGTCTTCCGCACACCGGGTTTTGCTGAAGCGCTGTTGTTCTCGGTACGCTCGGGCTTGATTACAATTGTCCTAAGCACAGCGCTTATCGTGCCAACGGCGTACTGGGTGCATCTGCGACTGCCGCATCTGCGCCCGATGATCGAGTTCTTCACGCTGATACCCCTGGTCATTCCGCCGATTCTGCTCACGTTTGGTCTCATTCGTTTCTTCAACGGCACGCCGCTCACTAACAGCAGTGATGGGTTGTACGTGCTGCTGCTCGGCGGCTACATCGTCATCTCGTTCCCGTTCTTCTACCGCTCAATCGATGCCGGGCTACAAGCGATTAATCTGCGCGTTCTGACGGAAGCCGCGCAAAGTCTGGGTGCAGGCTGGGGAACGATCCTGTGGAACGTCATCCTGCCCAATCTGGTCGTCGCAATTCTCAACGGCAGTTTCATCACATTCTCGATTGTGCTGGGCGAATTTACGATTTCGTCACTGCTGTCGCAGCCGGCATTTTCGCCGTACATGCTTGACCTGAGCTACCGCGAGGCAGACCAGGCGACCGCGCTGTCGATCATCAGCTTTGCCTTCACCTGGCTGAGCATCGTCTTCATTTCGATCATCGGTAACCGTCGTGCAGGTTTGGCGCGGCAGGCGCTGACGCGCTGAGTGCGCACTTTTCTGGAGTTATCATGACATTTCTGACTCTCTCCCATGTGCGCAAGGAATTCGGCAAAGCAGTTGCGGTGCGCTCATTTGACCTGTCGATTGACAGGGGCGAGTTTGTCGCCTTCCTGGGACCCAGCGGCTGCGGCAAGACAACCGTGCTGCGGATGATCGCCGGTTTTGAGCAGCCAACTTCCGGCACAATCGAGCTGCAGGGCAAAGACATCACACGTGTGCCCGCCAACCGCCGGAACATTGGTATGGTGTTCCAGCAGTACGCGCTGTTTCCGAATATGACGGTGACGGACAACATCTGCTTCGGGCTGAAGGTAGCGGGAGCGAGCCGCACAGATATGAACCAACGCGCCGCTGAAATGCTCGACATCATCGGCATGAAAGAGTTCGGCTCTCGCTTCCCCAGCCAGCTCTCCGGCGGGCAGCAGCAGCGTGTGGCGCTGGCGCGTGCGCTGGCGATCCGACCGCAGGTACTGCTGCTGGACGAACCGCTGTCCGCACTCGACGCCAAAATCCGCATGTCGCTGCGCCAGGAAATCCGCTCGATTCAACGGCAGTTGGGCATCACAACCATCTTCGTCACGCATGATCAGGAAGAAGCGCTGTCGATTGCCGATCGCATCGTCGTCATGAATCGCGGTCTGGTAGAACAGGTGGGGTCGCCGCGCGACATCTACAACCAGCCGGAGACGCAGTTCGTCGCGTCGTTCATCGGTACGCTGAACGTGATGAAGGCGGCGGTAGCGGATAAAGCAGGTGGCAAAGTTGCGCTGGACGGGCAGCATATTCAGACGGCGGACTCACTCGAAGGGCTGGATGGCAGTGTCTCGATTGCGCTGCGTCCGGAGTCGATTGCGCTCAATCCCGAACTGAACGGCGGCAATCATCTGACTGCGACGGTGGATGAGATCTACTTTCTCGGCTCCGTAGTGCGTGTGCGCACGCGGTTACAAGAGCAGTATCTCAACGTGGATACGTTCAATAATCCTGGGCTGGTGCTGCCCGCGCGCGGTGAGTCGGTCACGCTCGGCTTCACGCCCAGCGCGGTCAAAGTGCTGCAGGATCACGCCGGGGTGTGATGGAAATGGCAGATGTTGATTTGAAATCAACATCCCTACACCCCCGCGCGCCCGATGACCGTCGGCGCGGACTGCACAAACCCCTGCCACAAGCCCTGATCGGGATAGATAACGACGCCTCCCCCCGGCGTAATCGCGCCGCGCGCGTTGCTGCGATAGTACGCGCGCACCTCCGCCGTGCCGCTGGTCAGTACCGGATCGATCAGCACGTTGCCCGCCGGAATGCTGATCGTCACCACACACGACTGGCGCGGACCGAGCAGACGCACGTCGCTTTCGGGGAAGCTGGCAGGGTCGGGGGCGCGCGGCGGGAAGATGCCGTTGAGCGAGTTGGTATTGCTGAAGATGATGCCCATGCCCGTGGTGCCGTTATCGCCCACCATGATCTGATTCGGGTTGTAGATGAGTGGCACCGTGCCGAGCGAATTGTTGCGAATGGTGATGCGGATGGTGAGCGACCCGGAGCCTTCCAGCGGGATGGCTGACGAATCGACGGTCAGTTCAAACGGGTTGGTGACGCGCCGCCCCAGCAGCGATTGATGGCGGGCGCGGTCGTCAGAACGACGCAGCCAGTCGCACGGCACACCGCTGAAGACGTAATCCGGCACGATGTCCGCCACGATGCGCGGCAGCGTGTTCGGACCGGCAAGGAACGCCAGCAGCAGCAGCATGAAAATACCGATCAGCAGGTTCGGGTTTTCGCCACGTCGCAGAAACTGCATCAATCACCACCCATCACCCACTCAACAAGCTCATCCATACTGCCCGCCTCCGTCACATCATACCACCGGATGCCGCGATCATGCCCGCGAAACCAGGTGTACTGGCGGCGGATAAAGTCGTGCGTGTTGCCTTTGGCGCGAGCTATCGCCTCCGCCAGCGGCTCGCCGTCGAGCAGGTGCGCGCACAGTTCGGCATAGCCTAATCCGCTCATCGACGGCAGCCGCCGATCATAGCCTGCCGCCAGCAGCCCGCGCACCTCATCGACAAAGCCAGCGGCGATCATGTCGTCAAAGCGTTGGTCAGCACGGGCATACAGTGCGTCACGTTCCAGCGTCAGCCCGATGTAGCGCACGTGATACGGCGGCGGCTGCTTGCGCTGCAAATCGCTGAAGCGCTGCCCGGTCGTCAGGCAGACTTCGAGCGCGCGCACAACGCGGCGGATGTTGTTGGGATGGATGTTCGCTGCTGCCGCCGGGTCGAGCGCCTGCAAGCGGGCGTAAAGCGCGTCCGCGCCGTGCGCCGCCGCTTCTGCCTCCAGTTCGGCGCGCAGTATTTCGTTCGGCGGCACGGGCGGGATCGACCAGCCATCCAGCAGCGCCGTGATGTACTGCCCTGTCCCGCCGACCAGCAGCGCCCGCTTGCCGCGCGCGTGGATGTCGTCTATGGCGCGGCGGGCGTGGGCGATAAAGTCGGACAGGGAGAAGTCTTCGTCGGGATTGACGACATCAAGCAGGTGATGTGGGACAGCGGCGCGCTGTTCCGGCGTCGGCTTGGCAGTGCCGATGTCCATGTAGCGGTACATCTGGCGGCTGTCCGCGCTGACGATCTCGCCGTTCAGCCGCCGCGCCAGCGCAATGCCCAGCCCCGTCTTGCCGCTGGCGGTGGGACCGAGGATCACGATCACCTCACCACTCAAGCACATCCTCCGCGTGTGAAAGCGTGCCGTGTAGACCATCGGCGTTGAATCTGACAGCGACGACATCCACCCGGCACGGCGCGTCGTCCAGTTCGCGCGCGCTCATGAACGCCTGTGCCAGCCGCGCCAGCTTCGCCTGCTTGCGCGCGTCCACGCTGGCAAAGCCCGCCTCTGTCCCCGCGCGCCGCGTGCGCACTTCGACGATCACGACCGTGCCGCCCTGCCGCATGACGAGATCGAGTTCGCCGAGCGGGCAGCGCCAGTTCTGCGCCAGCAGCGTATAGCCTTTGCGCAGCAGGTGGTCGCGGGCGATTGCTTCGCCACGCTGACCCAGCGTGCGCCGTGCGTCGGTCATGAGGTGCGTCCTGAGTGTGTCGCGATAGTGTGTTAGTTGTAGCGCTAATTGAGATGAGTTTAACCGCCAAGATGCAAAGAACGCAAAGTGAAATGGGGTGTAGGGCTAACGCGGTCGCCATTGCGCTTGTGACATTCCAGTACACCATAGGCACTCAAAGAGTGTAAGTGGTCCTGAACTTTCCTCCAACGGACGAACATTTACAGCAATAATATTATGCTGACTTGGATTTATGGTCATGTACGATAGATATGCCTCAGTAGGTGAATAGAAGATGCCCGTGTACTGCGCAGGCACGTTTGTCCACTGCCTGACAGAACCAGAAGCAAGGTCAATTGTGAAGACATTGCTCGTCAGATTGGTTGCATCTTTTTGCAGATACGCAATTTGGTCACCATCATCTGACCAGGCAAACTCAAAGATATTCTCGTTTAGGGTTGGTAAACTATTCCACTCATAGCTGTTTTGCAACAGGTCGTTGAATTCGATCACTCGAAGCTCATAAAGAGCGCCGCAAGAACCACCCTGAGCATAAAGATATGCAGCGCCGCAAGGAGTATTGGAAACTGGCACTCTTGCAGCGAGCGCTTGACCATCGGGCGACAGGTCAGACCAAAAATCCACATAGAGTGACCGCGGCATCTCAAGGATTGTACGAACTGCACCATCGTTTAAGGACACGCTATTGATTCTGAAAGCATCCTCACGATTTCCACTCACGTATATCACATCATTCACTGCCCACTCAATGTTGTCCACCCGAAACGGCATGACAGCCAAAGGCGTGATAGACCGATCTACTTCCCAGACGTACAAATCTGTTGCTCCCTCTTGATTCCCAACTCCGACGATCACCTTTGTGCCATCCGTAGATGGCACCATGCGTCTGGGGACGCTAAAATCATTGGAGAGTGTTGTGCATTGATGGGTGCGTGTTTGCAGAGTTAAGACGCACAATGCGCTGAGATCCGGTATTTCATAGCTGTACTGATAAAAGAACAGTTGTGAACCATCAACCGACCAAACCAGACTTGTTTCACTTATATGAGGTGTTCGCATAAGCGGTGCAGTAATCCACTTATCGACATCTGCCCACATGATGTCCCCGTTCGGCAAACGTGCCATGCCAAATATCAACTGCTCGCCGCGCGGCTGCGCACGCCCGATGGCGATTGTCAGCACGACGATGCTGAGCGCGAGGCAAAGAGTGAAGAGGAGGATGCGAAGTAAAGTAGGCATACTTCAAGTGTAGCATTAAGCCGCACGTTGCAACCCTGCGCATTGCATCCGCTTCCTGTACTATTCTCTCATCTCGCATCACTCACCCTGACTTGTCGAAAGGCGGATAGTGATCGATGATAAAGGCTCCGCAGGTTAAGCGAACGCGCGAACGATGCCCCAACCACAGCCGATCACTGTCTGGATCCTCGGCGATCAACTCCTGAAGTCACATCCCGCGCTCGATGAAGCGCTTCAGCACCATGATAAAGACAATATCGTCGTGTTGTTCATCGAAAGTCAGGCACGCATTCGTCATCTGCCCTACCAGCGAAAGAAGCTGGTGCTGCTCTTGAGCGCCATGCGCCATTATGCACAGGCGCTCGGTCAGCAGGGTTACACAGTAGATTATCGGCGCTGCGACACTTTCTCGCAGGGCTTGCGCGACCATCAGGACGCTTATCACCCGCAGCGCATCGTCATGATGTTGGGCGCAGAATTTGACATGCGCGTTTACCAACAAACCCGGCTCGCAGACGACCTCGCCATCCCCTTAGACCTGCTGCCCAACGCACAATTTCTCGTCGAACGCTTTTCGCCCTTTCCAGCACCACAGCCGGGCAAGCGGTACATCATGGAAACGTTCTACCGCGAAATGCGCAGGCATTTTCACATCCTGATGGATGACAGCGGCAAACCTGTTGGCGATAAATGGAACTTCGACAGCGACAACCGCAAGCCCCTTCCCAAAGGGGTAACGCCGCCCGCCTTACCTGTATTTCCCCCTGATGACATCACCCAGACCGTGATGCGGGAAGTAACCGACATGGATCACGGTGTGGGAAGTGCGGATCACTTTGCTATGCCGGTTGACCATGCACATGCAGAGGCAGCGTTTCAGGATTTCCTGAAGCACCGCTTGCCATCGTTTGGCGATTACGAAGACGCGATGAGCAGCACCTACGCGGTGCTGTTTCACTCGCAGCTCTCGCCGTTGATGAACATTGGCTTGCTGGACCCGCTGCACATGATACGCGCAGCGGAAATGGAATACCGGATGGGCAATGCCCCGCTCAATGCCGTCGAAGGGTTTGTGCGCCAGATTTTAGGCTGGCGCGAATTCATGTACTGGCGCTACTGGCAGCAAATGCCGGCACTGCGCGAGAGCAACACCTGGAACGCCACCCGACCGATGCCTTCCATGTTCTGGACGGCGCAAACCAACATGCGCTGCATCCAGACCGTCGTCCAACGCCTGATCGACGACGGTTACAATCACCACATTGAACGTCTGATGATCATCTGCAACTTTTGTTTGCTGGCGGGCATTGACCCGCGCCAGGTCTCCGACTGGTTTCTGACCTTTTACGTCGATGCGTATGACTGGGTGGTCTTGCCCAATGTGATTGGCATGGGACTCAACGCCGATGGTGGACAGATTGCGACAAAGCCCTATATCGCCTCAGCCCATTACATCAACCGCATGAGCGACTACTGCAAGGGGTGTTACTTCGATCCCAAAAAGCGCACAGGTGAGCGTGCCTGTCCGTACAATTCGCTCTACTGGGCGTTCCTGATCCGCCATGAACAGGTGCTGCGAAACAACCCACGCATGGGAAACAATGTGCTGGCACTCAGGCATATCAGCGCAGAGGAGCGCGAGGCGCTCGTGGCAGAGGCAGCGGACTTTCTGGCAGCATTAGCGTATTACGAGGGCTGATCAGTCACGAGTACTGAAACCGATAGATTGGAAAGGATTGCATCCGCTTCCTATACTCACTACAATACCAGTGGTCTACAAGAGTTCAGGAAGGACATTATGAAGGAGTATGTCTGTATCATCGGTCTGGACGAGCCGGAGTCGGATGCCATTCGCGCGCGGCTGGATGTACCTGTGCTGGCGCGCGTCACGCTGCCGGGTATCGTCGTGCAGGACGGGCAGTTGTGGGTGGAAACGGACAGCCGCCCGCGCTTTGTGCCAGCCGCCAAGCTGGTCTACCACGCCATCTACGACAACGACTTCGACTTCATCACCGGGCTGGCATTCTGGAAAGGTGCGTGCCTGCCCAACGCCCGCGCCATGCTGGACTGCCGCCTCAAGCTGCCCTGCCTCGTCCGCGCCTTGCAGCATACCCGCTTCGGTTTCCCGCGCGGCTACGCCACGCCACACATGCGCGTCGATAGCGACAGCGAAAAAGTCGCCAAGTGGGGCAACTGGCACTGCGGCGAAAACAAGCAGCGCTTCACAGGATCATGGCAAGGCGAAGACGCCGCCGTGATTGAGCCGTTTATCAGCGGGCAGGCGGTGCGCGTCGTCATGATCGGCGAACAGTACTGGCAGATCAAACTCGAAGGCGATGACTGGCTCAAGTCGATCCATCATGCCCAGGCGGACTTTATGGAGATCGATGTTGAACTGCTGGCGGACACGCGCCACCTGAAAGCAGCCTTTGGGCTGGATGTGATCGCCAACGATTACATGGTCGCCGCCGATGGCAGCCGCTACCTGCTGGAAGTCAATCATATTCCGAACGTGACGCGCTTCCCCGCCATTTGGGAAGCCTATCTCGAATATGTCGTCGCGTGGGTCGAAAGAGATTCAACTGGAGTCGGCGCGTAAGATACGTTACACTATCAGCATTCAGTACATGCACGGAACGAAAAGAGACTGACTGATGGCAACCGACGCCCGCACCTGGTTTTACACCACGCCTGCTCCTCGCCCGTACTTCATTGAGGAGCGCGTCAATTCCACACTCTGGAAGAACCGTCTCACCAA